>JAKSPD010000002.1 GCA_024405115.1 Lachnospiraceae bacterium
TGCTACGATTGGTTTTCAGCGGATTTCTTTACATAACTGAAATCTTGTCATAACCCTTGGTGAACGGATGGCGAGGTTTGCACAGCCTGGTATCAAACCCGACAGTCTTCATAAAAGACTCGTAATCGTGCTGCCAGATCGGATGCCCTTCAGGATCTCTTGAGATCACAACACTCTTCATGTTGTCCGTAAGGATGTGTCTGGGGACGCCCATGAGGAAGAATGCACGGATCATTCCGATGAACAGGTTTTCCTGCCTTGCATTCGGAAAGAACTCCACATAGCATTCGCCGCAGTGGTGGCAGATCATTGCGAAGCAGGCAACTTTGTAGCTTTTGCCGTCATAGGTTTCGACGTCAACAAAGCCCCAGTCCATCTGACAGGTCTCACCGGGGCCGGTATCGTATCGGCGTCCTCGGTTTCCCTGAGGGCTTATCGCCTGCCTTTTGGCAGGGACAAGGTTTTTGTTCTGAGAAATGTAGACTTTCACCTGCGTAAGGCCACCGGTATAACCGCTGTCTTTTAGCCGGTCAAAGATCACGCTGGAGTTTGTCACGCTGTTTCTCAGAAAGTTGTCCACGATCCCGGTAAAGCCGGACAGAACTGTTTTATCTGCTTTTTTTCCGATACTTCCGTGTGGCTTTTGGACAAAACCGTTTTTCTTGAGCTTCCGCAGCCGTCCCCGGCTTATGCCGGTCCGTCTGCTCAGCTCTGCAAGATTTATTTTCTCTTCGTTGAATTTTGGCCCAAGCTCTTTCTTCATTTCGTCAAGAGCTTGTGCTATTATCTTCGAAGAGTCATTGCAATTATTCTCATTCATTGATCCTCCTTCCGCTTGTACAGTGACGATTACAAGTGTATAGGATCTGAGAATTAATTGTAATGGCTTTTTTGATCCGACTCAGATTGGCGATTTTGGCCCGACGCTGAATGGCTCGGATCGCCCGACGCTAACATACTTATTCAATAGGCATTAACCGTTGTGGAGAATACATAGATTCCCATTTCCAGGAGGAGATATCCATTCATTCGCTATCCAAGTCATTTGGCATGTCATCTTCCGACCTTTGCCGGAAATTTCCACAATATACTGGTCTGACTGTCGGAAAATATATTAACCTTAAAAGAATCAACTTTGCAGAAACATTACTTAAAGACGGACAATACAGGAGTATTCAGGAGGTTGCAGAAAAATGCGGTTATAATGACTTTTCAACCTTTTACAGAAACTTTATAAGGATAACAGGAGTAAAGCCTTCTGTATATGCTAAAGGTCAGTTGCTTTAACATAAGCAACAATAAGTCTTTTTAATGAGGTAATGGTTTTCTGTTTATGTTAAAAACAATAAGAAAAGGCGCCGCAAAAGCGGCGCCTAAGTTGTCATTTGACTTTTGGCAATCAGATGAGGTTAAGCTCTGTCTCGGGGTTGAACAGATGAATAAGAGCGGGATTAAAGTTGAAGAATACCTGACTTCCGTTCTTAACTGTGTTAAGATCAAGACCTGCTGTGGGGATGATACCGATGATATCCTGTCCCTCGATGTTCATATGAAGGTGCATCTCTGAACCCATCATTTCTGATACGTCGATCTTAGCTGCAAATCCTTCATTTGTGATATCAAGATGTACAGGACGGACACCAACTGTTACAGTCTGGTCTGCAGCACCTGCTGCTGCGAGCTTCTGGTTCTGCTCTGCTGAAAGAGCAACCTTCTTGCCAAGCATCTCTACAGCATAAGTATTTCCTTCCTTAACAAGCTTGCAGTTGTTGAAGAAGTTCATCTGAGGTGTTCCGATGAAACCTGCAACGAAGAGGTTGTGCGGATGCTGGAATACTTCCTGAGGAGTTCCGATCTGCTGGATGTAACCGTCACGCATGATAACGATACGATCGCCAAGGGTCATAGCCTCGGTCTGGTCATGTGTTACGTATACGAATGTTGTGGTGATACGCTGACGAAGCTTGATAAGCTCAGCTCTCATCTGGTTACGAAGCTTTGCATCGAGGTTTGAAAGAGGCTCATCCATAAGGAGTACCTTAGGATCACGAACGATAGCACGTCCGATAGCAACTCGCTGTCTCTGTCCGCCTGAAAGAGCCTTCGGCTTTCTGTCAAGGTATTCTGTGATACCAAGGATCTCTGCTGCTTCCTTAACCTTAGCGTCGATCTCAGCCTTGGGAGTCTTTCTCAGCTTAAGTGAGAATGCCATGTTGTCATAAACTGACATGTGGGGATAAAGTGCATAGTTCTGGAAAACCATTGCGATGTCACGGTCCTTGGGAGCTACGTCGTTTACAAGACGGTCGCCAATGTAGAGCTCACCAGCGGTGATCTCTTCAAGTCCTGCGATCATACGAAGTGTGGTTGACTTTCCGCATCCTGAAGGTCCTACAAGAACTACGAATTCACGGTCAGCGATATCAAGTGAGAACTCCTGAACGGCTACAACACCTTCATCAGTGATCTGAAGATTTACTTTCTTCTCCTCAGGCTGCTCACCCTTCTTCACTTTCTTCTTCTTAGTCTCTGTGTTCGGATAAACCTTCTTGATGTTGACTAATTTTACACTTGCCATTAGTTACACGCTTTGATACAGAAGCCCCTGCTAAACTGTACCTCATTCCGTACCGGAATATGTGTACGGAACATTGCGACATGTCTCCACTATGCCGCACCGCAAGCCCGCGGTCAATATCTCCCTTCTTTTTAGTATGTCATCGGAGCTATAATGTTGGAGTAGCCCCGCGCACACCATTGGTGATTTAGAGTATACAAAAAACCTCCGGAAAAAGCAAGCAATTTCATAAAAGTTCACAAAACGTGTTTACAGCTCAACGATTCATCCAGAAATGAAGGCTCCTTAAGTGGGATGCATCAGCAATACATTGCTATTGCCCTGTCAATCATTTCTGCTGCTTCCAGAATGACGGGCATGTCTTCCCGGGCAATCTCAGGGAGCGGCGCACGCACACCTCCGATGTCAATGCCCTCCCTCCTGCGTAAAATCTCCTTCATCACGGCATAAAGGTTTCCCTTTGCTTCGCACACCTTATAGATAACGGCATCCGCCGCATACTGGATGGGTCTTGCGGCCTCGTACTCTCCCTTTCCGGCAAGCTCGTAAATTTTAAGATAAAGCTCCGGCATGACAGCATAGGTTCCGCCGATCCCGCCATCAGCGCCAATGACAAGTCCCGATAACAGCTGCTCGTCAGGGCCGTTCATCACAGCAAAATCTTTTCCGCCTTCGGCCTTAAACATCTGTATATCCTGAGTGGGCGTAGAGCTGTTCTTGACTCCCGCAACTCTTGGGTTTCTGATCATTTCCCTTAAAAGCGGAACGGTCAGTGATACACCTGCAAGCTGCGGAATATTATAAATGAAGAAGTCTGTATTCGGAGCCGCATCCGAGATGTCGTTCCAGTATTTAGCAACGGCTTCGGGCGGGAGGTGAAAATAAATGGGAGGAATTGATGCAATGGCGTCCACGCCCAAACCTTCCGCATGCCTTGCAAGCTCACAGCTGTCTTCGGTATTATTGCAGGCCACATGGGCAATGATGGTGACTTTTCCTTCTGCCGCCTTTACTGCATGCTCTAAAAGAAGCTTTCTTTCATTTACCGACTGATAAATACACTCTCCCGAAGAGCCTCCGACATAAAGGCCCTTCACGCCTTTTCCAACCAGATGTCTGGTAAAGATTTCCACCGCCTCTGTATCAATGGAGCCGTCCTTTTTGTAGCAGGCATAAAAAGCAGGGAATATCCCGCGGTATTTTGTAATATCTCTCATATTGCTGTCTCCTTTAACCTTTGACTGCGCCCATGGTTATTCCCTTAGTAAAGTACTTCTGGAAAATAATAAATACTGTGATGATGGGCAGAGCTGCGAGGGCTGCGCCTGCCATAATCAGACCGAAGTCCGTAGAGTTTTCCGCCTGCATCTTTGCTATTCCCAGAGATATGGTCAGATTGTTGGTTGATGAAAGCATAATCAGCTGCATGAAATAATCATTCCAGGAGGAAATGAATGTAAAGATGGCAAGCGCTCCTATACCCGGCTTTATCATAGGGAATACTATGGTTTTAAAGGTCTGGAGTTCTCCTGCCCCGTCTATACGGGCAGCCTCCAGAATCCCATCGGGAATACCTTCTGCAAACTGCTTGATAAGGAATACTCCGAAAGGCCAGCCGACGATAGGGAAAATCACCGCATTCATAGTGTTGTAAAGCCTGAGCGCGCTCATCTCACGGATCAGAGGAATAAGGATAACCTGCTTGGGCAGCGCCATTGCGCAGACTATCAGTGTAAATACTATCCTGCGTCCAACAAAGCGCTTCTTTGCCAGCGCATACCCGGCCAGACCCGCGGTAAGACAGGTAAGCACCATACTTGCAACTGCCATCCAGACCGTATTTATGATCCAGCGGATGGCTGCGGGGCCCGTAACGCCCTTAAGCATGACAATTGGGAGTCCGTCAGAGCTGAAATACTGGCTGAACGGAATCATAACCTCAAAGACCGGCGCCTTCAGCTTGGAAAACAGGGTCTTCCAGTTTCTTAAGGTCCACTCATAAGGCCACCAGACCGGTACCACCGAATTCACCTCCTGCGGGGTCTTAAAGGAACCCGTAATGATCCAGTACAGCGGAAACAGAAAGAGAAGGGCAAGGATGGCAATGACGGTCAGCTCAACTGTTCTTGTTAACTTGGATTTTTTTCCGAGCATGATTTGTCTCCTCCTGTTCTCAGTTGTCGCTGCTTCCCAGCTTAAACTGAACAGCAGAAAGCACGGCGATGATAATCATCAGCACCACGCCCATTGCATTGCCGTAGCCATAGCGGTAAAGCTTGAAAGCAGTATAATAAATGTAGTACATGATCGTGTCGGTTGAGTGATTGGGCCCGCCGGAGGTAAGCAGCTGGATCAGCGCGAAACACTGGAAGGAATTGATCATTGTGATGATCAGTATATATAGTGTTGTGGGCATGATCTGAGGCCACTTCACGTTCCTGAAGACCTGGCTCCTGTTTGCTCCGTCCACTTCTGCCGCTTCAATCAGGGTTTTGTCAACATTTCCGAGAGCGGAAACATACAGAACTATGGGCTGTCCCACAGAAGTGGTAAGCAGGATCAGAATGATGCACCATAACGCATACTTTTCATCTCCCAGCCAGTTGATGTTTTTGTCAATAAGTCCAAGGTTTTTTCCGAGAAAATTGAAAATGCCGTAGTAGTTGTTGTACATCCATTTCCACACCACGGTTACCGCCACTGAACCGGTAACAACCGGAAGATAAAAAATACAGCGGAATGCCGAGGTCAGGACCATTGGCATGTCATAGATGGCGGAAGCCACCCATAGAGAAAATACCATGACCACAGGAACAGATACAAGAACAATGACAAAAGTGTTCCTGAGCGCTCCCAGAAATATCCTGTCGGAGAACAGCTCCCTGTAGTTTGCCAGTCCGATAAACACATCGGTGGTATTTTTTCCCATGTTCGAGTCAAAGAAACTTGTGAAGACACACATGAACATGGGGTATATTACAAATGTCAGGAAGAAGAAAAGGCAGGGAAGCATGAATAAATATCCTGATATGGTCTCCCTTCTGACCAGCGCTTTGCTCAATGAGGTCTTACTGCCCATTAGAAGCCTCCTTGTGAAGAAAAAGCTGCCGTTTTGTGCGGCAGCCTTACTTGATTACGTTATCTTGTTTACTTTGCTGCTGCGTTTGCTGTTTCGCAGAAGGTCTTAACAGAATCGGCTACGGAAGCTCCGCTTCCCACCGCCTGAAGCATGTTCCACCATGCGGTACGTGCTTCAGCCCAGCCACCGGTCACCTGATAGTAGTCGCCCAGATAAGGCATCAGCTTATTATACTCGTTCATGATGGCATTGTCTGACCATATGCCTGAAAGGTCTCTTCCATGAACACCGGTTCTTGCTGCGAAGTACTGAGCCGCCTTTACTGCGGGCTCGGTTCCTTCGCCTTCACAAAAGTATCTGATGAATTCCTTGGCCGCTTCAATCTTTCCTGCGTCGCCGTTATCAAAGATACCGAATCCCCATATACCGCCGCAAAGCTTTGCATTGCCATCCTCAGCGGGGAAGCTCATGAATACGATCTCATCACCGTCATTGGTGAGGCCTGCCGCGTTATTGTCCTCGTTAAGCTGCTGTGCAATGTTCCAGCAGAATGCCATCTTCAAGATACCCTGACGGAAAAGATTGATCTCGTCTCCGCCAACGATTGACGCATCAAAGCTGATTCCGTCCATAGCCTGGAGTTCTTCAAGAGCCTTGATATTCTCAGCGCTGTCCGCAGTATATGCATTATGCTCTGCATTGGTGAAGGTGCCGCCGTACATGTTGTTGATGATGGCTCTGGTGCCCTGATCTCCGCCCTGGCCTCCGCAGAAGATTGCGGCAACGGGATCATTGCCTGCTGCATAAAGAGCCGCAACGGCATACTTGAACTGCTGGGTGGTCCATGTGTGGGTATCCTTGTTTACAAGGTCAGCCTTGCCTGCCTTCTCAAGTGCGGTGTAGTTTACTGCCATGCAGTGTGCGGTCATAACCACGGGGTACTCAAAGCATTTACCGTCAGCGGTGAAGCAGGCTGCCTGACAGGCGCTGTTGACTTCCTTCCTGTCTTCGTCATCCCAAAGATCTGCTATATCTGCCATGTATCCCTTGGCGCCCCAGTTTGCCACCAGACGCTCCGGTCCTTCCATGATAAGATCGGGGGCGGATTTTCCTTCGATTGCGGTATTGACCTGATCGTCGCCGTTGGTATAGTCAAGGTATTCCACCTTTACGCTGATACCTGTTGCCGCCTTAAAGTCTGCCATCAGACTGTCGACTGTCTCTGCATTGCCCCAGCCGCCGATCGGATAGGTCCACAGTGTGATTTCCGAAGCTTTTGTATCCGCTGCTGTTTCCACCGCTGCTTCTGTGCCTGCCGCTGCTTCTGTGCCTGCCGCTGTTTCCGTGCCTGCAGGCGCTGCGCATGCAGCAAGCGAAATTACCATAACCAGAGCCAGCAGAAGAGCTGTTGTTTTTCTCATAAGTTACATCCTCCTTTTAAGACTTCCTTCCGTTTTTTTGGAAGAAATGAAAATTTTTTCATGTGTTAAACATAAGACAAACTAAATTAATTTTCAATTGTGATTTGTTATGAAATTTATTTTCGTTTTTGTTTATTTTTCACAACAAGCTTTTCAAGCCCGTTTTTTTGTTGAAGATTTTAAAAAAAAGTATAATATTGATAGCAGACAGAAATACCAATGAGAACAGAAAAGGCAGAGGTGCATATGTACAACAACATTCTGAGCAGGATTTCCTCGGAATTTGCCGGTCTGACCAAATCAGGAAAGGCTCTGGCAGACTACATCCTGAAAAACAAAACCTCCGTTCAGTATATGTCGATTACTTCGCTGGCGGATGCCAGCGGAGTTTCGGAGGCTTCCATAACAAGATTCTGCAGGAATCTGGGGCTGGAGGGTTATAATGAGTTGAAGCTTTCACTGGCTATAGCGGGATCTCCTATGTCTGAAAATAATTTTCACTCTGAGGAGGGAAAGAAAGGCTATATAGAAGAAACCGCAGGCTTCCTTCTGAAAAAAAACACCCGGGCCATGGAAGAAACCGTCAGCCTGATGAACCGGGATGCAATTGAAAAAGCAGTAAGGCTTCTCAGGGAAGCCCACAGGGTTCTCTGCTTCGGGCAGGGCGGCAGCAATGTAACTGCCCTTGAGGCATGGGCGCTGTTTTCAACAGTTTCCCCAAAATTCATCCACATTTCCGACTCTCATTTCCAGGCAATGTGCACGGCGCTGTGCGGGCCTCTGGATGTTATTTTATTCTTCTCCTATTCGGGAGCCACAAGAGAGCTTAAGGACATCATAAAAATCTCCCGCTCTCTGGGAGTAAAGCTCATTCTTATAACACGCTACGAAAAAACTCCCGCCTCCCGCCTTGCAGATGTAATCCTTCAGTGCGGCACCAACGAATCACCGCTGCAAACCGGAAGTGTGGAAGCGCGTATCAGTCAGCTTTTCATAATCGACTACCTGTACAGCTTTTTCTGCAGAGATGAAGCAGGCGCCATGGACGCCAGAGAAGCGACAGCACAGGCCACTGCCATAAAGCTTCTGTAAATTCTTTTTATAAAACCATAACCAATGTTCCGGCACCGATTAAAACACAACCTATCAGAGACTTCACTGTGAATTCTTCATGCAGGAATACAAACGCTAAAATCAGGGTTATGACAACGCTTAATTTATCAATCGGCACCACCTTGGATGCATCACCTATTTGTAAAGCTCTGTAATAACACAGCCACGAAGCGCCCGTTGCCATTCCTGACAGAATCAGAAACAGCCAGCTTTTCTTCCCGATATCTTAAATACCGCTTTGTGCATTCGTGAGAAAGACCATTCCCCATGCCATAACTACGACAACAACTGTTCTGATTGCGGTAGCAAGACTGGAGTTAACACCTTCTATTCCTACTTTTGCCAGAATAGATGTAAGTGCTGCAAATATCGCAGACAGCAGTGCCAGTATTAACCACATATTATAATGCCTCCATAAACCATCATATTTACGTGAGATTTCTGAAAACAGATATAAGTCATTTCAAAAGTGCTTCCGTGATTTCCTTCATCCTTGCGATAGGAAAAGGAGGATTGGCGATAGGCCGCATGGCGATCGACATCAAAAGCGCCGGATTATCGTCTGCGGCAATACGGTTTGATGAAAGCTTTCCGCACCGCCTGCAGCGATGGATAAGGCACCACTCTCCGTTATTCTTCACCCATACTCCGATCGGATCCATCACGCCTTCACAGTCAGAGGCACGGTCACCCGGTTTCTCATCGACATGTATCGATGAAAGACAGTTAGGGCAATGGTTTCGATGATCGGAACCCGCTCCTTCGGGCACGACCTCTCTCCCGCACACTTTACAGATAAATGTCTCCCCGCATGCATGATCTATATAATACCCTTTTTCAGCTTCTATTTTACTCATTCCTTCCTCCGTTTTTATGAAAAGAACTCATCCAGAAAATATCCTCTGGTATTAGCCGGCCTTCCGTAACAGTCCTTGACGGTAATGCGGATGTACCCGTCCTCCGGCTTTACATGAAAGACACCTTCACTTAAAGAACTGCCGTACGCCGCTCTTTCACATTCAGATCTTCTTCCGCCTGTAGAAAGTGTAATGCTCTGGGCCTCATCAGTCTTTACATAGACCTTGCCGTCTTCATAATAACACTCTTTGATAGTGGGGCCGGCAGAAGCATAGTAATCACCGTTTTCCAGAGCTTTTATTATATTCTCATACGTCAGCTCTTCCGCATAGATATTTGTCCATCCGCCGAAAAGATCACACCTCGGATGTCCCAACGGATATACGGTATGAGCATCATCCGTTGCTATGCAGCCTAACCTCTGTCCGGATCTGAGCATACTGTCATAGACTCTCGGATTATATTCATCAAGACCAAGTCCGTAGAAGCAGTCGTTATTGTAGATCTCCATCGCATAGAATCCCTTGAGCTTTGTGTAAGTGTCCTCTCCCTCAAGCGACCACGTCGGATGATTATAGGCAATGAGCATTCCGTTTTCATTAGCCAGGCGTGCTGCTTCATTAATAAGTTCGATATCATAATACTTCTCAGTAAGGATATCTCCTACATACTCCATCTCCGGGATCTTCTCCGGGACATGGCAGAGTCTCCTCAGATCAAATGCATCCGGATTAAACAGAAAATGTTTCATTTTGTGCGGATCTTTGGAAATGATGCACATATGGGCGCACTTCTGGCCCTGACGTCTGGGTCTTACAGGATCAACGATCTGAAGCTCATACCCGGTGAGCATCAGAAAATCCTCCCGGTTAAGATCACTGTGATCCGCAAAAAACTCATGATCTGTAATTGAAAGCACGCTGTAACCGTGCTCATAATAGGCTTTTGCCAGTTCTTCAGGAGCCATCTTTCCGTCTGAAAGAGTTGAATGACAGTGAAGGTTGGCCTTATAAACATTTTTATTATTCGGTAACAGATATTTTTTCATAGCAGTGCTACACTCCGTAAAAACTTAATATAAAATACCGTTTGTATTTTAACACTGTTTTTCGTTTAATAAAAGCGCGGACCGTATAAAATCCGCGCTTTTTTATTTCATTCTTAAAGACATGATGATCCGTCAAATCAATCACCGGATCTATCAGATTTGCCGGGCCTGTCAGCTTATCAGTCAGGCTGATCCGGCCTGCCGGCTTATAAGTCGATTCTATCAGATCTCCCAGTCCGGAATACCGTTGTACCATGAATGGAACGGTCTTGCAATTGCTTCTGAAACGTAGCAGGTTCCCTTTCCAAGTCTGAAGATTGAAGCGGGACATTCCATGCTGATCGGTCCGTAAAGCTCGATACGGCTGATCATTCTCTGCCATGTGTCTCCGTTCTGTGCGTTAAGAATGTTGTGTACCTCGAAACGTTCTCTTGCTTCGTATACATCCTTGGGTCCGATGGTTGCCGCCTTGGGAGGAACTGCCCATACGTCTCCTGATGCTCCCATGGGTCCGAACAGTGAATTCTCTGCAATTGTAAGGGGTGTTTCTGTTACGATTCTTGAGCCAAGCTTTACAAACTCTTCAATTGAATCTGCCTTGAACTCTTCAGATCTGGGATCCACGAATGCTGTGTGTCCCGGCCATCCTGTTGCTGAGTATACTACGTCTGCTCCGCCGTCACCGCACTCCTCGATAATAGAAGTATAAACTCCTGTTCCCTTGTTCTCATTTGTATGTACATGCCAGTGGCTGATGTCGGGGCGAAGATCCTCACGAATCCTCATATAGAAGTGGTTAATGAATGAATAACCAAGTCCTGCTCCATAAGTAAGCGGTGCGACATTTCCGTCCTCGTCTGCCCACTCATCCATTGCGAATGCGTGAACATTTCTGAGGTTTACGTTGTACTTGTTTACCATTTCTGCAACTGATGTATAGCATACGGGATGCTGGTTGGGGCAGATCATCGTGAAGGGCTTGTCCTCAAGGTCTGACTTAAGGAATCTTGTGAAGATATCCATTGCCATAAGGCTCTCGGGATCAAGAACCACCTTTACCTGGAATCCGTTTTCGTTTACGTATTCCATGTCTTCACGCTTAATGTTACGTACTCTCTCAAGCTCCTCTAAGGGCATCTCGCTGTTGGGCAGGAATGAAGCGGGCTTGAATCTGAACTCATCATAAAGTCCCATTGTTGGTTTCCTCCTAAAATAGATAATTTATTGTTGTTTAAGGAACTTAGTCCATGACTACTTTTCCGTCAGCAACGGCCAGTTCACCCTCAAGGAATACCCTGTCGATGTTTACCTGATCGTCGATGATAATGATATTAGCCTTCTTCCCGGGTTCAAGTGATCCGATCTCCTCATCAAGTCCGAGCATCCTTGCAGGGTTAATGGTTGCCATGTTAATTGCATGAACAAGTCCATAAGGCGTATGTGTCATCAGGTTGCGGCAGCCGTGCTCAAGAGTCATGCGGCTTCCTGCAAGATAACCGATATCATCATAGTTAAGGTCCGGCCCGTAGTAGATGCCTGCCTCCCAGTTGTTCGTATAATCGCTCTGCTTGGGCATGGAATCAGTGATGAGGATGATGTGCTCAGGTCCCTTTGCCATAATGATGGACTTGGCAAGATCGGGAACTACATGAACAGCATTCTCATCCATTATAAGCTCTGAATATAGCTCTGGCTCTATAAGTGAATACTGGTCGCATCCTGCTCCGGGGCATCCCTGTGCACGGCCTTTAGCCTGTCCTGCATCACCGTGATGTGTATGTACCTTGCAGCCGTACTTTCTGACACGGCGGCACTGCTCGCTGGTTGCATTTGAATGACCGTAAGCAAAGATCACATCGGGGTTTTTCTCTTTGGCATATTTCATGACGTCCTCTATGTGCTCTCTTGCGGGATCGATTGCATAAATTGCAACTCTCTTTCCAAGTCCGTCAATAAGAGGCTTGTACTCCTCTTCCTTTATGTCACCGGACCAGGCAATCTCAGACTGGAAGGATCCGGAAAGATGCATGAACGGTCCCTCCATGTACATTCCGTACTTCATTGTGCGCCCAACGCCCTTGTCTTTCACAGCATCGATCTTGTCTGCAGCATCAAGCATCTGCTTCATGTTGAGGTTATGATACATTGTGGGAAGAACTGTAGTCTCTCCGTGAAGGATGAACCACTTTGCACAGTATACGGGATCTTCCGCATACTTCCAGTCTCCGCCGCCGTGATTGTGGACATCGATAAGTCCGGGGGCGGTATACTTTCCGCCTGCGTCAATGATCTCACAGCCTTCGGGGATCTCAACTTCATCTGCACGGCCTGCAGCTACGATTCTGTCGCCGTCCCAGACTACTTTAGCATCCCAGATAATGCCAAGTTCTGTTATAAGCTTTGTGTTAACTATTGCTTTCATAATAATATGCTCCTTATACTAAAAAGCTATTCTATCGCTTATTATACCACTATTATTTAATATTTTTGTTTTATTCGTTTGCAATTTTGAATACAATTATGTAAGTGATTTAAAATCATTTCTAAGCTTATTACCAACCTCATAAGAAAACTTAAGTGCCGGAATAAGGAGTCCCTGGTCTGCATAAAACTTCAGAAATCTTGGTACTTCCATTGTAAAATCACCATCATATCCAACCTCTTTAAGTGCCTTTAACAGATCATCAAAATCAACTGTTCCAAGGAACGGCGTAAGGTGTTCATCTTTCATGAGTTCTGCTCCATGATTATCCTGAATATGAAGTCCCGTTAATATTCCTTTATCAAGCTGACGGATAAAATCCCCGGCTGAAACTTTTGAATGGAGCCATGCATGCCCTACATCAACCAGTCCTGTAAACCACTTTGAATCAAGACGTTTTACGATCTGATTTAAAAGATCGGGGAAGGAAAAAGCGCCGCTCAGGTTTTCTATAGCTATTCTGACACCGTATCTTTCACAAAGTGGCTCGAACGTTTTATAGTAATCATAATTAAGCTGAAGACTTCTTTCGGATGCAGGAGGTTCCGGGAATACCTTAATGCCGTGAACCACTATATGATCTATACCTATTATTCCGCACGCTTCGATTGCGCGCTTTATTGAAAGGTACTCAAAGCATGTGTCGTCCTCAGGCATTCCATACGTAAAGTCAAATGGAGCGTGTGCTTGATTGCACTTAAGGTCGTACTTATTCAAAGCTTCTTTGATTTTTAAAGCGTTTTCCCTGTAATCTTCCCCTAATAATGCAGGGGCCGCCTTCCAGTAAAAAGAAAAATCAACAGCTTCAAAACCAGCTTCCTTAATTGCCTTGAGGCCTTCATCAATTCCTAAGTTTTCCCAAAGTCTATAACTTTCAACTGCAAGTAACATTTATATACCTCTTATACTTTTTTTAAAATATCATTTTTCAACTTTTATATTTGCGAATGACTAACATATAAAAAATGAACAAAAATGAAATACATTTTTGTTCATTAATTTTCTCATTATCTGATGCAGGTCAACCCTTTACAGAACCGGCTGTAATTCCCTTTATGAAATACTTCTGAAGGCAGAGGAAAAGGACAACCATGGGTGCACTTGTAAGAAGAGCTCCGGCAAATGCATAACCATACTCATTTACCTTCTCACTGAAGAACTGGTAAATACCAACCATCAGGGTAGGATTCTTTGTTGCACTCAGTGTTGTATTACATACAAGGTAGTCGTTCCAGATACCGGTACCGGAAACGATACAGCAGCTTGCGATTACGGGAGCAAGCAGCGGGAGGAAAATTCTCCAGTAAACCCCGAAAGTGCTGCAGCCGTCGATATAGGCAGCATCTTCAAGTTCTCCGGGAATACCCTTCATGAATCCTGTAAACAGGAAGGTTGCAAAAGGAATGTTCCACCCGGCCTGGATCAGGATCGGTCCAAGGACGTTGCCGTGAAGTCCAAGGTTCTTAATTAATACAACCAGCGGAATTACACATGCAACAAAGGGAACTACCATGCAGGTGATCAGTAAAGAATAATATGTTTCGAAGAACCTGCTCTTAATTCTTGCAATTGCGAATCCTGCAAGAGAAGAAACAACAATAAGTAATGCAATAGCTACTAAAGTAATAGTTGCAGTATTCTTCAAAGCCGGCCAGTATCTGATTGCCTTGATTGCACGCGGGAAGTTGCCCATCGTGAACATCTCCGCATTTAAAATAAGAGGCTTCTGAAGAATCATCTTACGCGGCTTAAACGCACCGATAACAAAATAATAGATCGGAACAAGAATAAGAAGCGTGCATATAGCGAGGATCAATTCCTCTACAAATTTTCTAACACCATCACGTTTTTTCATCAGGTTATATCCTCCTTCTTACGCATTACAGCAAGCTGCAGCAAGGATATAATTGTTATGATTGCAATCAGGACAACTGCCAATGCGGAACTTCGTCCATATTCCATGGTCTGAAAAGCATAGAACGTGATTCTTTGGGAAAGCAACAGAGTTGTCGTACCGGGACGTCCCTGAGAAATAAGGTACGGCAGCTCATAGGATTTATAAGCAGCGATTGATGTTGTAAGCAGGTTGATCGTGATGGACGGAGCCATAAGAGGAATCGTGATAAATTTCCTCTGCTGTCTCTCTGTAGCACCATCGATTGCAGCCGCCTCATACAGATCTGCGGAAATTCCCTGAAGACCTGCCATGAAGATTACAACACAGATACCCAGTCTTGCCCAGGTAGCAGCCGCAATAATAGCAAAGTTAGTAAGTCCGACTGTTTCCAGCCAGTTAATCTTCTCTCCTCCGCACTGTTCAATAACTTTATTGATCATACCGTTATTGTAGTTGTACATGATACGCCAGAGTACACCGACAACGGTACCTGAGAGAAGTGTCGGGAAAAACCAGGAAGAACGAAGGAAACCGCGAGGTAATCTGCCTTTTCCCTTTTTATCCAGAACAAGTGCAACTGCAAATGAGATGATAATAGTCAGTACTGTCAATCCCAAGGCGAACACAAGCGTAGCAATCATCATGGTGCCAAAGTCTGACACATCCGACGCCAGTTTCACATAGTTCTTAAGGCCTACAAAGGTCTTGGGTGATGTTGCGACACCGTTCCAGTCAGTAAAGCTCAGATATACAACATTAAAACACGGAATCAGTACGAATACAGCTACCAGCAGTGCTGACGGGAGTATAAATAACAGGCCTGTAGTAAAGCGCTGTCTTTCTCTTTGAGAACGATGTATTGATTTATTTTGTTTCATTGAAAATACCTATTCTACGTCTCTAATGAAAAGGGCCCCAAATGATAAATACAATTGGGGCCTTTATTCTAATCCTTAAAACTCAGTATACGCTTGGATTACTGCTTGTTCTTGTAGCTGGTCTTAACAAGCTCTGTCATAGCATCAACTGCGTCCTGCATACTCTTGAGGCCTGCGATGCAGTCCTGGATGTCACGGTTAGCAGCATCCTTGAACTCTGATGTCCAGAGGTTGAAGCCCATGGTTACGAACGGTGAAGCACCCATCTCAGCTACGAGGGGAGTCATCTGCTCTTTAAGAACAGCGTCTGTCATCGGGATAACCGGTACGTTACCTGCTACGTTCTGGATGATTGCGTAGTGGTTCCAGAAGAAGTTAACGAAGAGATCAATAGCCTCTTCTTCAGCTGCAGATCTGTTGGAATCTGCTGTTACGCCCATAGCGGTCTCAGCTGTTGCGGAGATCCATCTGGTCTCGCCTTCATCATTGAAGCAGGGAAGTGCTGCAACTGCAAGTGAAGGATCGCCTGCGAACTCTGTGATACCATCAAGGATAGCATTACCATTCCAGTTACCTGCAAGGCATACAGCTGCCTGGCCATCGGTCATGATAGTGGTTACGTCATCCTCGTTAGCTGCTGATGTTCCTGTAAGGAAGTAGGGCTGAAGCTCGTTGAACTTTTCAACGATCTCAGGATAAGCGTTGAACTCGAAGGTTCCGTTCTTGAAAGCATCTTCGTAAACGCCTGCGCCAAGCTGCTCGCCGCATGCATTAGCGATAAGAAGTTCGAAGAGCATCCAGCTTGTGGTGGTCTTTCCTGCTGCTACAGTGAAGGGCTGCTTGCAGTCAGTCTTCTCAGAGATGTCCTTAAGGCAAGCGATAAGTTCCTGCCAGTTCTCGGGAGCCTTCTCCCAGCCAGCCTCTTTGAGGATAGCCATGTTGTAGAACATGCATGAGAATGCAGCACCGTAGGTCTCACCCATGAGAATGCCGTTGTATGTCATAGCATCCTTGTATGACTGGGGGATCTGCTGAGCACATGCGAACTTGTTGAAGTCCTCAAGAAGGCCGTCATTAACCATTGTTCTGTGAAGCTCATCATTATCTACGGGGATAAGATCCGGAAGAGTGTTTGAAGCGATAGCAGCTGTAAGGTATTCACCTGAGTTTCCGCCGCCACGGTTCGTGTTTTCAAAGCTGATCCAGGGATACTCAGCCTGGAAAGCTGCCATCATGTCATCGAATGCATCGCCCCACTCGGTTGCGATGATGTAGGTCTCGATGGTAACGGGCTCCTTTTCAGCTGCGGGAGCTTCGGTAGCTGCTGCTGTTGTAGCTGCTGCCTCGGTAGCTGCTGCTGTTGTAGCTGCTGCGGTAGCTGCTGCTGTTGTAGCCGCTTCAGTTGCTGCTGCTGTCGTAGCTGCGGGCTGGCTTGCACATGCTGCAAGTGAAAGAACCATAGCAGCTGCAAGGAACATTGCTAATACTTTTTTCATATACTTTCTCCTTTCAAAAATAATATGTCAAGACGGTCTGCTTATTTAATTTAGACAGAACCCGCTTGCATACGTCCTACACTTTAGTCTATTATCAATAAGATGTCAATAAAAAATCACAACTATATAACAAATTTATAAACATGTAATTTTTTACAAAATACGCAAAAATAAAACATATTTATAAGTTTAATTTTTTGTAGAAATTATTTGTGCATAGTAAACAAATAATCGGTCAATTTTTTGACACCCTGACGAGAACACAAGCTTCATCAATAATTATCTGATAATTTCTAACACAGCTCTTTCAAATTGTATAATGCTGACAAAATCGTAAAGTCCGGTTTTCCAAAACATTTATAACTGTTAAAAACCGGACTTTATGTTTCTTTGTTTATTAAAATATAGTTTGAATCAGATTTCCCAATCCGGGATTCCGTTGTACCAGGACTTAAATGGCTTTGCTATAGCTTCTGATACGTAGCAGGTTCCCTTTCCAAGTCTGAATATAGATGCCGGGCACTCCATGCTGATAGGGCCGTAAAGTTCAATTCTTGAAATCATTCTCTGCCATGAATCACCAGCCTGGTTATTAAGGATTGAGTGTACTTCAAATCTTTCCCTTGCATTCATAACGTCTCTCGGTCCGATGGTTGCAGCCCTCGGAGGAACTGCCCATACATCACCTGATGCTCCCATGGGGCTGAATAGTGAATTTTCTGCAATTGTAAGAGGAGTTTCGGTAACAAGTCCTGATCCGATCTTCAGGAACTCTTCAAGTGAATCGGCAGCAAACTCTTCTGTTCCGGGATCAACAAATGCCGTGTGTCCCGGCCAGCCGGTTGCTGAATAGATAACATCCGCTCCGCCGTCACCGCACTCTTCAATTATGGAAGAATAAACCCCGCGTCCTTTGTTTTCGTTTGTATGATAATGCCAATGGCTGATATCGGGACGAAGGTCTTCTCTTATCTTCATATAGAAATGATTAACAAATGAATACCCAAGTCCTGCACCATAGGTGATGGGGGCAACGTTTCCGTCTTCATCAGCCCACTCATCCATTGCGAATGCATGAACGTTACGGCAGTTTACATTATTACGGTTGATCATTTCTGCAACAACGGAATACTCCTCCGGATCCTGATTGGGGCAGATAAATGTGAACGGCTTATCTTCCACGTCTGAAAGATAGATTCTATGGAAAAGATCAGCTGCCATTATTGAATAAGGCTGAAGTGTGATCTTTACGGAGAAGCCGTTCTCGTTTGTATACTCCATATCCTCACGTTTGATGTTCCTGATTCTCTCAAGCTCCTCAAGGGGAAGATTGCAGTTTGGAAGGAACGAAGCAGGTTTAAACCTGAATTCATCATAAAGTCCCATAATAAATACCTCTCTAAAATAATTAGGCATATGCCATACAAATAATGTTAGTACAACCAATATTGTATGTGAATACGTTTTTGTATTATCTAAAAATTAAAATCAAACAAATGTATAAAACCAGCGGCAGATAAACCGCCGCCAGTTTTAAATATCATTAAAACTCTACAAGGTCCATCGGCTCAATGGGACGAGCCATCTGCTCTGAAACGTACATGGTTCCCTTTGTGAGCTGGTAAAGTGATGCAGGAACTTCCTTGCATACCGGTCCGTAAAGCTGAAGCCTTGAAATCATTCTTTCCCAGGAGCTGTACATTGCAGGACCCATGCAGAATCCGAGGTCATGCCTCTCAAGATGATCACGTGCGTGCATTACGTCTCTTGGTCCGATGGATACTGAATATCTGGGCGTATGCCAGATATCACCGCTCCAGCAGGTCGAGTTCTGGGCAACAGTGAGCCTTGTGTTATCAACATAGCCTGCCTTAAGCTCCATGAACTCCTCGAGTGTGTCAGCCTTAAAGGCATTGATGCCGGGATCAATGAATGCAGTGTGTCCCACCCAGCCTGTAGCAGAAATGATAAGGTCTGCTCCGCCGTCTCCTGTCTCATCAATGAGATCTGAATAATAAGGAAGGTTCTCATTAGTATAGTAGTGAATCTGGTCAAGACGGGGTCTTAAGTCCTCACGGAAGCTCAAATAGAACTCGCGAATGAAATGTCCGCCTAAAGACTGATCCCATTCAATGGGGCATACGTTGCCTTCCTCGTCAGCCCATTCATCCATACAGAAGGCATGTATGTTTCGTCCGCTTACATTGAAACGGTTGCACATTTCAACTGCTGACGTATACACATTCCTCCAGGAGTTCGGGAAAACGATGACGGTCTTCTTATCTTCTACATCAGACTTCCAGATAAAATAGAATAACTGTGTCGCAATCGCGCTCTCCGGATGGGGAACAATTTTAATCGAGTAACCATTTTCGTTGGTAATTTCCATGTCCTCCCTGCGGATGTTACGGCAATACTCCAGTACAAGCTTATCCTTTACAGGGAACCAGTCCGGTACTTCAAAATCAAATAAACGTCTGTTCATCTTATCTGCCTCCTTCTGCCCTGCGGATTGACTCAATCTTTTCCGGTAACCAGTCAAGGTCTACCGGATATGCCACCTTCTTCGCAACTGTTGCGCTTACAAAGCAGGTACCGGGAAGTGTACGTAAAAGGGCGCCCGGGTTCTTCGGACATACGGGTCCGAACATAGCAAGCTTAATTGCGGCAATCTGTAAATTCTGTGCACCGTCACATGAGCTTAAGTAGTTGAAGCACAGTGTAAGCTTTGCTGCCTTAAGGTCTTTTGGTCCAAGTGTGGCACTGCAGGGAGGCACGCTTGAGATGTCACCGCTGCAGCCGAACATTCCGCGAAGGCTGTCCATGCAGAGCTGCTCCATTGAAGGAGTGACAATGCGGCATCCCAGAGTTTCATATTCTTCCATTGAATCTGCAGTAAAGCTTTCAGCATCGATATTACGTATTCCGTTCCAGCTGAAATCAGTATAAATGACATCCGCACCGCCGTATGAGGCAATAAGGTCACCATATTTTTCGACATTTTCCGTTGTCCAGAAATGAATCTGCTCCATCGGCATACGGAGTTCAGGATTAAGTCTTCCATAGAAATACTTCATCCACTGACCCGACCTTGAATACGGGCTCTGCCAGGGAGCAACCTCTCCCTTTTTATTTGCATACTCGTCAAAGAAAAATACCTCGACGTTTTTGCAGCTTACATTATACTTATTGAGGTTTTCAACCGCACTGATGAAGACCGGGTTTTCAGGGCTTGAGAATACAATGACGATTTTTTCATTTTTCATGTTTGCCATGTTGATTCTCTGGAAGATGTCAACTGCATAATAGTTCCTGCAGTCCCATACCACCTTCAGTTCGAATTCAGGGTTCTCAAAGTTATTTCCCTGTACCTCGTTTATGTCCATAAGCATTACCTTATCGAGAACATCCTGATCTGCAAAGGGCGTCCATGGTGCAGGCTTAAAGGACCATTTTGTTGTAAAAGACATAACTCTCCTTTCTTATACGGAAACGACGGCAGTATATCTGCCGCCATTTCAAACAGTGACGATTAGAAATCAATAAGGTCCATGGGTTCAATGGGTCTTGCCATGTTTTCTGATACATACATGGTACCCTTTGTGAGCTGGTAAAGTGAAGCTGGAACTTCCTTGCATACCGGTCCATAGAGCTGGAGACGTGAAATCATCCTCTCCCATGATGAGTACATAGCGTTACCCATGCAGAATCCAAGATCATGCCTCTCAAGATGGTCACGTGCATGCATAACATCACGTGGTCCGATTGAAACTGAATAAGCTCCTGTGTGCCAGAAGTCACCGTTCTTGCCTGTTGAGTTCTGAAGTACGGTAAGGCGGCAGTTCTCTACAAAACCGGCCTTCTTCTCCATGAACTCCTCAAGGGTATCAGCCTTGAAGGGGTTAACGTCAGGATCAACAAAAGCGGTATGCCCTACCCAGCCGGTTGCTGAGATTATAAGGTCTGCGCCACCGTCTCCACACTCATCAATAAGGTCTGAATAAATGGGAAGGTTCTTGTTTGTATAGTAGTTGATATGTGAAAGCGGAGGTCTTAAATCCTCACGGAAGCTCATATAGAACTCGCTTAAGAAGTGATATCCAAGTGAACCTGTCCAGGTGATGGGAGCAACATTGCCATCTTTATCTGCATACTCATCCATGCAGAAGCAGTAAAGGTTACGGGCATTTACGTTAAACTCATTACACATCTGAACGGCAGCAGTGTATACGTTTCTCCATGAGTTAGGGAATACTATGACCGTCTTCTTGTCCTCAACATCAGATCTCCAGATCCAGTTGAAAAGTTCTGTGGCGATTGCACTTTCCGGATGGGGAACTATGCGGATGCAGTATCCGTTTTCGTTTGTGAATTCCATTTCCTCCCTGCGGATGTTGCGGCAGTACTCAAGAACTTCCTTGTCCTTTACCGGGAACCAGGACGGAACACCAAAATCGAATAACTTTCTGTTCATTTATTTATCCTCCTTCCCTGATTCAGCCTTACGGATGCTTTCAATGGCCTCACCGAGCCAGTCAGCGTCAACGGGATATGCAGTGGGTGCCTGAAGTGTGGATGAAATGTAAGTCTTTCCAGGGCAGAGACGTAGTATCGAGCCTGGATTTTCAGGGCACACAGGTCCAAATACAGCGAGCTGAAGAGCCGGCTTCTGAAGATTCTTTGTTCCGTCACATGAAGTAAGGAATTCGAAATCCATATGAAGCTTTGCGGCCTTTATGTCTTTGGGTCCGAGTGTTACCGCACAGGTGGGAACAAGTGCAATATCTCCCGATGCACCGAACATTCCGCGAAGCGACTCAAGGCAGGTCTGATCCTCTGTAAGTGTGATATGACGTGAACCCATCTGAAGGAACTCTTCCATGGATGCTGCCGGGAAGGTCTCCGCATCGATGAAACGAAGTCCCGACCATGTACCGTTGGTATAGATGATATCTGCTCCGCCGTACGAAGCGAGAAGTTCTGAATAGGTGTCGGTATTTTCCTTTGTCCAGAAGTGGATCTGCTCCATGGGCATACGAAGCTCGGGATTGAGTCTTCCGTAGAAGTACTTCATCCACTGGCCTGACTTTGAGAAAGCGCTCTCATAAGGAGCAACATTTCCCTCTTCATTTGCAAACTCATCAAAGAAGAATACTTCAACGTTCCTGCAGCTTACGCTGTACTTGTTAAGGCACTCGACAACGCTCATGAACACATGGTTCTCGGGAGAAGCGAAAACGATGTTGATCTTTTCGTTATTTACCATTGACATGCGAATACGCTGGAAAAGATCTACCGCATAGTAGTTTCTTGCATCCCATACGCATTTTACGCTGTAATCGGGATTTTCAAATGTCTTTCCCTCTGCCTCATGGAAGTCCTTGAGCATTACTTCATCAAGAACATCCGCATCCTGGAACTTAAACCAGGGACCCGGTCTGTCGACCCAGGTACTTGTAAATGCCATAAATTCAACCTCCAAATAATAATCGCTGTTAAGCATTGACCTCACGGGTCTTTTCTTTATTATACACTATGTCTGTTTCCCGTGATATGATTTTGTGACACATATTTACGATTTTGTTTAATAAAACAAAGTTAAAATATTATATTTGCAAATTCCGCGATCTGCTTTATAATCTTGAAAAAGGCATTTCAACACGAACTTACATCAGGAGCAGATAATATGGCTTTTAATTATGCATACAGTAAATACCCTCTCTCACGCGTTGTATCGATCGAGGCAATCGTAAGCGCAGACGACGTTGTCGGCATTATGATACCTCACTTTCCTCATGTTCATAAAGATGCGTGGGAGCTTGTTTTATGTATTGAAGACAGCTGCAAAGTCATGTGCCGCGGCGAATGGGCAGAGCTTTCCCCGGAGGAGGCTTATTTCATAAGGCCCGGAGTATATCATGACATCAGTCTGCCGTCCGAAGCCTCACGTGCTTTTATCATTTCCTTCTGCTGTTCCGGAAGCTCAAACATCATCCCTCTTGAAAACAGAATGGTGAAAATGAGCGCAAATGAGCTTGCGATCATCGATCAGATCAAAAATGAACTGGAGCTTGCTTTTCTCATTACTACGGAACGCATCCGCCTCAGGACTTTCACACCTTCCGAAGCATCGCCTCTGGGTGCCGAACAGATGATCTGCAATTTTCTTGAGCAGCTCATCGTATCGTTCCTGCGCAGTCTTACGATGGTAAACGGAGTCGTGACTGACTCCGAAGGCTTTAAAAAAGCCGTTCACAATTATCTTGTGGAGCAGGTCAACGATTATATCAACAACCATCTTAACGAGAATATTACCGTTGAAAAGATTGCCGAGCACTTCCACTATTCCCGTTCGCGGCTTTCCACACTGTATAAAAAAGCTTCGGGAAAAGGCATCAACGAATACATTACCGATCAGAGGATCGGATTTGCCAAGTATCTTTTCAAAAATGAATCCAGCAGCATTTCGCTGGTATCCGAGAAGGCCGGTTTTTCATCACCGCAGTACTTTTCGCATGTATTTCTTTCGCAGTGCGGGATAACGCCTACCGAATACCTTAAGACCATAAAAAACGAAAAATAGGAGGCATAAGAACCGCACTCAAGTACAATTGACGCAGACTGCTCCGCCCTATACAGAGCGGAGCAGTTGACTGAAAAGGTTTGTGATCCGGAAGGCCTCGGCACTACAGCACAATATCTTCTGTCCAGTCCTCTATTCTCAGGCCTTCGATGCGCGAAAATTCTTTTGTATTATGTGTGATAAGAACACCATCCTTGCTGATGACCGTTGCCGCTGTCATAAGATCATTCGGGCCGATCACCATGCCCTTTTTTTCAAGATCTTCCCGTATTTTTCCGTAAGCCTCCGTACAGCACTCATCAAAGCCTTCCGTATGGAACGCATCCATAAATTTTCTGTACAGGCGGATGGTTTTCGTATAATCAGCTGATTTTCTTGCCCCGTACTCAATTTCCGCACGAACCACGGAAGGGATCACAATAGACTGGGATGGCACACCCATCAAATGTTCACGAATTTCCGGATATTTCTTTTTCAAAAAGTATATGATAATGTTTGTGTCAAGGAAATATCTCATAACTCCATCCTTTCAGAATCACCGGAGAAGGAAAGCTCGCCGGGGATCTCCATTCCGGAGAAGGTATCCGCACCAAACATATCAAAAAAGCCTTCGGGGTAGGTATAAGAATAGTCTCCGGAAATCTCGGCTTCAATACTGCATGGAAATTTCTTTTTAGCCACAGACTGCCGCATGAACATATTGAGGGCTGTTGAGAGACTCATTCCCATAGACTCATACAGTCTGGATGCTTCTTTCTTTAATTTTTCATCTGTTCTGAATGTGATAGTGGTATCTGCCATATCTTCACCTCCCGTTGTTTACAATGTAGCACAATATATAAACATTGTAAATACACCAAGCTGAATGGAAATATGAAAGCACGCGACCGGTTTGCCCCACTTCGAGCCAGCAGGCCTTTTTCCTGCAACTTCTTACTCTGTATCTCTTTTGTTAGCCAATCCGTCAGCAACCGTGCTCATTTTTTCAGTATTACTGTTTTATGAACACTGCTCTAAGCGATCATATTTTTACTTTTTTCAAAAATGATTTTGTTCGAATGAGCGTTTATTATGCTTGTTTTCTTTTTCATTATCAGCCTCTGATCCGGGCTTTTTCGTAAACAGTGATATCCTGCTCGAGCAGCCGCATGATGGTAAGCTCGTCTTCTGCGTCCGCAAGTGCATTATGGACCTCGCAGTAACATCTTTGGCCGGAAAGCATTCGGTAGATGGATTCGGCGCCGTAGCCTCCCTGAAGTCTTCCCGTGCGGCAGCAGGGCATGCTGTCCGGGATGGAGTGATTGTACTGCCTGTAGGCGGCGATCTTTATGATGTCAAACCAACTGTATGTCTGAAGCTCCGGAAGATGCGAATGGTCAAACTTTGCGTTATATGCAAAAACATCGTCCACACCGTATCCACTTAATAGGCGGATGACCTCTGACATGGCTTCCCGTCTATTAAGTACGACATCGGCTTTTGCTCTTTCACAGCTCAGCTGCAGACTGAACATAGCGGGCTTTCTGCACTCGGGAGTAAGGATCAGGTACTGCCTGTCCAACAGCCGGAATTCCTTTGGGTCTGCAATCACGGTGCCGATAGATATCACCTCGTCATCATAATTTGTCTCTGTGTCGATCACGGCGATCGGCTTGTCATTTGTCAGCATGTTTGGTTCTTTCCTATCTGGCGTAGTTTCTCCATTGGTTCTTTATCAGAATCAGCCTGACGAACATAAGCTTCCGGGCAGTCCGTTCCGTTTTTTTTGACAGTTCTATAGTGGGACGTTTGGATATTTTTGCCATTGTCCCACTACTTGTAATGGGACTTCTGCCCTTTTCTTTCATTGTCCCACTACATGATATCATAATTCGATACGTTTTCAGCGCTTTTATAGTGGGACTATCTTAACTTTCAGCTTTTGTCCCACTATTTTAACTGTTTTTTTTGACATTTTCTGGTAGTTCTATAATGGGACGTTCGGATATTTTTGCCATTGTCCCACTACTTGTAATGGGACTTCTGCCCTTTTCTTCCATTGTCCCACTACATGATATCATAATTCGATACGTTTCCGATGGTAAATGCTATGAGAATGCTTTTAATACGTAGTTGCTGAAGTGCGCTTAGAGTTTTTTATTACTTACGGAGTAAACAGGAGAATGTGAAGCTGTCACGCCATCGTTTGCCGGGATAATAATTGATGATTACAAACGAAGAATTATTTGATAATATATTATGAACCTCCACTCCCAATGCAGTAGCTTGGAAGTGGTATCTTAAGCGGTCGTGACGATTGCTTCTTTCGAACCTTTGAGGCCGTCCGTACCCGCAGGGCAAAATTACCCGCAGGGCAAAATTACCCGCAGGGCAAAATTACCCGCGGGGCAAAATTACCCGCGGGGCAAAATTACCCACAGGGCGTGTTCACGCCGCCCCTATCCGTTTTAACGGAATACCTTTGGGATTCAGCTCTTTGAATCCATATACTTCCGGTGAGGAAAGGAAACTGTAGTCCCTGCAGTCCTTCCATATATCCGGAATTGCCTTTCTCATGATGTTTGCCGCACCGTTGCAGTCCGCATTGATCACAAGGCCGTTCGCACAGCGGTACAGCCCCCTGCAGATCCTCTTCCCGGAAAAGGCTGGAGCAGAGGGCTCCTTCCCGTAAACAGGCATCGAATCCCGGGCGGTGATGTCCGCCTTGGATGTATACGACTCCTCCTGCTCGATGACCGCGATCCCTGCCGCGGCCGCCTTATAAAGGATCTTCTCCCTTAACTTTGCGATCGGCATCTGAACGAACTTCTGGTTGTTTGCGTCGCCGATACCGGACCGCTGCTTCCAGAAACGATTCACCCCCAGCACAAGGGTGCCGCATCCGTGCTCCCGGCAGTACTCTATGATGCTCCGGCTCACCTTGTGGACCTGATCCCGGTTGAAGCAGTCATGCTTTATGGAAAGATTTCGAAGGTGCCTTGAATCAGCATACATGTGTTCGTGTCCCTTTGTGATCATCGCCACAGCTTTGGCCCTTTCCCTGGAGAACCTGCGGTTCTCGGAGAGGACAGCCCCGCCCTTGTATATCCGGCAGCACCTGTCTGTCGATACTATGGCTGCGAAGTTGTCCGTCCCGAAATCCACGGCCGCCGTGCCGGGAAGGTCCGTCCTCAGGGGGATGTCTTCACACTGGAAAGTGAGCGAGATGATAAACTTCCCGTAGTACGGGATTACCTTCACCTCTTTCAGGAGGACATCCTTTTCCTTGAGATTGGAGACGGGGAGTGTCAGTTTTGTCTTCGGGAGTTTCAGAACGCCCGAACGGAATACGGCATCCTGGTTGGTAACGGGAAAGGATGCAAGTTCTGCCTTTTTGTAATGCGGCATCCTCGGTTTCCCGAGGTATTTCTCCGGGTGCATCCGGTAATCCTTAAGAGCTGTGAGCCAGTTGCTGAAGTCACCTGTCGTCTGCCGCAGAATTCCCTGTGCAGTCTGCTTCGGGAGACCCGAAAAGAAATCGGGATTCTTCGTTACCCGCATCAGCTTTTCCAACGCATTGTAGCCGATGACCTGTCCCACAGCGGGATATCCCGCCTCCGTCATCAGCTTCACTTCCTCCATGACTTCCCTCTCATTCTCCGTAAGGGAGTCCTTGCCGTAAGCAGTGAAGATCTGCCGCACGCGGAACAGAGCCGCGTTGTAAAGGTTCTTTGCAAGGCGGGAATGTTCTTCACAGTAGAGACCCAGAGGGGTGTCTCTGTTTATGATGACGGGAAGCACGGAATACATTGGATGTAATGCTTGAATTCCTTTCATTTACTGATATAATCATACCATAAACATAAATTGGAGGCAAGGAGAACGGAGATGCTTTATACACAAAAACAGGGGGAACCATACTATAAGAACCGCCACAGCTGCTTTCTTCTGCAGTACCATCTGGTCCTCGTCACAAAGTACAGGCATCCCGTGATCACGGGAGAATTAAAGGATGACCTTTATGGGATCGTGGAGGACACCCTTCTCCAGAAGGGGCTCAACATCCTCGAAATGAACGGGGAAGCTGACCATATCCACATCCTGTTCGAGGCGGATCCATTCACCTCTCCGGGGGAACTTGTGAACGTTCTCAAGACACGAACATCGCGGAAGATCCGGCAGAAGTACGGGGAGACCTCACTTAGGAAGTGGTACTGGAAACCGTATTTCTGGTCAGACAGTTATTTCATAACAACAGTGAGTGAGAACAGCCTTTCGATTGTTCAGGCATACATACAAAACCAGGGCAATTCTCCCACAACCAATCCGTAGGTTGGATGTGGTACTCTTGCCCATTTGATAGAGTTGTTTTGTGCCCGGGGGAGCACAAATTATAATTTGCAGAGATCAGGAACAATATTTATGAAAAGGAAAGAAGCAGAAGAGATTATCATTTCAGAGAAACTAATATCGTATAGCTTTTTCGAGAATAGAAATGATGCAGCCGATGAGATGGTTATAAAAAGGACATTTGATAAATGGACTGTATATGCTACAAATGAAAGAGCCTCTAAGATTTTAGAGGGTGAAAAATCATTTGATAATGAAGAAGATGCCTTAGACAATTTTATCAGAAGACTGAGAGCCTTGAATAAGGTGAGAAATCTTGCATAAATACCGGTTTGTCCAGCAGACGTGATAGATAAGTAAATTGTATTCTGACGGAGGATTGCTTATTATGAAGGAATTAGAAATAAAACATCGCCAAGATATTGAGTACCGCGAGCTTTTTGATGTCATGATCGATTCACACAGCTGCGAGTACTATACGATAGGGCTTACCAATGATGGCGGACTGCTGTATATTGAAAACAAGCTCATGAATAACAGCAGTGCATATTGGGTTCAGAGCGTGTTTTACAGCATCGATCAAAAAGAATTTCGTTCCTTTTTGGAACTTGCAAAAGCACGGGGCTACCTGGAAACGGCAATCAGTAAAGGCCGGACAACGGAAGAAGAACTGAAAAAGTTGAGTGGGCACCAGTATTAATTGATCAAGAAGCAGAGGCTTTCTGTGACCTCTTCTGTGTATTTGGCTGATTGGAGCGGAATCGTTGTCAAGGGAGCGCGGAATAGCGGATCCGGTGTTCTTTCCTGCAAGCATATGCCGCGAAAGTCCTTGACATAAGGTTCACGGATCACCCTTTCAGAGCAGAAAGGAAGGCGGTGCCTTCCTCTACTGCCCCCCTTTTTATTCGCTCGCTTTGACTATTTTGACCACGCGGCTCGTTCCCAGGCGATCGGCACCGAGTGAAAGGAACTTATCAGCATCCTCCAGGGATGATATTCCTCCGGCAGCCTTCATCTTCACATTTTCACCTATGTGTTTACTGAAAAGCTCGATGTCTTCAAATGTGGCACCACCCTTTGAAAAACCGGTTGAGGTCTTTATGTAATCAGCATGGGCGTTCGTAACCGCCTCACACATCTTTATCTTCTCTTCTTCTGTAAGAAGGCAGGCTTCAACTATGACCTTTAATACTTTTTCACCGCAGGCTGCCTTTAGGATCCTGATTTCCTCTTCAATCAGGTCCCACCGGCCGTCCTTGGTCCATCCGTTATTAACGACCATGTCGATTTCATCAGCACCATTTTTTAGGGCGTCTTCTGTTTCAAACAGCTTTACGGCAGTAGTATTGTATCCATTCGGGAAACCAATCACAGTGCATACCTTCATACTGTCCTTAAGATATCCCTTGGCCTGCTTAACATATGAAGGAGGAATACATACAGAAGCCGTTCCATATTTTACGGCATCATCACATATCTGCCTGATTTCATCCCATGTAGCTGTTGTTGACAGAAGCGTATGATCCACATGGGAAAGTATCTCATTAGTCTCTCTCATAGTAATCTCCAATTTAACAATAATAAAGAATGAACCGGTGACTCTCCCCAAATCGGCTTCCTGCCGATTTATGGGGCATACCCTCAGACACCGGCCCATTCCTTTTAATATCAGTTTTCTTTATTACAAAGTGATTATAAATCACTTCTCTCCCAGCTTCTTGTGGTTAAGTCTCTCTCCTACGGCTCCGCCGGGATGAATGACTGCAAACTGCTCTGCCTGATATCCGGTAACCTCAATGATAGCGGCCTGGAGTGCGTGACAGATCATGCAGAGTGCCGTTGTTGAAGTTGTTCCCTGTGCGTTCCACTTGTCTGTCTCGCGGTTAACATGCTGCTTTAAAACCGCATCGGCTGCCTTTGCAAGAGGTGACTCAAGGTTTTCGGTAATGGAAATTATCTTAACGCCCTTCTTCTGGCATATATCAATAATGGGAAGAAGTTCTCCTGTCTTTCCACCTCTTGATGCAAATACCATTACATCGCCTGCCTGAAGATATCCTGTTGCTCCATGTACTGCTTCAGCGGGTGAAATGAATCGTGCGGGACGCTCGATGCAGCACATAAGATGTGCAAGATGCTGGCAGATGATGCCTGAATGTCCGCATCCGCATGTTCCAATGCGTTCTGCATTTGCAAGAAGCTCAACGGCCTTTGAAAACTCCTCATCATCGAAATAATCCTTCATCTCCGTAATGCACTGTGCCTCGATGTCATATGCATCTTTTGCTGCTTTTAAAGCTTCGTTTGAAATCATGTCTTTATCCTTTCATTTTTCATGTTTTTTTTATATCGGTGAAAGCCTTTGAAAAAGCCCTCTCAAATAATAGAGTTTACTGTTTTCTCTTTGTATTTTCAAGCACTAAATATTGACGAGAGACTTTTTAGTAATTATAATTGCATGAGTGTTATGCAATTAACCAACAAATTTTATCGGAGGAATTTTTTATGGAGTTCAAAGTATACCAGAAAGAACTCGAGCTTCAGTCACGTGGCTGGATCCCCACATTCCATGACGTATCAAAAGAAGTTAGAGAAATCGTAGCAGCTTCAGGCGTTAAGAACGGTACCGTTTGCATCGCTTCACATCACACAACCTGTTCAGTAATGGTTCAGGAGTGCTCACACGATATCGATTCATTCGATCTTGAGTACCTTCAGCACGACCTTCTTGACATCATGCGTGAGCTCGTTCCCGATTTCGAGGTAGAGCATCAGTATCGTCATCCCGGACCGCTTCATGCACAGTTCGGCCGTTACGTTGATGAGCCCGGTGACTTCACATCAATGAACACAGATGGACATCTTCGTTCAGTATTCTTTGGTCGTTCAGAGACAATGACCATCAAGGACGGCGTTCTTGACGGCGGTGAGTTCGCTCACGTATACTTCATCGACTGGGATCACGTTCGTGCTCGTCACAGACAGCTCAACGTTACCGTTATGGGTTCAACCGAGGATCTTGCAGAAGATCGTAAGTGGAACAACGGCGAAGTTATCAATACCCTTCACAAGTTCTACAAGGAAGAGAAGGCTTATGACAAGCACTATGATCTTTACCTTGAGAGAGGCCACGAGGCTGAGAACAAGTAATCTGATTCTTATTACGGCGCCTGCATCATGCAGGCGTCTTTTTTGTCTTGTCATTAATTCAGAATAATAAATCAAGAGAAAGCGTGTTCTCTCCCCAAAAAGTTCTTTCAGAACTTTTTATGGGGCATACCCTCAGAACACGCTTTCTCTTTTAATTAATCAAAATTTACCAAATCTGAAATGGACTCTAATTATGATTTATTGTCGACCTTTATCTTTCTGTCATGAAGATCCTGCCTGAAGAAGTCCTTTACGGAGCAGCCCGCTCTTCCGCTTGATGCGCAGGCACAGGCGCAGGCGCAGGAAGAAGCACAGGCACATGATGAATGTGCACATGATGAATGAACACATGATGACCTTGAAGAAGATGATGAAGATGACGTAGATGTACGCGGACGGGGGATCCGGACAACATCAACATGGATATAGGTGTTCGGGCTGCCGCCGTAATGGTACGTTCCTTTGACCGTGTATTTTTCCGGATTCTTGATATCCTTCTCTTCCACCACTTCTTTATTCTTTATCATGCTGTGTCCGCAGTATTTACACTTATCGACACCCTCTTCTCTGGGCGCACCACAGCCGGGACAGCTTTCAAAATACTCGATCTTTGTTCTTGTGATCTTCTTTTCCGTATTCGCAAGGTTTCCGAATCCCGAACCGATCCCCTTTATGATCATTACAACAGCCGCGATCGGAAAAACAATAAATATTCCGATGACAAGCACAAATCCGACAAGAGCGAAAATAATGTCACTGAAGGACGAAATGCCGCTGCCGCCGCTGCCCGTCTGGTTTTCTTCCGAGAAGCCGAAGGCATCATTGGGATACGTCACCTGCATGGTAAATCTCTGGCCCGGTGAAAGAGAGGTCTCAAATACATAATAGCCGTTATCCTGATAAGCGTCCGGCTGCCATGAGGCTGCTTTATCGGTCTTCCATCTTATTTCAAGATGATCCACCTGAAAATCGTCAAACCATGCCGGTGTGAACGAGTATACCGTCTCTCCTTCTGTATACTTGTTGATCTGATACATCCGGTTCTGATCAAACGAAAAATCTACGGAAGCGGTTTCTCCCTCGTAATACTTTTTATCAAGGTATATCTTAAAGCTGTCGCCTCCATCGGAGATGCGGTCGATCGTAGCACTTTCCGCAGTTACATTGTCGTGACTGCTGTTGGGTGCTCCGATGTCCATCCAGTCCAGAGGTCCCAGAGAATCCGAATCCAGCACCAGCCAGTCAATATGGTAAGTCATATGAAGGGTTGCGTCTTCGTTTACGTCTACTGTTATTGTGAAATCAAGTATCTCGTCTGTAGGTGATGAAGCAAACGACGTGAAGCTGATGCCCAATACGGCTATGAGTGCCAGTATGATAACTGCACTTCGTTTAAACACATTTTTCATCAGCAGTACCTCCTTAAGGGGCATTTTCCTGTCATTAAGGCAGAGTAGTTTCTCTTGCTCAGGCACTCATGGGAGCTCCATATATTTTCCCACTCATCATTGAGCATGTTTCCAAGTGGCTTATCAGAGAGCCAGCTCTGGCAGGGGACAACATTTCCCGAAGGCGTGATAGCCATGTTTGACAGGCATGCTCCACAGCTGGGCGTAGCAATTCCCAGTTCATCAAAGTACTCCTGCTCTATCCACCCGGGTGAGGTAAAAGCTATCTCCATGCCGTTTGCATTGCAGTACTCGACAGCTTCCTTAAGGACCGTCTTAAGTTCATCTTTTGAAAGCTGCAGGGACTGTGAATCCTCCCCAAGTGCATTTCCTGTAGTGATAAGACCTGAACATGTAACATAGTAGACACCGATTTCATGCAGGAACTTAAGAGTGCTTACATAGTCCTTATTCAAAGTGCAGAGTGGTGTATTTATGCTAACTGAAAGTCCTGTCTCAACTGCATTTCTTATTCCGTTTGCAGTGTTTTCAAACTGCTGTGCACCCACAAGTCTGTTATGGATTTCAGGATCAGCTGAATAGAAAGTTACCTGGACAGAATCAAGCTCGGCGGCCTTAAGGCCCCTGCAGTACTCTTTGGTGAGCTTTATTCCGTTCGTGTTAAGTCTTGAAATGAACCATCTTGCATATTCGATGAGTTCAAACAGGTCCTCCCTCATCGTCGGTTCTCCACCCGTGAACGTTATCTGTGGGATTCCTACCTCACGGCATTTATCAAGGATCTTTTTCCATTCTTCTGTAGAAAGTTCAGCTTCATCAGAGAGCTGCTGCCCTGCGGCATAGCAGTGAACACATTTCTGGTTACAGTGCCACTTTCCGTCCTTTGTCATTGCACTAACCATCACGTCCATCCTGTGGGGGGCATCCATCATGTCAGAATACTCTCCGATGTTCAGGTACTCAACGTTAGTCGTGACCTCTTCCCTGTATGCAATCTGTCTGAAAGTTGTATAGATGGTATTGATGTCCTCTGAAATCTTCTTTTTTGAGATCACCGGACATATCTTCTTTACACGGCTTATTGTTCCGTTAATTATTGTATTTATCTCTGTCTCGTTAAGTTCCTTACCATCATAGACGTTTGTCTGCTTTATGAGTTCAGCGGTAATGATGGCCCAGAAAAAGTTAACAGGGATAATATCGGCACCATTTATTATGGCAACGCTCGGCATTGTAAAATCCTCCGTATCCTTCGGGGGAATGAGATGAATCCTTATTGCACCAGGGCCTTCAGGATTGAGTGTCGTGTGAAGTACTTCACTGAACTCCTCATTCATGTATTCCCTTATTCTTTTTGCCGTAAAGGATTTTTTGAAAACATACGGTATTTTCATTGTCTGAATTACTCCTTGATTTTTTACTGAAGTGATATTTTATCTTATAACCCTGATTTTTTCAATTGTTTTTGAAAAGCCTCTCTGCGGCATTAATGAGAAACGCCCCGAAAATGCAGCTTAGCCAGTAAAGAAGAATTGCGGGTATGTTTCCAATAACCTCAGCAACGTCCATAACCACAACCTGATATGTGGGAACCAGCAGATTAATATAGAACATGTTAATGTCCTGCCCCGTTTTTATCGTTACCAGTATGTTAAGGAGTTCAGCGGCCAGGCTGCAGATTACAAAGATGAAAAGTCCGGGAATGAAGCTTTTATCCTTTCTTACGAATGCTGAAAAAACTCCGATAAGAATAAGCATCACATGCCATACATAGGAATAGACCGTAAGCGCCACTACCGTGTAGTGGAACCCGGAAGTGTCTAAAAAAGCACAGATACCGCCTAAAAGCCCGAATGTTGAAAGAAAAACCCTGCAGGCCTCAAGCACCTTTTGCTTTTTTGTAAGACCCGCCAAAAGGCATGCATACATGGGAATGCTGCAGAGCTGGAACGGAAAATAAAACCACTGGTACGTTCCTTTTCCAACATAAAAAGTCAGCACCAGCTGCTTTATAATCTCAAAGATTATCATTGCGGTGCCGACTGTCAGATATATTTTTTTCTGTTTACTTTTAATGAGATTCACAAGATTACGCGCTTTCTGCGCAGACAACTGCCATTAAGCCTTAATCGCATATTGCAAATACCCTGCAGGGAAGTCCGTTTGCGCCCTCAAAGTTTGGCCATGAAGCAAACAGTATTGCACCCGCTGCCGGTATCTGGTCAAGATTTTTGAGGACCTCTATCTGAATGTGACCGCTCTCAAGAACATATCTTTCGCATGCAAGGTCACCCATCTTTACGGTTTCCGCCGATGCATCTGTATCAAGCGTCTCATGTCCGCTTGCAGCAGCTTTTCTTTCCTCATAGATATACCTGATTGCAGGAAGTGACCAACCGGGGAAATTCTCGCTTCCGTCCTCTGCTATTCCTGACATCTTATTCATGTCAGGCCAGTTTTTATACCAGTCAGTACGAAGTGCCACGAATGCCCCTTCCGGGATTTCACCGTACTCCGCCTCATATTCCTTTATGTCTTCAACCGTTACAGCATAATGGCAGTCAGCTTTTGCCTTTTCTGAAATATCTATTACACAGAGCGGAAAGGCTGCATCATGCATCGTAAAGCTTTCTGCGAAAACTCCGTTCTTATCAAAATGGGCAGGGAAATCGATGTGGGTTCCATACTGTCCCGGGAACTTGAACTGCTGTATCCTGCACTCAAGCATGGGATTGCCCCAGTCAAAAAGTACATTTCCAAGTTCAGCAGCACCCTCCGGAATTCCGCTCCAGTAAGGGCTTTCGTTGTTCATGAGGTGTGAAAGTTCAACCCACTTCTTCTCTTTAAGGTTTTTAAGTTCTTCCCAGAGTCCGTACATCTTATTCCTCCTTATTTCATTAACTTATATGTTTCTCTTGCAACCACGATTTCCTCATTGGCAGGTATGACATACATTTTCACATCGCCCATGAATCTTATATGGTTCATTACATAGTTCCTTACAGCCTCACTGTTTTCACCGATTCCTCCGGTAAATGCCACGGCATCAAGGCCTCCCATCATGGCAGCAAAGCGTCCGATGTACCCTGTTACTTCTTTTGCATACATCTTAAAGGCAAGAACTGCTCTTTCATTACCGCATGCCGCGGCCTTAAGAATGTCACGGAGATCATTACCCACACCTGATATACCAAGGAATCCTGACTTCTTCTGAAGTTCAGTTTCAATCTCTTCATAACTCATTCCTGCATATTTATGCATGAAGAACACAAGATACGGATCGAAGTCGCCGCAACGGTTCCCCTGAGGCACGCCGCACTGAAGGCTCATGCCAAATGACGTGTCAAAGCATTTTCCGTCCACTATGGCTGAAAGCGAGCTTGACCCGCCCAGGTGACAGCTTACCGCCTTATAGTGCTTTCCAAGTTTTTCATTTAGAACACCTGCCACATAAGAATGTGATGCACCGTGATAACCGTATTTTCTTATCCCGTAGTTCTCATACCATTCATAAGGAAGCGGGTAAAGATAGTTGACTTCCGGAATAGTCCTGTGGAAATTCGTCTCAAAAACACCCACGAGAGGCATGTCAGGCATTATTTTTTTGAATGTATTGATTGCCTTTAAATAAAACGTGTTATGGGCCGGAGCAACCACCATGTAGTCCTCCATGCCTTTAATCACTGCATCATCAATCAGATGAACCCCGTAATGGTCCTTTGAAAGAACGGTCTTGAAACCGACCGCATCGATCTTTACATTTTCCGGAAGCGTCTTTAAATAATCCCTGATACCGGTTTCATAGTCAGTTACCCTTTCGTACTTTTTTACGGAAAGTTCCTTTTCCTCCGGCATCTCGAAAAGTCTGAACTTTAAAGATGTGCTGCCTGCATTGCATACAAGTATGTTCATGGCCTCTTCTCCTTAAGCATAAACTTATACATCTACATTGTACCTTTATTGGCAGTTTTTGTCCATCTTCATGGTGTGTTTACAATCACCAAATATAATCCCTCTTTTTTATTGAAATTTCCCATAAGAGAACTCTTTACACAGATACCGTGAAGATGTGTTATACTGTCATCATGAACGGATTGGAACTATCAAAAGAATACTATCTCAAAGTCGGACGCCCCATGCTGGAAAAGAATTTCCCGGATGTTCTGCCGCGAATTGCCACAGGACTTTCAGGGGAAGGCTCTGAATGCCTGGGTTTTGATGATGAAACATCCCATGACCACGATTTCGGTCCAGGTTTCTGTATATGGCTTACAGATGATGACTTCCGGAAATACGGTGCTTTAATTCAGGCAGAATATGACCGTCTTCCAAAAGATTTTTCCGGCTTTCAAAAAAGAAATGAAACCCTGGAGGCGGGCAGGCGTGTGGGTGTAATGAGTATCAGCGCCTTTTATGCAAAATTCCTGGGAGACAGCTTCATGCCTCTTAAGGAAAGTGACTGGAACCATTATGAAGAGTGCCTTCTTGCGACTGCTACAAACGGCGAGGTATTTGAAGACGGTCCCGGTGAATTTTCAAGAATAAGGAATACTCTTTCATATTATCCTTATAATGTATGGGTTCAGAAAGCAGCGTCCTCTGTGCACCTTCTGTCACAGGCAGGCCAGTATAATTATGAACGTTCCCTTAAACGTGGTGAAAAAATGGCGGCCTTACTTTCGATAAGCCATTTTATGGAGGAGTCAATCCACCTTTCACACCTCCTTTCAAAAAGGTACGAACCTTATTACAAATGGGCATGGAGGAGCTTTACCTCCCTTCCTGACAGCAGGGAGATCTCGTCGCTATTGTCAAAGCTTCCGGAATATGCCGCAAACGGTGATGACTGGCGTGCACATATCATAATCGAGAAGGTCTGCTCCCATTATGTCGCGTCACTTAATGAACTTGGGCTTTCAGACACCAAGGACACTTTTCTTGAGGCTCATGTCCATAAAATTTCAGAAAAATACAGAACTTAAAAATGAGCCGTTATGGCTCATTTTAAGTTTAATGTGTTCTGCGCGTCATGCCTTTCCTATTGCATTTCTTTTTTTGCACAGTTCCCTCCAGTTGACGCCCTTACTTACCATTACCGAAAGCTCTTCCATCTTTTTGGGAATTTCAATGTGCTGCGGGCACATGGCGGCACAGGCTCCACATTTAATGCATGCGTCCGGCCATGTGTTCTTATCCTTTGATTCCATGAGTACGGCAGGTATCAGTGTGTTATCAAAAGAATACTCATTGTACCTTTCCATCATAAAAGGAATGTCGATTCCCATCGGACAGTGGTCAACACAGTAGCGGCATCCGGTGCAGGGAACTGAATTCATCATGCCACGGGCTATCGATGACAGCACTTCTTTTTCCTTTTCACTAAGGGGTCTTGCCTCATTGAAAGTGGCAAGATTATCCATAAGCTGTTCCATTGAATTCATTCCTGAAAGTATCACGGTCACCCCGGGAACATCCATAAGCCATCTGAAAGACCATGATGCATCACTTTTTCCCGGTTCAAGGATGCCAAGCACATCTTCATCCTTTTCTGAAAGATTTGCCAGTTTCCCTCCCCGGCATGGTTCCATAACCCAGATAGGCAGTCCGTGCTCATTGAGCATTTCCACTTTTTTCTTTCCGTTCTGAAGAATCCAGTCGAGATAGTTAAGCTGTATCTGGACAAAATCCATCTTATATCCGTGCTCATCCAGGTAATCCAGGAATTTCTGAAGACATTCAACCGTGGCATGCGTTGAAAACCCAAGATACTTTATCCTGCCTTTTTCCCTCTCTCCTGAAAGATACCTGATAAGGCCTATTTCCTCATCCATGTAAGTATCCAGACATGAATCGTTTACATTATGCAGAAGATAAAAATCAATGTATTCAGTTCCAAGGCGCTTAAACTGCGCCTCAAAAATCTTTTCAGGCTCAAACGGGTCCATGAACTGATGACCGGGCATCTTGTCAGCTATGTAATAAGTATCCCTGGGATACAAGGAAAGACTCTTTGCCAGTATTCCTTCACTTTTTCCGTCATGATACGGCCATGCGGTATCAAAATAGTTAACGCCGTTTTCATAAGCCGTTTTGAGCAGCTTTTCCGTCAGCTCCTCATCTATGCTCCTATCTTCCTTAAGGGGATAACGCATCGTTCCAAATCCTAACGCCGATATTCTTAAGCCCCTGAACTGTCTGTATTCCATGGTGACACCTCACAAAAACATAAAATCAGTTACATGATAAGTATAGCAGAATCAGTATGGCTGTTCAATAAGACCAGTTGTTTCTTTCACGAAAAAGGACCGCTTTTTTGAAGCGGTCCTCTCGCGAAGGGTATCTTTATGAAAAAGCCCATCAATGATGGAACAGTCTCATACCAGTGAATGCCATTACCATCTGATAACGGTTTGCGGTTTCGATGACATTGTCATCCCTTACTGATCCGCCGGGTTCTGCTATATAGCAGGCGCCTGACTTTCTAGCTCTCTCAATATTGTCCCCGAAGGGGAAGAAAGCATCGCTTCCAACCGTAACTCCGGTCTGCGTCTTTATCCATTCCTTCTTTTCCTCAGCTGTAAGTGCCTCAGGCTTTACCTTGAACCACTTCTGCCATTCTCCGTCACGAAGGATGTCCTCATACTCGTCAGAAGTATATATGTCGATTGCATTATCACGGTCGGGCCTCTTGATTCCGTCTACAAACTGAAGTGAAAGCACCTTCGGATTGCTTCTCATGTACCAGTTGTCGGCCTTCTGGCCTGCAAGACGTGTACAGTGAATCCTGGACTGCTGTCCTGCTCCCACTCCGATTGCCTGTCCGTCCTTAACGTAGCATACTGAATTGGACTGAGTATACTTAAGTGTGATAAGTGAAATGATGAGATCATTTACAGCGTCTTCCGGAAGTTCCTTATTCTCAGTTACGATGTTTGAAAGAAGTTCTCGGTCAATCTTGAAGTTGTTGTGGCCCTGTTCAAATGTGATTCCGAACACATCTTTCATTTCCCGGGGTGCAGGAACATAGTCAGGATCTATCTCAACAACGTTATACTTTCCGCCCTTCTTCTCCTTAAGTATCTCAAGTGCCTCTTCAGTATATCCGGGAGCAATGATTCCGTCGGAAACCTCTTTTTTAATGTAAAGTGCAGTTGCCTTGTCACATATGTCGGAAAGTGCCGCCCAGTCACCGAATGAGCAGAGTCTGTCAGCACCACGTGCCCTGATGTATGCACAGGCAATGGGTGTAAGTTCTGCATCGATGTCAACGAAATAAATGTGTTTGTCTATGTCTGACAGGGGTTTTCCAACTGCGGCTCCTGCAGGGGAAACATGCTTGAAGGAAGCTGCAGAAGGAAGGCCTGTTGCCTCCTTCAGTTCCTTTACAAGCTGCCATGAATTTAAGGCATCAAGGAAGTTGATATATCCGGGTCTTCCGTTTAAAATCTTTAAAGGAAGTTCTGAACCGTCCTTCATATAGATCTTTGCAGGCTTCTGATTAGGGTTGCATCCATACTTAAGTTCAAATTCAGTCATCTTTTCAGTCCCCCATGTTCTTATTGTAAAGCTTCACGTCCCCGTTATCGAATGCGTAGAGTGAAACCTTATTGTCACAGTTAAGTGCTTCCCAAACCTCATCTGCCGAAGGCATTGTAACTTCTATGGGTTCACCTGTAAATGAAGGAAGCGGGCTTCCGTCACCAACATAAGTACTGATGAAATACCCTTTATCCTCGTCGCAGCCGTCATAGCAGAAGAACTCACGGAGACAGCCCTCACCGTTTCTCTTTAAAATGGCGATGTCAAAGCTGCCGTTGTCATACATGACTGCTGAGATTCTGGGAGTCCAGTTGGGTGAATCAGGCTCATACTCCCTTGTCATGAGTGCCTTCTTGAAACAGCCTTCGTCAGCAACAGTGTCCGTCTGGTCACCATTTGTAATGATAAGGCCGAGATCTGTCTTTCTTACGGGATGATAAATGATGAGGCTGGGGTCCTTGACTTTGGAGGGGTCAAAAGCCTTTGTCCTGATTCCGTCTTCAGTAAGCTCGAAAACACGGTTACGGCTGTTCTCAGACCTGCCCATGATAAAATAAAAAGCCTTGTTTTTTCCAATTACGATTCCACGTCCGGGGTATGCATTGTTCTTAAGAATTTCCAGAAGATCCTTCATGGCTTTTCCTCCCAATAAAAAATAAGATAATTTAACAAAGGGATCAAAGCTGTTGCGAAAAAAGACCCGGCAGATAAAAAAACAGACTCCAATCCACGGAATCTGCTACCAAAATAAGACCTCTATACCAATAGTCGTGATTGAGCGGCATCACGGTAGAAACATCTGGGCCATCTATCCAGATCTATATCGGTAACAGCTAATTAAAGACTATCAAAGATAATAAATATTTGCAACTGTTAGTATGTACAAATTGCATCATCACAAACAGGATTTATTGTAAAAAATATGGTAGACTTTAAATTTAGTTATATTTCTGTTATAATCCTTCATGGAGGTGCCCATATGTCCGAGAAGAAGCCACAGGGAATACATATTAAGGAAAAAATAGTAAATATTGATGAAATAGTTGCCGTTGACATGGTTGACGGCCTTCATCATAACGTATACCACAATCATAATGGTGCGTATGAGCTCATGTTCTGCGTTGACGGTCATATGGTAATGCGACTTAGGGACGACTGGATTGACATGGACGCCGGATGCTGCATGCTCATACCGCCCGGAGTCTGCCATAATTCAGTCACTGAAAGTACTGCCACACACTGCTTTTTCATAGCATTTGCAACCCATGACGACCTTGACACGATTGCAGAGCGCGTTATCAGGCTTTCAGATGCCGCGCTCTCTGTCTACAAGGCCCTTCTCTCTGAACTGACACGTGGATATATTGACACGAGTATACATGGGCATGTTTATACACTTATTCCCAATAAGGAACTGCCGCTTGGAAGTGAACAGCTGATTCTATGTTCTCTTGAACAGCTCATAGTGCTCATGCTTAGAAGTGAGCACGAAAGTTCTGAAAGGCGTGTCATAAAAACCCATAACGAATATGCAAACGATATGGTCGAAAAGAACTACTTCATCGACAATATCAACGCATATATAAAGGAACATCTTTCGGAAAGGCTTTCCGTAGAAGACATCGCCTCACACTTCGGATACTCAAGGTCCCGTCTTTCCACGCTTTATAAGCAGCACACCGGAATCGGGCTAAATAAGGCAATAAACATGGAAAAGCACCTCAAGGCAAGGCAGCTTCTGATTGAAACTGATTATTCAGTAAGTGAGATATCAGAAATGTTGGGGTTTTCTTCCCCTCAGTACTTCACGAATACCTTCGAAAAATCAACGGGAATGTCACCTTCAAACTATGCCAGATTCAAAAGGACCAAAATCAACTGACAGTCAGTTTTCACAAGACTGTCAGTCTTTTTATGTACATTTTTAACAAAATCCAGTCACAAAAGCTAACACTTATGTTTTTGTTTTATTAGTGTGAATTTTTACAAAATCGCACATTTATGAATTTGTTTTATAGTTGTGATTTTTAATTGATAATTGAGTTTGCTTTTGCTACAATTTCCCTAAGTATGGGTCATTGGGCCCAACTCTTTTTGGTACTTTAGAAGGAGTTTATTTATGGCAAAGTATTTACTTGGAATTGACGTTGGTACGACCGGTACAAAATCACTTCTCTTCTCTTCAGAAGGAAAGCTCATTGCCAATGCGTACCAGGGATATGACCTTATCACCCCCAACGTGGGATGGTCCGAGCAGAAGGCTTCAGACTGGTGGGATGCAGTAGTAAAGACAGTTAATGAAGTAGTTGCCTCTGCAGGTCCTGATGCAGGGAAAAGTGTTGCAGGTATTTCGCTTTCTCTTCAGGGCGGAACCCTTGTTCCCGTGGGCCAGGATTTCGAGCCTCTTGCAAATGCAAGAGTATGGAATGACCATCGCTGTGACGTGCAGCGCGAGGAATATCTCAATGAAGTTGGTGATTCAAAGAGTATGTATCTCAAGACCGGCTGGTCTCTCGGCCACAGCCTTCTTGCGCTTGAAATACGCTGGATAAAAGATAATGATCCCGAGCTTTTTAATAAGACCAGGATGTTCATGTCCGTTCCTGACTATGTTTCTTATAAGATGACAGGAATTGCAGCCATTGACCTTTCCGATACAGGCATCAACCAGACCGGTAACGTCCGCGAGGAAAAGTATGATGAAGAGCTTCTTAAGTTCATGGGAATCACTGAGGAGAAACTCCCTAAGATCATTCATACCGGTGACGTTATCGGACATCTTACCGATGAAGCTGCCAAAGAACTTAATCTTTCAACTGACTGTGTCCTTGTTGCAGGAGCACATGACCAGTACGCCGTTGCACTTGGTGCAGGAGCTACACATTCAGGTGACATCCTCATCGGTTCAGGTACATGCTGGGTAGTTACCGCACTTGCAGATGAGGCAAACTTTGAGTCAGGCATAGCACAGAGCCAGTCTGCTGTTCCAGGTCTCTGGGGATCATGCTGGTCGCTTTCCTCAGGCGGTGTATGTCTTGACTGGTTCAGGAAGTATGTTGCATTAGGTGGAAGCGATGAAAAGCTTTCATATGACGCAATCAACGAAGAGGTTCCGAACCGCAAGGCGGCTGAAGAAGGTCTCTTCTTCTTCCCATTCTCAGGTTATACTGAAAACAGGAAGGCATTCTCAAAGGGATCCTTCATAGGTCTTGATCTTTCCCATGACCGTTTTGACATGACACGTGCAATCATGGAAGGTGTTGCTTTCCAGATTAAGTGGATGATGGAATACTTTAAGGCACAGCCCTCTCCAACCGAAGGCTTAAAGCTCGCAGGCGGTGCCACCAAGAGTAAGGCATGGAGCCAGATAGTTGCAGACATTACCGGATATCCTGTAAGGATTCCGGAAATTGCAGATCTTGCCTGTGTTGGGGCAGCAGTTTTAGCCGGTACAGGAAGCTGTGTGTTCAGTTCACTTACTGAAGGATACAGAACACTTGCAGTTAACGAAAACGTCCTTATGCCTGATCCCGAAAAGTCAGCAAAATATGCTGAAATCTTTAAGGACTATAAGCAGAAGGCAGTAACGCTTGGAAATCTTTACGGAATGTAAGGGTTAGAGTCCTACTGTTTTGGTTAAGGATTGATTTGCTGGTAGCGCCCAGTATAAACGGGCGTTAAACACGCCTTTAAAAGGCTCATACATTATTTATTCAAAAAAAGAGGTATAAAAATGGCATTATTTCAGGTAACAGATTACGACAAGTACATCTGGGAAACAGAACTTAAGGACTGGCTCCCCGACAACATCATTGATGTTCATACACACGTATGGCTCAAGGAGCTTAAGGACAACTACAATAAGGAAGCAGCCGGCGGACACTTCACTGTTTCATGGCCTTCAATGGTAGCAGCTGACAACTCAATCGAGGATCTTGAGGAAACCTATGAACTCATGTTCCCCGGCAAGAAAGTCAAGGCCCTCATGTTCACCTCAGGCGGAGCTTCAGCAGCCAATAACCACTATGTATCAGAAGCTTCAGTAAGAAGCGGATACCCTGCACTTTACTATTCACATCCCGAAGAGACGGCTGAACAGCTTCGTGCAAAGCTCATTTCAGGCGGATTCCTTGGAACAAAATGCTATCTCAGTTTCTCTCCCAAGTACATCCCCGATGACGAGATCAGGATTCTTGATTTCTTCCCGCCGCATCAGCTTGAACTTCTTAACGAACTTGGCGGAATCGTAATGTGCCACATTCCGAGATCAACACGTCTTAAAGATCCCATGAACTATGAGCAGATTGCCTACATTAAGGAAAGATGGCCGAGAATCAGATTCATCGTTGCACATATCGGACGTGCATACACAAAGGGCGACATCGGAAATGCATTTGACCGTCTTGACCAGTGTCCCGACCTTATGTATGACTTCTGTGCTAACTGCTGCGAGTACGCTATTACAGAGCTTCTTAAGCATGCCGGACCGAAACACGCAATGTTTGGAACAGACATGCCCATCCTTCGCATGAGGACACGCCGTATCGAAGAAAACGGAACTTACATCAACCTTGTTGAAAAAGGCCTCTATGGTGATGTTTCCAAGGATTCACACATGAGGGAGGTTTCAAAGGAAGAAGCAGAACATATCACATTCTTCGCTTATGAAGAGCTCCTTGCACTTAAGCGTGCATGCACAGCCCTTAACCTCACAAAGGAAGATGTTGAAGACATTATGTTCAACAATGCCTTCAACCTTATCAATGGCGCTTCCAAGGATATCTTTGGAAAGCCTTTCATCTTTTAAATAATTAAAAATTTTAAATACAGGAGATAAAATTATGCCTAGAAGACCCAGCCGTAAACCCGGTAAAATCAAAGTTGGTTACCTTCCTCTTTACATCAAGCTTTATGACGATGCATCAGGTCCCTCTTATCGAGCTCCCATGGAGAAGTTCATGGACTCAATCATTGCAATGCTTGAGACTGAGGGAATCGAAGTTGTTAAGGCAGACGTATGCCGTATCAAGCCCGAATTCGATGCAGCTGCAAAGATGTTCAACGACGAGGATGTAACTGCTGTAATCACCCAGCACCTTGCATACTCTCCCTCCCTTGAGTCAATCGAAGCTCTTCTTTCACTCAAGGCTCCCATCATCGTATTTGATACGACAGTTGGCTACAACCTTCTTAAGGACCAGGGCTTTGAAGGAAAGATCGGCCCCAACCACGGTATCCACGGCGTTCAGGATATGTGCAACATGCTCAGAAGATACCAGAAGCCTTACTTCATCTGTGCAGGTCATCCCTATCACTCAGAGGTTCTTTCAGAAGTAGTTGGCATGTGCCGTGCCGCTGCCGTAAAGAAGGCTTATGAGAACATGGTTGTTGGTTCAGTTGGCGGATCATTCACAGGAATGGGTGACTTCCTTGTATCTGACGAGGATTACAAAAACGACATTGGATGCACGGTTAAATACATGGACAAGGATGTTGTTGCAAAGTACCTTCCCATGGTAACAGACGAAGAAGTGGAAGCAGAGATCGCAAGAGACTACAGGTTCTACAATGTTGAAGTTGAGGACATGGAGAACTACAGACTTGCAACAAAGTCAGGTCTTGCCGTAAGAAAGTGGATGGAGGCTGAGAAGATCGGTTCCGCTACCGTTAACTTCCTTACTCTTGACATCTGCGGACTTCCCAAGATGCCCTTCGTTGAGTGCTGCAAGATCATGGAGCGCGGTCAGGGTTATGCAGGTGAAGGCGACGTCCTTACAGCAGGCCTTGTTGGTGCCCTTTTGAAGGTTTATCCCGACACAACGTTCACAGAGATGTTCTGTCCTGACTGGGAAAGAGACGTTATTATCTTCTCACACATGGGAGAGTCAAATCCCAACATCACATCTGTAAAGCCCACCGTTATCGACTGCCCGTTCAGCTACAACTCATGCGGCAACACTGTTGCAGAGTACGGCACCTACAGAAAGGGTAATGCAGTCCTTGTCAACCTTGCTCCCATGGGCAACGGCAAGTACAACCTTGTATGCACAGCTGTTGAGCTTCTTGACGAGGCACGCTACAACAGCCAGTACGCAAACAGCACTCAGGGCTGGATGAAGCCCTGCAAGCCCCTTCCGCAGTTCCTTAAGGAGTATTCACTTGCAGGAGGAACTCACCATTCAGCACTCGTTTATGATGTTGACATCGAGGAAATCAAGGCATTTGGCCAGATGATGGGCTTTGAGGTATTTGAAATAAAGTAATTTTATCAGTATTGGCTGCCGAAGCCTCAAAGAGGCTCCGGCAGTTATTTTGTGTAACAGACCAAGAGGAAAAAAATATGAACATCAATTTATTAAAAAAGCTTGGTAACATTGACCAGATAGCAGGAGTCCGCGAATCACGCCTTATGAGGGGACGTGGCGAGGGCATCGAGATTGCTGAATTCTATAATGCTGCCGGGCTTCGCTTCTCAGTTGTTCCGGACCGCTGCATGGATCTTTATGAGCTTTCCTATAAGGGAATCAACCTTTCTTACCATTCGACAAACGGTCTTACCTCTCCTCTCGCATTTGACCCTGCAGGCATTGAATTTGCAGAGCAGTGGCCTGGCGGAATGATGGTAACATGCGGTCTTGATAACGTTGGCGGTGCTTCCTCTGATGGCGGAAACTTCCCCACACACGGACGCATTGCCCATGTGCCCGCTTCAAATTTCGGGACAAAGACCTTCTGGGACGGTGATGACTATATTCTTCGCGCATGTGGCGAGGTTCACATGACAAAGATGTTCACAAGGCACCTTTCAATCCGCCGTACTTATGAGACAAGCCTTAATGCAAAATCCATTAAGATTCATGACGTAATTACCAACTTTGAAGATATGGACGAACCCTTCCAGCTTTTATACCATACCAACTTCGGGTATCCTCTTTTAGACGTAAATTCAGTCGTTGCAACATCAAAGTGCGACCGCACTGCCGCTAACGGTGAATGTGAGGATTATGCCCACATGAGATTCCCCGTTGACAGACGCGGTGAGGATCTTTACTTCCAGACAAACCTTGAAAAGGAAGCTACGGCCGTCCTTTACAACCCGGACCTTGAAATAGGCGGATACATTCACTGGAATACAGATAACCTTCCTAACTTCCTTGAGTGGCAGAACATGCGCTCACACGAATACGTTCTGGCACTTGAGCCCTGTAACACATGCGGGCTTAACCGTGACGATGCCGTTAAGGAAGGAAAGATAGCAATTCTTCCTGCTTATGAAAGCATTGAGAACGATCTTGAAATCGGCGTGCTTGACGGTATGACGGAAATCAACGGTTTCATCAGTAATCTTTAATTAAGAGGCTTAATTATGTTTGACATTAATTCATATATGGCAGACCTTAAGACCATATGTTCTTACGACAGTGGAAGACATAACAGGGAAGGAATCGACCAGGTGCTTGGATTCTTTAAGGAACACTTTGATGCGCTTTCCTTCACCACTCAGACTGCCTTAACGGAAGGTGACTACTACGCTCCCACTCTTTTGGTATCCAATATTGATGATAAGAACATCCTTAACTCAGATGAAAAATTTGATGTCCTCTTCATCTCACACATGGACACTGTTTTTAATACAGAAGACGTTAAATCATGGCCTGTAACCATTGATGAGAATAACATTGCACACGGTCCCGGCGTCATTGACTGCAAGGGAGGATGTCTTCTTGTTTATACCATCCTCCGTGAAATGCAGAAAGCCGGCGAAATCAGTTTCAAGTTTGTTGCCGCAATGAATTCTGATGAGGAAGGCGGTTCAAACTTATCACGTGATTATTTCGAGAAGCTTGCTGACCGTGCCACTTACTGTCTTGTATTTGAACCAGGCCGTGCAGGAAGGGAATTCGTCGGGATAAGAAAAGGCGGTGCTAAATATACCGTAACCGTACATGGTGTCGGTGGCCATTCTGGTGCAGACTTCTTTAAGGGTGCAAATGCCATTGTCGAGCTTGCAAAGTGGGTTCCAGAATTTACATCCCTCATCAGCAGGGAAACAGAAACCACGGTAAACATTGCTAAGTTTAACGGCGGTCTTGATAACGGTCAGACACCTGACCTTGCGGAGCTTTCAATGAGACTTCTGTATCTTGATCCGAAGGCCATCGACCAGATGGATGAAATACTCAAAAAGACCAAACATCCATTTGACCCGCGCTGTACGATCGAGGTTCATGAAAAAGGCATGCGCCGCCCTCCCATGATCATTACCGAGAATACCAAAAAGCTCTTTGAATGCCTTGACGTGGCAGGAAAAGAGACCGGCGTTGACACCACCTGGATATCTACAGGCGGCATGAGTGACGGAAACTGGGTGGCTCACCACGGTGTCGGAACTCTTGACGGCTGCGGCCCCTGCGGTGATCACATGCATACAAAAGACGAATGTCTTTATGTGGATTCCGTTGAACCCAGGTTCAATGTCATGAGACAACTACTTTTGAACTTATTTAAGGAGGAAACATAAATCATGGCTTTATTGGATGTAAAACCTTATGATAAATGGTTCTATGAGGAGAAATTAAAGAATTTCCTTCCCGATACCTTTATCGACTGTCACACACACATCTGGATCCCCGAGCACATCGTGGGCGTTGATAATGCACACCGTTCACAGAACTGGCCCGGTCTTGTGGCAGACTGCAACCCCATTGAAGATCTCAATGAGACAAATGCAGAGCTTTATCCGGATAAGAAGGTCATCTCCGTTCTCTACGGTCAGACAATGGTTAATATTGACCTTGAGGCCAATAATGAATATACCGCAAGGGCAGCGGAAGCAAATGGTTTCCCAGCTCTCTACATCTCACATCCCTCAGAGTCCTGTGAGCACATCAAAGAGCAGTTTGCAAAGCATTCCTGTTTCAAGGGACTGAAGATCTATCTTCAGTTTGCTCCTGCCTACATTCCCTCTGATGAGATCCGTATCTATGATTTCATTACACAGGAACAGCTGGCTCTCGCCGATGAGATGGGCTGGGTAGTTCAGATCCATATCCCGAGACCAATGCGTCTTGCCGATCCCGTTAACTACATTCAGCTGCATGAAATTGAGGAGAAGCATCCGAATCTCCAGCTTATCATCGCACATCTGGGACGTGCATACGCTAATGAGGATATCGGAGAAGGAATCAACTACCTCAAAGACCTTAAGAAGTGCGTATGGGACTTCACAGCCAATACAAACGAAGAAGTCATGTACCAGGTACTCGATACCTTCGGACCGGACCGTTTCATCTACGGAACAGACTTCCCCATCTTCCGCATGAAGGCAAGAAGAGTCGTTGAGAACGGCGTATACATCAATGAGATCCCCGAAGGCGAGTTCCCGAAGGCATCCATAGAAGGCGACAGTCATATGCGTGAGATCGCATATCCGGAAGCAGAAAAGATCACCTTCTTCATTTATGAAGAGATCGACTCCTGCCGCCGTGCCTGCGAGCGCCTGGGTCTTTCAAAGGATGATGTAAACAAGATCTTCTACGCTAACAGCGCAAGGATCTTCGGAGTAAAATAATTATTAAAGGAGTATATAAAATGGTTTACAGAGAAAGTTTTAAGGTTGAATCACGTCATCGCGCTGTATCTTTCCACGATGTTACCGACAAGGTCAAGGAGATCGTTAAGAAGTCAGGCGTTAAGGAAGGAATCGTTGTTGTATATTCACATCATACAACATGTTCAGTAATCACACAGGAGTGCGCATTCGACATGTCAATGACAGGTCTTGAGACACTTCAGCAGGACCTTGTAAACTGCTTCGAGCAGTGGATTCCCACATGCACGACTGAGGGAATGTACCTTCATCCCGGTCAGAAGGCAATTGATTTTGCAGCTACCGAAGGCGAGGATATCTTTGGATGCCACAATACCGATGCACATCTCCGTTCATCAGTAATCGGCCGCAACATTACGGTAGTCATTGAAAATGGCGAGGCTGACCTTGGTGCATACGGCAGGGTTCATTTCATTGACTGGGATCAGACCAGGGGCCGTACACGTACCATCCAGGTTATGGTAATGGGTGAATAATGGGAAAACTCTTTAGCACCGAATCCAATATATATCAGAAGCTCAGCAAATGGGCCAACGTTTTATTGTGCGGATTTGCATGGCTTTTGTGCTGCATACCGATTATAACCATTGGTGCATCATGTACGGCAATGTACCGCATGATGTTTAACATAAGGGATGATAAGCCTGCCGGCTTTGGTCCCTTCTTCACGGTATTTGGTAAGGAATTCGCAAAGTCAACTCTGATTTGGCTTTGCGATCTCCTCTGTGTTTTTATCCTGTACATTATTTTCGGCTATACAGCTTCAGTTGGTATTTCGGACACGAAAGGAATTCTCACCTTTGTGCTGTTCCTTTTACCGTTTTTTATATGGATGTTTACTTTCCTGTATGTTTTTGCACTTAACTCATTTTTCGAAAATACAGTGCTTAACACAATCAGGAACGGACTGGTAATGTCTTTTAGGTATTACAGGTACTCCATCTTATCGATGGCAGTTACGGTTATTCCCTTCTTCCTCTATATGTTTTTGGGAGATTACTATTTCCTTTTATATGGTTTACCCATACTTATATTTGTACTCCTTCCGCTGATCATGTACTGGAAGAGCGGTTTTTTCTTAAAGGTCTTCGAGAATTTCGTGCCAAAAAAGGAAGAAACAATTAAATCCGAAAACTAAGAAAATGGGGCCGGCTTAATGCCGGCCTCATATCATCTGTAAAACCATATTCCTCCAGAACGTTTTGGGATCTTTACATCATATCCCCTATCAATCAGAGCTCTTCCCACAACTTCTGTCTTTTCTCCATCCTTTGATATAACATAAGTCTTATCTGGTTTTATTCCCCGCAGATATACCTTATATGTTTCTTCCGGACATTTTGTGTTCCTTATTACCTGGAAAAAGCCAGAATCACTTTCTGTGTCATGGAACTGCTGGGCAAAATAACAGGTATTTGTCCTGTCAGAAGGGGAAAGCAGGAAATAATCCCCATTATACATATATGGGAGCGTCTTTTTCCATAAAGGCAGGAAACTCTTAAACCCGCTTATTCCGCGATCATTTTCTTTGGGATTTTCTTCTCTGTATCTAAGCTGTGACCTTGCACTGTACATGCACATGGAAGGCAAAAGGTCATTATGCAGCATAAAGATGTCAATTACTTTTCTGTCTTCGGGTATTTCAAGTTTTCTTCCCTCAACAGTATAGTCTCCATTCACATCATCATCAGACTTAATGAAGCTGCCCGAATACACAAGCCACTTATGTGAAAACTCATTTATCACCTGATGTATCGGATGGTTTCCGTGTCCGAAATCACTCTGATGAAGTGAAACGGATCTGCTTATTGTCTCAATGTCGCAGCGCTTGCCTCCTGAAGCCACCGAATTAATCCAAAGCCCCGGATTTCTTTCAAGAAGTGTATCCCAGTATCTCAGCAGTCCCTGTATATGCAGGTTCTCATGAATTCCTTTCCTTTCTTCTTCGTCATTCTGAAGCCACCAGTTCAGTGGTGGAAAATTCATGTCCTGACGATAAATTGTAATACCATATTCCTTAATGACTCTGTCTATTGTATCTATGAGCCAGTCACAGCAGTCTTTGTTTCCCATGTCCAGAAGGCCCATTTCATCCATTAACCTTCGGCTTGTTCCAACCATTCTTATGTCATCAATTACTGAAGTGTCCTTCAGTTTAAGAATCCACTCATCAGGAATTCCATCTGAACAGTACTTAAGTGACACTCTTTCAGGCTCAAACCACAAAAGAAAGTCCAACCCATTTTCCCTGCACCAGTCTCCTAACGGTTTAAGCCCGTTCGGGAACCTTTTATCATCAGCAGCCCAGTGGCCGGTTATCCTCCAGTTATCATCCGGACATGAATACCATCCTGCATCAAGCCATAAAGCATCTGGCAGTGCATTATTCTTTTTAAGGTCTTCGAGCATTTTTAACTGACTCTCTTCTGTCTCCAGTTCGTTTTCCACGCCACCTTCATGATCGCATGCAAAAGTAATGGGAGGAATAAGCTCCCCGTTTGGACGCGGTATGACATGATCCACCATGAAATGACGCCACTTATTTGTTGCTTCTGTTACACCGCCTGAAAAGTCCATTATCAGTATACGGGGAGTACGTACCTTTTCACCGGGTTTCAGCACAAAATGGGTATACTGCTGCTTCGCCCTGAACCTCGTTCCTTTTTCAGTGTTATCAAAACTGACTTCCCACTGCCCAGGCCAGCCTATGGCAATATTATGCCCGGATCCAGCATTAAGGACCCTGAAATAAGGTAAAGCGCAGTCGGCTCCCCTGCCACCTACAGGTCTGTACTCAAAATGCCTTGATTCCGCAAGGTCTGCCGTAAATTCCTGATAAAGAGTGAAATCGCAGGTATCGCCGTTACTGTATAGTACCTTTGCATCTTTTCCACTTAAAACAAGGTCAGCAGCATATAGTTCTTCAATTACTGGTGTGATACATTCTGAAACGTTCTCAATCCATAGTGTCCATTCCTTTGTATCATATTTCGGATACTCAACCAAATGAAACGTCAGTTTAATACCGTATTTCGATATCACACCCTCGTATATCTCATGTCCGGGCTTTTCTTCAATTACTTTTAAAGAAGTTCCTTCCGGCATTCCTTCAATTTTTTCTCCACCGATTAAAAATGAAACCGGAAAGCCCATTCCGCAAAATGAATCAGGAAGCATATGCCACTTATCTCCTGTAACCAGACAATGTTATTACATGATTGCAGAACCGCCTGTAACGATCCAGCATGCAAGTATTGCTACCGTAAACGCTCCAACGTATACGCTTCCGGTCCTTCTGTATGCATAATTGCATACAACTGAGAATACAAGTACCTGAGGAACAAATACAATCATGAGCGACATAAACGGTCCTCCAAAGGTCGAACCGAACAGAAGGTCTGCGCCCGGTCCCATGCCTGCAAAGAACGGTATATATTCAAGGAAACAGAGAAGCACTATTCCACCGATCATACAGATTGCACTTCTCCACCAGCTGCTGATAAAACCCTTAATGCCCGGAACTGCTGCACCGTCATTTTGTGCCTGTGCAAATATCTTTGAGTTATTGAACAGGAAGAAAATAAGGAATACCGGTATATAAACAAGGAACTGAAGTAACCTTTCACATGAGAAGCCCTTAAAGAACGGCCATATGAACCTGAAGTCAAGCATGAAAAGCTTTTCAGCAATAACACACTGAACATACATGAATGCTGCCATGCAGAATGAAAGCAGGAGTCCCTTACCCATAAGGCACCAGTCAAGCTTTCCTGCATTTTCTGTTCGTGCAAGTCCAAGGTCAGTGAAATCCTTGGGAGTTCCGGCCTTTTTTGCCTTCTTCCAGGGAATGAGCGTTGTAATGAGCATTATGATGATGAGAAGCAGGTACCATGAAAGGAATCCATTTCCTATCGTCATTCTGAAAACGGTCGTATCAGGAAGAGGAAGAAGTCCGTGGCCGAGCTGCGTCATGAAAGGATATGTACATGCAGCAATGAGAACTGTAATAATGGCACCCTTCCACCATTTCCAACCGGTCTTAACCTCAGAAGCCTTATTAATGACGATCTGAGGCTCAGATACGCCATTAAAGAAGCTTGTGGCAAGAAGTATCTCCATTAAAGCCAGCATTGAAGCAATAGCGCTTAAAGCGGCAAAAAGGACAAGCCATTCCTTACCGGCAAATATCTGGTCATCAGGTGAAAGTGAAGTGTTAACACCGATTGCCTCCTTAAGCCATTCAATGGATGTCTTAATTGCACGGTGATCATGAGTCAAAAGCCTGTGGTTTGTAACCACGAGTTCACGCCTTCTTGCAGTTCCGTCAGCAAATGAACCGTATGTCTTATTCCACTCTCCCGTTCCTTCTGGAACATTAAGGAATTCGCTTGTGATTGAATCATGGATAACGTCATCATCAACAGTTTTCTTACTGTAATCCCTGAAGTAGTTGAACTCATCAAACTTTGCAGTCAGGAGAAGCACGTTGTTGAACTTTATGTTTTCTGAGTCATAGGCATTCTTTGTGAAAAGCTCGCCTGCCTGAAGTATTGTAGCCTTCGGGGCTATCGGTGTTCCCGAATATGCCGCAGATGTTGACCAGCTTGCCCATGTTCCCATTGAGTGACCGCTTACAGCCATTCTTTGGTTGTCAACGATGTCCATTTCACTGAGATACGCATATGCGGCTATTCCACCCATTGAAGAATCAATGAGTGAGTTTCCTGCATCATCCTTTGTGTACCTGTCATTAAAGAAAGACAGATTTGAGAAATTCATCAGGATCTTATATCTGGTCTGTCCTCCGATGGAAACATAAGTCTTATCAGCTTCTGAATCCATGCCATAGTTTACGGTTACCTTATGATTAACATATCCCCTGTTCACCATGGATATATCCGTGGCACCATGTCCGAATTCATCGATTGCCATTACAACCACGCCTCTTCTGGCAAGCTCAAGTGCATAAGCGGCACTTGTCTCATGGTCATTCTGGTAACCGTGTAAAAGCAGCAGGGCCGGAGCCTTATTTGAAGCACTTACACCCTTAGGAGTATAGAGCTTATAAACTATGTCTCCTGTCTTTGTCTGGCCGTCCATTGTCTTATACTCAGCCGTAAAGGAACCCATTTTGACATCAATGTTTCCGTTATCATGCTGTATGCCATTTGCCACGGCAAGGCATGTGAATGTAATTACAAGAAATGCAATTAAGAAAATAAAATGCTTTTTTATACCCTTCATTTTTTTATCCTCCTTATGGGAACATTATACAATGACAAAAAGTTTTTGTGAATTATTTCACTAAAAAACCGTCTCATTAGAGACGGCCTTTTATGATACCCTGTGTTTAAAGTGTGTTATTAAGATTATCTGCCAAGATCCTTCTTAGCCTTTGCTACAGCTGCAACCATTTCCTCAAGAAGCTCGTCAGGTCTGTCAGACTTAATGATTCCTGAAGCAGCACCTGCTGCGTCTGATCCGGCCATGATGTAATCATAAACATCCTGTGCCGTTGAAATGCCTGCTGCGATTTCAGTGATGATGTTCTTATCGATTTCGTTTACAGCCTTAACGGTCTTAGTAACATATTCCATGTCAGGTGATACGCCTGTACCGATAAGCTCTGAGGGTTCCGGATTCATGATGTCGGGATGAAGGTGTGCCACTGCCATTGCCTCATCTGTTGAATCAGCACATACGAAAGACTTGATTCCGCACTCACGGCACCTGTCAATTGCACCCTTAAGGTCTGTAAGTGCAACGGGTCTCTCACAGTGGTTGATGCATGCACCCCATGCGCCTGCTTCCTTTAATGCCTCAGGAATGATCTTTCCCATTCCACGTCCTGGTTTCCAGTTGTCAACAGCCTGTGCAATAACGAAAAGATGCGGGCACTCTCTCACGATATCCTTCATGTTCATGAATGAGGAAATAAAAAGCACGTCAACATCATACTTTACGGACATTGCCTCGCACTTTCTTGCGAATTCCATCTCAGCCTCACCGTAAAGATAGCACTTTACGCCTGTCTCGAAATAAGGTGTTCTTAACTCTCTCATATATTTGCTCCTTTATATTGATCCTTTCAGATAAAATACCTGCAACCTGTTAATTATAACATATATCATGCATTTTTTTAATCGTTGCAAAGTATTTTCAATGGTTTTTTTAAGCTTCCATCTCGTTCATTATCTTATCCAGCGTTATCAGGCAGCGCGGAACATGGAAAGGTCCTTTAAATGTAGAACCCTTGCACGGAGGCTCTGTCGGGAGTCCGTCACGGCGTAGATAGCCGTACCACTCACCATATTCGGGATCAGCGAAGTACTCCTTTACATACTCATAAGTTTTAAGGAACCAGTTAAGGTAATATTCGTCCCCTGTATCCCTGTAGAACATAAGTGATGCGATAAGAATCTCATTATGCGGCCACCAGAGCTTCATATCATGCTCATATGCCTCCGGCGGATAACCCATGCAGTCGATGAAGTAAAGAAGTCCTCCATACTTTTCATCCCATCCGGCCTCAATGGCATTTCTGTAGATTTGCTGTGCGGTTTCTGAGAGTTCCTTATTTCCTGTATGGTTGGCCTGATTCTGCAGAAACCAGCTTCCCTCAATATCGTGCCCGGGATTGACTACCCTGCCGGCTACCGTATCTGTCTGAAGTTCACCGTTAAGTCCCACCGTTTCAAGAGTGCACTTTAACTCCGGTTTATAAAAATACCTGATTATCTCTTCAGCACATTCCTTAGCCCTCTTTTCGTAAAGTTCCGAATTCTCTGGGTCACAGCGCCGCATGATATCCGAAACGTTAAGATAGATCATGGGTGACCCATGGTCACGACTCTGACGTGTCCCGGGTTCTGTCTTTGGAGGCATTCCGACGGGGTCGGCAATTATTCCGTGATTGAGGTTCCACACAAGTTCATACGCCCAGCGTGCGTTCTTTAGGCATTCCTTATCACCTGTATTGTAATAATACTCCGCATTCGCTATACAGTAAAAGTTTTCTGAATGGCAGTAACGGCGCTGCCTTAAGGGCTTTCCGTCACGTGTAACAGTGAAATAAAGCCTGTCTCCGGCATTTTTGTTGTGGCCGTACTTTTCAAGAAAATCAATACAGCTCTTTGAAGCCGCCAACCACTCATCCTTCTTTCCGTATACAGTGCAGAGATATGCAAAAATCCAGCCGCACCTTCCCTGCATCCATACTGACTTGTCACCGGAAAAAACATTTCCGGCACGGTCCAGACAAGTGAGCACACCGCCATATTCCTTATCAATGCCATGCTCAAGCCAAAAATCAATGCATCTGTTTAGTTCATCCTTCACCCATACATGGGCTTCTGTAAGTCTCTGATCCATGCTCAATCCTTTCTGTTGATACATTTACCGTTTATATATACCGCCTTTACATTGAGTTCACTGTCAAGCAGCACGAAGTCAGCTGATTTTCCCTGTTCAAGTGAGCCTATCACCCGGTCACATCCGATGACTTCAGCAGGGGACTTCGTAGCCGCATATACGGCACTCTCTAGCGGTACTCCGAAGCTGACCGCTCGTCTCAGTCCTTCCATGAGATGTATGGATGAACCAGCCAGTGTTTCCTTTCCCATAAGCGTTGCCTTACCATTACTCATCGTGATTTCAAGTCCGCCCATGTTGTAATCCCCGTCAGGCATTCCGGCACATCTTAAGGAGTCTGAAATAAGTACGACCCTGTCTCCAAATAATTCAAAGGTAAGCCTGATTACTGACGGATGCACATGATAACCGTCTGTTATAAGTTCGACCGTTGCACCTTCCTCAAGTGCAGCCGGAATCGGACCAGGTTCACGGTGTGCAATTCCCGGAATACAGTTATATAGGTGGGTAACATGAGAAATGCCGGCTTTGAAAGCTTCTTTCGCTGTTTCATAATCAGCCGTCGTATGTCCTATAGACACTCTCACGTCCCCGGAAACGGCTTTAACGAATTCCAGCGAGCCATCAAGCTCCGGAGCTACTGAAACGAGCTTTATGAGCCCTCCAGAGGCCTTCTGGAGCCTTTCAAGCATATGGGCATCAGGGAGATGCAGTGCCCCAGGATTCTGCGCTCCGGCCCTTTGGGGAGAAAGGAATGGTCCTTCCATATTTACAGCTGCAATTTTAGCACCGTTAACAGGACGTTCAAATTCACGGAATGCCTCCATTGCTTTATTTAAAACATCTTCAGGCACTGTAAGTGTTGTGGGGCACCAGCTTGTAACGCCGTCATTCGCATAATACTCTGAAAGCCTTGTAAGATTCATGTGCTCCACATCGCTCACATCAGTCTGCAGGGCACCATGTGTATGAATGTCAATGAGCCCGGGTATAAGATACATGCCTTCCGCATCAAAAGTGCAATCGTCTTCACAGCATTCTTCTTTAGAAAGCACTTTTATGATTTTTTTATCAAAATCAATTCCACCTTCAACAAATTCCTTATTTACGAATACTTTTGCATTAATAATTTTCATACTTATATTCCAAAAACTCCTCTGGCTGTATTATTAAATACCTGTTCAATGTCCTTTTCCTTCATGTCAAGCATTATGGAAGCCTGATAAAAAGCAAAAAGTGATTCAATGACCGTCTTTTTAACCGGGAAATTAACACCCTCAGGCAGCATGTGGGGATAAATCCATTCAAAGAAATCTCCCATATTCACCGGCCGCCCTGCTACCCTGTCTATCGGATAATCCGTTCCCCACATGACCTTTTCTGTACCGGCCTGGCGGATCAGTTCAAACATCGTTGCAGGGTCACATATTGCAGCCATATCGTAATAGATGTTCGGTATGTCCTTTATTTCACGTATTGACTCAATGGTGGTCCATGAAGCAAACCCCCTTGCACAGTGTGCTAAAATAAGTACCGCATGAGGGTACTTCTTTGTGTGTTCTTTTATATAAGCCATGTTTACGGGATCCGATAATGCCTTATCCTTAACCATGTGAAGCGTAATAGTCATCTCTCTTTCTTCAGCCACCTGCCATGCCGCTTCAGGAAGATACCGGCAGATGTCATGCTGTGAAGTTGGCCCTTCCCCACATGAAGTGAGATGATACGGTTTGAAGCCTTTTATCCTATCGCTTACAATAAGTGACTCGAGCTTCTCCGGTGTATCGCCCGGGGCAGTATATATGGTGCCAAAACATTCGGGAAGAAGCAAAAGCTGCTTAAACATCCATTCATTGACTTCTGAAATAAGCTTTTGGTTTTCCTTCATTAATACAGTCGGAAAAGCAAGAAGAAGCGCTGAAACCTTTCTGTTTCCGTAAAGCGCCTTCATGTCCTCACGCCATTCCTTTGCTCCGCGGTCACCAAGGTCAGCTATCAAACCTGTCTCCGGCGCCTGTGAAACCTTGCTTAAATGGCAGTGTGCGTCAAAGATTGAGTCTGGTATGAAGCTGTCAAGCTTCCGTAGTATTTCTCTTTCCTTTTCATCAAAAGATGTGTCAAACATTCAATATACCTTCTTAAAACGATGATGTATCATTTTTTATCCTTTAACATATCCGAAATCTTCAAAGCCTTCCGTAAAATCTTCAGTGTCAAACTTAAAGGAATAGAGATCGGCATCCTTTAATGACACCTCGATTCTTACAGGTTTTCCTGAAAGCTCTGAAACCGGCTTTTCAAACTTTATCTCCCTTTCTACACTGTCGCCATAATGATTGCCTGAGTCATATCCGTCAATGAAATTTCCGTCCTCATCAAGGAAACGTATCCTTATGTATGTTCCTCCAGAGGCTTTAAAATTGATTGAGAACTTTCCACCGTCAAATATGACAGGCTTCGTGATTATCTTTCCTCCCTGATAGTCCGCCCTCCAGGAGAAAAAACCATCAAGCCTGATTGCGTACCTGCAGAGATCTATCGAACTTACCTGATAATTCTTTCCCATGTACAGTGATATTTCATTAGGTTCACCCGGATACTCTGCCTCCGTTTCTATCATGCCGTAATGAACATAGCCTTCACCGTAGAACCAGTTCCTGCCATTTTCAGGACCAGGGGTCATACTTTTTAAACTGAGCTCCCCTGTAGTATACCCTGTTCATGAGCCCTTCGGGAATTATCGTAAAATATGTCGAGCAGCACCCTTCCCAGGGCCTGTCAAGCTTCATTACTACATTCCGGAACTGGGGTTCATGCATCTGAACCCTGACGTTTTCACAGGTATCGATAAGATACTCATCCCAGCATACTTCCCTGCGCGTTCCTATGCTAATAGCTTCCATAAACGAAACTTCCTTTATTGTCAATATTTAAAACAGGCTTTCAAGTTTACTCAATCACCATTGAATAAAGTTCTGCTTCCTTCATTTCAAACTCAAGGAATGTTTCCCTTCCGGAAAAAGCAGAAAGCGGCTTGTCAAATATCACAGTCCTTTCAAGGTTATCACCAAATATCTCACAAGACGTAAGAACATCATACTTGTGTCCGTCCGTGAGGTTCTTTGCATAAGCCTTTACAATGATGTAACCCCTGGCGGAGGTTGAGAAATTCACTTTAAGTGTATCGCCTTCAAACATGAAAGGCTGTGTAACCACCTTTCCTCCCTTATATGACGCATGCCTAGAAACAAGTCCGTCCTTACGGAAGGTGTATCTTCTTAATTTTGCAGGTTCATTTGACCAGTGTTTTTCGGAACAGAAAATTGAATACTCCGCGGGGGCAAATTCAAATCCGGATTCTGTCTCAATAAAACCAACAGAAGGATAGCAGTCTCCATATACCCAGTTCCATTTTCTCTCAATTCCCGGCTTCATCCAGGCATCATCAAAACGGTCCCATGAGAAACCGTCACGGCTTATCATAAGGGCACAGTCAGTTATTGCAAGCCCGTATCTTGGAGAAATTCCGGTACGTACCTTTCTCCATTCACTTCCTGCAAGCTCGTCATAATTAGGCTCCCACTCAAGTCTTTCCATATACCTTGAGGGGAATCCCACATACATGTTGCCTGCCCTTTCATATTTTCTCACTGCATTCGTATAAAGCGGGATATCCTCAGAGCCTTTAAAGTCAATAAGTTCTGCATCAGACCAGGTTTTGAAATCCTTAGATGTCTGTAATCTTATGTCCCTGACACCGCCATTTCCAACCCAGTCACCCACGTAGCCATGGAAATCACGGACATAAAGCTTATACTCCCCGGCATCCTTATCCCAGAAAGCAACGTTCTGAGAGTCATACTTATTCTTATCTGAAATAAGCCAGCCCTTTTTCCAGTGAAGCCCATCCGGGCTCGTATAGCAGAAGAGCTTAGGTTCCCTGGTTCCGTCGGGCAGCTTATTGTCGCCTCCGGCTGTCGCCTTGAAAACCTCATCCTTTTTACACTCTGGATTATCATCAATGAATATGACAAAATTATCAAGTGAGCCGACTTCATCATCCGCGGCTGTCATAATGATGTTGTTATGTGTGCTTCCCTCATACTCATACAGTCCGAGATCAGGTCTCTCCCAGTGAATTCCGTCATCACTTTCAAGCATGCACAGGTAAATGGTGTTCACCATATGCTGCTTAAGGTCCTTGTCATACATCTTCCATGCAAAATAATAGAAACGGAACTTTTTTGTTCCGGTAATTCCGGCCTTTGCAGGCTCAATTACTTCAAAATAGTTACATCCGTCACCTTCCCAGGGGGCATCAAAAGTAAAAACTATCTCCTCTATTCTAGGCTCATGCATTTTAACTTCTGCGGTTGTGAGCGATTTATTAATGTTAAAGTCATCCCAGAACAGCTCCCTCTGGCCTTTTTTATATGATACCATCAGATTACCCTCCACACTTCTTTTCTTCTTTCTTCTACAGGAATTCCTTCTGGGTGTGAAAAACTTCTCTGCCTCTGTCTTACAAATGGCTGTGCAGTTCCTTCGATGCAGTGAAGTATCGCTGAATTAAGTTCAACAACAATTCTTACCTGCCTGTTAAGGACTTCATTAAGCGAATGTCCTTTCCACTGCGGCTTATATGAAACAGAATCATCAAATTCAAACGGGATGCAGTTATCGAGTTCAAAACCTTCGATGTAATTTCCGTCAATTGACATGATGCCAAATCTTGCACTTCCCACATTTGCCTGAACATTAAATGTAAGGTCGTCATCAAGAAGGCAGATGCCCTTAGTGACAATCTGTCCTCCCATACCCACACTTTCAATTCCGCAGAATCCGTCTTTCCTTATCTTATAGATGGGATTGCCCCTCTTTACTCCAGCCTTTTCAAGCTTCTCGTTAAGCCTTGCATTTGATTCCTGCGTACCGTGAACGGCCGAATATCCAAAGCACAGGATATAATATTCCTTTCCGTCTTTTGAAAGACACATGTCGTCAGGTGCAAGACCCAGACAGCCTGGAGCAGGTGCAACGGGCCTGTCCATCAGGGGCTCATGAGTCGTATAAAGGAACTCATGACCGTCATAGCTATATGTGAGCTCCGGCTGCATGAAGCCGAACATCCTTGAATAATCCTCGTTATAAAGGCAGGTGTTATACTGCCATAAGAGACCGTAAAAGATGCCGTCATAGTAATTTGCAGTCATTGAATAATGCTGCATACCGATTCCCTCGGAATTGTAGCCTGCGGCGGGATTGAGTATGATATGCGGTTCAGACCAGTTCTTAAGGTCCTTTGACGTCCTTACGGAGATTCTCCTGTCGACAAAGGCTGACCGATGGAGAAGCGTGTATTCTTCATCTATCGGATTATAAAACAGCTTATTAAGTGCATCCGAAGTCTGCGGATTTGCTACAAGTTCCTTATGTTGCTCAAAATTAATCCCGTCTTCAGAAAAAGCTATCTCGACCCCAATCCAGTCATTCTCTCCATTGGCCTCTTTTTCTCCCATGTCAAGCATTCCTGTAAGCTTGTATCTCTTTTTAGGGTCCGTTTCAAATTTATCGTAAAGTACCGTACACCCGTGAAGGCCGCTCTTTGATATTGAAAGAGCCTTAGTACCATTAATTTCAACATCAGTAAATGTTTTTAAGTCATCAGATTCAGCAAGGAAAAGGTCCCTTACCCCGTCAACTGCCCATTCACGTACATTTTCATAATAGATTCTGTATTTCCCTACAGTGTCATCATAAAACATGGACGCATAAGGTCCAGCCGGTGCTACGGAATAAAGCTCAGGCTTAAACCATCTTCTTATTGTATCCCTTCTGAAATCAATCCAGTAATCATCAAAAAGGGGAAGCTTCATTTTATATTCCTGTTTTCTCATTAAATGTCTCCTTTAGACAAAATTTGCCCCTCTCTCTGATAAAGAAGAAAGAGGGACAAATACTAATTATTCATACAGATGGCAGGCAACGAAATGTCCGTTTCCCACATCCTTAAGCTGAGGCTCTTCTGTCTTACATCTTTCCATGCATCTGTCACATCTCTCATGGAACGGGCAGCCTGCAGGCTTGTTGATCGGGCTCGGCACATCACCTTTTAAGATGATACGCTTCTTATCCCTGTCAAGAACCGGTACAGGAATTGCAGAAAGAAGTGAAACGGTGTAAGGGTGCTTCGTGTTGGCATACAGCTCTATTGAGTCAGCCATCTCCACAGCCTTGCCAAGGTACATTACAAGGATTCTGTCGGACATGTACTGAACTACTGAAAGGTCATGTGCAATGAACACATATGTGAGGTCCCTTTCCTGCTGGATATCCTTCATGAGGTTAAGAACCTGGGCCTGAATTGAAACATCAAGTGCCGAAACAGCCTCGTCGCATACAAGAACCTTGGGATTGATTTCCATTGCCCTTGCAATGCAGACTCTCTGTCTCTGTCCGCCTGAAAACTCATGGGGATATTTGAAGAGGTAATCAACAGGAATGTTAACAAGCTTAAGTGCCTGCTCCATCATATATTCACGCTCTGCCTTGTCCTTGTATCCGTGGATGAGAAGCGGCTCCTCCATCTCGGTGTAGATTTTCTTCATTGGGTTAAGTGCAGAATAGGGATCCTGGAAGATCATCTGTACCTTTTTACGGAATTCAAATCTCTCTTCCTTTGAGAACTTTGTGATGTCCTTTTCTGTTCCATCTTCGTTGAAGTATACATCTCCGCCTGTCGGATTCTCCAGAAGCATCATTGCCTTGCCAAGTGTTGTCTTACCACAGCCTGACTCACCAACGATACCGAGTGTCTCATTACGCTTTACATTGATGGTAACATCATCAACGGCCTTTACATGGCCCACGGTTTTCTTGAAGAAGCCCTTCTGAACCGGGAACCATACCTTTACATTCTCTAAACGGAAAATATTATTATCAGCCATTAGTCTACCTCCTTATGTCCGGCGCATCTGAGGCATCTAACCATGTGACCTTCCTCAATCTCAAATCCGGGAATCTTTCCCTTAAGACATGCATCGGTACAGAAAGGACATCTTCCTGCAAATTCGCAGCCTTCCTTAAGATCAGCCGGGTTTGGTGTGCTTCCGGGAATCGTGGTAAGCTTCTGCCCCTGTTCAAGTCCGAGAACAGGCACTGAACTGAGAAGCATCTTTGTATACGGGTGTGAAGGATTTGAGAAAATCTGTCTGAGTGATCCTTTCTCAACTATTCTTCCCATATACATTACAATGACGTCATCAGCCATTTCTGTAACAAGACCCATGTTATGGGTAATGAGGATTATTGACTTATTATAATCAGTCTGGAGCTTTTTCATGAGTTCCATGATCTGTGCCTGAATGGTAACGTCAAGTGCGGTTGTGGGCTCGTCGGCAATAATAAGCTCAGGGTCATTGATCATTGCAATTGCAATAACAATACGCTGCTTCATGCCTCCTGAAAGCTGATAGGGATAATCCTTTACCCTCTGTTCCGGAGCGGGAATTCCAAGCTTTTTAAGCATGTCGATAGCCTTTTCCATGGCCTCTTTCTTTGACATGCTCTTATTGTGCTCCAGAAGACCCTCAATGATCTGATCACCGACCCTGTAAACAGGATTAAGAGAAGCCATGGGATCCTGGAATACCATTGAGATCTCGGGTCCTCTTAGAGATCTCATCTCCTTTCCGTAGTTTGACATCTTGTCAATACGGTATTCCTTAGGTTCTTCAGAATTTCTGTATGATCTGTAAATTACATGATCAGAATTGATTATGGCGTTTTTAGCCATAAGTCTTGTAACTGAGTGCACGGTAACAGACTTTCCACATCCTGACTCACCAACGATTGCAAGTGAACGTCCCTTCTCAAGCTGGAATGAAACATCCTTAATGATTTTTATGACCTGACCGTCAGATTTGAAACTGGTGTTAAGATTTTTGACATCAAGTATTATTTTCTTATCTTCCATCTTTACACCTCCTTACTGCTGACGAGGATCCATTACGTCACGGAGTCCATCGCCAAAGAAGTTAACAGCCAGAACAAAGAGGGAAATTGCAAGTCCGGGAACGAGCCAGCAGTGGGGATTGTTGATGAGGATGCTTGAAGCCTTTGCGGCGTTAAGCATAGTACCCCATGTAGGAGTATTCATCGGAACACCGAATCCCAGGAATGAAAGACCAGCTTCCTGCATAACATATCCGGGGATGTTCATTGTAAGCTGTACGATAACGGTAGTAAGCACTGAAGGAAGAATCTGTGAGAACATGATCTTTACATTGCTCATTCCAAATGCCTCACATACCTTTACGTATGTTTCTTCCTTACGTGCTATGAATTCTGAACGTACAAGTCGGAAACAGCCTGTCCAGCCTGTAAGGGCAAATATCAGGATAAGGTTCCAGGTACCGGGACCGATGAAAGCTACAACGATAAGTACGAGGATGAGCTGAGGGAAGCAGCTCACGATTTCCTGAAGACGGACAAGACATTTGTCAATGAAGCCCTCAAAGTAACCTCCGATTGCACCAAGAATCGTTCCAATGGTAGAGCCGATAAATGATGATACTACAGCTATAAGGACTGATGTCCTTCCTCCGTAAAGTATTCTTGCAAACAGGTCTCTTCCAAGTGAGTCAGTACCAAGCAGATGCTCGGCATTGGGGCCGACAAGTTTTGCCTTAAAGTTGGGGGCATTTGGATCCCACTTTGTGAAAATGGGAGCACCTATCATAAGGACAAGGAATATTACGACTACCAGAAGTCCAAATACTGCAAGACGGTTATTGAAGAACTTACGTACTTTTTTCTTCCATAACTTTGTGCCGTATTTTCTGGCGTTATCTATGGAGTTGGTTGTGTTTGTATTTGTTACATTATTCTCTGCCACGATAACACCTCCTTACTTACCAAGACGGACTCTCGGATCAAGGAGAGCACCAATAAGGTCGATAAGGAAACTGATTGAAAGCATCATTATCGCCATGAACAACGTGTAAAACATAACAACCCAGTAGTCAGATGCCGTGATTGCCTTTGTAAGCACCTGGCCAACTCCGGGCCATGCAAATACAGTTTCAACGGCAACAGATCCGCCGATAAGAATCGTAAGTCTGAACAGAAGGATCGTAATTACGGGTCTCATTGAGTTACGGAAGATATGCTTGATATATACCTTCCACTCCGGAATTCCCTTTGAACGTGCAAGCTTTACATACTCCTGATTGGCAACATCGAGCATGGTGTTACGTGTGTAACGCATAAGGTTACCACAAAGAGGAATTGCAAGTGCGCATACAGGTAAAATTAAATTTGGTAACCTTGAACCACCGCCTGCAGGAATACGTCCGGCTGAAGGAAGAAGTCCAAGTTTTATAGAAAAGATCTGAATCAAAATTAGAGCAAAGAAATACTCAGGCATTGAGTTTCCAAGCACTGCTATTCCACGTCCCAGATAGTCAATAATAGAATTCTGCCAGAATGCAGAAAGCATGCCTATCAGAAGGCCGATAACAGTTGATATCAGAAGTGCATATAGCGTAATTTCAAGAGTCGCAGGCCACTTTGCAATAAGTCCGTCCTTTACGGTATAACCAAGTGCAATTGACTTTCCGTACTCGCCTTTAAATATATTTCCCCACCATCTGAAGAACTGGACAATAATGGGATCATTAAGTCCAAGCTTTTCTCTCATTTCCTCAGCGGCTTCTTTTGTATAGTTATCTACACCAAGCATCTGTCCTACAGGGTCAACGCCTGTTGACTGCAATGCGATAAAGATAACCAGACTAATTACGAAAACCATGATGACCATGGTGATCAGTCGTCTAACAATGTACTTTGCCATCGAAAACCCCCTTATATTTGGTTTTGAAAATCATTAAGATTTTCGGGGTACTTTTTTGATAAAAAACGGGACCCGGCCGAACCGGGCCCCGCAATTTTGTTTTTTAGTTACAAGGTCTTTTAATTACTTAAGATCCCACTTGTCAAACTGGTAGTCATAGAAGTACCAGCCGTTACCGAAGCAGTTATCAGGAGTAACAACGTTGTCCTTTAACCATACCTGCTGGGTAAGTGTGTAAACAGGGATAAGGATTGAGTTGTCTTTATCCATTGCCTGAAGCTTAGCAAGTGCTGCAGCCTTAAGCTCATCGGTGTAAGCAAGCTCGAGTTCCTTAACAGCATCCTCGAAGATGGGAGCTGTCTCAACCATCGGCTGATAGTTAGCTCTCAGGTATAACTGATACCATGAAAGTGAGTCAAATGCTGAAAGTCCGAAGTAAGCTACATCGTGAGTCATTCCCTCGTAAACGTCAGCTGTTACGTTGTTGGTGAATACTCCCTCGAACTGAACGCCGATGTTGCCAAGGTAGTAAGCAATAGCATCCATAAGGTCTACTGTTGCCTGATCTGAATAGTAGTAGTAGCACTTGATTGTGTGGCTGTAATCGAATCCAGCCTCATCGAGCATTGCCTTAGCCTTATCGGGATCGTAGTTGTACCAGTCGCCTGCATAGTTGGGATCATTATGAAGAACACCAGACTGTGTAAGAGCTGCTGTGTCACCGAAGATACCATCGATAACTGTCGGCCAGTCAATAGCATATGCAAATGCCTGACGAATTCTAACGTCATCAACGAACGGCTTTCTTGTTCCGTCAGCTGCGTTGAGGTTGAACATAAGGAATCTGAAGAATACGATCGGAACACCGATGAAGTTGTATCCAGCAAGATCCTTCATAACTGCATAGTCATCAGCAGATGTTGATGTGAAGTAGTCAGTCTCACCAGCCTGTGCAGCTGTTGAGGGTGAAGATGCCATTGAAACAACGATCTTTGTGAAGTTGTACTCTTCTGTTCCTGCGTACTGGGGGTTCTTCTCCATTACGTAGTAGTTGCCTTCTACCTGCTCAGTTACCATGAAGGGTCCTGATGTTACAGGAAGAGTTCTCCAGATTTCATTTGTAACGAATGTTCCCTCTCCGCCAACTTCTACGTCACCGTAAACGTGCTTCGGGATAACTGCTACCTGGCACATAAGTGTAAGGAATGATGCGAAGGGATCAGATAACTTGATTGTAAGAACATCGCCTTCTGCTGAGATACCTGATACATGATCAGCTGTGCCAGCATTGAACTCTGCATAGCCTTCAATATACTTCATAGCTGAAACAACGTATGCCCAGAGTGAACCATCGTTCTTGCAGTAGGTCTCAAGTGTGAAGATAACGTCGTCCATGGTAATGGGCTGTCCATCTGACCATTTCCACTTGGTGTCAAGTGTCATTGTGATGGTCTTACCATCTTCAGAAACGTTCCAATCCTTCATGATTTCAGGCTTTGCAGGATTGAGATCCTTATCAGCTTCGATAAGTGTAAGCCAAGTAAGGTTTGTAACAACGCCGGGGCAGTTGTTTGATGCATCGTTAAGAGGCATCGTGAAGTCGAATTCGTTTGAAGGGCTCTGCTGACGAACAACATGAAGAACCTTCTCTGCGGGTGCTGCAGGTGCTTCTGTAGCTGCGGGTGCCTCTGTAGCTGCTGCTGTTGTTGCTGCTGCTGTCGTAGCTGCTGCTGTTGTAGCTGCGGGTGCCTCTGTAGCTGCGGGTGCTTCAGTAGCTGCTGCTGTTGTAGCTGCGGGCTGTGCAGCACAAGCTGCCATTGAAAGAACCATAGCACAAGCAAGCATGATAGCTAAAAATTTTTTCATTGTTTCCTCCTTAAAAAATTTCTGCATAAGCCGGATAATGCCGACTTATACAGAAATCTTACCATTTTATTTCAATTAATTCAATTAAATTTGACTTTGCAGAGTTATTTTGTTACTTAAACACAAATTCATGTAAGTTATTTTGTATATTATTACTTATGTCTGCTCACAGACCAATAATAGACACCCATGATTATAAATATTACTCCGTTGATTATCATGGTCAACAAACCGCCGAATATTTCAAGCATTGGAATCGTTACAAATCCGGATACAGCCGCTCCGAGCATATAAAGTGCAATCCTCCACGACGAGAATTCTCCTGCATGCTCATAGTCAACAATGGATGCGCATATTACCGGACATGAATAATCAATAATGTTCTTAAAGAATACACCGGCAGCATACATTACTATAAACAGAACAGTATTTTTCCCGACAAGCATTAAAGGCATCAGGACACAGAGCATTACAGCCGAGATTAGAGTCAGGAGTCCATCTATCTTATGCTTTGATATTTTTGCATAAATAATACATCCGCCCATAATTACTATATTTGAAATAACAACCATGAGCGATGCGGATTTTGAATCAACAATTCCATAGTAGTAGCCCACGGTTGTCAGAAGAGCAAACGTCCCTGAAGCAAATCCCCTGAGGAAATTGGGAACAAATAATTTTTTGAAAGGACCATATTTAAATATGCTCTCTCCCGTTCTGTTCTCTTCATGTTTATCATTATCATGAGGATTGATTACCACATAACGCTTTCCCACTACTGTGGATGCCACATACATGATGATTCCTATGAAAATAAACACTGCGGCAGTTTTAAAATAGTCAAACCTTCTGATGAAAAAAGAAAAAAGTGTAGTGGCGGACATGCTTGTCAGCCCTATACAGAAGCCGGCCGTAAGCAGTACATGTCCATAGTTCTCCATATCGATTATGAGATACGGAAGCTTATATTCAATTATTCCTATAATTGAGTATGATATATACGCAATAATACTGGTCGACAAAATTATCGCATACTTTATTCCGACAGACATGCCAGGAACAACGCTTACGATAAGCATGCCGACACATAACGGAAGAATCAGATAGTTGGCATCCGCATTGATTTTAATTATTTCTTTTTTCCTCTCAAGCACCGGGCCCAGAATGAGCATGGCAGCCGCCTGTACTATCTGGATTACTGCTGTGTATACAGACACCTGACTGCTTGTAATTCCGCCCTCAAGCATGAATGACTGTATCAGTCCGCCACTCACAAAGGTATTTGCAAAATAATAAAGTATGTACCTTATATAATACAGCCTTATGTTCTTTTTTTCTGTTTTCCTGTGCATAGCCTAAACGTCCGGATTATTTTCCAATTTTTGATAGGATTCCAAGATAATAGTCAGAAAGTGCACACACATCCGCACCAAGGCTGATGAAGCTGAAACCTTCATCAACAAGCTGTTGATAATTTCCAGGTCCGCCTACCGTACCGACAAACTTTCCATATTCATGTGCTTTTTTAGCAATGAGCTTTCTGGTTTAAGCAATCTCTGGATTTGAGAAGTCACAAGGTGTTCCGATTCCCTGACTGAAATCACCCGGACCGAAGAATATCATGTCTATTCCCGGAAGGGCGCATATTTCGTCAAGTTCAGCAAGTGGTTCCGGGTCCTCAATCTGTGTTACCACAAATCTCTGTTCATTAGCCTGCTTCACATATTCCTGTCCATCAACAAGGCAGAACTTTCCATCTGCGTTTCCTCCGTCAATGGGCCTGCGGCCGATAGGATGGAATTTCGTGTAATAAACCACCTGCTTTGCATCCTCAAGGCTCATGAGATGAGGAACCATTATACCTGCCGAATCAGCCTCAAAGGGATGGATGAGGTTGCTGTACGGGCCTCTCTCAACCCTTGTCAATGTATCACAGTCATAGATTTTTGCCGCTCTGATGGCGTTTTCTATGTCTGACATGTCATTCGGGACATGCTCCATGTCAACCCATATGCAGTCAAAACCGCACATGGCTGCCAGTTCTGCATTTCTGGCGTCAGCAAGGTTAAGCTTTATGCATGTTGCAACTTCACCGGCGCGCATTTTTCTCAAGACTCGGCTTTCTCTCATTCTAAACATATGAATAATCTCCCTGATTTAAGTGCATTTCTTTTTGGAAACATTATTTCTGTGCGTTAAACCATTCTGAGGGTGTAAGTAGTCTGTATTCGCTGCCCTTGAAGTTTTCATGGATTTCATTCATCTGCTCTTCTGAAAGGATCTGAGCCTTATTGAAAAGTTCTCCATTGCTTTCTACCTGTTCCTTCTTCTCGCAACCAAGAACAAGAGAAGTCACGCCATCAAGGGAAAGTACAAATGAAAGAGCTAAAACAGCAGGATCCATTCCATACTTATCACAAAGCATACGGAACTTCACAAGTGTTTCCTTTGCAAAATCCATTCTGGGGTCTAACTCCTCAGGCTTTTTGAAAACAAGTCCCTGAAGGTATACGCTTCTTACAAACACTATCATTCCGCTGTCCTTAAGCGCTTTGAGACCGCCGTTATCAATCTGACGCCAGTCAAAGATATTTAGCGGAATCTGTGTAGCATCGAAACCAGACTCGGCAATCTTTCTGTAGTCATGATGGGCATATGCGGAAATACCGGAATAAAGGATGTCGCCGTTTTCCTTTAATTCTTTAAAGCAAATCTTCATATTCTCCTCAGACTCAAGGTATTCATCACATGAATGGAGCATAAGAAGTGGAAGCTGTTTTAACCCAAGTCTTCTCTTCGACTCTTCTACAGTGGCCTTTAATGACTCACGAAGTGTTGAAAGTGAAGTATGATCAAGATGCTTTGCCTTTGTGCATATGAAGGGCCACTCTGCTTCAGGGCGTGTCTTTAACCAGTTTCCTATTACAACCTCTGAATCACCATAACCTGCTGCAGTATCAAGGGTATTGATTCCCTCATTCATGGCAGAGTCAAGTATTTCAAAAGACTGCTCCATTGAAGGCTTTCCGTCTTTATTATTGATACCGTAATCACATCCAAGCTGAACTGTTCCAAGAGAAAGTACAGAGATATTAAGGCCTTTTACGTTTACTGTTCTCATTTTCATCTCCTTATAAAAACATGCAGCAGAAACCGCTGCTGCATGTATGCTGCTATTATTGGTGACTGCTCATCACCCGACTCGACACGGTAGTCCTGCGTCCTGCGGACTTGTCCCACCTGTGACTCCCTGGCCGCGACTCGATCCGATTTGACTGCGTCCTGCGGACTTATCAAATCCGGGTCTCCCTGCGTGTGAGAAACACGCTGCTCAACTGCGCGCTACGCGCTTGTTTCGCAGGTTTCACATCACCATGCGGTCCAGCCGCCATCTACCACGATGTTGGTTCCTGTCATGAATGTTGATGCGTCTGATGCAAGCAGAAGAACTGCACCTGCCATCTCATGGTTAACGCCGAAACGTCCCATCATGGTCTTGTTGGCAAGTTGCTGATTGAATGCGGCGTCATCCTGATTCTTCGGATTCGGGAAGGGACCGGGGGTAACTGCGTTAACACGGATGTTGTAGGGTGCAAGTGCGCCTGCAGCGTAACGGGTAAGCTGAAGTACTCCGCCCTTACCTGTACCGTAGTTTCCGGGCTGCTTCTGCGGGTTGTCTCCGTAGATACGAAGATCCGGTGAAACGATGCCGTACATTGAGCAGTAGTTGATGATTGATCCGCCGCCGTTTTCCTTCATATAAGGAATTACTTCACGGATACCGCGAACTGTTACAAGGATGGTGCCTTCGATTCCCACCTTCCAGGTCTCATCATCCATATACTCGATCTGGCTTTCTTTTCCGTAGCCCTTTCCGTAGCAGGCACAGTTTACAAGTACGTCAATCTTTCCGAATTTCTCTTTAACTGTCTTGAAAAGGTTCTGCATGGACTCTGTTGAAGAAACGTCTGTCTGTACGAAAAGGTCATAATCGTACCTGGGAGCTCCGTCCCATCTCTGCTCTGCTTCACGAAGGTCAGCTACAACAACTGTTGCACCGAAGTCCTTAAGTGCCTTTACATTTTCACATCCAAGATACCCTGTTCCGCCGGTAACGATACATACCTTGCCCGTCATGTCAAATAATTTGTTGTAATCCATTTTCTACTCCTTTTGTAATTAAAGTGTTCCGAGATACTCTTCCTCGTAATGAAGTTCCTTAAGACCCTTAATGAAAATTTCCTTCTCCTCATCGGTAAGTCTCTTTCCGGGATATACTGTATAGCCTGTCTCATATCCGATATATCTGAGTGCTTCCTTAACAGTAGCAAGGCATCCGCCACCTAAAGAAAGAAGGAGATCAATCATCTTATTTGCCTTAAACTGTATCTCACGTGCCTTTTCAAGCTCTCCAGCCTTGAAGTAGTCATAAATCTTCCTGAAAAGAAGAGGCATGCAGTTATATGTTCCGCCGATACCGCCGTCAGCACCCATGGTAAGACCGCAGAGAAGCGTCTCATCGGGTCCGTTAATGACATTGATGTTTCCGCCGTTAAGCTGCTTGATATGGCTCATTGTGTAATAGTTGGGGTTAGTCCACTTAAGTCCGATAAGGTTCGGGATTTCATGCATGAAATGATCAACCATTGAAGGAGTGATCTCAACGCCTGAAAGCGGTGAAGCATACATAAGGACGGGAAGTCCTGATGCGTCAGCAAGAGTCTTATAGTACTGGCAGATTTCCTTCTCACCGTAACCGAAGAAGAAAGGAGGAACTGAAGAAATGGCATCGCAGCCTATCTTTGCAGCATGCTCAGCAAGTTCTGCGGCAGTCTTAAGATCGATTGCACCAACGTGATTGATGATCTGGCAGTCATTAAGCTTTTTGGCTTCGTCAACAGCAATCTCAGCAATCTCCATTCTTACTTCCTTTGAATAAGCGGGGCCCTGACCGGTTCCGCCGTTGATGTAGAAACCATTCATTCCGGCAGCGGAGTTCCAGTCCATGAGCTTTCTCATGTCATTCTCATAAACCTTGCCGTTGTCGTCAACACATGATACGAGTGCGGTCTTGATTCCTGTTACCTTGATATTGTTCTCCATAATGTTCTCCTTATGATTTTATTTAAAAGCACTGCAGGAAGGCATATCCTGCCTTCCTGCATAATAATAATTAAATAACCAGTTTATTTCAATTTTCAAATCTGTCATAATCAATATGAGATATGACCTAATTGCACAGTTTCTGTCTCATTTTGTCACGGTATTCAGCAGGGGTAAAAGCAAACTTTTTTCTGAACTGTTTGAAAAAAGCTGTTTCGGACGTGTACCCGACTGCCGCACACACTTCAGATACTGAAAGCTTAGAGTTCCTCAAAAGAAGTGCCGCCTTGTCCATTCTGGCCGAAAGCAGTTTCTCCCGGTAGCTTTCACCATATTCTTCAGATATGACCCGCATAAGCTGTCTTCTCGAAAGTCCCATCGTTTCGGCAAGCTGTTCCTCGGCACCATTTTCCATAAAATGTTCCTCGAAGAAATTGTCTATAATGTCAGTCCGTCTGAAACGGTTATCCAGCACAACCTGTTCAGTTCCCTTTCCTGCTGCCCCAAGCTGTCTTAATGTTGAAATCGTCACGGAAGTCATAAGTGAAATAAGCATTGCTTCATCCGCCTCACCGCGTTCCTCACTAAGAAGAAATTCGCAAAGTTCCAGAAGCTGGCTGTTCATCTTAAAAGTGCGGCTTGTGCCGATAAGGCCCATGAGCATTTTCTCAGCCTGAAAATCCGGCTGGCACAGGGTTATCGATATGTGTAGAAGCCCTGGGTCATTACCCTCTGAAGAATGGTATATTCCAGGGGCGGCAAGAACGACGTCCCCTCTCTCCATTTCATACTGGACACGGTCGCAGATAAACACGGCATGCCCTCCAAGACAGTAATGAAGTTCATAGCCCGCATTGCAGTGGCGGTCCTCCGTCCATCTTGAAGCGCCTTTTTCAGAACTGACATGCAGCCTTGCCAGGAAGCTTCCGCCATATTCAATTTTTACACTGAAAGTCTTGTTCATGGAAAATATTTTACGATACAAAGTGATTTGGGTAAATACCATATTTGTGGTATAATCTTGTAAATTCTAAAATAAGGAAGTAAAAACCATGAAAAAAAAGATAATAGGTATACTTGGCGGTATGGGCCCCCTCGCTACCGCAGACCTTTTCAAAAAGATCATAGAACTTACAGAGGCCGCAAAGGACCAGGACCACGTAAGGGTCATAATTGATTCAAACACAAATATTCCGGACAGGACCGCTGCCATTCTGCACGGCGGTGCAGATCCGGTACCTGCGCTCACGGAAAGCGCAACGCTTCTTGAAAAAGCCGGTGCCGGTTTCCTCATCATGCCATGCAATACGGCACATTACTTTTATAAAAACGTGTGTGAAGCAGTCAGTATTCCCGTGATTTCAATAATAGAGGAAACTGCAAAACGTGTACTTGAGATTGGATATGACACGGTACTCATTCTGGCCACTGACGGTACGATACAGTCAAAGGTATACGAAAAGGTTTTTGATACATACGGAATCAGATCTGTCTATCCTGACCCTGAAACGCAGAAAGGCGTTATGGATGTAATCTATAAGGGCGTCAAGGCCGGCATAACTGACCTTTCAGGGACAGATGAGGTATCACAGCTTCTCAGGGAGGATACCTCGCGCATCAATTCATGCATTAAAAAAACCTCCGAAGAATTCGGAGGTAAGGTGATTGCTGCATTAGCCTGCACTGAACTTCCCATGGCCAAGGACTACTACGGATTTGAGGGAGTATTTACCGACCCCACGGAAAACCTTGCAAAAGCCGCCATCCGTGCAGCAGGCTACAGTGTGAAGGAATGATCACACAACCTGGAAAATATAAAACTTAAGGTAACCCGTCTCCGGGACATTCCATAAAATGGGGTGGTCCGGAGACTGCTGTCTTGCCTCAATCTGACGTAAGGATTTACCCGCATCAGCGGCAGCTGAATGAAGCATCTTCACAAAAAGATCATCTTCCATGAAGTGGCTGCATGAAGCGGTCGCAAGATAACCTCCGCGAGGAAGGAGCCTTAAGGCGCGGTAGTTAATGTCCTTATAACCACGTTCAGCATTCTTCACCGTCTTTCTTGACTTAGTGAATGCCGGAGGATCAAGGATAATGAAATCATAAGGTGCCCCTCCCTTTGCCTCAAGTTCAGTTAAAAGGTCAAATACATCAGTGGTCAGGAAATCCATACGGTCCGAAAGGCCGTTTTTTTCTGCATTTTTTTCTGCCATTTCCGTAGCTTGCGCCGATATGTCAACTGCCGTCACGTGTTCTGCCCCGCCTTTTGCGGCATTAAGCGCGAAGGAACCTGTATGTGTGAAACAGTCGAGTACCCTGAGACCCTTTGAAAGTCTTGCAACAGCCTTACGGTTATATTTCTGATCGAGAAAGAAACCCGTCTTCTGCCCGTTTTCGACATCCACGTCATAATAAATGCCGTTTTCACAGATTGTAGTGACTGTATCCGGAACGTTGCCGTCCTCTTCCACGGTTTTCACATACCAGCCCTTACCCTGTGGAAGTCCTTCCAGAGAGCGGATGGTTGCCTCATTTCTTTCAAATATCCCGTTTATCACGACTCCGTCCATTAAAAGCACTTCCTTTAAAAGACGGTATATCATGTCCTTTATCTTTTCCATCCCCACAGAAAGGACTTCTGTGACAAGGATGTCATTATACCTGTCGACAGTAAGGCCGGGGAAGAAATCTGCTTCTCCATGGATAATACGACAGCAGGAAACGTCATCCTGCATTACCTGTTTTCTGTAATTCCATGCGTACTCTATCCTGCGTCGCCAGAAGCTTTCGTCAAAGCGGTCATTTGCATTTTCGGAAACAAGACGGATACGTATCTTGGAATTCTGTGACAGAAAGCCCGTTCCCAGATATTTTCCGCCTTCAGTTACGGCATCAACAAGCGTCCCGTTTTCCACCTGTCCCTCCGGTACGCCTGTTACCTCAGCCTCATATATCCATGGGTGTCCGCCTTCGACCCAGCGGGCGCCCTTTTTAGTTATTATATATTTAGGAAAGCTTCTTTCCTGTTTCATAATGTAAGTTCCTCGTCAGTCACTTCACCCTTAGCCACAATGTTTGTAGGACCTGTAAGATATATTCCATCCTGAAGTTTAACTTTAAGCACGCCGCCACGATTCCTTATCTCAACACTGTCACCGTTTATGAGTCCCAGTTTTTTAAGGATGAGTGCAGTGGAACCCGTACCGGTACCACATGCGTACGTAAAGTCTTCCACGCCTCTTTCAAATGTCACGATGTCGGCCCCTGTTTCTCCCGTCATCCTGAAGAAGTTCACATTGGCCCCCTTTGGAAGGGCTTCATGCTTTCTTAATGAACGCCCCAGTTCACGAAGGCCTGTTTCCGCAGAGAACCTTCCAGAAAGAAAATCATCAGCAAAGCCGTAGTATTCTTCCGGGAGCGGAAGAACAAGATGTGGTATGCCGGGATTTCCCAGTTCCACATAGGAAGTGTCATAAACCTCGCCATCAAGCGCTAAACAGAGTCCGGTCTCTGCAACAGAAGGATCATTAAGTCTTATCCTGTAATTTCTCTCATCAATTCTTACACCGGTAACGACACCTGCAGTTGTAAGAATGGTCTGAACCTCACCTGAAAGTCCTGTTTCATATCCATAACGGCATATGCATCTTGCGCCGTTACCGCACATCTCGCCCATGGAACCGTCAGAATTAAAGAAAAACATTCCGTAATCGGCCCCGGTATCCTTCTTTCCGCAGAGTTCCTCCATTTTTTCAGTTGGAAGCACAAGCATGAACCCATCAGCCCCGATGGAGAGGTGTCTCTCGCAGAGTGTTTTTGAAAGGACTGAAGCATCCTTAGGATCAATGTTTTCCTTTGTGGCATCAAGTATTACAAAGTCATTTCCTGCGCCATTCATTTTCCAGAACTTCATGTAAACCTCCTATCTCCATCCGTCGAGTGCGTCCTCGGTAAAATCCGTTTTTTTCTTAATGTACCCTGCCACATTAACAATACCGTCCAATATCCTGCATGAAGGCTTTATGTCCTCATAAGGTTTAATGGGCACATCTGTTTCTATCTCATATCTCTGGTAGGCATTAATTATGGTCGTATCCATATATTCATGGATTCTTTCTATCTTCTGCCCGTAATTTAAATGAACATGACCGTGTATCAGGTACTTTGGCTTATAAGCTTCCATCATGGGAAGGAAAGCCTCAAAACCACGATGGCAGTAATCCGTATCGTCGCCAAGACCTTTCGGGGCGGCATGCGTCAGAATTATGTCGATTCCACCGGCTTTCCTTATCTTTCCCTTAAGTTTCCGGATGCGTTTATCCATTTCACTTTCGGTATACTGATATTTTCCACCGTTATAATATGCGCATCCACCCAGCCCGGCTATCCTGACGCCCTTTACCGTGACAACATCGTCATCGGCATTGATGCATCCTTCAGGAGGCTTAACCTCATAACGTTTGTCATGGTTACCAGGTACATATACAAGCGGCTTATTGCTTAAAGTCTCAATAAATGTCAGGTATTCCCCCTTAAGGTCTCCGGCGGCAAGTATAAGGTCATATTCATCAAACATACCGGGTCGGTAATAATCCCAGAGGGCTTTTACCTCCTCGTCAGCAAGCAACAGTATCTTCATAGCAGGAATTCCTCCTTTTCCGGAGGTATCTCGTCACGGTATACTCCCAGTATTCTTGTAAGGTTCCGGGCCATCGGAAGAAGCTCATCAAAGCCCGGTATCTCACCGTCCACGTTATCAAGGAGCCAGTCCATGTGCATAACTTCATTAAGGTCAAGGCTTCTCGAACCGTCATTAATGACATTGCCGTGGTTATCGGTTAGTTTTGTTTTAAATATATCTATTCCGTCACTGATGATGTTTTTCTTCAGGATTTTTGCAAGCTGGACCACTCCGGCAGGGAGTCTGTCCGCAAGCGCAATGTCAATGATACCTGAATCAAGTCCCCACCAGTAATTCACTTCAGATCCGTTATGTCTGGATACCTCTTCCCACTCCCCGTTAAGGATGTACATGATGACCCTCTCGTAAAATGTACCCCAGTTCCAGCAGGGTGCTGAAAGAGGAAGTATTTTTCCGCCCTCATCGATCTGGAAAGTTCCGAATCCGGTATCAGCCTTTAATTCATCCTCAGTTGAAACATCGTGTCCGGAGATGACACGAACACCCTCTGAAAGGAGCTTTTCAGACGGATTCTGTTCAACTCCGCTCCATTTGAGACGTATCTTCACATCGGGATTTGTCATTCTGGCACCAAGTGCAAACGCATTTATCTCAGAAGGTACCCCGAAGATTGGATACTTTGCCACAAATCCAATCGTATCGTCATCAGACATTGCACCTGCTATGGCTCCTGCGACGAATTTTGCCTCATACATCCTGCTGTAATAGGCACTTACACCTGCCATCGGCATTGATAGTGCACATACAAGTACTATTGTCTTAGGATGAAGGGTGGCAACCTTTCTTGTAGCCGAGAGAAGTGTCGGTGCCGTGACGATGAGAACCTGTGCGCCACCCCTGATTGCATTCTCCATTACGCCCTCAGCATTATCAGGGTCTGCATAATAAGTCTCAATGTTCACCCTGTTCCCAAGAGTCTCCTCCAGATGGTCAGCTCCTGACTCATGTCCCTTGACCCAGTTGGAACCGGAAGTTGTTGCAGCATGAATGAAAGCCACGTTGACCCTGCTCATACCGCTTGAGAACAGCTTTGAAATAAAGCTCTTTTCAACACTTCTAGGGCCTGTGCTTATGGCCTCACTGTCCGCTCCTGTCATGAGTATTATCTCCGGCCAGACAAGTCCGAGGCTGGTCTCAAGTTCCTTTACGGACATTTTCTTTAAAGACTCATAAGGATATACCTGAAGCCAGCAAAGCAGTCCGGTTGAAGCATCGGCATCTACGAAATCATATCTCTTCTTATCCTCAAAGACACTTTTAAACGTGAAAAGTCTGGAAGAAAAAGCCGCCCTTTCATCCTCAGTCCATTTGTGGTCAGGCTCAAATCCCAGGCTTGCCTGAAGCTTTGCATAACATCCGGGTTTCCTGAACTGAATTGAATATAGCCTTGAAAGCTCCCAGAAATCAAGGAATTCATGATAAAGCCTTACTTCCTCACTTCCGTCATCCTTAGGATATATCCTTGTAACAGTGCCCGGTATCTTAACTGCACCAAGGCTTTTTAATACGCTGACACGCTTATTGCCCTCCTGTACATAGAATTTCCCCATGTACTCAAAGCACTGTATGGGTTCCCTGATTCCCTCCGAAAAATGGGAATTACAGAGGTTTATCCACTTCATGCCAAACTCGGTATACCGGTCCATGAGTGGCATAAAGTTTCCGGCAAAAGCATCCTGTCTTCCGTTTGTCTTAGTTCCTGCTATAAGTTCAATGGGGATGTCCATGTAACCCAGATATCTTGTATTAAGTTTCTGGATATCTCTGACCATGTCATCAAGGGCGGGAAGATAAGGATTCTCTCCTTCCTTTACCGCCTGGTCATAATATCTTTCTCCCATTTTTACCGCAAGCCTGTACTGGTCAACGGCTTCAGAATTATTATTCATCATTACCTATTCTGTCTAACTTTGCAAAGTACTCTTCGTGAGCAGCCTTATACTCACGGTTGAATGCCTCATCACCACCCTGATGAAGCGATGTAATATAATCATGTGCCTGTTCTGCCAGTTCCGGATATACCCTGGAAACAGTCGCCACGCCAACATTGGAACAGATATCTGAAATCCTCTCTATGTCTGAAAGCAGGTTAAGGAATTCAGCTCCTGCCTCCATGCTGCACCTTCCGTCCTTAATACGGTCGATGTGATGATCCTTCATTGCATTCACGAGGTCATCGATAACCTCCTCCAAAGGCTCGATATGCTTTGCGGCCTCGACATCACGTTTTTTGAAGGTCTGCTCGGTATATCCAAGTATCTTTATAATTAACTCGCTGATTATGTCGATTTCCTCCATTGCTTCCTTTGAGAAAACAATTTCTTTTTTATTGACCCTTTCAGCTGTTTCGGCAATATTCGTTGCATGGTCTCCCAGTCTCTCAAATTCCGTAACGACCTTGTAATACTGGTCCATTATTGAAACATGCAGATCAGTCTTGATGTTGGGCGATATGGCCAGAAGGTACTTGCTTACGCTGTCAGTCATCAGGTCTATGTAATTTTCGGTTTCCTCAACCTTTCTGGCTTCTTCGGCGTCATATTTCTTAAGAAGTGACAGGGCACGTCTTATATTCTCCTCAGAAAGTCTGAGCATTGTAAGGAGAACGTTGTAACATCCACGGAATGCGATGGCCGGTGAACGGAAGAATATCGGGTTAAGTTCGTCAAGAAGATCCGCATACGGATTCTCCTTAACCGGTTCGTCCTTTATGACCTTACGGCTCAGCTTCTCTGCCAGGCCAATGAAAGGCATAAGTATGAATGAGCAGCAGAAGTTAAATATGGTATTGGAGTTTGCAATACCGCCGGGATTGATTGTAACATCCCATATCCTGTTAAGAAGTCCTAGTCTGTGTGCAATGGTTACACATACGAAAACAACCACTGTCTCCCCAAGGTTGTATATGACATTTACAAATCCTACCCTCTTTGCCTCCGGCTTTGCACCGATGGAACACACGAGGAAGGTTGTAAGACAGTCACCCAGATAAATGCCGAGGATAACGGAATAGATGGCCTTAAAGCTCAAAACTCCAGACATTGAGAAAGCCTGAAGGATGCCGACCGTTGCCGATGAGCTCTGTAAGATAAACGCAACCACAAAACCTGTGAGATATCCGATGACAGGGTTGCCGCTTAAAGAATTGAAATATGGATCAAAAACGCCGCTCTTTGTCAGGACACTTACTGATGATGTCATGTTAAGAAGACCTGAAAAAAGTATTCCAAATCCAATGGCTATGGTACCCACAACCTTCGAATTGCTGAACTTAAGGAACATGATGCATACGATTCCTATAATGAGTGCCAGCGGTGCAAGTGTCGAGGGCTGAAGAAATCTTAATACTGCACTTCCTGAAGCATCAACATCCAAAAGCCTTATGATCTGTCCAGTGACGGTTGTTCCGACATTTGCACCGATAATTATTCCAAGTGACTGATGAAGAGTCAGTATTCCTGCTGCAACAAGACCGGAAGTGATTACTATGGTAGCAGTCGAGGACTGGATAACGGCCGTCACAACCATTCCAAGAAGGAATGCCTTTAAAGGGTTATTTGTGACAAGCTCCATGGCCTTTTTAAGTGTTCCTGTTGAACCGTCCTTAAGACCGTCACCCATAAGCCGCATTCCGTAAAGGAACATGGCCAATCCGCCGAATAATGAAATAACGTCAAAAACGCTCATTTAAGTGTTAAACTCTTTTCTTTATAATTTTTAAAAGTCTCAGAACGACGGGACTCAGCACAGCGCTTACCAGCAACTCAACCAGGAAGTTGCCCCCCACAAGACCTATGATCATATATGTACCGACCCTGTCGGCAAGCCCTGCAGCGGCAGCCCACCCGTTGATCGTATCCATGAAAAATATAAGGCATCCGATAAGGAATACCCCTGTGTTTACTATGGGACATGTTATTGCAGCTGCCACAACGGCTGCCGTTCCGTTTTTTTTCTTTAACGCCTCATAAACGAGTCCCGAAACGAACCCGGCCAGAACACCTTTTACTATGACGGTGATTATCGTGCCGGGTACCGTCACTGCCAGAAACAGGGCGGCATCTCCGGAAAAAAGCACAGTGAGCCCGAACACAAGTCCGAGAAAGGCACCTCCGTAAGGGCCAAAAAGTACTGCACCCACTACAATCGGTATATTTACAAGAGAAATGGAAAACGGGCCGAACCTGATGAAGCTTCCGAGAAGCTGTAAAACCACCACCAGTGCGGACATTATTCCAAGGCCTGCGATTGTCTTTGTATCGAGTTTTTTCATTGATTTCCTCCATTGATGAGAAAAACTTGCACCTAAAAATCCGTGTATCATTATAGCACAACAATAATCCATGTACTATGATAAAAATAACCAAAATAAACACATAAAAAAGACTGTGCATCGAAACAACAATCAGCTTCAACTGCACAGTCTTTCAAACTGAATAAGTTATTTATTGCTTAAGTATTCATCGATTCCTTTGGCAGCTGCCCTTCCTGCCTCCATGGCAAGAATTACGGTTGCAGCGCCTGTTGCGGCATCGCCTCCGCAGAATACGCCTGGCACTGATGTCCTTCCGGTCTCCTTTTCAGTCTCGATTATTCCCTTACGCCCTGTCTTAAGCCCGCCTGTGGTACTTGCAATGAGAGGGTTAGGTGAAGTTCCGAGAGACATGATCACGGTGTCACACTCAATTTCATACTCGGAGCCTGGAATCTCAACCGGTCTCCTTCTGCCTGAGGCATCAGGTTCACCGAGTTCCATTTTTATGACCTTCATTCCCTTTACCCAGCCGTTTTCATCGGTAAGGATCTCAACGGGATTCTGAAGTAGGTCAAAAATGATTCCCTCTTCCTTTGCATGGTGTACTTCTTCAACCCTGGCGGGAAGTTCCGCCTCGCTTCTTCTGTAGACAATGTGTACTTCCGCACCAAGTCTTAAGGCTGTTCTTGCCGCATCCATGGCAACGTTTCCGCCACCCACTACACAGACCTTCTTTCCTCGCTTTATGGGTGTGTCATAATCGTCAAGGAATGCCTTCATCAGATTGTTTCTGGTCAGGAACTCATTTGCGGAGAACACGCCGTTTGCCGTCTCCCCTGGAATCCCCATGAACATTGGTAATCCCGCACCGGAACCGATGAACACTGCCTCGTATCCCTCATTTTCAAAAAGTTCATCTATTGTGACCGTCTTTCCTACAATGACGTCGGTCTCTATCACGACTCCAAGTTTTTTAACATTTTCAACCTCGTGCTTTACGACTCTTTCCTTTGGAAGCCTGAATTCCGGGATTCCGTAGGTCAAAACGCCGCCTGCCTCATGAAGTGCCTCAAATATCTTGACATCATAGCCCATCTTTGCAAGGTCACCGGCACATGTGAGTCCAGAAGGTCCGGCGCCGATGACAGCAACCTTTTTGCCTTTTTTCTCAACGTCCTTCTTCGGTACGTAGCCGTTTTCCCTTGACCAGTCTGCGACAAAGCGCTCGAGCTTTCCGATTGATACTGCCTCGCCTTTAATACCCCTTATGCACACGCCTTCACACTGTGTCTCCTGAGGGCACACGCGGCCGCAGACTGCCGGAAGCGCAGATGCTTCGGCGATTATGTCAGCAGCCTTCTCAAAGTTCCTGTTCTTAACTTCCTGTATGAACGCGGGTATGTTTATGCTCACGGGGCACCCGCCCACACATCTTGCATTTTTACAGTTAAGGCAGCGCCCTGCCTCAGCCACGGCTTCCTCCTCACTGTAACCTAAGCATACCTCTTCAAAATTCGTGGCACGTACCTTCGGGTCCTGCTCACGTATAGGTACCTTTTTTAATATGTTTACTTCAATAGCCATCAGTCCTTACCTCCGCACATTCCGCATCCGCCGTGATGGGTTGCCCCCTCCTGCAATCTGAGCATGGCCTTTCCCTCCTCGGTCTGGTAAGCTTTTGCGCGCTTCATGGCAGCATCAAAATCCACCTTGTGCCCGTCAAACTCCGGTCCGTCCACGCATGCAAATTTAACCTCTCCTCCTACCATGAGCCTGCATGCACCGCACATTCCGGTACCGTCTACCATTATGGGGTTCATTGAGACGACTGTGGGAATTCCCATCTCCTTTGTGGTAAGACACGCAAACTTCATCATTATCACGGGGCCTATCGCTATACAGAGGTCATATTTATTTCCCTCTTCGTAAACAAGCTGCTTCATGGCAACAGTCACGTTTCCATTTATTCCGTATGATCCGTCATCAGTTGCTATGTAAAGGTTTCCGGCAACTGCCTTCATCTCATTTTCAAGAATTATGATATCCTTTGTCTTTCCGCCGATGATCACGTCTGCATCAACACCGTGCTCATGGAGCCACTTTACCTGCGGATACACGGGAGCCGCGCCCACTCCGCCTGCAACAAAGAGTATCTTTTTTTCCTTAAGTTCATTCAAAGGTGTGCTTATAAGTTCAGAAGGCCTTCCAAGTGGTCCCACAAAATCAGCAAAGAAATCTCCCTCATTGAGTTCCTTCATACGTGTGGTAGAAGCTCCGACTTCCTGGAACACGATGGTCACCGTTCCTGCCCCGCGGTCGTAGTCGCATACGGTAAGCGGTATTCTCTCGCCCTTATCGTCAATGCGCACTATGATAAATTCACCGGGCTGGCATTTTGCAGCCACTCTTTCAGCCTTGACATCCATCAGCCAGATTTTGTCGGTAAGATGGACTTTCCTTACAATCTCAAACATATATACCTCCGAATTACTGTCAAAATAAGAAGACAGTACCTCCAATTACTATATTAAAAAAAACATGATCTGCAAAGGGCATTTTTCCATTATACATGTTATGCAGATATCATTATACTTGCCCTTCTGATACTACTCGACTGTTATCCTTCCGGCCGGCATCTCATATTGTTCTGGAATATTCCCGCCCAAGTTCTCCGTAATATACTTCATGATCACGTTATAATCAATGTCACAGGCATCAAGTATGACTTCATCATCCAGGAACATGTTCATTCCGTCGCCGCCACTATGTGAAATGAACTTTGATATTGCCACGGTATAATACTTTTCAGGGTCAATTTCCTCGAGACTTCCGTCAGCATTTTCCAGATAAACGTCCTTAACCCTTCTGTCTCCGGAAACTTCAACGAAAGAACCATCATTATCCAGAACAACTGATGACTTAACCTTCGTGTTGACTGTATATATGAGTCCTGATACCTGTGCAAAAGAACCTGTCTCCCCTACTGACTTACCATCACTCGACCTGTACTCTTTTTCGGTCTTCATGGAAGCCATCTCGAGCGCATCCAGAATGTGCTGTCCTTTTGCACTTATCAATGAAAGTTCCATTCCAAATGGCGACACCCTCAGAATATCACCATACGTAATGACACCGGCAGGTATATTGTCACGGACACCGCCACCGTTTGTCCATCCTATCTGCGCACCCAGAACTGTTCTGTATGCATCGGCACATAAATCACCTAAGTTTGTCTCACGGTTTCTTACCATCCTCACCCCGTCAGGATCCGTGATAAGAAGGTCATAGTCAGTATTCCCTATTGCAATGCCGGTTTCAGACTCATAAGCATCCTCAATCCGGTCAATGAAAGCCTGGACTTCCATGTCCTTTTCAGGGAAGGATGTTATCAGTGTAGTCGTTAAATTGCCTTCAGGAGTAATAAGAAGTTCTCCTACTGACTGGAGTTTCGTTCCGGTTGATGAACGTATGACAAGGTCACCGTTTTTATCAGTAAGATAATCAGAACATATGAATGAATGCGAGTGTGAATCCAGGATAACATCAACGCCCTCAGTGTTGGCTATAAGGGCCGTGGAACCGAATTCCTCCCTAACGGGTTCAATACCCATGTGGGCAAGCAGGATCACATAATCCGCCCCGGCTTCCCTGCACTCGTCAATACTGCGCTGTACCGTTTCATAAAACTCGGTTGACGATTTTGCAGAAAAGTCTATTACTGTCTTCTCATCCTCCTTAAGGTTAGCGGGATTGGTGGATGTCACCGTTTCCGGAGTATCAACACCGATAAAGGCGACCTTACGGTCACCATACTCAACTAACTCATAAGGCTTCATTCCAAAGAACGGATTGTTTCCCGAACCCGTATACTTCACATTACAGTCAACGTACTGATACTTCGCTGACATCATGTTTGAATTTAGTGCCTTCAGTCCGTAATCAAACTCATGATTTCCAAGTGAAGCGATGTCATACCCCACCTTGTTCATGATCTGTACAATATATGCGCCCTTTGAAACAGCTCCGATGGTATCGCCCTGGAGATGATCGCCCACATCCACCAGAGTTACATACGGAGTCTTTTCCAGCATTTTTTTCCTGATGGCTGAAACACCGCTGTAACCAAGACCGTCGTTTATACCGCAATGTACGTCATTTGTGTAGATAATAATTATGTCACCAGTGATTTCTTTCTCTTCCACAGGGCTTGCGCCGATTTCCGCGCTCAGTCCCGGAGTAGTATATTCCACAAATGCCTCGGTAAGCGGAGTACTTAAATCATCCACCTCTGCCCTCTGACATGCGGTAAAGGTTAAAATCATTGAAAGCACCGCAAGCAGTGCCGTAATTTTTTTATAATTCATGTATCTCCTTCTCAGTGAAATCTCTTTCTTATGCTACCTGCCATGTAAAGTGATCCGAAAGCAATCACGGGCCTTCCTTTTGAACGGGCACAACTTATGCCTTCATCAGTATCATCGAAAGCCTCAGCCTTAAATCCTTTTTTTATAATCGTTTCTGCAAGTTCAGATGCCGGAAGGGCACGCTCGCTCTCCGGTGTAAGTGTGACAAACTCAGCCGCATACGGAGAAATAATGTCAAGAGTCCTGCTGTAATCCTTATCGCCAAGCATTCCAATGAGGAATGTGACCTTTGTATCAGGCAGATATTCAGAAACTGCATCCGCCATTGCTTCAGCGCACTGCGGATTATGTCCTCCATCCAGAATAAAGACAGGATCTTCCGCAAGAAGTTCAAACCTGGCGGGCCACTTAGCTGAAGAAAGACCCTCTCTGACAGCACTTAACGGTATTTTCCATTCTTTGTCGCGAAGTGACTCGATAATTTTCAGGACCACTTTTGCATTCTGAAGCTGATGTCTTCCTAAAAGTGAAAGCGTATACTCTTCACCTTCTGCCATGAATACCTGACCCTTAAGTGAAGATGAAACAGGCTTAAGATCAACATCCCTTGCATAATAGAGCCTGTCACCCTTTTCTTCCGTGATTTTTTCAATCACACTGCATACTGAGGGCACATTGTCATAGAGTACGACAGCAGAACCGGGTTTTATGATACCACCTTTTGTTTTTGCTATTTCCTCAACGGTGTTTCCAAGGAACTGGGTGTGGTCAAGACCTATGTTGCAGATGACTGCCGCCTCAGGCGGATCAATTACATTTGTTGAATCAAATTCTCCTCCCATGCCCACTTCAAGAACGACTATGTCACATTTCTGTTCGGCAAACCATAGCATTCCTATTGCCGTAACAAGTTCGAAATGCCTGGGATGGTCATCCATGCTGTCAGCAGCATCCGCAACTATTCCTGTTATCCTTGCAAGGTCATCGTCCGGAATCTCCTCACAGTTTACCTGAATACGCTCATTGAAGCGCTCAATGAATGGACTGGGAAACATACCGGTCTTATACCCTGCATGCCTTAAGACTGATTCAGTCATCGCACAGGTGGATCCCTTTCCGTTTGTTCCAGCAATGTGTACGAACTTCAGTTTCTTCTGAGGGTCTCCAAGCAGATGAAGCAGGTCCTTTGTTCTCGAAAGTCCCAGCTTCCATACAGCCCAGTGACAGTCATTAAGATACTCTATTGCTTTTTCCGCAGTTTCAAATCTTTTCATTTTTTCTCCCGTTCCCGGTAAACCTGGAAAGTTTAATAAGAATCTTCGGGGTAAATATTCCGAATACCACGGACTTTATGATACAGATCAGAAGACGTATTCCTACTTTCCCCCATACATAAGGCACTGAATAGTATCCGAACACCTTCGAATCAACATATATTGCCAACGTGTTAAAAATAAAAATGATAAGCTCCGCAAAAAGTATTATCATGCGAAGTTCTCTGTCTGAATTTGAAAACTCATGTTTTTTTGCATACATTCCCGCAGCAAGTCCGGCCACGATATAAGGCAGGATCCACAGTGCCGTTGTCGGAGAAAATCCATATCTCAGTATCTGATATATGAATGTTCCTATTCCGCCCACAAGCACACCGTCTACCGGTCCGAACATGAGCGCGGCAAATATTACCGGAAGACTTTCAAAAGTGATCTTCAATGTTCCCAGATCAAGGGCAATGTATCCCAGGACCGCGCAAACAGCAGAAAGCATGGCATCGGTAGCCATTTTTTTAGTACTCATTAACGCGCCTCCTTTCAAACCCCATACTTTTACAAATATATTGTAACACTTATGAAAGTAACCCTCAAGTTCTTTCAAATTGAAAGGGGGACGCCTTTAAACGTCCCCCTTCATCAGTGCGGTCTACCGGACTCGAACCGACGACCTCTTGCGTGTGAAGCAAGCGCTCTCCCAGCTGAGCTAAGACCGCATCAATGCCTTAAAAGTATAACACAATTCAGGAAATAATACAGCACTTTTTAAATTTCATGAATGAACAGTCCCGAACGGAGCTTAGGTTCAAACCACGTTGACTTTGGTGGCATAAGAAGACCTGCATCCGCAACTTTGAACAGTTCATCCATGGATGTAGGATTCATGGCAAATGAAACTGCACAGTTTCCATCAGCAGTCAGGCTGTCCACTTCATCCTTAAGGGGAAGTAATCCCCTTATACCTCCAACAAACTTTATTCTTTTGTCAGTCCTCGGGTCACCAATTCCAAGGATGGGATCAAGCAAAGTATCCTGAAGTATGGAAACATCAAGACTCTTTACGGGATCATCCTTTACAGATGACGCATACGAAGGATCTACCGTAAGCATGTAGTATTCACCGCAAAGGTACATTCCCACCCTGTTCTTCGAAGACGGCCTCATTATTTCAGGATCACCGCACTTTCCTATCTTTTCAACACTGAAAGGTGTCTCATTTTCAATTTTCGCGATAAACTCACTGGCCGAAAGACCGTTCAGATCCTTTACTATCCTGTTATAATCAAGGATCTTCAGTTCTGAATCAGGGAAAAGTACGGAAAGGAAGTACTCTGACTCAATCTTATCATCATCAAAGGTATTTTTACTGTCTGACCACCCGGAAAGTGCCTTAACGGTCCTCCCCGCCATAATGTCGTTCCTGTCATCTCCAGAAGTAAGCTCGCATATACCCGGGGCAGAATTATTCTTTCTTCTCTTCTGCGATACCTTTACGGCAGACGCCGCCCTGTGGTGTCCGTCGGCTATGTATGTGAACTCGACAAACTCAAAATAACCCTCAAGCATCTTTACGAGTGGCGGATAATCCATCCTCCATACCCTCTGTCTGATTCCTTCTTCAGACGTAAAATCAAACATGGGCTTTGTCACTTTTGTGTCATTTACAATCTGGTTTATGGCCGGGTTTCCATGGTATGCAAGGAAAATCGGACCTGTCTGCGCGCTCAGGGTGTCAACATGACTGATACGGTCTGCCTCTTTTTCAGCCACAGTGTTCTCATGCTTCCTGCAGAAACCGTTTTCATAATCAGATACTGCTGTTACTCCCACTATTCCTGTCTGGGTACGTCCGTCCATAGTAAGCTCATACACATAATACGAAGGACGCAGTTCAGTTATTAATGCACCTTCTGCTTTCCAGCGTTCATACTCTTCCTTAGCTTTCGCATAAACCTCGTGGGCATACATGTCATGCTCAGGCTCAAAATATGTTTCTGGACGGTCAATGTTCAGAAAACTCCAGGGCTTTCCTTCAACAGCCTTTCTGGCTTCCTCCCTTGTATAAACATCGTAGGGAAGTGAAGCAATCAGCTTTGCGAATTCATTATCTTTAGGGCGTACCGCCTTAAAAGGTTTAACTGTACTCATTCCATCTCCAAAATTACTGAATGTGGCGGACCATTATGACGCCGTCAATTTTCTTAAGCTCGTCACAGATTGAATCAGGCACTGAATCATTGAAATCCAGGATAGTGTATGCAACCTGTTCCTTTGCCTTATTGACAAGGTTCTCGATATTAAGTCCCTTTGAAGCCGCGATCTCCGTTATCTGTCCAAGCATACCGATCTTATTCTCATGAAGGACCGTGATACGGTCACCGTCTGCTCTTGCAAACGAAACATCGGGGAAATTGACTGAATTGGAAATATTGCCGTTCTCAAGGTAGTCTCTTGTCTGACGGACTGCCATGACTGCACAGTTTTCCTCCGCCTCGGGAGAGCCTGATGCAAGATGGGGAGTACATACAACATTTTCCATCTTCATCTCACGCTCCGTCGGGAAATCAGTGGCAAAAGCAGCTATCTTTCCCGCCTCAAGTGCGTCACAGACGGCATCATTGTCTACGATGGGACCGCGTGCGTAATTGAGAAGATATACGCCGTCCTTCATCGACGCGATAGCCTCACATCCGATCATACCGCGTGTTTCATCGTTAAGAGGCGTATGTACTGTAATAAAGTCGCATTCCGAATAGATCTCATCAAGCTTTTCCACAATGCGTACGTCCTCTTTGAGTTCAAGTACGCGAAGATGCGTAAGATACGGGTCATATCCGATCACTTCCATTCCGAGGCTGCGGCAGGCATGCGCCACTCTGGAACCTACCTGTCCAAGACCGATGACACCTATCTTCTTACCCATGATCTCGGGTCCGCAGAATTTTTCCTTGCCTTTTTCAACAAGTCCGCCGTACTTGCTTTCCTCACCGGGAAGCTCCTTAACCCACTTTGATGCCTTTTCAACATTACGGCATGCCATAATCATTCCGCATACAACAAGCTCCTTGACAGCGTTCGCATTTCCTCCGGGAGTGTTGAAAACACAGATGCCCGATGCTGTGCATCTTTCGACGGGAATGTTGTTGAAGCCGGCTCCCACTCTTGCTATTGCCTTTAATGAGGGTCCGAACTGCATATCAAGCAGAAGATCCGAACGCACCATGATGGCATCGGGATCCTCCATCTGAGGAGCTACCGAATATTTAGAGGGATCAAGCTTTCTAAGCCCTGCCTCCGAGATCTTATTGTATGTGAGTATATTAAACATATGTATCACCTTTCTCTTTTTTCAAATTCTTCCATAAATCCTATGAGATCCTCAACAGCCCTGTAAGGAACAGCATTGTAAAGCGAGGCTCTCATTCCGCCAACCACTCTGTGACCCTTAAGGTTCTCAAATCCGGCTGCCTTTGATGCCGCAATAAATTTGGCATCAAGCTCTTTATTACCGGTAATAAAGGGTATGTTCATAAGTGACCTTGAGTTTTTCTCAACAGTTCCCTTAAACATTTCGCTCTGATCAAGGAAGCTGTATAAAAGCGACGATTTCTTTTCATTTTCTGCCTTCATGACAGAAAGTCCGCCTTTTGCCTTCAGCCATTTGAAGACAAGTCCGCAGATATATATTGCCCAGCAGTTAGGTGTGTTAAAAAGCGAATCGGCATCTGCCTGTGTCTTCCACTTAAGCATCGTAGGAACAAAAGCCGGAACATCGTCACGGATCAGGTCCTCACGAATTATTGATACCACAAGACCTGCAGGCCCGGCATTTTTCTGAACGCCGGCATAAATCACGCCGTACTCGTTTACCGGTATCGGCTCTGAAAGGAACATTGAGCTTACGTCAGCCACAAGAGTCTTTCCCTTGGTATCCGGAAGCTTTGGATATTTTGTACCGAAGATCGTATTGTTCTGGCAGATGTATACATAATCGGCATCCTCATCTATCGGAAGATCCGAGCAGTCAGGAATATACGAAAAATTCCGGTCGGCCGATGAAGCCACGCGGTTTACCGTAAGATACTTTTCGGCTTCCTCGGCAGCTTTTTTCGCCCACTGACCGGTAACTATATAATCGGCTTTTCCGTTCCTTACCAGATTCATGGGAACTGCGGAAAACTGCTGCCAGCCGCCGCCCTGAAGGAAAAGGACCTTATAGTTCTCAGGTATCCCCATAAGCTCACGAAGATCCGATTCCGCAGTATGCAGTATTTCTTCAAATTCGGGGGTCCTGTGGCTCATTTCCATGACGCCCATTCCGGTTCCTTTGTAATCAAGCATATCTGCAGCCGCTTCGCGGAGGACCTCCTCCGGAAGGCAGGCGGGGCCTGCAGAAAAATTGTAAACTCTTGACATTTTAATCTCCTTTATGTCCTATGATGCCCGATACGGCATCCGCTATATCTCTTGCAAGCACGCTGTGTGCTCCTTTTACGGCTGCGGCAGCTTTCCCTGCTTTCCCGTGTATGTAATCTCCCAGTGCGGCACTTTCAAAAGCATCCGCGCGCACAACTGCATTTATTCCTGCGATAATACCTGTCAGCACATCTCCGGAGCCCGCTTTTGCCATTGCCGGATGACCGCTGTTATTCTCACAGATCCGTCCGTCCGGGGATGCCGCAAAGCTTATCGCATCCTTCAGAACGGTTACACACGAGTTTTCCTCAGAAAACAAAAGAGCCGTTTCAGAAGGCGAAGCTTTGATATCCTTTATGCTTTTACCTGTCAGACGGCTCATCTCTCCGACATGCGGAGTGATAACGATATTCGTTTCTTTCCCGGTATTTCTCCTTTTTTCGGAAAGTACCTTAAGCGGCAGCCGTCTGTCTGAAATTATGTTTAAACAGTCGGCATCGAGAAGCACCAGTTTCTTATCTGAAAGATCGATCGAAAACAGATATCTGACTTTTTCGACAGCATTCTCACTTTTTGAGAGTCCGGGTCCGCAGATGATTCTGTCTGCCCAGGAAACAGCAGCCTTAAGATCTTCATTACACGAAACAACAGAGCCGGTCGGTACCGACTGAATAGATCGTGACTCTGAAGTGTACATTGCCTCGGGAAGAAGCGTCTGAAGGATCACACGGTTCTCCTCCGGTCCGTAATAACACACCATTCCCATACCGCTTCGAAAGGCAGCATACCCTGAAAGGAATGCCGCTCCGGCCATGCCAAAAGAGCCCCCGATGATCAGGAGCCTTCCGTAATCGCCCTTTGAGGCATTAAGGTCTCTTTCCGTGAGCCTTTGTATGTACTTTTCATAAAAAACATCTGTGTACATATCATTCCGTAAAACAAACTTTGTTTATTCTACAATAAATACTCCGCTTTCGCAAGACAAAAACTGAAAAAGCAGTGCAGCGGTCATGTTTCATACCGTCTGCACTGCATATCAGCTGAATACTATTTCATTTTTTCAATAGTCGTAGTCCCCGTAGTCACCCGGATCCGACCACTCGTTGTACTCATCGTCGCCCCAGCCATAGTCATTGGCTTCATAGTAATCTTCATCATAATCCCAGCCGTAATCTCCGGGATCTGACCACTCATTATTATAGTCCTCTCCCCAGCCATAGTCATTGGCTTCATAGTAATCTTCATCATAATCCCAGCCGTAATCTCCGGGATCTGACCACTCATTATACTCATCGTAGCCCCAGCCGTAGTCGTTATTCTCCATAACTTCTCCGGTATCGTCGTCTATTGAATAATGATCTCCGAATGCATAGAACTCGTCCTCATATCCGTTCCAGTACCAGATATCACCATCAGCGTCTGTCCAATAATAAGCTGTACCGTAATCTCCGGGATCGCTCATGCCGGCTGCGCTTCCATCGGTCTTCTTTCCGCTGTTTTTGATCTCTTTGGTGACCTTCTTGGGAGCTGTGGAATAATTGGTCGGAACGGTCATGTTGTTGATCATGCTTGCTCCGATTGTGAAGCATTTCTCCGCATTTGTCTCGCACGCGATGGCCGCTGTATAAATAACATAGCCTGTGGGGCCTACATACCTGACATCGATCATGCCCAGAAGATCGTCATCAAGGTTATAGCCCGCCCAGAGAGACTTTTCAAATACAGCTACGGCACTGCACTCCCAGCTGTTGCCGTTATCATAGAAGCCTGTTATCTCCAGGGTATTAAGACATCCCTTATAAAGATTTCCGGCAATAGTCTGTGTTATATGCTCAAGTGTCTTCTTTGCTTCAGCATAGCCCACGCTCATTGCCTCATCGTAGCCCTTTATAGGAACGATCTGTACGGCAACATTACTGTTGTAAACATAGGGGTCCTGCTCACCGTTAACGGCATTGAACGTAATATAATTGGGAATGTCAGTCTTCTCGACCGCACTCATCTTCTTTGCATACGGAATGACCACCTCGGGATAATTCTTAAATGCGATTCTTTCCGTAAGGGGATCGTCCACATTCGGGAAAATATCGTTTTCGGCAGCCTTGAGCTTTTCATCCATTTCTGCCTGATGCTCCTTTGAAAGAACGATTTCTCCGTCAACGCGGTCTACACCGTTAAGGAAAAGAGCAACTTCTCCTTCTGCAGGATAGCAGATGTTCATTATATCGCCGTCGGCAACCTTAACATTTTTGAAGCAGATGGTATCTCCGCCTCCAACTCCGAAATAAAGGTCTATATTACCCGATGCGGCGCCCAGTGCACGTGTAACGTCAACCTCTGTTTTATTCTCTGTTCTGAGAACCTCAATAAGATTGTCTCCCCTGTCATTATTTCCGGGAGCCGCTGCGTAAAGCTCGGTAAGATCGAAATCAAATCCGTTTCTTACAACTAATTTGCATAATGATTCAACGGTTTCCTGTGTGGTCTCTGATTCCGTGGTTTCGGGCTCATCTTCTCCGCAGCCTGTAAAAGCAAGGCACAGGCAAAAAACAAGAAGAAGGATGAGTGACTTGTTTTTCATAATGATGTCCCTCCGTTTGAAGTAGAAATATTCATTCGTAGTCAATATACCATAAAAGCATTTGAAATACATCTGTTATTTAAAAATTGTTAAGTAGGTCATTTAGAAAACCCGTACGGCATTTACAGCCCGTCAGAGCATGCCGGGCATACAGACAAAAAAGTACCGCCCCCGTTAAAACGGGAGCGGCATCTGCATTTTAATTATTCAGGATCAAAGCTGGGGGCCGGCCTTTACAAGTGCCTTTCCTGCTTCGTTTGTTGTGTACTTTGCAAAGTTCTTTATGAATCTTCCTGCAAGATCCTTTGCCTTCTCATCCCAGATCTTTGCATCTGCATAGGTATCTCTGGGATCAAGGATATGCGGATTAACACCGGTAAGCTGTGTGGGAACTTCAAATCCAAAATACGGAATCTTCTTTGTGGGAACATTGAGGATGTCGCCGTTAAGGATTGCATCGATGATTCCACGTGTATCCTTAATTGATATTCTCTTTCCTGTTCCGTTCCATCCGGTATTTACAAGATAAGCCTTTGCTCCGCTTACCTTCATTCTCTTTACGAGTTCCTCTGCATACTTTGTGGGATGAAGCTCAAGGAAAGCCTGTCCGAAGCATGCTGAGAATGTGGGTGTGGGCTCAATGATTCCTCTTTCGGTTCCTGCAAGCTTTGCCGTGAAACCTGAAAGGAAATAATACTGGGTCTGGTCAGCATCAAGGATTGAAACGGGAGGAAGTACCCCGAATGCATCAGCTGAAAGGAAGATAACATTCTTTGCTTCCGGAGCTGCAGATACGGGACGCACGATCTTCTCGATATGGTCGATCGGATAAGAAACACGTGTGTTCTCTGTAACTGACTTGTCAGCGAAATCAATCTTTCCGTTCTCGTCAACTGTTACGTTCTCAAGGAGTGCATTTCTCTTAATTGCATTGTAGATGTCTGGCTCTGAATCCTTGTCAAGGTTGATGACCTTCGCATAGCATCCGCCTTCGAAGTTGAATACGCCGTTGTCATCCCAGCCGTGCTCATCATCACCGATGAGGAGTCTCTTGGGGTCTGTTGAAAGAGTGGTCTTTCCTGTTCCTGAAAGTCCGAAGAAGATTGCAGTGTTCTCTCCGTTCATGTCAGTGTTTGCTGAGCAGTGCATTGAAGCGATGCCCTGAAGGGGGAGGTAGTAGTTCATCATTGAGAACAGTCCCTTCTTCATCTCTCCGCCGTACCATGTGTTAAGGATAACCTGCTCACGGCTTGTAACGTTGAACATTGCAGCGGTCTCTGAATTGAGTCCGAGCTCCTTGTAGTTTTCAACCTTTGCCTTTGATGCGTTGTAGCATACGAAGTCAGGCTCGTAGGTCTTAAGTTCTTCCTCTGTGGGACGGATGAACATGTTCTTTACGAAATGTGCCTGCCATGCAACTTCCATGATGAAACGCACGCACATACGTGTATCGGCGTTAGCTCCGCAGTAGGTATCAACAACATAAAGCTTCTTGTTTGAAAGCTGCTTTAAAGCGAGCTTCTTGCACTCTTCCCATGTTGCCTCTGTGCAGGGATGGTTGTCATTGGGGTACTCGGGTGTTGTCCACCATACCGTGTCCTTTGACTTCTCATCCATAACGATGAATTTATCTTTGGGTGAACGTCCGGTATAGATACCTGTCATAACGTTCACTGCATCAAGTTCTGTAAGCTGTCCCTTGTCAAATCCCTCAAGGTCTGATTTCATTTCCTCTTCAAAAAGCTGCTCATAAGAGGGATTGTAAACGATTTCGGTTGTTCCGGTGATGCCATACTTTGTTAAATCAAGATTTGCCATTACTTTCTCCTTCGTCAAAAATTGTACCTAAATTAAAACACCGCGTTACATTATACTAACGAAGATATTAGTAGTCAATTAACGCGGTGTATTATTTTTGCATTAAAAACCTATGCTTATTTTATGCATTCTGCCTATGGATTACTTTTCTGGGGCATTTATCGGCACATTTTCCGCAGGCGGTGCACTTATCATAATCGATAACAGGCACATTGTTGTCCATATGGATGGCATCAAATTCACACTGCTTTGTGCAGAGAGTGCAGCCAATGCATCCGGTCTGGCACACGTTCATAACGTCCTTGCCTCTTGCATGGCTTGCGCATACAACCTTAACAGGCTGATGATAGGGAACAAGTGTGATGATGCGCTGCGGACAGGCCTTTATGCAGGCCTGGCAGGCTGTACATCTTTCCTCATCAACCACGGCAATGCCGTTTATAAGATGTATCGCATCAAATTTACATACCTCGACACAGGCACCGTAGCCCATACATCCGAATCCGCAGCCCTTGTCATCAAGTCCGGGGACAACAGACAGAGCGGAGCAGTTCTTTATTCCGGAATACTCATACTTCTTTACTGTCTTGTCGCAGGTGCCGGAGCACTTGACAAATGCAACCATCTTCCGGCCTTCCTCTGCAGAAACTCCCATGACCTTTGCAACCTGATCAGCTACAGGCTTCTGTCCAACGGGGCAGGCGTTAACAGGTGCCTTTCCCTCATTGATGGCCTTTGCAAGACCGTCACATCCGGGATATCCACAGCCGCCGCAGTTGTTTCCGGGAAGGCATGCACGTACAGCAGCCTCTCTTTCATCAATCTGAACCTTGAACTTTTCACCGAAAACACCAAGTCCCACACCTACTATGATTCCTGTCACGGCCACGACAGCCGCAGCAATAATAATTGCAGTAACGTTCATTTTCGTACCTCCTTACATGATTCCGGAAAATCCGAAGAATGAAATAGACATTAATGCAGCCGTAATAAGTACAATGGGCATTCCCTGCCATGAGTGGGGAACATCGTTTCCTTCCATGTGCTCACGGATTCCTGCAAGAAGGATGATTGCGATGCAGTATCCTAAAGCTGTTGCAAATCCGTTTACTACAGACTCAACAAATCCGAAGCTGTTCTGGGCATTTGTAAGAGCAACACCTAAAACTGCGCAGTTTGTTGTGATAAGGGGAAGGTATACACCCAATGCATTATAGAGTGAAAGCATGCACTTATGCATGAACATCTCAACTATCTGAACAAGTGCCGCAATAACAACTATGAACACGATTGTTTTAAGATAAGTAATGTTAAGCGGTGTAAGTACGTAATTATAAATAAGTGAGGCTACAGCCGATGCAAGCGTGATAACGAAAACAACGGCTCCACCCATACCTGCGGAAGTCTTTACATCAGTGGAAACACCGACGAAAGAACAGATTCCCAGAAACTGGCTCAGTACGACGTTACTTACGAGGCATGAGCTGACAGCGATTATCAATAATTTTGCTAACATTTCTCCCTACCTCCTTAGTTTTCCTTAATTTCCGTAGCAGGAGTCTCTGCCTTTGGCTCAGCAGGCTTTGCTGCGGGCTTTTTGGGGGCATTGATGGTTTCCGCTGTCGGTGCAAGGCTGTGGATGCGGCACATGGTGCAGTTTCCGTCACACATTACGTGGTCAGGATCCTTGGCATCGCCGTTAGTAGCGCACGGAAGCTTTAACTTATTCTGTAATGCGGTAAGCATCGCATAAACAAGGAATGCTCCCGGTGCAAGGATGAAGATGGAGATGGGTGTGTATCCTGCCGGCATTACCTTAAGTCCGAAAATGGTTCCGGCTCCTAAGATTTCACGGAAGCCACCGATCAGAACAAGTGCCACCGTAAATCCAAGTCCCATTCCAAGTCCGTCAAATGCGGAAACGAGTGGTTTATTCTTGAGTGCGAATGCTTCCGCCCTTCCAAGGATTATACAGTTAACAACGATGAGCGGGATGAAGATTCCAAGTGAATCATACAGCTCCGGAGTGAATGCCTCCATAAGCATGTCACATACCGTAACAAGTGAGGCAACGATTACTATTTCAGCTGGAAGTCGTACCTTGCCGGGGATTACGTTTCTTAATGCTGAAATGATGATGTTTGAAAGTATAAGCACGGCTGTTGCCGCAAGTCCCATGCCAAATCCGTTAGTTGCCGATGTGGTTACGGCAAGTGTGGGGCAGGTACCGAGAACAAGTACGAAAAGGGGATTTTCCTTCCATACTCCGTTATATATCCTTTCGAGATATTTATTATTCTTCATACGGTTCCTCCCTCCTTAATCATCAAGCTCAAAACAGTTATTGATGAAATAAACTGCCGCATTGATGGCACCGGTGACAGCCTTTGAAGTCCTTGTGGCACCTGAAATTGCCTGAATTTCGCTGTTTCCTGCAGTACCTGACTTAACAACGGAGAACCTGTCAGCCTTCTTTCCCGGGAACTGGTCCCTGAAAAGGGGTTCCTTTGCCTTCATTCCAAGACCAGCGGTCTCGTTAAGTGTAAGGAAGCCGACTCCGGTGAGTGCACGTGTTTCCCTGTCAATGCCCACCGAAATCTGAACTGCTCCGCCGTAACCCTCATTCGAGGTAGCTGTTACCAGAAAACCGATGGTCTTTCCTTCTGCATCCTTAGCCAGAAGACAGTCATCGATGCTGACATCACCAAAGCCCTGGTTTGCAATAGCCAGCTTAGATACGCTGATAACATTGGGAACAGAATCCCTTTCCTCAAATGAGACAGCTTCAGGATAAACCTCCTTATAGGTAGCCTGTGCCTTTGCCTCACGTACATCCGCTATGATGGGGGCCGTAACCTCATGTGTTGCACCAAGTGCAAGGCCGGCAATAAGTGTAATGGCACAGAGGATCAGTGCATCTTTTATGATTCTTTTAACGTCCATCACTTACCTTCCTTTCCGAATGCCTTGGGCATCGTGTACTTTTCAATAAGCGGAACAAACAGGTTTGAAAGGATAATGGCATATGAAACACCCTCGGGGCTTGCGCCGAAGCATCTGAAAATGCCTGTCAGAAGTCCTAAAAGTATTCCGTAAACATACTGTCCCTTTACCGTAATGGGGCTTGTAACATAGTCAGTAGCCATGAAGAAGGCACCAAAGAGAATTCCTCCTGAAAGGATCTCATAGACAATGTAGGTTCCCCTGTGCTGTCCGAAAATGAAAGCGAACACCGCATATGTCGCGAGGTACGTAAGGGGAATCCTGGGAGAGATTACCTTACATACGATAAGATAGATACCGCCAATGATTAATGCAAACGAGCTTACCTCTCCAAGTGTTCCGGGAATGTTTCCAAGGAAGAGCTGGAAAAGTGAGTATGAGGTAATGTCACCTGTTCTTGCCATCGCAAGGGGTGTAGCCCCGGTAAGTGCGTCAAATCCGATCTTTGCCGATGAGAAGTTATTCATAAGTCCCGCAAAGGAAATAAGAAGGAAACATCTTGCAGCAAGAGCCGGGTTCATGAAGTTCTGTCCGATTCCGCCATAAAGCTGTTTAACAACAATTATTGCAAACACGCCGCCAAGCATTGGAATCCAGACCGGGATTTCCGGGGGCATGTTAAGTGCAAGGATCATACCTGTTACGACAGCTGAGAGGTCCATTACAGTGATGGGCTTATGCATGAGCTTTTCCCAGATATACTCTGAAGCCACGCATGAAAGTACTGTAAGTACGATAATCAGGAGCGCGCTGATTCCAAAGTGGTACACAGAAAAAGCCGTGGCAGGAATCATTGCAAGAATTACATCGAGCATGAGGCTCTTTGTGTCCGTTTTATTCCTGAAATGCGGAGATGAGGATACATTACGTAAGTTAGCCATTATTTATTATCCTCCTTCTTCTCTTCTGCTTCCTTGGCAGCTGCAGCTGCCGCAGCGGCCTGCTGTTCACGAAGCTTTCTTTCTTCAGCCTTTATCTTTCTCTGAGCTGCAACAAGCTTTCTCATTTCCTTGAAGCTCTGGGTAAGGGGTCTTCTTGCAGGACAGATGTATGAACATGAACCGCATTCCATGCACTCCATGCCGTTTAATTCCTCAAACTTCTCAAGGTCGTGCTTTGCAGCTGCCTTCTGCATTAAGGCAGGCACGAGGAATTCAGGACATACGTCAACGCATCTTCCGCAGCGGATACATGCAGTTGTGGGATTCTCTGAAACCTCATCATGAATGAAAGCGCATATAGCAGATGAAGGCTTTGTAACGGGTACATCGAGGTCAAAAAGTGCCTGCCCCATCATAGGGCCTCCACAGAGGTACTTACCGGCATCTTCAATGCCTTCCTTAAGACCGCCTACTTCATCAAGAATTCTCTTGTAGGAAGAACCGAGACGTACCTTTACGTTTGCAGTTTCCTTAACCGCATCACCGGAAACGGTAATGACTTTCTGCATTAAAGGTGTGCTCAATGCAACCGCATCATAAATTGCGGCCAGGGTTGCAACATTGTCAACGATGCAGCCTGCATCAGCCGGAAGCATGGATGAATTAATGAAACGGCCTGTACATGCATTTATTAACTGACGCTCTCCTCCTTCGGGGTATTTGGTAAGAAGTTCCTTTACCTCGATGTTGGGTTCATGTGCACAGAGCTCCTTCATATGCTCAATGGCCTTGGGCTTATTGTTCTCAATTCCGATAATGCCCTTTGCCTGTGGGAACATGCTCATGCATATCTTAAGCCCCTCAACAATCTTTTCACCTTCCTCAAGCATCAGCCTGTAGTCTGATGTAAGCATTGGCTCACATTCTGAACCGTTAGCTATGAAGAATTCAATGGCGTCAGGGTTCTTGGGCATAAGTTTTACATGTGTGGGGAATCCGGCTCCACCGATACCCACAATACCTGCATCTTTGATAATGCCCACAATTGTTTCCTTATCAAGACACGTCCAGTCTCTCTCGGTACCTATACCTTCAATTGTCTCAAAAAGTCCGTCGCTTGTAACTACAACCGAATTAACGGCCACACCGCCTGTAGTCATTCGTGGCTGGATGATCTTTACAGTTCCTGAAACAGAAGAAATGACATTTGCTGAAACAAAACCGCCGGCTTCAGCTATCTTCTGCCCTGCAAGAACATGGTCCCCAACATTTACGACAGGTTTGGCAGGTGCTCCGATTCCCTGAGACATGGGGAAGACATAATCACCGTCAAAAGAAAGCTCTCTTATGGCTTTATCCTCTGACAGTTCCTTGCCTTCATAAGGATGTGTACCGCCTTTGAAAGTAGAAAGGCTCATACTAAAAATCCCCCTTAAAAAAATTAATAAATACTGTATTCCGTTAAAAAAAAAATACAATTAAAATACAATCTGTGTATATTCTAACACATAAATCTGGAATATACACCCAAAGTTATATTTTTAACATTTTTTATTTTAGTACACAAGTTTATTGTATGTTTTTTAAATACAAAATAAAAACAGAGCCGTTCAAAACGGCCCTGTCAGCAGAATTTCAAATATGACATGCATAAACTTTATTACGTGAGCTCTGCTTTTCCGGTATAAAGTTCGTAATAGCGTCCCTTCTGTTCAAGAAGGTCATCGTGTGTTCCGCGTTCTATTATCTCGCCTTTTTCAAGGACCATTATTGCATTTGAATCACGGACCGTTGAAAGTCTGTGCGCTATGACAAACGTTGTACGGTTCTTCATAAGGGCATCCATACCCTTTTCAATATGCTTTTCAGTCCTTGTATCTACTGAGGATGTTGCCTCATCAAGTACCAGCACGGGTGCCTTTGAAACTGCGGCACGCGCAATATTGAGAAGCTGCCTCTGTCCCTGTGAAAGGTTTGCCCCATCACCCTCGATCATTGTGTCATATCCTTTAGGAAGACGACGGATGAAGGAATCTGCTGATGCTGAACGCGCTGCCTGTTTAACCTCCTCATCCGTGGCGTCGAGACGCCCGTAACGTATGTTTTCCATTACAGTGCCGGTAAACAGGTGTGTATCCTGCAGTACGACGGCTATGTTTTTACGAAGTTCCGAAAGGCTGTAATGTCTTATGTCCACTCCGTCTATGGTAATGGTTCCTTCAGAAATATCATAGAAACGGTTCAGCAGGTTCGTCACAGTCGTCTTTCCAGCTCCGGTTGAACCTACAAAGGCTATTTTCTGACCGGGATGCGCATAAAGGTTAATATCCTTTAAGACAGTCTTTTCAGGGACATATCCAAAGTATACATGAGAAAACTCTACATCACCCTTCATAGGATTCGGGATGTACGCATCGGGATCATCAGCCGGTTCAGGCTGCTCATCCATGACGGCAAACACTCTTTCCGCCCCGGCCAAAGCCGAAAATACGGATGTCATCTGGGTTGCAAGTTCATTTATCGGACGTCCGAACTGGCGGCTGTAGTTAAGGAATACCGTCATTCCGCCTATGTCAAATCCACGCAGTACGCACAGAAGGCCTGCCACAACTGATGCACCCACATATACCACCTGGTTTGAGGCATTTGAAACAGGACCCATAAGGCCACCGAAGAACTGGGCCTTCATCTGATTTTCACGAAGTTTCCCGTTTAATATCTCAAACTCCTCTACAGCCGTTTCCTCATGGTTAAAGACCTTGATGACCTTCTGTCCCGTTACGGATTCCTCAATATATCCGTTAAGTGCACCCAGCGATGACTGCTGAAGCTTGAAAAACTTTGCACTGGCCTTGCTGACCTTAGCCACCGCAAAAATTGAAAGCGGTACAAGCAAAAGTATGACAATCGTAAGGATCCAGTTGGTATAGATCATGAGTGCCAGTGTTCCGATAAGTGTCAGGACTGCTGAAAAAGCACTTATGATCGTGGAGCTTAACATCTGCCCCACGTTATCTATATCATTTGTAAAGCGGCTCATTATGTCACCACGTGAATGAGTGTCATAATACTTTATCGGCAGCTTCTGAAGCGCGTCATTGAGATCAGTCCTCATTCTTCTTAACGAGTTCTGGCCGACCCTCGTGAGAAGTCTCGACTGAATGTACATGAACATCGCACTCAGCATGTAAAGAAGAAGCATTATGGAAAGCGCTCCAACAAGCCCTTTCGCATCTCCCCTGCTTCCGTCAACCGGCGCAATGTACTTGTTGATAATTGGGCGAAGCATGTATGATGTCGCCAGGGTACATCCTGTTGTAAGCAGGGTACAGATGACCGCGACAACCATCCTCTTTTTTTCAAGGAATACATACTTCATGAGGCGCTTTATTGTCGCACCCCTGTTTTTAAGTCCCTTAGCCGCATTCCTCTCAGCAGCCTCCCTGGCACCACGTGTCCCGGGGCCTCCCTGAACGGCTGCCACACGGTTGCCATATCTCTTCTGAAGGGAGGCTTCAAGCATTTCATGTCTTGTCATTTTGAAACCTCCTTATCATTCTTTAACTCATTCTGAACGGCGGCATACTCTGCCTCACTGTCAGCATCCATCTGTGAATAATAGATCTCACGGTATTCCTCACACCGCCTCATAAGCTGTTTATGATTGCCTATGTCGACTATCTTTCCGTCATCCATGACGATTATTCTGTCAGCGTCACGTACAGAACCGATTCTCTGTGCAATTATGAGTTTGGTCGTATCCTTCAATGCAGTTGCAAAAGCCTCACGGATACGTCCCTCGGTAGCCGTATCAACAGCTGACGTTGAGTCATCAAGTATGAGGATCTTTGGCTTTTTAAGAAGAGCCCTTGCAATGCAGAGCCTCTGCTTCTGTCCGCCTGACACATTTGAACCGCCCTGTTCAATCATGTATTCATATTCACCCTTGAACGAACTTACAAAACCGTCTGCCTGGGCTGAATCAGCCGCTTCCTTAACTTCCTCATCCGTTGCCTCTTCATTACCCCAGCGGAGGTTTTCCGCCACTGTTCCTGAGAATAATGTGTTGTTCTGAAGCACCATGCTCACTCCGTCACGAAGATTCTTAAGTGAATAATCCTTAACGTTTTTTCCGTCAACAAGTATTTCCCCGTCTGTAACATCAAACAGTCTCGGGATAAGCTGGACAAGAGTGGTTTTTCCGCAGCCCGTTGATCCGAGAATACCTATTGTTTCTCCTGAATTGATCTTAAAACTGATGTCAGAAAGAACCTCGTCACCATCAGTACCTGCCGCCTCACGTTTAACCGCCACACCGGTTTCAGCGTCACGTTCATTCTTTTTAGGATAGATAAATGAAACGTTTCTGAATTCTATGCTTCCGGACATGACTTTCCTGTCGTAATCACAGCTTTCAGTTTCAGTTATGTCAGGTATAGTATCAAGAACCTCGGAAGTCCTCTTAAGTGATACAACTGATCTTGCCGCCTGAAGGAAGATCATGGCAAACATCATGAGGGACGCAAGGATCTGGGTAATATAGGTAATGAAAGCGGTGAGGTCTCCGACCTGCATCTTTCCGTCTATTACCTGGTTACCACCAAACCATACTACGGCCACACTGGTAAGGTTCATGATTATCATCATTATGGGCATGACTGCAATGACCATGTTCATTGCATCCAATGCCTTCTGACGGAGCGCATCATTCTTTTCCGCAAACTTTATATCCTCAAAATCATCACGTACAAAGGACTTAATTACACGCACATTTGTAAGGGACTCCTTAACACCATTGTTTAAAGCGTCCACTGCAGTCTGCATCCGCTGGAAGCGCGGGAAAGAAATCTTGAGTACAAGTGCAATCGTAATGATGAGTACCGGCATGGAAACAAGAAGAATTACCGCCAGGCTCCTGTTTATGGATACAGCCATTATGATTCCGCCAATCATCATTCCGGGGCTTCTCAATGTCATCTTCAGTCCCATGTTGATGACAAGTGCAATCTGCTGGACATCATTTGTCAGCCTTGTAACCAGCGAACCGGTTGAAAAGTCATCAATATTGGCAAACGAAAAAGTCTGGACCTTTTTATATAGATCCTCCCTCAGATCCGCAGAAAAGCCTACTGACGCCTTTGCCGCAAAGTAGTTTCCAAGTGTTCCTCCTGTTATCATAAGAAGTACCGCGGCAATCATCACAAGGCCAATCTTAAGGATGTAACCAATATCATGGTTAGCAACGCCGTTGTTGATGATAAGGGACATAAGCTTTGGAAGCCATATCTCACCGAAAACCTCGGAAAGCATAAATATGGGAGCCAGAATAAATGCCACCTTATATTTTTTTATGTATTTTGAATATCTGCTCATAGTTTCGTATTATAACACAAGGATTTTTTAAATTGTGAAAAATATGTGAAAAGCTTAATACCTTTCAATAAAAAAGGCTTGACAAAAGCCCTTTGATTAATTAAGATAGTTAAGCGTTGCAAAACGAGTGACTCAGTAGCTCAGCTGGATAGAGCATGCGCCTTCTAAGCGCAGGGTCGGGGGTTCGAATCCCTTCTGGGTCGTCGCCCGGCTTCATAAAGCAGAGCATTCTATGGTGGGTGTAGCACAGTTGGTTAGCGCGTCAGATTGTGGTTCTGAAGGTCGAGGGTTCGAGTCCCTCTACCCACCCGTAATCTTTAAGCCGTTGCTTTTTAAGCAGCGGCTTATTCATTTCCAGGGCCATCGCCAAGCGGTAAGGCACAAGGTTTTGATCCTTGGATTCGTGGGTTCGAATCCCGCTGGCCCTGCTGTAAAACTGAGATAAGTCAAGCCCGAAAGGGCGCAGACGAATCCACTGTTTTGCGCACGTCGCGACGCTTAGCGAAACAAGCACAAAGTGCGCAGTTGAGCTTAGCAGAGCCGACGGCTGACATGCGGTTATGGCGGAATTGGCAGACGCGCTGGATTTAGGTTCCAGTGGGGAGACCCGTGCAGGTTCAAGTCCTGTTAGCCGCATAAAAGGCTGTTGCATTATTGATGATTAATAATCAGTAAAGCGACAGCCTTATTATTTTGTTGTTTAATGGCCCGTCATCAAAATTTGTAATAAACACCTTTGCAGACGTTGTTTATTACAAAGAAATTGTAATTATAGATGGTCCTGGGGCACTTTATTACAATTTTTGTTTGTGGGACTTGTAATAACTTGCTGTCAGTCGGGGCAGTTATTACAATTCAGCCTCAAGAAAACGGCCATTTTGAAGAAAAACTTGTAATATTCCCATGCCTTAATACCTGCGTTGTTCTGTCCCTCTAACTTTTTGAGTGCCTTGTAACCCATGCCTTCGCTTGCAGGGTTTGTTATGTTAAGGTAATATGCCCTAATTTTATCCCCGTAGCCACCTGCCTCCAACTCCCACGGACTTCTCAAGTGCGTTCATCCACTTGTCACGGATTTTGACGTACTCGTCTATGTCTTCCTTCAGCTTCACAGTGATCTCGTTGCCCTTTGAGTAGTTGAGGTCTCTCCGCACCGCCTCGATGATGTCGTTGAAGAAATCCACGACCCTCTGTACGTCATGTCAACCGCATAAAAAAACAAGACCAGTGTCATTTGTTGAAACACCAGTCTTGTTTTTTATGATGCATTTACTCTTCTGCTTCCTCCTCAGGTTCCGGTTCAGCTTCCTTTATCTCATAGAACCTCATTCCCGCGGTACTTGTAACAGGAAGGCTCATAACTACGGCATTAGGCTTTGTACCCTCCCCGCATTCAGAAAGAACCGCCTGCATTATCCTATTCTTCTTTTCCTTTTTTGTGACTATATATACCATTTCCTTTTCAGCGGCAAGCGTCACACCAAAGAAATCCTCAGTTCCGCGTGTACCTGAGCCTTTTGCATGCACAATGGTTCCACCCTGTGCACCGCCCTTTCTTGCAGCGATCATTATGTTGTCACTGTATCCGGCATTTGCGATTATAACGATAAGTTCATATGTTGTATCCTTCAAGGTCGATTCCTCCCCAATTGTAATTTCCTGACTGCCTGCAAGAAGCTTAAGCTGTCTAGCCCTTCCCACGCTTGAAAGCGGCACCGTGAAGACTATTCCGCGGTTTGGAAGGTCAATATCCATCTCCTTTTCCAGGGAATCCTTTATCTTTACCCATGAATCCTTCGTGACAACCGTGTGCGTCACGGCTTTCGGCGTTGAATCAATGAATGCTGTACCGTGCCCGAGTGATATGAAATTCACGTCCGCCCCATATTTCCTATATATGGTAAGAATTCCGTTTAATTCCTCCCTGTTTGCGATGGAGACCATCATGTTATATCTGTCCATTTATATTTCCTCATTTTAGAGTTCTATGATCATGTCGTCTTCAAATACCGGCTCTGTAGGAACAGGCACTTTCTTTTTCTTCTTTTTGAAGGCCGCCATAAGTCCCAGCCCCTGAATGGTAATGAGCGGAGTCATTGCCACCATTGCCACTACCCCAAAGGCATCCGTTGCCACGTTACCGCCAAGACATGCACACGCACCCTGGGCAAAAGGTAAAAGAAATGCTGCCGTCATGGGGCCTGATGCAACACCGCCGGAGTCGAATGCTATGGCAGTATAAATTTTCGGGACAAAGAAGGAAATGATTATTGCAATCAGATAGCCGGGAACTATGAACCATAAGATTGAGATTCCCGTAAGTACCCTTACCATTGAAAGTCCCAGCGATATTGCCACGCCTATTGAAAGGCTTGTTCCCATAAGCCTTTCAGATATCGCCCCGTCAGTCATGTCCTCTACCTGTCTGTTAAGTACAGCCACGGCAGGCTCCGCCTTAACACACACATATCCCATGACCATGGCCGCAGGAACAATTATCCACGGATTTCCCCCACCGGCCAGTATTTCACCAAGATAGTAGCCTGTCGGAAGAAATCCCAGGTTGACACCCGTCATGAAAAGGACGAGTCCCACATACGTATATACAAGGCCACGCACGATTTTCACCAGCTGGCGAGCCTTTATCTTAAGTGCGATTATCTGGAAGATGACAAACGCACCGACTATTGGAAGAAGCGATGACAGCATTTCCTTAAGGTAATATGGAAGTCCTTCATAATATAGCTTTGCAAGTTCAATCGAGGTTGCAACGTCAGGAATGGCCGGCGCCGATGCGGCCTCCATTTCCATTGTTTTCGCTGCTTCAGCGGACGCAGAACCTGCAAGTTCAGGAATAACGCCTGTTGATGGAAGGATTCCGAGGATCATTACCGTAAGAATGGGCCCTATGGAACAAAGGGCTACAAGTCCGAAGGAGTCATCCTCTGCATGACGGTCGTTTCTGACAGCGGCAACACCCACGCCCAGAGCCATGATGAACGGAACCGTCATGGGTCCGGTGGTAACACCGCCCGCATCAAACGAGATTGTCCTGTAACCCTTTGGAACAAAGAACGAAAGAACTAGTACTACCGCATAAAAGATAATAAGGAGCCTGTTGAGCGGCACCTTGAAAAACATACGTAAAAGCGCTATGACAAGAAAGACGCCCACACCCGTGGCAACGCCGTAAATCAGCGCTTTTTCCGGGATTGAAGGCACCTGTGTCGCCAGTACCTGCAAATCAGGTTCCGCAATCGTTACGGCAAATCCAAGAAGGAGTCCCACGATTACGATTACATGAAGCTTACGGCTTTTGACAATTGCCGCACCCACTTTTTCCCCAATCGGGGACATTGAAAAATCCGCACCCATGTTAAAGAAGGCACTACCTATAATAAGAAGGAGTGCCGAGGCAATGAAGCATAGCATGGTCCCTGACGGAACCGGTGCCAGTACCAGGCTTAAGCCAATGACAATCACAAAAATCGGGAGGACAGACTCAAAGGACTCACGAAACTGCTTATGTGTGAGCCTTTTAAATTCCTCAAACAGTACCTTCTGCTTTTTTAATTCCTGCTGCTTTAATACTTCAAATTCTTCCCTGGTGTATTTAGCCATCAGATACCTGCCATTTCAATAAACTCTTCTTCCGTGATGATTGGAACTGAAAGTTCCTTTGCCTTTTTGTTTTTCGAGCTCTGGCTCATTATGTCATTATTGATTAAGTATGCGGTGTTCTTTGAAACAGAACCTGCGCACTTACCGCCCATTCTTTCGATGAGGTCCTGTACTTCCTTCCTGTTTTTGAAGATATGGACGTCGCCTGTTATTACGAAAGTAAGACCGGTAAACTTCCCAGGTTCACCATTATCAGAAACAGCTTCCGGGAACCTGAGCACACTGTAAAGTCCCTCTGCCTGCCTTCTCTTTTCACTGTCAGCAAAATATGCCGTAAAATTTTCCGCTAGTATGGGGCCTATCTTCTCGATTTCCGTAAGTTCCTCCAAAGTAGCCTCACAGATTTTCCCGTAATCCTGATTAAAATGCCTGCATATAAGCTTTGCACCCGCAAGGCCTATGCCGTTAATCCCGAGGGCATATAAGAAGCGGTGCATTTCCGTGTCACGTGCCTTTTCCGCGGCATTTATGAGGTTCTCAGCTGATTTATCACCGAATCCCGGAAGAGACGCTATCTCGTTTCTGTAACCTGAAAGTCCGAATAGATCCTTAAGTTCCTTTAAAAAGCCTTCGTTAATGAATCTTTCGAGGGTGGCCTCACTCATCCCGTCAATATTAAGGGCATCCCTTGAAGCAGCCAGTTCAAATGACTTGATTTTTTTAGCCGGACATTCAGGATTTACGCAGTAAAGATACTTTGCGTCATTATCCTGTCTTATCTCCGTTTTACCGCCACATACCGGGCAGGTTTCCGGAACTGGAAGTTTTCCTGACTTTGTGAGGTTTTCAGATATCTGCGGTATTATCATGTTGGCTTTATAGACCGTTATCCTGTCCCCTATTCCAAGCCTTAATTCCTCGCAGATACTAATGTTATGGACAGATGCCCTCGAAACCGTCGTTCCCTCAAGCTCTACAGGATCAAAAATTGCCACAGGATTAATAAGTCCCGTCCTTGAGGGTGACCATTCAATTTCACGCAGCACAGTTTCAGCGGTTTCATCCTGCCATTTGAATGCAATGGAGTTTCTCGGGAACTTCGCCGTACGTCCAAGGCTTTCCCCATATGCAATGTCATTAAAGGAAAGGACAAGTCCGTCGGAAGGAAAGTCGTTAAGGGGTATCTGCTTCTTAAAGTCCTCTACCGCATCACTGATGTTTCCTGCATTAACAAGCTTATAATATACCGTTTCAAATCCAAGGGCACTTAGCCATTCAAACCTTTCAGAAAACAGACCTGGAACTGAGCTTTCATTTTTTGGTGCCGCAAACATGGAAAGCTGTCCTCCCTCTTCCTCAAAGGTTTCCTCATTTTCCGCACTTACAAGCGAGAAAATGATACATTTTACATGTCTTGCCTTTGTTATCTTCGGGTCAAGCTGACGCACTGAACCCGAGCACAGGTTCCTTGGATTTTTATACCTGGCACCCTCGTCAGGAATCTCCGAATTGATTTTTTCAAAATCAGAGTATGTAATTATGGCCTCTCCACGCAGCGTGACTCTTCCGTTAAAAGGAATGGTCTTCGGGACATTTTCAAAATTATAGGCATTACCGGTAATGACCTCACCAATTTCCCCGTTACCTCTCGTTACAGCCTTTATAAGCTTCCCGCCGTCATATGTGAGGACAACCGTTAACCCGTCAAGCTTCCAGCTTAGGATGCCTTCCTTATCAGAAAGCCATGTTCTTAGGTCATCCACGCTTTTAGTCTTGTCAAGGGAAAGCATGGGGGAAGCATGGTGCTCCTTTGGAAGCTCAGACATGACTTTTGAACCAACCTGCTGTGTGGGTGAGTCAGGAAGTACAATTCCTGTTTCCTTTTCAAGTGAAAGCAGTTCATCATACAGCCTGTCATACTCAATATTGGGCATGATTTCCACACCCTTTACATAATAAGCCTCAGCGGCTTCATTAAGTATCTTTATGAGTTCAGACATTCTCTCCATCAGTGCCAAAACCTCCATATAATTTCAGTTTATATTGTACCATAAACATCCTTACATTTGAAGATAATTGCTTTTTTTAGCCATATGTTTTACAATGTCTGTATGTATGCGTATATTTTCAGGGAAAAAGGAATACTTGAAAAAAAGGAACTGAATGAGCCCGTACTTTCTGATGAAAAAGGTGCTCTTTTAAGTCCTCTATTTCTCACACCCTGCTCTTCTGACGTCCATACCGTCTATGCAGGCAACGGTCCCAGAAGGGAGGACCTTGTACTTGGCCATGAAGGACTTGCAAAGGTCGTTAAGGTCGGTGCAGGGGTAAAGGATTTCAAGCCGGGTGAAATAGTCGCAGTCTGTGCTGTCATGCCTGAGTATGAACGTCCCGTCGACCATACGGAAGCTCTTTTTTCGGACAGTCGCAAAGAACCTACCGGTCACGAAAACTCTCCTTTTTCAGGGTGTAAACTTGGGAGGAACATTGACGGAATGTGGCAGGAAGTTTTCTACGTGCCTTCCGCCGATGAAAACCTGGCACATATCCCACAGGGACTTTCATATGAAGATGCGCTAATGGCTGTCGATGTCATGGCAACCGGTTTTACAGCGGCAGATGAAGCAAATATCCAAAAAGGTCAGGTTGCCGTAGTTCTTGGTACCGGTGCCGTAGGTCTTATGGCGGTAGCGGCAGCACATGAAAAAGGCGCACATGTAATAGCTGTAGGCAGTGAAAAGCGTGAACTTAATACAGAGCTTGCCATGGCATTCGGAGCTGATGCCGTAATATCATATAAAAACGGTCATATCCTTAAAGGTAACCTCCCCTGCATCGGCTGTGGAAAATGTGTACCGGAAAGAAGTCCCCTTGCCAATTCTCTTTCTCAGGGTGTAGTTGACACCGTGCTTAACTGTACATTGGGAAAAGGTGTGGATTCATGTATTATTACAGGCGGAATGCCTGATTCCTTAAAAACATCCTGTGACATCATTAAATACGGTACCGGAATAGCAGTCAATGTTGCATACATTGAGGGAAACGGTGAAATAGCGCTCCCCATCTTCTCTCTCGGACGCGGAATGGCCGGGAAAACATTCAAATTTGCCCTTTCAAAAGGCGGAAGGAAATGGACTGAGGAGATGCTTCAAAAAGCCTCTCACATCAATCCCGGAAAACTTATCACAAAAAAGCTAAGCGGATTTGATTCAATACCCACGGCCCTTTCCATGATGAAGGAAAGAGACAGTGAAACTATAAAGATAATGATTGAGGTCTGATTATGGATGAGATCAGAAAGAAAATAACGATAGTCGTACCCTGTTACAATGAAGAGGAAAATGCAGTTCCTCTTTATGACGCGGTTTCAGAACAGTTTGCGGAAAAAGAGATCCTTCAGAAGTATGACTGGGAGATTCTTTACATCGATAACGACTCAAAAGATGATACCAGGACTGTCATCCGCGGCCTCTGCTCTTCCCATAAGGATCATGTGAAAGCCATCTTCAATGCAAAGAACTTTGGTCAGTTCAATTCCCCGTACTATGCAATGCTTCAGGCACAAGGCGACATTGTCATGCTCATGGCATGCGATTTTCAGGATCCTCCAGAACTGATTGAAAAGTTTGTGAAAGGATATGAAGAAGGATTCAAAATTGTTATCGGTGTAAAGGAACATTCCACAGATGCAAAACTCCTCTTTGCATTTAAGCGCCTATACTACAGGATGATAAAGAAATATTCCGATGTGGAACAGATAGAACATTTCACCGGATTTGGACTTTATGATAAAAAATTCATAGATGTTCTCCGTGACCTTGATGATCCCACTCCTTTCCTTCGCGGTTTAGTGGCGGAACTGGGATTTAAACATAAAGAAATTCCTTACGGCCAGCCAAAACGCCGCGCAGGAAAAACATCCAATAATTTTTACTCACTCTATGATGCAGCCATGCTTGGCTTTACTTCATACACGAAAATCGGCCTTCGTATAGCAACATTCTTTGGGGGCACCTGTGCAGGTCTCTCACTCATTGTGGCATTCATTTACCTTATCATGAAACTGATATGGTGGGACCGTTTCCCTGCAGGAACAGCACCCATCCTTATAGGTATGCTTTTCCTCGGTTCACTTCAGATTTTCTTTATAGGCCTCTTGGGCGAATACATCCTCTCCATTAACCAGAGGGTCATGAAACGTCCCCTGGTCGTTGAGGAAGAACGCATAAATTTCCCGGAAGAAGAAAAAGATGATTGAGAAATTCCGTAAAACCTGTCTTTCATGCGGCGGCAGTCTTTCTGCGCCGCTTTTTGAGTCCGATAATTTTCCCGCTTCCGCCCAGGATATTCCGTTAAAGGAAGAACTGTCACACGATTGCGGGATTACCCTGCGGCTTTGCCGATGTGAAAAGTGCGGGCTTTTCCAGCTTGACTGCGAACCCGTTACCTATTATCGCGATGTCATAAGAGCCGTGGGCCTGTCCGATACCATGAAGGAACTTCGAAGGAATGATTACCGCCATATGATAGAGGAATATGGTCTTTCCGGCAAAAAGTTCATTGAATGCGGATGCGGAAACGGAGATTTTCTAAAAGTCCTTTCTGAATTTCCAGTTGAAATATATGGGACTGAAGCAAATGAGAAATTTGCAGATGAAGCTTCCGAAAAAGTCCCAAAAGCCCACATCATCCATGCATTTACCGAAACTCCTGATACATTGGTTCAGGGAGCTCCCTTTGACTGCTTTTTAAGTTTCAATTTCCTGGAGCATCAGCCAGACCCAATGAGCATGCTCAAATGCATGTACAGTAATCTTTCAGAAAACGGATATGGTCTCATTACCGTACCGTCTTTTGAGTACATACTGAACGAAGCAAAATACTATGAGCTGATTCGTGACCACATTGCAAACTATACTCTAACATCCTTATGCTATCTCTGTGAAAATGCTGGTTTTTCTGTCATTGAAAAAGGATTTATCGGTATCGGGGATACTTTAAGAGTGGTGGTTAAAAAAGAAGTTCCCGCATCTGAAGCTTCTGCAATAAATATAGAAGAATTCGATAACACGCTCGGAAAGAGTTTTGACTCAATAACAAAAGAAGTTTCAGATTATACAGAAGGTTTGAAGAAGTCCGGGAAAACACTCTCCATGTGGGGAGCCGGCCATCAGGGATTTACCATAGCTTCCACCACTGTATTGAAAGATTACGTTTCCTGCATCATCGACTCTGCACCATTTAAACAGGGCCGTTTTGCTCCCGCTTCACATATCCCCATCGTTTCACCGGAGTATTTCATTGACCATCCCACAGATGTCATTCTTGTTGCCGCGCCGGGATATGTAAAAGAAATTTCCGGAACAATCCGCCGCATATATGGCGAAAAAGCCCCGGAAATAAAAAGCATACTTGATTTCTAGTGTTTTTTACTCAGTAATTCTTTCAAAGACTGCATTTACCAGATCTGCAGTCTTTTTCATTTCTTCAGGAATCACCTTACAGGTTTTTCTGTCAAAGGAATAAAGTCCGTTTATCTCATCCTCGATGTCCGATAACTGCGTATACACGGCTCCGCATACGCCTTTTTCGATTCCGGGGATAATCATCTTCTCATACATCTTACGGATTTTTTCTGTAAGTTCCATGCTGTTTCTGCATGCGCCATAACCATAAGATTTTTCCTGACCAGTAAGATTCAGTGTATACCCTCCGCACTCGCTCACAAGAAGCGGACGCTTACCGGGCTTAAGTCTCTTAAGCCTGAAATATATGTGTTCACTGTCAAAGTCACTCTTTGCCTGTTTGAACCATCCTGAAGTGGAATCAATGAGTCTTGTCGGGTCAAGTCCCTTTGCCCTTTCATACATTTTGTCAGAATCAAACTGCCCCCAGCCTTCATTGAAAAGTGTATACGCTATTACGGAAGGATGATTATACAGATGGCCTATGGTCTCCTCCATGTGCTTTACCCAGAATTCCTGCCTTCTGTCATATCCTTCCCTGGTCCGGTCATCATGACGGATTCCAACAGTACCAAGCACCGTGTCACGGAAGAACTTGTACTCACCGGAATTCACCATGTCCTGCATTACCATCATTCCCAGTCTGTCACAGGCATAGTAAAACTCTTCAGTCTCGACTTTTATGTGTTTTCTGAGAAGGTTGAAGCCAAGCTGCTTCATACGGAGGATATCTTTTTCATATTCTGAAGGATCTTCAGGAATGAAAAGTCCCGGCTTAAAATATCCCTGGTCAAGGACACCGTTTAAAAATACAGGTTCCCCGTTAAGGCAGACCCTGTTGATCCCGCCCACTTCTTTTATGCTTATTTCACGAAGGGCAAAGTAAATTTCCACGGAATCCTTACCATACGTAATGGTTTCATAGTAAAGTTTCGGGTTGTCAGGAGTCCATAAGTCCGGCTCCTCTATATCTATACGGCGTCTGTCAGTGACAGTCTCACCTGTCCTGCCATTTCTTACCGAAAGAATAATGTCCGCTCCCTTAAGGTCAGGAGTTATTTTAACATCGCTGATATATTCCTCCGGGACTTCCTCCATCCAGATACTTTTCCATATTCCGGAAACCGGTGTGTACCACATCCCGCCGTGTTCAGCCTTCTGTTTTCCGTAAGGGTAATCCAGTGAAAGCTCATCAGTCACAGTAATTGAAAGAACGTTTTCCCCTTCACGGACTACGTCAGTGATGTCAAAAGAAAACGGAAGATACCCGCCTTCATGGATTCCCAATGTCTTTCCGTTAAGCTCCACTTCTGCTATCTGGTCGGCTGCGCCGATATTAAGTATCACCCTGTCATTACTTCTCCAGAACATGAAAGTCTTTTTATAACGTACTTTTTCACCACTCATACAGGAAGGCACATATGTGCCCTCCCCGTTTACATTCCATATTCCGTTAAATGATATGAAGCTTTTTCTTTTAAGCTGAGGCCTTGGATAAGAATCCCACATGACATTCTCCTAAAATCACCTGATTATTGAATCACAGATTCCTTCCACTCCTGCCGCCATGCACAGAAGAACAACTATTTCCTGTGGCAGCCTGTAAGCTTCGGTATATGGGAAATACTCATCAAGGGAATGAACCTTTCCATTAAGCGGTCCGCCGCCTATCGTCACACAGGGAATTCCGGCACCGATGGCCATGTTTCCGTTTACACATCCGCCCTTGCTGAGTTCAACCTTGTCCTTGTTCTCTTCGGGTGTGAAGTACCTGCCGGCGATAAGTGCCGCCTCGACAACAGGAGTATGCGGATCCTGAGGCCCTGCCGGTACGTCAACATACTTCTCAGAAATCCAGGTAATCGTGTCCTTTCCCCATCTTGCCGTTTCCTCATCACATGCTTCCTGAATGGCTGCAAAACAGCGTTTTTCAAGATTATCAAGGATTTCCTGACTGTCGGAACGGATATTGAATTTGATTGTTGCTTCAGGAACTATGGCATGAATTCCGGCATCATTTCCTGCATGGAAATTTGATACGCAGAAGGTTGTTTTAGGCTCCTTCGGTACCTCAAAATCAGCAATCTTTGCAACAGCGCGTGCAGCCGCATGAAGCGGGTTGGCCATGTCGCCAAAGTCACAGTAGGCATGACCGCCTATACCTTTAAAAACCACTTTATATGTCTTAAAACCGGTTGCCTGATATGTAATATGTTCAGTACTTGCTCCGTCTACGCTTATGGATGTGTCAGCCTTCGGTCCATATTTGATAAGGTCCCTCATTCCACCCAGGCCGCCCATGCCCTCCTCACGGCTTGTTCCGGCAAAGATAATGTCTCCCTTTGTCTTTATCCCGGCTTCATTCATTGCGCGGAGTGCGGCAAGTACTGCAGTCATTCCCCTCGTATCATCAGTGCATCCGGGTGCGTACATTATTCCGTTCTCATCACGGATTTCCTTTACGCTTCCAAACGGGAAAACAGTATCCATATGTGCCTCCACAAGTACTGTCGGGCCGTTTCCGGTACCACGCCTGTAACCGTAAACATTTACGTAATCGTCAAGAACCACATCATCTATGCCATTATCCTTAAGCCTTTCAGCATACATGGCGGCTCTCTTCTTTTCGTTAAACGTGGGCGATTCACACATGATGAATTCTTTATGCTCCTTTATGGAATTATCATGGTCAGCCTTTGCAAACGCTATGGCTTTTCCAATCTGTTCATTTTCAATCAAAGCATCAAATGTTTCCTGAATATTCATAAATACTCCTTTCAAGTTTTTAATTATATCCGTATTCGTCAATTATTTTTTCACACTGGCTTACAGGATCAGAGGTCATGTCAATCCAGTGTATGTCCTTACGTTTCCTGAACCATGTCATCTGTTCCTTTGCCAGATGACGTATCTCCATGAACAGCTTGTCATAAAATGAGTCAAAGTCAGGAAACTCATTTCTTAAGTACATCAAAATGTATCTGTACTCAAGTCCCAGGCCGTACAGGAAATCATCCGGTGCACCTGCAGCCCTTAAGTTAACAACTTCATCTATCATTCCTTCATCAAGGCGCCTGTCGAGCCGTTCCCTTATACGCTCATAAAGCACTTCCCTGGGCCATGTGACGCCTAACACCAATGATTCATAATGTGGCGTATTTACGCGGGCAGCCGTATCCCCTGCAAGTATCCTCTCCACCTCACGTTCAAGTCTTCTCTTATTCTTCAGGTCGAGGCGTGAAAGGGCGTCCGGGTTTTCTTTTCTTATGACCTCAATCAGTTCTTCCGTCGGCATCGCCTCAACGGCTTCCCTTCTTTCCCTGTCCGGTTTTTCCTCTTTTATGTTGTACCCGTCAACAACGGAATTAATATAAAGACCTGTTCCGCCCACAAGAAATGCCTTCTTCCCGCGGGCATGAATGTCATCTATTGCCTTGTAGGCTTTATGCTGAAAATCTACAAGTGTAAACTGCTCTCCAGGCTCCGCCACATCCAGAAGATGATGAGGAACCCCCTTCATTTCTTCTTTCGTTACTTTACCGCTTCCAAGGTCAAGCCCTTTATATACCTGCCTTGAATCAGCAGATACTATCTCCGCGCCGTACTTTAAAGCAAGCTCTATCCCCAGCCCGCTTTTACCCGACGCATTTGTTCCTGTAATAACTAAAAGCTTTTCCATCAAAACTCCCCTGAGATTAAGTCTCAATGGAGTATACCATTTTTCAGCTTTCTAATAAAGCACTTAATAATCTTAATGGCTGCTTTACTTGCTTTATTATTACTGTTGTCTTATAATTTCGTGGAAACGGAGGCTTTTATGCTGATTAATAAGAATGAATATGATGAAAAAGTAACAGATGTTATCAACGAGATCACTAAAGGTGATGAGAGCTACGATGCAGTGATTGCCTTTCTGAAACTGTGTGGAAGGACATTTTATGAATACCTTGGGGATAAGGAAGAAATCGATATACAGAATGAGGAATTTGAGGGGCTGATGTCACGCTGTATGCAGACACTCACATCAAAAGCCCCAAATGCCTTTATGCTTATCTTTAAGTTTTTCGACCTGCTTGCTGAAAAACTGAATGCCTGAACCATAAAAGCCTGTCGCAATGCGGCAGGCTTTTTGTTATCAGGGCTGTATAAGGGATGCCTGGTATATCTTGAACAGATATACATATTTAAGGGCGCTGAAACTCTTTGAACCGGTAAATTCAAAGTGGTCCTCCTTTTCTTTTATGTTCACGATGAGAAGATTCTTCCTGTGAACGGCAACTCCTTCTATTTTTTCAAAAGGATACTCTTCCCCGTCGATTACAAGACGGTCTGGAAAGGCAGATAATTCCGCTTCCTTTTGTGATGTTACCTTATGCTGAATATTTATCACATTTACCGTGACACTGTCCGTAAACAGCGGGTCAGCCATATCAAGTGATACAAGTTCTGAAAGCTTTTCACGCTGATATGTGTCAAGTTCTGTCACGGTATGCCTTGTGCCGTCCGTCTTTACAAGATAACCGTAATCATCATATGCAGCCTTAAAGCCGCAGTCGCAGGTAACTTCATTTCCAAGGGACTTAAGGGTACCGATCTTACCACATTCCGGGCACATGAAAACTGCCGATTCAATGCCCTCAGCCATCCTTTTTCCACGATATTTTACGGGATCTGCTTTCTGGTCTGCATATGCATCAACAAACAGATCTTTCCTTAAAAGTTCATTTATTTTATCAAGGGTCATTTCCTTAAAGACTTCAGGTGAATAAACTCCGGAAAGCTTTCCTCTCATGCGTCCTTTCCTTATTCCTTTTCCCCACCTTGGGGATGTAAAGTAGCCGCCTTCAAGTTTATAGGTGATAAGAGTACACCCTGAAGACTGGATGAGCCTTGCATTAGTCTTTGACATTTCACATGAAAGTCCATTGAAAGAACGGTTTCCTTCCGGAAACATAGCAACACTTCTGCCTTCCTTAAGTCTTGCAAGTATGGAAAGGATGGTCTTTTTTCCGTTTTTACCCTTCCTGTGAAGTATCGGGTCAGCAAGCGTAACTGCCAGTTTACCTATGAGCCCCATCCTTGTAATCTTTTCGGTAGCCACAAAACTCAAGGCCCTTTTTGATGACATGGATAAAAGCAACGGGTCAAGATCAGTGTTGTGATTACATAAAAGAAGATATGGTCCTTCAACCTCAGGTATCGCTTCAAATGAATAATTCACGATTCCTCTCATGAACGGACTAAGCAATGGACGCAGTATTCTGAACGTCCTCTCCTGCCTCTTTATTCTTTTTTCGGTATCATCCTTACTGCTCATTTTTCCTTTTTCTTAAAAAGTTCCTTACGGTACTGTATTGCCAGTATTCCGACAAACAATAGCATTATCTTTGCGAGACAGGCAAATGTATATACCATTCCCCTTGCTATGAAGCCCATCATCAGAAGCATCGGGGCACCAAGCACAATAGCCCACATATTCTGATAAATAAGGTTATGGGAAGCCCTTGTCTTATAAAGCGGGTCGATTTCCCTTAGAAGAATAATTCCTGTTGAGGCTGTTCCGGTCAGCATTCCATACATGCAGAGAAACATCTCGTCAGAATAATCCGGGAACAGATGCCTGCAAAGTGTATTCACGTAGATATATGTAACAACTCCGCCTGCTATGCATATAAGAAGGATCGGAATCCAGAACTCCTTGTACCTGAAAGCGGAAAGGTCAATGGCAGCTATTGAAGAAACCACCATTATGTCGAACATTAGACCGCTGATACGGTTAAGCATGAAGTTGTTCGTATACTTACGGTGCATGATTCCCTTTGCACGCAGTTTGTCTCCCACGGTCCTGAAGAGAATTGCCCACGCTGTACCCACAAGGAAATTGAATCCCCAAAGAAGCGGATTAATGGTATTCATGGCAAATCCACCGGCAGGCTTCAGGATAAACCTGTAGAGGAGCCACATTGAAGCATACGCAACCATGTAAGTCATGAATACAAGCGCAAACTGAACAGTAAGCTTGTCCATTGACTCGGAAACCGGTATCTCATTGTCACCGCTGTAATCCTCAATGGTAAGGTTATCCTTGATCGTACCGTCAATGGTCTTATATTTTCTGCGAATCCTGTTAAGATAGATCAGTGCTCCCACACTGGCAGATACAAATCCCATAGCCGCAACTGTAAGTCCGAAGCTTGTTCCATTTGTAAAGCCATACTGAGTCTCATATGTTGCTCCCCAGTTAAATGCCTGTCCCGGTCCCTGTCCGTAACCCATGGGAAGAAGGACACCCGCTGCCGGGAAACCGCCGATAATGTAGTAAAGGAACACGGTAATGATGATTCCAACTGTTCCCTGAATAAGGTAACCGCCCACGGTAACTGTTGCTGTGTGGAATACATCCCGCCTTGCCTCCTTACCCTTGACACCGTCCAGATGTCTCCATGCAAGTGCAATGAAACCAAGCCCAAGTCCATGATATGTAAGTGATTCCAACACATTCAGCTGGAAAATCGGGTTTCCGGTTATTTTTTTTGCAACCGAGTTAACAATGATGGCAATAAATCCTCCTATTACCGCACTCGGAAGCAATGACCTTCTTATAAAGCTGATCTTCCTCTTTAACGCATTAGCAATAAGCATGACTGCAAACAACACAGCCAGTGTTACAACAAAAGACCAAATCTCCGGATCCCAAAAACTGAAGCCACCTGTCATTATGATTCTCCTAATGTCAATTTTATGCCATCTGCAAAGGAAACCTTTGCATTAAAACCAAGTTTTCTAATTCTTTCCGTATTCGGCACGAGGTCCGCAGCTCCTTCAGCATTATTGCCCCTCATTCCAAAACAGAGCTTTCCATCCGCATTAAGCACATTCCAGGCTTCAGTAACGTAGTCCCTTAAAATCCTGGTGTCATTTCCGGCTACATCAAATGTGCCTTCTGTGTCTTCTGAAAGTGCCAAAAGCAGTATGGCATCAACTATATCATCAATATATGTATAATTCCACAGTTGTGTACAAGGCCCAAGTTCCATATTTTTTCCTGAGCCGGCATTCTTTATGAGCATGCTCACAAGTGAACCTTCATGGTCACCGGGACCATAAACGGAAAAAATACGCATATGTACCAAATCCATGAAAGAGCCTGAATCAGCCAGATACTTTTCCGCATTAAGCCCGAACTCATACTTTGCCATGCCATATGCACTATTTTGTGAATACTCAGCCTGACTTCCGGCAAACAGAAATTTCTTAACATGAAGTTTTTCTGCCTTTCTGAGTGCGTTCATGGACATGATTACATTCTTCTTCTGGATGTCTTCATCCATTCTGCCCTCAGAACCCCTTCCAGCCCAGGCATAATGAATCCACAAATCTGCACTTTCCGGAAGGCACGGTGATTCCTCATAGCTATGTCTGAACGCAAATACATCAATGCCGGCCTCTTTTAGTGCCTGCACCGTGTGTTTTCCTATAAAACTTGTGCATCCTGTTACAACCGCCTTCATCATACTCTGGGAATCAGCATTTCCTCATTCATTACTTCATCGCTAAGGAACGGTGCAAGATCCTCTAAAGGAGGACTTGAAAGAGAGCCGTCCTCATGCTTTTTTACAGCGGACTTCGGTTCGAAAGCCTGGTCGCGGCTCACGATGATCTCACAGATGGCCGGGCCCTTTACCTGCAGTGTATCGTCAATAGCTTCCATCAGTTCTGAATTATGCTCTGCCTTACAATACGGTATGCCAAATGCCGCCGCTATCTTTTCAAAGTCAGGAAAGCTTAAGTCAAAGCTGTCATCCCCTATCCCGCATAGAGGTTCCCCGTTAAAAAGATTCTGCTGAGTCTGCCTGATTGAATGATATCCGCCGTTATTTGCAATAAATATCTTTATCGGCATCCCATGCGATTTGATTGTCTGAAGCTCCTGAAGGTTCATCATTATTGATCCGTCGCCTGTCGGGCAGATTATGTCATGTTCATAGTATTCAGGATAAATCTCCCTGGAACCCTTCCAGTAAGGATTCTTTTCTGAAGCTCCCAATTCATCCATGACGAAGTTCTCGTCACCTGAGGGGTCATAACCGCCTACTCTTCCGCTTACATCATGACATGCCGCACATGCGCCGATTGCCGCCGGCAGGTCATAACCCATGCTGGCTATCCCGTCCTGGGAAATAAAGCGCGAACCCTGGTGTATATAATAAATCTGTCCTCCGGCAACATCTGCTGAGCCATTACCCACAACTGTTACCGTATCAGGAGGAAGCGCACGGCTCAAAGAATCAAAGAACTCGTATATGTTGGCATCCTCGGTATCATCATGCATCGAAAATTTTTCCTGGTAAACAGGATATTTCCTCATCCATGAACTTACTGTCTGCCACCAGTTGAGCCCGTGTTTTCCAGTTCCCCCGCTAAAGAGGAAACGTCCGTCATCTGAATATCCGTCCTCAATTATTTCATCAAGGTCGGCATATGAATCCCCGTGACCCTCGTACCCCATCTCTGTAAGCCTCTCATCAAGTGCCAGAAGAAGTTCATACGCATCGGCATAAACGGGAAGGTCAATATGTACTGAAGGCTTTTTAAGTTCTTCTTCATCGATGTCACAGACTATCGTATACGCAGCCCTTGCCCATGTGGCAAAGTTGTAACCCACCTGACGTATTGAGAGCCTTGAACCGATGCTGAGGATAAGGTCCGCATTCTGAACGGCAAAGTTACCGGGACGGTCTCCACGGCCTCCGGGCTGACCAGCCTTTAAAGGATGATCTGATGGGATTATGTCCTGCCCGTTCCATCCCACGACTACCGGTACTGCCAATTTGTCAGCAACCTTAAGGAACAGATCTTCCGCACCCGCAATCCTTATACCGTTACCTGTATAGAAAATGGGTCTCTCTGAGCCTGATATCTTCTCTATGATCTCGTCCACCACCGGACTGTCCTTTGTTATGTGCGGAACACCCGTCTGCCATTTCTGCTTTAAGAAGCTTACATTGAGAAGCGGCGAGTCAAGCCTTGAATTTGAATACTCATCATTTTCCAGACTGTGTGCCGCTTCCTCGAAATCATCAATCATGTCGAGCATTTTTTCTCTTTCAGCTTCATATTCCGAAATGGAAAACGGCTCAAGTTCCGAATCTTCGATTATCTTTCCCTGTATATCCACGGGAATGTCGAGCCATACCGGACCAGGACGGCCTGTCTGTGAAAGGTAAATGCACTTTTCAACTTCTTTTCTTATGCTCATCGGGTCAAGTACCATTTTTGAGTATTTGACCATGCAGTCTATGCTTCTCGTAATATCAAATTCCTGGTCTCCCATGCAGCGTATTCCCACGCCTGACCATCTGGCGGTATTGTCATACCTGACCTGTCCTGAAACAACTATCATAGGAATGGAATCAGTCCATGCACCGACTACTCCAGTTATGGCATTAGTGCCGCCTGGACCTGTAGTCACGCATAAAATTGCAGGCCTGTTGTAAATGCGCGCATACCCTTCGGCAGCCATTGCACATGCCTGTTCATGATGCATGTAAAGCGTGTGTATTCCAGGTTCATGTCCAAAACCGTCATTAAGATGCATTGCCCCGCCGCCTGTTACGGAAAAGCACTGCGTTATTCCGTTTTCAGCAAGAAGCCTTGCCACATATTTTGCTAACTTAATTTTCATCCGTTTTCCTCAAATGGGCCTCGCAGAAGGGCATCAATTATGCCGTCTCGCGATTTTTCCTCAACATAAAGTGACAGTGAAGGTTCCCTTATTGCATCCAGATAATGTGCATCCGAATTGCTTACCACCTGACATGTATTCACAAAGGGATGGGTCTCCCTGACTTTATGAAGCTTTTTCAAGTCCTTTATCTCCACAGTCTTAAACTGTGAACCCGGAGGTATGAAACCAAGGTTGGCAGTCAGGGAGTTTGCGTCCTTATCAATATGCGCCGGGAACATGACTCCGTTACGATTCCTTACAAGGTCCCATACCTCATCAAATGAAATATCTGTTGCATTTATAAGAAGGTTCGGTTCCCGCCCGATTTCCTCCTCATCATCATTCATAAGTATCTGCTGTCCGAAGATTCTTTCGTTATTAGGCACCTTCTGAAGATGATCATAAACGTAAGAATCAAAATCAAGTGCATCCTCTAACGTCCTGAAAAGACATACCGCATGAACTTCCTCTATGGTATTTATCTCAAGTCCCGGTATCCCGATGATTCCATAAGCATCACAGTACGCAAGAAAAGGCCCGCAGTTTCGTGAACTGTTATGATCTGTAAGGGCAATGGCCTCAAGACCCTTTGCAGCAGCCATACCCGCAATATTTGCGGGTGTCATGGCATTGTCACCACAGGGTGACAGACAGCTATGTATATGCAGGTCGTAACTTATGTTAAACATTGTTATAGATACTTAAAGCTGCTTTAAAAATGGGTTCCTCGGTTGCAAACACGGTAATTTCCTGTTCCTTCGCCTTACTTACGGTCATGTCATCAAGCCTTGCATTTTCTGCAAGGATGACGCATGCCACATCAGTTAATGATGCGACAGCCAGGGTATTGACATTTGCCATCACGGTCACCCATGCAGAACCTGCCGGGGCCTTACCCATTGCAATACTCAAAAGATCACAGCAGAAAACGTCCTCAATTTCACGTTCTCCGTCCGCCATATTTATTACTTTAAACTTTTCAGAAAGATCCTTAACCTTCATTACTTATTCCTTTGTATCCCACGCCGTTGGTATCTGACATTCTCGAGAGGTCACCGGCGATTTTATCAATATATCTGTCAACGTATTCGTAATTGCCCCTTGTGTTATCACCTGAGGCCTTCTTTGCCTCCCTTGAGGCGCTTTGAAGTTCAGAAGCCATTTCTGCTATGTGCTTTCTCATGAGGTATATGCACTGATCCTCTGTTGCCTCACCACGCACAATGTCCATGGCAAGTGCCTTACAGGTAGGCGCACCGCAAGACCCGCAGTCAAGGCCGGGGAATTTCTTTTCAAGTCTTTCCGCCTGATTAAGACGTACAAAACCTTCAATAATGCTGTCTCCCAGATTGAAAACAGGCTCATACTTGATTCCGTTGTCAAACTTAAGGAGTTCAAACTGCTCACTTCTTTCATCAGTGTCTTCCGAATCCTCCAGATGGCTTACCTGAACGGGAAGATACTTTCTCATATGGTGAAGTCTTGCAACACTCAGATAAGGATTTTCCACAGTGAGCACGCCGCCCACACACCCACCTGAGCATGCATCCAGTTCGACAAACTCCAGGTTCTCAATTTTCTGATCTTCAAGGTCTTCAAGGACCTTTATGACATTTTCAATTCCGTCAGCCGCCAGGTAATTATCACAGAGTGCACCGCCGGCCTCTCCGCCGGAAAATCCCCAGCTCAGTCCTATCCTTCCGGCTGTTGAAATGTCCGGATAATCTGTTTCAGCCACTGATTTCATGGCTGAAAGAAGTTTTGGATATACTTCCTTTATTGCAACGCAAAGGTCGACCTCCGACTTATCCGTACCGAGGGGAGACTTTGAATATGTATTCTTTGACGGGCATGGGGAAATAAACACCGTCCCTATTTTCTCCCTGGGAAGTCCTGTCTTCTCCATGGCACGTTTTGCGGCCAGCTCCGCAGCCACCTCCACAGGAGGCTTGATTGGCAGCAGGTGTTCAATGATATTGGGGAAACGTACCCTTATCAGTCTTACTACGGTAGGACATGCGGTTGAAATCCAGGGCATCCCGTCCTTATGTTCACTGAGGAACATCCTTGTACCCTCTGATACAAGTTCTGCCGCAGCACTTACCTCAAAGACTTCATTGAATCCCATCCTTAGAAGCCCGTTAAGGACAATGTTCTTATCATCAAGATTGTTGAACTGACTGTATAGTGTGGGGGCAGGAAGCGCTATGGTGTACTCAAACCTGTCCATCTCACGCAAAGTGTCAACAAATGCTATCTTAGCGTGATTCTCACATATCCTGATACATTCTCCGCAGTCAATACAGAACTTTGAATTAATGGAAGCCTTTCCGTTTCTTACCCTTATGGCCTCCGTCGGACATCTTTTTATGCAGTTGATGCAGCCTTTACATTTATCTTCATCAAGCCTTACGGAATGATAGAATTTATTCATTTCCTAACATGTTTACGACCATTGTGATGGTCGTACCCTTTCCTATTTCTGTCTCCACTTCCATGGAATCCGTGTTTTTCTTCATGTTCGGGAGGCCCATTCCAGCTCCGAAGCCAAGATTTCTGACTTCTTCAGGAGCAGTACTCCAGCCTGCCTGCATGGCCTTTTCAACGTCCGGTATACCCGGCCCTACATCCTTTAACACCATCTTTATGTTTTCAGGTGTAATATAAACCTTTATCTCTCCGCCCTGTGCGTGTATCACCATGTTTATCTCGCCCTCATACATGGCTATGGCGACCTTTCTGATAACGTTAGGACTGACTCCCATCTGTTTCAGTTTTTTCTTTACGTCACTTGAAGCTTCTCCCGCCCTTGTAAAGTCCTCGGCGTCAACAGTATATTCCAGTACTATTGTATCGTCCATTTTTTCCTCCAATCAGTAAGGTCCGCTTGAAAGTCCTGCGGAGTACAGAAGGCCGCAGGAAGAAAACATCCTGTGCCCCGTTGTCATTACAATTATTCCACGGTCTTCAGCCATCTCAAGAACGTCATCTGCCGGTCTCTTTCCTCTTACATATACAAGACACTTGATGTCCATCATCTCAGCTGTCCTTATGGACTGCTGATTACAGAGCCCGGTAAGGAGAACCGAATGGTCTTTGGAAAAAGCAAGCACTTCACTCATCATATCAGAACCGCACGCGGAACGTACTTCTGTATCAAGCATATCCTTACAGGTAAGTACTTCTGCATCAAGAATATCCCTAACATCTTTAACAGTCATATAAAAACCTCTTTTAAAACCTTTACGGACAATACCGTATATTTTATTTATTTTAACATTTATGCAACATATTTTCAATAACCACGGATTCAAATAAAGATACCCCGGATGCGTTTAGACATCCGGGGTCAATTCTGTTCCTTTATGAATAAGTATTTCAATCAAAGTCTTTTCACTTTTATATTCCTTCTTGTTCTTTCCCAACAGGGTGTAATCCTTCCCATATAAGGCTGATACGTCAAGCGTGTGCATAAGGATATCAGCAGGCTATGACAAATCGCCAGCCCTGTACACAGGTACACGGTATATTGCGTCGCCTTCACGCACAGATACATTCGTCGTTCCGAAATATACCAGGTTTCCCTCTATAAGCTCATTTTCTCCGAGTCTGGAACCTTCTATCTGGATTGTATCCACATGAAGGGCATCTGCAAGTACCAGCAACGGATTCGTTAACACCATTACAGCAATTATTAATAATGAAATGCATGAATTATTCTTATTCTTTTCATACATACCGCCTTTCAAAAGCGAGGAAAATATAGTAACTATAATCAGTATATTATTGTATTTATAAATGTACAATATTTGTAATGCATTTTTTGTTAATAATCTGTTACTTTACAGAAAAAAACCGGGAGCTTTATGCTCCCGGTCAGAATGGCTTGCAACCATTTTAAATTAGAAACCGTAGTTATTAATCTTTCTTGCAATGTAGCTGGTATGAAGAAGGTGATGTGCCTTCTCTGAACCGGGCTTTCCAAGATACTCAGCATAGATCTTTGTAATAGCGGGATTCTCGTGTGACTTTCTGAAGGTCTTTGCAGCATCATTGCTGTAAAGAGCCTTTGCACGAAGGGCACGGATATCAACGTTATTACGAACCCAACCGGGCTGCTGGGGCTGTCCACCACCGTTTACACATCCACCGGGGCATCCCATGATCTCTATGAAGTGATAGCTCTTCTCGCCTGACTTAACCATGTCAAGAAGCTTTCTGGCATTAGCTGTGCCTGAAGCAACAGCAACCTTAACGTCGATGCCTGCTACAGGAATTGTAGCTTCCTTGATGCCTTCTACGCCTCGAACTGCCTCATAGTCAACCTCGTCGAATGACTTTCCTTCAAGGATTTCTCTAACAGTACGAAGAGCAGCTTCCATAACACCGCCTGTTGCACCGAAGATAACTGCAGCACCTGTTGACTCTCCAAGCGGATCATCAAATCCTTCATCGGGAAGTCCGAGGAAGTTGATGCGTGCCTTCTTGATCATACGGGCAAGCTCACGTGTTGTGATTGAAATGTCAACATCCGGTACACCGTTAGCAGCTTCGTCGTCACGGTTGATCTCAAACTTCTTAGCTGTACAGGGCATAACTGATACGCAGACGATCTTCTCCTTGTCGATTCCCATCTTCTCAGCGAAGTAGCTCTTTGTAACAGCACCAAACATCTGCTGCGGGCTCTTGCAGGATGAAAGGTTGGGGATGAACTCCGGATAATAGTACTCGCAGAACTTGATCCATCCGGGTGAGCATGAAGTGATGAGCGGAAGAACGCCACCGTTCTGTACTCTCTCGATGAACTCTGTTCCCTCTTCCATAATGGTAAGGTCTGCAGAGAAGTCTGTATCGAATACCTTGTCGAATCCGAGACGGCGAAGTGCAGCTGCCATCTTTCCTTCAACATCTGTTCCGATGGGAAGGCCGAATTCTTCACCAAGACCAGCTCTAACTGCGGGAGCGGTCTGAACTACTACGTACTTGTCGGGATCTGCGATTGCAGCGAATACCTTATCGGTGAAGTCCTTCTCACGAAGAGCACCGGTCGGGCAAACAGCGATACACTGTCCACAAGAGATACATGATGTCTCACCAAGACCCATATCGAATGCTGAACCGATGAAGGTCTTGAATCCACGCTCGTTAGCTCCGATGACGCCAACGCCCTGGTTGTGCTCGCAGACTGCGATACAACGACGGCAGAGGATACACTTAGAGTTGTCACGGATCATGTGGGGAGCTGAATCATCAATCTCTGAAGGAGTCTTAACTCCGTCATAGAACTTTTCATCTTCAACACCGAGTTCCTGGCAGAGCTCCTGAAGCTCGCAGTGGCCTGAACGTACGCATGAAAGGCACTCTCTTCTGTGGTTTGAAAGAAGGAGCTGTAAAGTCTTCTTGCGGTACTCAAGGATACGAGGTGACTTTGTGAATACTTCCATTCCGTTTTCAGCGGGGAATACGCAGGAAGTAACGATCTTTCCGTTCTTTAATTCAACAACGCAGATACGGCAGGCACCGATCTCATTGATTTCCTTTAAGAAGCAGAGTGTGGGGATTTCGATATTGGCCAGTCTTGCAGCCTCGAGTATGGTCGAACCCTTCGGGCACTCAACTTCAATGCCGTCTATTTTTAATTTAATGGTCTCCATTATTATCTCCTCCATCACTTCTTGTAGATAGCGCCGAACTTACATGTAGCCTGGCACGCACCACACTTAACGCACTCGTCACCGATTACAAGGTACGGAAGCTTCTTTCCTTCCTTAACCTCTGAGTTAGCGTTAACCTTAATTGCGTTAGCGGGGCATCCCTTAGCGCAGGCCTTGCAGCCGATGCACTTAGCGGGATCGATGTTATAGGTCATGAGGGCCTTACATACACCAGCCGGGCACTTCTTGTCAACGATATGTGCAATGTACTCATCCTTGAAGAACTTAAGGGTTGAGAGTACGGGGTTGGGAGCTGTCTGACCAAGAGCGCAAAGTGAGTTGTTCTTTACATAGAGGCAGAGCTCCTCAAGCTTTGTAAGGTCATCCATGGTAGCCTTACCATCTGTGATCTTGGTAAGGATCTCAAGCATTCTTCTGGTACCGATACGGCATGCAGTACACTTACCGCAGGACTCATCAACGGTGAACTCAAGGAAGAACTTAGCGATATCTACCATACAGTTGTCTTCATCCATAACGATCATTCCGCCTGATCCTACGATACATCCGATAGATGCAAGGTTCTCGTAGTCAACGGGGATGTCGATATACTGTGCAGGGATGCATCCGCCTGAAGGACCACCTGTCTGAACAGCCTTGAACTTCTTACCGTTCGGGATGCCGCCGCCGATATTCTCGATGATGGTGCGGAGCGGTGTTCCCATCGGGATCTCAACAAGACCTGTGTTCTTGATCTTTCCGCCGAGAGCAAATACCTTTGTTCCCTTTGACTTCTCGGTTCCCATTGATGCGAACCATTCTGCACCCTTAAGGATGATCTGGGGAATGTTAGCGTATGTCTCTACGTTATTAAGGATAGAAGGCTTTCCGAAAAGTCCCTTGACTGCCGGGAACGGCGGACGGGGTCTGGGCTCTCCTCTCTTACCCTCGATAGAGGTCATAAGAGCTGTCTCTTCACCGCATACGAATGCGCCTGCACCGAGACGGAGATCAATATCAAAGTTGAAGCCTGTACCAAAGATGTTCTTTCCGAGAAGGCCGTATTCACGAGCCTGCTTGATAGCTATCTTAAGTCTTTCAACAGCGATGGGGTACTCTGCACGAACGTAGATGTAACCCTGGTCTGAACCGATTGCATAACCGGCAATGGCCATAGCCTCAAGTACGGCATGGGGGTCACCCTCGAGAACGGAACGGTCCATGAATGCACCGGGGTCGCCCTCGTCACCGTTACAGCATACATACTTCTTGTCAGCCTGGTTGGGACGGCAGAGCTTCCACTTAAGACCTGTGGGGAAGCCGGCGCCTCCACGTCCGCGAAGACCGGAATCAAGGATGACCTGGATAACCTCATCGGGAGTCATCTCGGTAAGAACCTTGCCAAGTGCTTCGTATCCGCCTGTTCCGATGTACTCATCGATATCCTCGGGGTTGATAACGCCGCAGTTACGAAGAGCAACACGAACCTGCTTTGAATAGAAGTTGGTGTCTGCAAGTGTCTTTACTCCATCTTCTGTCTGAGCCTCTTCGTAAACAAGACGCTTTACGATACGTCCCTTGAGAAGGTGCTCTTTAACGATCTCTTCAACATCCTTTGCTTCTACTCTTGCATAGAATGTAGCATCGGGATAAACAATAACAACGGGACCCATCTGGCAAAGGCCGTGGCAGCCTGTCTCAACAACAGCAACTTCCTTCTCAAGGCCTTCAGCCTTGATAGCCTTCTCAAATGCTTCCTTTACCTTAAGGCTGCCGGAGGAAGTACATCCGGTGCCGCCGCATACAAGTACATGTGAACGATACATCGTTTTTCCTCCTTACTTAAGACCTGAAGCACCCATAGAATACTTTTCAACAACATGTCCGCCTACAAGGTGACGCTCGATAACCTCAAGTGCCTTCTCAGCATCCATCTTGATGTAAGTAACTTTTTCTTTTCCGGGCTCATAAACTTCAACGATAGGCTCAAACTGGCAAAGGCCGATGCAGCCTGTCTGTGTTACAGCGATTTTATCTGTGAGGCCTCTCTTCTGAATCTCATCAGAGAGAGTATTAAGAACCGGACGTGCGCCTGCAGCGATACCGCAGGTAGCCATACCTACAACGACACGTGTATGGTCGGCATCAGAGCGCATATTCATCTGGTTCTGCATCTTCTCTTTGATTGCCTTTAACTCGGCTAAACTTTTCATGCGCTAAATCTCCTTTTAAACTAATTTTCCACTGTCTGTTTCCTGCTTATTTTCAGTGAGGTATTCCTTTATGTACTGAGCAACATCCGGAGTATCCAGGGGCACTCCCCCGAGCACTTCACGAAACTCTCTTGTGTCAAGAACGAATTCCCTGTCATCATACCTGTAGGTATAGACAAAATCCGTATCCGGATGAAAAACGATCAGATTCTGGATGGTAGTGCTGATATCCCCGACCGGCATGCGGTCAATATGGGAAAGTCCGAATACTGCTGTATCGGTAGTCCCGACCCCGGGCTCTGATGTAATTTTAAAGCTTCCTCCTGTGGATTCCGCCGCCTGTTTCAGAAAAGGTACACCCAATCCCACTTTTCTGGTGGTCCTTGTAGTGTAAAAAGGATCCTCAACATGAGCGACCTGCTCCGGCGTCATGCCGCAGCCGTTATCCTTTATGATAAGAGTAAGTGTATCTGCCTTTGTATCGGCAGCAAGAGTTATCTCCACCAGAGAAGCCCCGGCGCGGGTAGAGTTTTCCGCTACATCCAGGACATTTAAGGAAATCTCCGTCATCATGACTGATTAATATTTAGCCAGGATAACGGGTACCTGGTCAACAGTAAGACGTCCGTAAACTTCTCCGTTGATCATCATAACGGGTGCAAGTCCGCAAGCGCCTACGCATCTGCAGGAATCAAGTGAGAATTTGCCGTCAGGTGTGCACTGTCCGGGCTTGATGCCAAGGATCTCCTCGATCTTTTCAAGAACAAGGTTTGAACCCTTTACGTAGCAGGCGGTACCAAGACATACAGAGATCTGATACTGTCCCTTGGGTTCAAGTGTGAACTGTGCATAGAAAGTTGAAATACCATAGATTCTTTCGATCGGAACGCCTGTTTCGTCTGAAATCATGGTCTGAACCTCTATGGGCAGATAACCATAAATTTCCTGAGCCTTCTGAATAATGGGCATAAGTGAACCGGGTTCGTCCTTCATAAGGGCGATGGCAGCCTTAAGCTCCTTTTCCTGCTCAGGTGTGCCTTTGAAAGGCACTGAACATGTTTTGCAAGCCATCAGTTTTCCTCCTAAATTATTGACTGCACAATAATGCGCCTAATATTATATCACATGACAATTCATTAACAACTGTTTTTTATTAAAAATCAGACTGCCATTCTAAAACTATATTGTGCATCTTGTATATAATGTACAAAGAATATCTGATTTACTTTAAAAATTTCTCAAAAATAACAGCTTTCAAGAAATATGAAAGCTGTTTCTTATGACCCAATTCAGCTTAATGATGCACTTTCAGTCTCGTTAACGCACTTCGGCAAAAGCGTTATTTTCAGGATCTTCCCTAAGAATTATCACATTATCTTCCATTGGAATTTCCGTGACGTCATCAACGTGGTATACATGTGTCCCCTCCGCGTTCCTGTCAGGATCAAAGATCTTAAAAAAAGTTTCACCTGTAAACTCGCTCATTTCATAGGAATTACCGATTATGTAGATGTCTTTCCCGAAAATTTCTTCACCATACTTACCGTAAGTCACGTCAGCAAGTGAATTGTAGCGCTCCTGATTTGGGAACAGGTAAATTCTCCCCCAGTATCCCCTATAATAAATGTTCTCCGAAATAAAAAGCACGCACAGGGTGACCGCGCATATAAGAGCGGCTTTAGAAGTCCTTCCACAGGAATACTTCCTTATGAACCCGTATGCATATGCGATAATGAAAAGGAGAAATACAAAGCTTGTATAAATCCATCTCATCTCAACACGTATGGTAACTGAAGATGCTGCAACGCAGCCGATTATGAAACCTGCAAAATAGATTTCATCAAATAAGGCGTAAACCACCGCACCTTTCTTTCTGATGCAGGTATATAACCTGATGAGGAACATGACAGCAAGTGCTGTAAGAAGACATATCCCCATATACACCATAGCCTTCACATACCTGCTCACATACTGCCACTCAAGCCCGCACAGATATTCAGGACCCGCGTTAAACCCGAGAAGATACTTGATCTCGCACTTAATGCTTGACCAGAATCCCATAAGGGTAAATGTTTCCTCGACCTTCGTGCCTCCTGTTCCTGCAGGAAGGAGTGTCCCAGTCACTGCATATCTTGACAGTATCACAAAAATGAGCACGATGGCAGGAAGCATGTAGTTTAGTTTCTTCCGGTCCTTCATAACAATGAGCACGTAGTAAAACATTGGAATGAGCACCATATATCTTTCATGCGTAAAGCACACGAGAAGATATGAAATTACCGCAAGGATGTAATTGACTTCCTTTTTCTCCTCCTTATAAATAAAAAGCTTTATGCACATTAATAAGGCGAAGAACATTGATAGTGACTCCAAAAGGCCCAGAAGCTGACTGACGTCATAATAAGAAAATGTTGAGGCAATTATTGCAATTGATGCCACAAACGAAAGGCACCTTGATTTGCTTAATCGTACCATGAAAAAGTAACAGTATGCCGTTATGAGCGTGAGTATGATAAGGTTAATCGGCACGATAAGATTAAGCTTTGTCCCTATTGCCGCAAGTTCCACGTAAGCAGCCATCCAGAACACCGGCCTGAAACGTGTTGAGCCTGCCGGGAAAACAAATTCCTTAAAACTCTGCTCACCGTAACATGACCAGAGATAGAGATCATCCATGTAAAGACCTGATACCCTTACATTTCTGTTGATGTAAAAAGCAAATAACGCCATGACCAAAACTGCCACGGCGTCAAATGCCATTAATTTTATTCTTTCCTTATCTGTTAAACCCATGTTTATGTGTCATCAGTCATTCATAGCTGTTGCAAATGAGTACCTGAACACCACCGTTCCGTCAGGCTTTAAAGCCTCAAAGTACTTTTCGGTTGTTCTTGTAATAAGCCCGTTGCTTATTGAGTTGAAACTCTCAATGTCTTTAGCATAAAGCTCCATCCTGTCATTATAAACCGTGTACTTATTGTCTTCCCAGTTATCATACTGCACGATATACCAATTTCCTGTTACCTCATCCTGTTTTGCATAGTTTCCGCCCGTGCCCTCATATACGACATTGAAATCCATGTCAATTATCAGACAGCTGTCTTCCTCATACCTTTCTCCAATAGTATAAAGGGTCATGAACGGAATGTCAGCCTGTGATTCAAGTGTATAGAACGGATTGGCAGACCCATACCCTTCAAAGTATTTCTGTTTTCCTGTCACAATGTTTACAAGCAGAACTCCCTGCGCATCAGATGAAGGCTCAAGTGTTCCATCAGCCCTAAGATCACCGAGTCCGCTTAAAATGCTGTTTCCGGTATTTGAATAAAACAGTCCGGTCTCATCATCAAACAGAAGCTTACCGTCACAGTCATAGTACATGTTATGACTTACGTGGTTGACACTGTCATAATCCGACTCCTCAAAGCCATATGATGTGACGTTCACGCCTGATGAACCGCCGGCGGTCCTTGCAATCTCCTTTCCGTCAGGATTGAAGACGGTCGTGATACCGTCATATCCTTTAGCCGCGAAATTGCCGTTACTGAGCCTTAACACATAACTGTACTTATCCGGGATGACAAGGTTCATGTCACTGTCAATGACACATCCATTATTACCGATAAATGCCGTGGCGGTACCATTGATAAAGGAACCGATGCTGCTGTAGGGTCCGCTTATGATTTTGAATGTTTCACCGTCAAGTACATAAGTATCATAATCGACATCGAGCGTAATAAAGTCACCATTCATGTCAAGAGACGACCAGTAAATCTCCTTATCAACTATTTCAGGATTAGCTTTCAGAACATCTTTTTCCGTAAACAGGAGATTTCCTTCATAGTCAAAGAAATCGAATTCAGCTGAATCATAGGAATCAAGGCACATCACGCCCGCGCTCTTTCCGGAAATCACGCCATATTCCTTATCTGATACTACCTTTCCGTCAGTAGTGACAAATTTCTTTATTGATTCAGCATCGTAATAATCATACTCCTCGTTCCAGATTTCCTCACTTCTCACAGTGTACTCATACATGGGTATTAAGATCTCACTGTGTGTCTCACTGTCCCACCATGAAAGCCTTGTTATGTCCGAATATGACGGATCGGTGACAAGCGTTCCGTCTTCTGCAAAGAATCCTTTCATGTAACCGGCAATATATGCATCGCCGCCACCATAGTTCTCATAAAGGGCACCGCCCTCATAAGGGATAAGTGCACCATGGTCTGCACCCGTTAACTCTCCCATTTCTCCGGCCTTCCTGCCGGCAGGCACCTTAAAGACATTCTCAATTCCACTCTTATTTACTTTTCCCTTTCCCACATCCATCACGGATACATATCCCATTGATGCGATAAGCTTCTGACCATCCTCTGTTACCAGCCAGTTCTTTATGACCTTTGCCCCGTCGGCTTTTGCCGATGCAATCGAAGTGCTCCTGTCGGGATTCTTGGGTATGACACAGTAATAAGAATTCAGATGCGGATATTCCCTGCTCCTGATGGTGTCGTCATTCGGCTCCACCCCGTCCACTTTGATTATCTTAAGTCCGGTAGCCATCTTCATGTCATTGGCATAATAATATACGGAATAACCGATGGCATTTGAACTGTTGTCATAGTACTTAACAGCCTCCATAAGCTCACCCATCTCAGATGCGACATACTCTTTTGGAGCTTCCGTCATTTCGGTACTTCCCATGATGAGTTTCTTTATAAGTGCCTGGCTGCCGGCACCTTCATTACGCTGGAACGGGATGATTTCACGGTCTTCTCCGCCCACTTCCTTCCAGTTAGTGATTTTTCCTGAATAGATGTCACGGATCTGTTTTGTCGTCAGTGATTCAACAGGGTTGTTTTCATTTACGACAAATATAAGGGCATCAGTTGCGATGTCCTCGATTTCGCATTCGAATCCGGCCTCTTTCATTTCATCGTAAACGGCTGCATTCGGCTCTCCTACAACAAGAATGTCGCTGTCACCGTTCATAAGGTTCCTGAAGGACTGCGTGGTACGGTTAAACTTGCAGAGATCGGCAACTGAGTCAAAATCCTCATTAAGCAGGAATGATGTTATCGCCTGCCCCATCGGAACGGAAGCTGTCGATCCGTCCATCTTCGGGAAATTATCCCTTGTGAACTTATGCTTCGGGGCATTGAACTCATATGCAGGCACCTCCGTTTCTGCCTGGGCGGCAGTTGTCGGAGCTTCTGTCTCCGGTGCTTCAGTCGCCGTAGTTGTGGGGGCAGCTGTCGTCGTGGCAGCTGTAGTAACTGCCTCAGTAGCCACGGTTGTGGGGGCTTCCGTTTGCACGACGGGTTTTGTGGAACACCCCGCAAGAAGTGTGACAATGAGTACCAGTGCGGTAATAATGCGTAATTGTTTCATTCATTCTCCTTTCAGAAGGTTTCAGTGTAAACACATGACTCGTTTCCGATACCATATGCTGTTACTCCGTATATATCAGTAAGTTTCTCTATGGCTTCCCTGTTCTTTATGGCCCCGAAAGAGCCGTCGTGACTCCGGCTGAACTCTATGTAGACCTTTATTCCGTTACAGTCATAAGTTCCGTCCGTGTATCTGAGCATGCCATAATAACCGTTATGTGTCGTTTCAAGACTGTAGAAATGGCCTGTGTTGTCCTGAACGAGTCCTGCCGCGAGCATTGTGCCGTCTTCATTCATCAGGTACCATACATTCCTGCCATTTGAAGATACGGCATCATCACATAACCAGGCGCTTCTGACAACTTCTCCCCTGCTGTTCTTAATTCTCCACACACCATTGGAATCAGAATACCAGTTTTTAGAGAAAGCTGCACCTGTGGATTTTACTTCGGCCTTTTTTGCTGTGGAGCCTGTGCCGCCTCCACCGCCGCCTCCGCCGCCGGATGAGCCACCGGAACTTTTACTGCCACCGCTGCTTCCGCCGCCGGATGACTTTCCGCTGCCGCCGGATGAGCCGCCTGAAGATTTTCCGTTTCCAGAACCGGCATTACCAGTTCCGCCCTTAACAGTTATAGTATACACCTTTTCTGTTTTATTTTCAGCGGTAACCGTAACCTTTATCTTTGTTTCGTTCCCTGTAAGCTTTATGTTTCCAATACCTGCAACAGCTGACGTCTTTGCTATTGACTCCGCATTAACGGTGACACCGGCAACTGACGGGCCTGCCGTGACTGTATAGTCATAAGTACTCATGTTGAAAGCCGGTGTAAGGTCATATCCTTTAACCTCAAGGCTTTTCAGCTTATAGTTCGGATTGAGGTCGCCTGTCGGCTTTTCAACTGCCTTACCAGGCATGTTGTCATAAACCGGGATATGGAAGGTATACTCATCCTTCAGTATACCGTTATCCTCACATGACTTCCCAAGTAACCATCCTTCTGCCCAGGCGCCCTGTACATTAGTCATATACTGGTGAAGATAAAGGGTGGTCTTCCGCTCCGGCCCTACATTGAATCTCTTATAGTAGATTGTATTCTGTCCTTTTTTCAGATAGCCTTCGGACAGGTAGGCAGCACCGTTAATAATGGCTTTCTTCGGGGTATCCCATGGACGCCCGTAAGAAGTTGAGTTGTTGTCCTGCCCCTTTGCCCACCAAAGTCCACGCTGTATGCTTGTAAAACCGTTAGTGGCGTATGCCCCTACATTGAAATAGTTATAAAATCCCGGGTAGTCCTTCTGACTGCCGGATATCAGGTCCGATGTTCCTTCAGTTCCCTGCTCCTGAAGGATGAACGCCGCAAGTACATACGGGCTGATTCCTGATACTTCCGCCGCTTCCATTATTATGTCAGCGTAAGTCTCTCCCGAAGAATAAAGAAAAATAAGTTTATCGTCTTCCGGCTCATCATCTTCCGCTTCATTCACCGGGATATATTTCTGTTCAAAGGCATCTGCCTTATATGCAGCCTTAAAAAGTCTGTCAAGGAGCATTTCCTCATCCTTCTCCTCATCATCAGCAAAATGAGGTTCCGCGTCTGTCGGTGTAGCCTTTTTTGCCGCATCGGAAGACGTTGCATAATAAGCCGCTGACAGAATGTCGGCTTCACCCGTTTCAGCAACTATGACATCCTTTTCAAGAAAAGTTCCCTTGATCATCTGCTGTAAGCCAGCCTTTGTCTGCTTTTCACTGTCATACGAAAAATCTAGAAACTGGAAGTTCGACTTTGTCTCTGCCGTGTCACTTACCGGCAGGAAATTTCTCGGGTCCATATAGTAAGCTACTATTTCCCTGCTTGCCGCTACCCAGTTATCACCGTCATACACCTTCCAGGTATTCTTCTCAAAATCAAAATCTTCCTCCTTAACTGATTTCCAGGAGGCAGGGCTGGTATTTTCGACAAGGCTCAGTGAATTCTTGGCCTCATTGTCGACGGCCTCATTAAAATCAAGATTCAGCTTGTCCGGGACAAAGTTCCAGTTCGGGTACTTTTCCTTTAATGCGGTAAGATACGGCCTGTAGCTTTCAGGAAACTCAGAAAAAGAAGGCTTTACCTCATCGGCGAAAGCCACGGAACTGGAAAGAAGTGATATCGTGAGAATAAGGTTTATGAACCTTTTGGCTTTTTTATTCATTAACATTCCTCGTGATCATAATTATACTGTTACATTCTATCCGTTTCAGATTCAATCTTCAATTTATTATATCTTAAGAGTTCTTACAATAAAAAGGCCATAGCTACTGCTACAGCCTCATTACATTAATTCGTTCAGTTTTTTCCAATCAGCTTATCGGCTCGAAATCAGCTGCTCCGTGTTTGCAGAGCGGGCAGATGAAGTCATCAGGAAGTTCTTCTCCCTCGTAAACATATCCGCATACCTTGCATACGTAGCCCTTCTTTCCTTCAGTCTGTGGCTTCGGCTTAACGTTATCCTGGTAGTATGTGTATGTCATGGTCTCCTTGTCTGAGATCACGCGCGCCTCGGTGACCGTGCATATGAACATTCCGTGTGTATCAAGATCAACGTACTGTTCAACCTTAAGTGACATGAAAGCATTTATATAGCGGGGAAGGAACACAAGTCCGTTATCGGAACGAAGTGGCTGGCAGTCAGCAAACTTGTCCACGGTCCTTCCGCTTCTGAAACCGAATGCCTCGAATACTGAGAACGGTGCCTCCACTGAAAGGCAGTTGACGTTCATGATGCCGGTCTGTCTGATGACATGGTGTGAATAATTCTGCTTATTTATGCATACTGCAATACGGTTGGGAGTATTAGTCACCTGGGAAACAGTATTTACAATACATCCATTATCTTTCTTTCCGTCGTTTGATGTTACAACATAGAGACCATAACCAATCTTGAAGAGAGCGGTCATGTCATTCTTGTTCGCTGTTTCACCGTTCTGCGCAACATAATCCTTCGTGAGTTCCTTTGCAAGCGCATCTGCCTGGGCCGTGCTCTCTTCGTTAAGGGCAGACACGATCTTGACGTTAGAATCTGTAAAAGTCAGGTTCTTGCAGCCTTCAAGCATCTTTTTCATTGTCTTTATGGCCTGGGGCGCCCATGATCCGTTCTCAATCATTCCAATGGTCTTGTTATTGAATCCACGCTCAGTAAGATGCTCAATGAAAGTCCTCATGAACGGGAAAATGTCACCATTATACGTGGTCGTTGCAAGGACAAGTTTTCCGTAACGGAACGCATCCTCAACCGCCTCTGCCATGTCGTCACGCGCAAGGTCAGTTACCTCGACCTTGGGACATCCATACGCCTTAAGTTTTTCCGCAAGAAGTTCAACTGCCTTTTTGGTGTTACCGTATACAGAAGTGTAGGCAATCACTATGCCTTCGCTTTCAACTCCATATGATGACCATGTATCATAAAGTCCAAGGTAATAACCAAGATTATCATCAAGGACAGGTCCGTGAAGCGGACATATTTTCTGAATGTCAAGAGCGTAAGCCTTCTTAAGCAGGGCCTGCACCTGGGCACCGTACTTTCCTACTATTCCGAAATAGTACCTGCGTGCCTCGCATGCCCATTCTTCATCAACATCAAGTGCTCCAAACTTACCAAAACCGTCAGCTGAGAAAAGCACTTTTTCCTTACTGTCATAAGTGACAATGACCTCAGGCCAGTGAACCATGGGAGCAGTAACAAATGTCAACGTATGCGTACCAAGTGAAAGCGTGCTGTTTTCACCAACCACGATCCGTCTGTCCTCAAATTCCTTTCCAAAAAAGTTATTCATCATCCTGAATGCCTTTTCTGAAGAAACGATGACAGCATCCGGATAAGTATTCATGAAGTTCACGATGTTGGCACTGTGATCAGGTTCCATGTGCTGAACAACAAGATAGTCAGGTTTTCTCTCTCCAAGAACCGTAGCAATATTGTCAAGCCACTCATGCGTAAAATTCCTGTCAACAGTGTCCATGACAGTAATTTTTTCGTCAAGGATGGCATATGAGTTATATGCCATTCCGTTCGGAACAATGTACTGACCCTCAAAAAGGTCAATCTTATGGTCATTTACTCCAACATACTTAATATCATTTGTTATTGTCATTGCCGTCTCTTGTCCTTATTTTAATAATGCTTCAATCTGTTCTATGGGCCTGTAACCTATGGAGGTGTTAACCACCTTGCCTTCCTTCATCACCACGACCATGGGAATGCTTGCCACCTTGAATGCGTTTGCAAGTTCCGGTTCATCATCTACGTTTATTTTGCCTACCTTGACTGTTCCGTCATATTTTTCGGCAATCTTTGCAACTATGGGTGAAAGCATCTTGCAGGGTCCGCACCATGCCGCCCAGAAATCAAGCAGCACCGGCTTATCCGAGTTAATTACTTCCTGTTCAAAATTGTCTTTGGTAATAACAAATTCTGCCATTTATATAACCTCCTTGATCTGAATAATTCATTTTTGATTGCGGGGTCATTATAAATAAAAAATGCAACGCATTTCCGTGACTGAGTCGCATTTTTGAAAATTATTTTCACATTATTTTTTTCAGTCCGTTTTTATTGAGTACCGTTATCGTCTTCTGATTCATCTTAACCAGCCCGTCATCGGCAAACTGTTTCAGCATTCTTGAAACAACCTCACGCGCAGTATTCACCTCCTGAGCAATTGCCTCTTTTGTCATGGTTATCTCATCTCTCCCGGTCTTCTCACACGTAGTAATCAGGAACTTTGCCAGTCTCTGGTCAAATTTATAAAAAATGATCTGTTGTAACACCCAGATGACACTTGAAGACCTTTCCGTTGCCGTTTCATAGCTGAAACACCTGACATTGATGTTCTGTTCCATAAGCTTCGCATATGCACCTGAATTTACAATCAGTACCTGCGTCGGCTCCGCCGATACCATAACTGTTTCAAAGGAAACCTGGGTAAGAACACAGGATGCTGAAAGGATGCTGGACTCTCCGGGATATAGTCTGAAAATGGTTATCTCCCTTCCTTCTTCAGATATCATCATTGCCCTCAGTGACCCGCTTATGACATAAATCATTCCAAGACAGGATTCTCCATGGCCTTTCAAAAACGCACCCTTTTCAAAAGTACGGACCATTGAATTCTGTCTTACATATTCCTTTTCGCTGTCAGATAATTTATCCCAGTAAGGCAGCTTCCTTACATATTCTTCCATACCCGTCACCTTCAAATCTACACATGAAACAAAAAAGAGCTTTATGTAATTTACACAAAACCCTTTAATTAAGCGGGATACGGGAATCGAACCCGCCTCCCAAGCTTGGGAAGCTCGTGTACTACCGATGTACTAATCCCGCCTGTGCCTGTATTCTACCACACAGGGTATTGTCTTTCAAGTTTTATTTCCATTATGGTATTTGATTTATTATGTTATATTTTGATATTTCACAACCTTAATGTTGTAGTTTTTTTTCTTCTATGTTACTATTTCAATGGAGGGAATACTTATGAATTTTCAAAACCTAGAATATTTTCTTGAAACGGCTAAAGCCCTGAACATAACAAAAGCTGCCGAACAGCTGCACATTTCACAGCAGGCGCTTTCAAACCATATATTAAAACTTGAAGAGGAACTGGGCTGCAAACTATTTGACCGTCGTCGTGGTTTACAGCTTACTTACAGTGGCAAACAGCTCTATAAAAGCGCTGAGCAGATTCTTGATATCAAGCATCAGGCCCTGACTGAAATTGATGATATCAATAAAAACATCCGTGGTGAACTTAGGATTGGCATCGGACATACCAGAGGACAGGCCATCCTTCCTATTGTACTTCCGGAGTACTCACGTTCCCATCCAATGGTAGAAATCACAGTAGTCGAGGGAAGTTCTGAAGAACTTGAGGACGGGCTTGACAAGGGTATCATAGACGTCGTGATAGGATATGCTCCATTCCTTCTTTCCACATGTGAAACCATTGAATTGAGAAAAGAAAACATGTTCCTGCTGGTTCCGAAAAGCCTGTTGGAAGAACACTTTGGTAAGGAAGAATCAGAAAGGATCCTTTCACTCCACAGAAAATCTCCCGACATCACGCTGTTTAAGGACCTTCCCTTTGTGCTTCTTCGCGAAGGTGACCGTATCAGGACTCTGGTAGACAGGGAATTCTATCACAAAAACATGAGCCCCAGGATTGCCGTGGAAATAAGAAACATACAGACCGCATTTGCACTCTGCGCCGAAGGTATGGGACTGACCGTATGCCCGGAAATATACCTGAACAGCTTATACACCATACTGGGAAAGGATTCCTATATTCAGTCAAAGATAGAGGTACTTGATTTTTATGATAATCCCATGGAGGACACAATAGCTATCGGTTACAACCGCGACCGGTATCTTAGCCGTGTTGCGGAAGACTTCATAAAGCTCACCAAAGAAAAAGTAAGATAATTAAGGGCGTGTGAAAAACATTTCACACGCCCATTGTTTATTCTTTCCACGCTCCGTATGGAAGATTAGGATTACTGCCGTCATTCATGAAATAATCGGTTTTTCCATCATTGATGGTTCCGATACACATCCTGCACATACTGTCAAACCAGTACCAGCACCCGTCACTATCATGATACCATCCGGGCCCATCAGCAGCACCGTTGTTTTTGAAATGATACCAGTAACTGTCTATGTACTGCCATCCCTTAAGCTTTTCACCTGCCTCATCATAATAGTAAAGCCGGTTTCCTTCCCATGAGAATCCGCCCATTCCCATTGATTCTTCAAGCATTGTAAGGTCGTCAATCACTCCTGCGTCCGAGGTAAGAAGATATGATGACTTTTCGGAATTTGTAGCATAAACCTTAACAGATACAGTGCCCTCATACCTGCCCATATCAAGATACTCATATACATCCTCGAGCTTATTTGTATTTACATTCTTAGTTGCTTTCTGGGAATTATCAAGATAAAAAACAAGCTTGTAGCCGGAAGCTTTATCTGATTTTTTCCAGGTCAGTTCCATATTCTCATTGAAGCAGAATCCTATCGGTGTCGCAAGTTTCATTTTCGGCCTGTATGTGAACTTTACAGTACGCTCGGATGCTCCGCCTGAAACCTGAATGTTTGATGCCCCGTTGACATTGGCCTTTATTGTACCTGAGGAGAAAATGTATCCTGATTTTGGCACGCACTTCAATGTCACTGAAACACTGGTGCCTGCCGTCCACTGTTCACGTGGTATGCTTAGCGCTTCATTAACTATGTCAAAACCCGAACCGGCTTTAAAGTTTGCTGTTATTACCTGTCCTGCCACTTTATTCTGCTCGGAAACAGAAATGCTGATGGAAGATAAAGTCCGGGCACTGCCTGATGAGGCAGATGAAGAACTGCCGTGTGCATTCCCTGATGCCAATACGGGATTACCGTTTGCGTCAACATACTTTCCTTCTGCGTTTACCCAATACCCGTCAGGAGTCACGGCATTTATGTACATTGCACCCGACTGGTCAAAGTAATACCAGTAACCGCTGATCACCTGCCATCCCGTCTGCATGATTGAATTAGAATCAAAATGATAACGCTTTCCGCCGTCATCAAGCCATTCATTTTTGCAGGCAACGCCGCCTGTCTTATAAAAACGCCAGTTACCGTCAGGCCCCTTCATCCAGCCATACATCGCCGCCTGTCTTTCAGCTGCCTCGTCCTTAAGATACTTTTTGGCCTTGCTCACCATGGAACTGGTAACTTCCAGTCCCTCGGAACTTACCATGTACTCTTCTCCGCCTTTAGTAGGAAACACATCGAAGTAATACGTTCCGCTTCCTTTTTTAGCTATATATGAAGTGAAATCATTTGTTCCGGAAGAAGAACCGGAATACCAGTCCTTTACCAGCTTGTGGCTGTTTCCATAGGTAAGGCGGACTTTGTAAGAGGTTTTTGCATCACATTTTTCCCAGCTTCCAAATATCCTTCCATCTTCAGCCTGGTCCTCCCACCAGCAATCATACATCTCATATTCGGAATACGCATAAGAAGTGATGGAAAACAATATAAGTGCAAACAGTGCCGAAACTAACAATAAAGATCTTTTCTTTTTCATTTTTTCTCCCTGTCAATCATAAACCCTGAAAAAATACCCTTTCAAAACTAATATAATATAAAGCCATTTGTTTGACAATAAAAAACAGCCTGAAACCAGATGGTTCCAAGCTGTGTATACTCTGAAGATGTAATTATCTCTTTGAGAACTGGGGTGCCTTACGAGCCTTCTTGAGACCGTACTTCTTACGCTCTTTCATTCTTGAGTCTCTTGTAAGGAAACCTTCCTTCTTAAGGGTGGGACGGTTCTCAGCATCTTCCTCAAGAAGAGCTCTTGAGATACCATGACGGATAGCACCTGCCTGTCCGCTCATTCCACCACCGCGTACGGTTATCATGATGTCGAACTTACCTTCGTTGCCTGTAGCTTCGAGGGGCTGACGAACGATCATCTTTAATGTATCAAGTCCGAAGTAGTCATCGAGTGATCTGCCGTTAACGGTAATCTCGCCCTTACCAGGTGTCATGAATACTCTGGCGATAGATTTTTTTCTGCGGCCTGTGCCGTAAAACTTTGTAGCTGCCATTTATTTCTCCTCCGATCAGAATTCAAGTTTCTCAGGCTTCTGTGCCTCATGCTTGTGCTCGGGTCCTGCATATACGAAGAGTTTCTTGTACATCTGGTTTCCGAGTGCTCCCTTGGGAAGCATTCCTCTTACTGCATGCTCAACAGCTTTGGTGGGGTGCTTCTCAAGCATCTCATTAAGTGTGAGAACCTTAACTCCGCTAACATAATCGGAATGGCTGAAGTAAGTCTTATCAGTTTTCTTCTTGCCTGTTACAGCAAACTTCTCAGCGTTAACGATGATAACATAATCTCCACAATCCATAAAAGGAGTGAATGTGGGCTTGTTCTTTCCTCTGAGTACCATAGCCACTTCTGAAGCAAGGCGTCCCAGAGTCTTTCCTTCTGCATCTACGACATACCACTTTCTGTCGATTTCAGATGCCTTGGGCATATAACTTGTCATGTAAGACCTCCGGTAGATATTTGATTAATGTCTGATGCTTTACGCCGGGGCTAGTGGTTTTGGCATCGAAAAAAGGTTGCTGTCTCCATAAACAGCTCTTCAATTATAGACATACACCCTTTTTATGTCAAGCAGAAAATTCACTTTTTTTAAAGACGTGAAGTGAAAAGTTTATTTCCACTTTGAAGGGGGCAAAGTGGATTTTAGTC
>JAKSPD010000020.1 GCA_024405115.1 Lachnospiraceae bacterium
CTGAATGACTGAAAAATCAGGCTCTGAATCTAAATAATTGAAAATGATTCCAAAGTATTTTGAAACCGCATATGAGTGCTGTGAACTCTGCCCCAGAAGGTGCGGGGTCAACCGTCATGAGAAAAAAGGGTTCTGCAAAGCAGGCACGGAGATAATGGCAGCCAAAGCCATGATACATCTATGGGAGGAGCCGGCTCTTGGAGAAAGGTCAGGAGCCATTTTCTTTTCAAACTGTACGTTAAAGTGTGTTTACTGCCAGAATTTCAAAATAAGCCATGAAGGATATGGAAAGGTGCTTACCCCTGAAAAACTTTCAAATGTGTTTCTGAGGCTTCAGGATGAAGGGGCGCAGAATATAGACCTCGTGACCCCCACGCATTATCTTCCGGGAATTCTGCAGGCACTCGAATTATGTAAACCAAAGCTCAAGATACCTGTGGTTTATAACTGCGGAGGATATGAGAGAGCAGAAGTATTAAAACTCCTCGAAGGATATGTTGACATATGGCTTCCGGACGTAAAGTACTTTGATGATGAGAGGGCTTTACGGTATTCCCGGGCGAAAGATGCCTTTAATGTTTCATGTGAGGCACTTTCGGAAATGATAAGACAGAAAAAGGCCGGTTCGTCTAAGGAAGTGATCGTAAGGCATATGGTGCTCCCGGGTGGTAAGGATGACTCAATTGCGCTGTTACGGGCACTTTCAAAACGGTTTGGAACCGGGGATTATCTTTTAAGCCTCATGAGTCAGTACACCCCGTTTTATAAGGCTTCTGAATGTCCTGAAATAAACAGGCGCCTTACATCCTACGAATATGACCGGGTTTTAGATGAGGCGTTGCGGCTGGGGTTTTCTGGTTTCATGCAGGAACGCACCAGTGCGAAGGAGGAGTATACGCCGGAATTTGACCTTTCCGGGCTGTAACTGTCAGGTTACTTATATAAAGAATTGGAATACCGTTTCCTTTACTTATACGAAGGACATTAGGAACTGCTTCCAGTTTCTGATACAGAAGATATGGGAAACTGCCTCCGGGCGAGGCGTTGTGCGCGAGCGTAGCGAGCTTAATCTTGCGCACACCTGCCGAGCCGGAGGCAGTTTTCCATATTAAAGCAGATGTTAATGGCAGTTATCCCTATCATTAAGATACGTTCACTTGGAAAATCAGCTACGTATGATGCGTTAGCTTTATCGGCGCAAGCCGTATTGTTAAAAAAACACACACACAAAAGACAAAAATCTTCTGTGTGTATTTTTGTGCAGATTTTTGCTTGTAATTTCAACTGAAAGTGGTATCATACGTACAATACGTAAAAACTATAATAAATATAATAAAAAAGATATAGATAATTGCAAAGATATAAAAAGTATCAAATGGAGGCTATTATGAACAGTTACGTAGAGCGCGTCATCAGTGAGTTAAAGGAAAAGAATGCAAATGAGCCCGAGTTTATCCAGGCAGCAGAGGAAGTTCTTTCTTCCATCAGCCCCATCGTGGATGCACATCCGGAATATGAAAAGGCAGCACTTCTTGAGAAGATGGTTGAGCCCGAGAGAACAATTGAGTTCCGCGTTCCGTGGGTTGATGACAAGGGCCAGACACATGTTAACCGTGGCTACAGGGTACAGTTCAACGGTGCCATCGGACCGTATAAGGGAGGCCTCCGTTTTGCTCCCTCAGTTAACCTTTCAATAATGAAATTCCTTGGATTTGAGCAGACATTTAAGGACAGCCTTACTACTCTTCCCATGGGCGGAGCTAAGGGTGGTTCAGACTTTGACCCGAACGGCAAGTCTGATGAAGAAGTAAAGCGTTTCTGCCAGTCCTTTATGCTTGAACTCTACCGTCATATCGGACCCAGCATCGACGTACCCGCCGGTGACCTTGGAGTGGGCGGAAGAGAAATCGGTTATCTCTTTGGAATGTACAGAAGAATCTGCGGTAATTATGAGAATGGCGTTCTTACAGGAAAGGGACGTTCTTACGGCGGATCAAGGATCCGTCCCGAGGCTACAGGATACGGCGCTGTTTACTACCTTCAGGCAGTTTTAAAGCATGAGAATGATTCAATTGAAGGAAAGACGGTTGCAGTTTCAGGTTTCGGCAATGTTGCATGGGGCGTTTGCAAGAAGCTTGCTGAAGTGGGTGCTAAGGCCGTTACACTTTCAGGTCCTGACGGATACATCTATGATCCTGACGGAATCGCTACGGAAGAGAAGATCAACTACATGCTCGTAATGCGTGCTTCAGGACGCAATAAGGTTAAGGATTATGCTGATAAGTTCGGGGTTGAGTTCTTCCCGGGACAGAAGCCGTGGGGACAGAAGGTTGACATAATTATGCCTTGCGCAACACAGAACGATGTAACACTTGCGGATGCTGAAAAGATAGCGGCAAACGGAATCAAGTATTATATAGAAGTAGCAAACATGCCCACAACTGCTGACGCACTCAAGTTCCTCATGGAAAAGGAAGGCGTAATCGTAGCTCCTTCAAAGGCTGTTAACGCAGGTGGCGTACTTGTAAGCGGACTTGAGATGAGCCAGAACTCTGAGCGTCTTTCATGGTCAGCTGATGAAGTAAACGAGAAGCTTCAGACCATCATGACAGGCATTCACGACGGTTCAGCTAAGGCAGCAGAAGAATATGGTTTAGGATATGATCTTGTGGCGGGTGCTAACCTGGTTGCCTTCCAGAAGGTTGCAGACGCAATGATGGAACAGGGTATCTGATGTTGTAATGTTCCTCCCTAGAAAAAAGCAATAATAAGTTACCCTATACCTGCACTCGGATTCACCACTTCGGGTGCAGGTTTTTTATTGTCCGTTTTTGTAAAAAAAGTTTTATCTGATTTTTGTTGACAAAAGAGGGCTTCAAGTGTATAGTGTTCAAAATTAATTGAAGAAATCAAAAAATGAACACGCTTTGGTGAAAAGAACGTGTGAGTTAATAGGGACAGGAAAACAAATGAAGAAAATCGATCCGGCTACAACCATAATACCGTTTATAATGATACTGGCGCTCTGCCTTTTCTTTATTGTTGACCCGGAAGGCTCAACTACCTCACTTTCATCAATAAGGAACTTCCTCGGGGACCAGATGGGGCTTTATTACCTTGTTGTGGGCCTGGGGGTTCTGCTTATATCTCTTTACATCGCCTTTTCCGACATCGGAAAGATCACGCTTGGTAAAAAGGGGGAAAAACCTCAGTACAGCTTTTTTGCATGGGGTTCCATGATGTTCACATGCGGCCTTGCGGCCGACATCCTTTTCTATTCACTCTGTGAATGGCTTCTTTATGCTGATGAGCCGCACATTGCGGAGATGGGAAGCATGCAGGACTGGGCGTCCACTTATCCTTTATTCCACTGGGGACCCATCCCGTGGAGCTTTTATGCGACTCTTGCCGCCGCATTCGGATTCATGCTTCACGTAAGAAACTGCAAGAAACAAAAATACTCAGAGGCCTGCCGGCCGATACTCGGGGACCTTACGGATAAGCTGCCGGGTAAGATAATCGACGTACTGGCAGTTATCGCGCTCATAGCAGGAACCGCCACCACGTTCTCACTGGCAACGCCGCTTCTTTCAGATGCCATCACTTCACTTATAGGGCTTGGAAGCTCAAAGTGGCTCACCATAGCAATCCTTCTCTTTACATGCCTTGTTTACACAGTTTCAGTCATGCGCGGCATGAAGGGAGTCAATTTCCTTGCAAGGTCATGCATGTATGTGTTCTTCGCACTTTTAATTTTCGTCCTCTTCCTTGGAGGAGAAGGCATATACTCACTTGAGACGGGATTTTCCGCAATCGGAAACCTTACCCAGAACTTCATAGTCCTTTCTACCTGGACCGATGCGCTCCGTACCTCATTCTTCCCACAGAACTGGACCATTTTCTACTGGGCTTACTGGATGGTATGGTGTGTTGCCGCCCCGTTCTTCATGGGAAGCATCTCAAAGGGCAGGACCGTAAAGCAGGTGGTACTGGGCGCATATGTGTTCGGACTTGCCTCAACCTTCATTTCCTTCATCATTTTAGGAAATTATTCACTGGGACTTCAGATGCACGGAAGGTTTGACGTAATGGGATTCTATGCCGCCTGCGGAAGCCTTTATGACACGATAATCGCTGTAATAAAGACACTCCCCTTATGGCAGGTGGCAATGTTCCTTCTCATCTTTGCAATGATCGCGTTCTATGCAACATCATTTGATTCCATCACGCTTGTTGCAAGCGCATATTCATATAAGGAGTTTAAGGAGGATGAGGAGGCTTCAAACGGAATGAAGCTTTTCTGGGCTATTTTACTTATCATGTTCCCGATAGCACTCATTTTCTCTGAGAACAGCATGAACAACCTTCAGACGGTTTCGATTATTGCCGCCTTCCCCATAGGACTGGTCATCTGCCTTATAATCGCAAGCTTCATAAAGGACGCAAAAAAACACCTTACCGAATAAAAAGGAAGATTCTTATTCATGCATGAGGTGTCCTGTTAAGAGCAGAAGGCATGATACTTATGAAAATAGAATTATCATCGTGAACGTTTTGTGAAATATGAGCGGCTTTTCTTGCGAAAACCGCTTTTATCATATATGATGTTATCCGGAGCAGGAAGCGCCTTTCGCCGATGAGCCCCACATTTTTTACAGATAATGAAATCATCTGTAGTTTTGTGCCGGAAACAGTTCTTCCGGTACGTTAGGAGAGTTAATGGCAAATTTAGGAAACATTTTTGATTATCAGAACGATCCGGATAAGTCAAATTATGACGGAAGCAATAATAATAACGGAAACCATTTCAAGCCCAGAAAGCAGATGGTGATCTACTGGATAATTGCGATTGCAGTAATTATCCTTATTAATTCAGTCATTCTTCCGGCAATCGCAAAAAGAAACGTCGTGGAAGCAGGTTACGATGATTTCCTTGATGCAATCGTAAACGAGACCATCGATGAGGTGGAACTTAATGCAAACACCATCCGTTACACGCTTAAGAATAACGGAAAGATAATATATGAGACCGGACGAATTGAGTACTTCGGTGAAGTGGACCGTCTTTACAACGCGGGTGCACATTTCACCCAGGAAATCCCAACGACCATTTCACCTGTCTGGCTCATACTTTATAACCTCCTTCCGTTCGCCCTCATGATATGGCTGGGGATCCGCCTTTCAAGGAGTCTTACTGAAAACGGCGGTGCCGGCGGCATGTTCGGAGGCTTTGGCAAGTCTAACGCGAAGATGTACGTTAAGGATAAGACCGGAATCACATTTAAGGATGTGGCCGGTGAGGATGAGGCGAAGGAACTTTTGGCGGAGATGGTTGACTTCCTTCATGACCCCAAAAAATACCGTGAGATAGGTGCGAAGATACCTAAAGGCGCGCTTTTGGTGGGCCCTCCCGGAACAGGTAAGACGATGCTTGCAAAGGCTGTTGCCGGTGAGGCAGACGTTCCGTTCTTCTCAATCTCAGGTTCAGAGTTTGTGGAGATGTTCGTGGGAATGGGAGCCGCGAAGGTAAGGGACCTCTTCAAGGAGGCTGAAAAGAAGGCACCATGCATCGTGTTCATCGATGAAATCGATGCAATCGGAAAGAAGAGGGGAACAGGCGCTTACGGCGGAAACGACGAGCGTGAGCAGACATTAAACCAGCTTCTTACTGAAATGGACGGTTTTGACGGTTCAAAGGGAATCATAGTGCTTGCCGCAACAAACCAGCCTGACACACTTGACCCGGCACTTTTAAGACCCGGACGTTTTGACAGACGTGTCCCCGTGGAGCTTCCTGACATGCAGGGCAGGGTCGACATCCTTAAGGTCCATGCAAAGGATGTAAAGATGGTGGGCAACATCAACTTCGACTCGATTGCAAAGGCCTGCCCGGGAGCATCCGGAGCAGAGCTTGCAAACATGATAAATGAGGCAGCGCTCCGTGCGGTAAAGGCGGGACGTGACAGGGTAAACCAGCAGGATCTTGAGGAATCCATCGAGGTCGTTATGGCGGGCTACAAGAAAAAGAACAAGGTTCTCACCGATAAGGAAAAGCTCATCGTGGCTTACCACGAGGTGGGACATGCGCTTGTGGCGGCAATGCAGGAGAATTCCGCACCCGTACATAAGATCACCATCATCCCGAGGACATCAGGCGCGCTCGGATTTACGATGCAGGTCGATGAGGACGGAAACCATTACCTCATGAGCAAGGAAGAGCTTGAGAACAAGATTGCGACGCTTACCGGAGGACGTGCGGCTGAGGAACTCATCTTTAAGTCTGTAACCACGGGAGCCGCAAATGACATCGAGCAGGCAACTAAGCTTGCAAGAAGCATGGTCGCATACTATGGCATGAATAAGGACTTCGACATGGTGGCGCTGCAGGCAAAGCAGAACGCTTACCTCGGAGGCGACATGAGCCTTACATGTTCAGAGGAGATGCAGGCAAAGGTTGACGCGGAAGTGATTGAGATCGTGAAGACCCAGCATGAGAAGGCTGCAAAGATCTTAGAGGACAACATCATGAAGCTCCATGAGATAGTAAAGTACCTTTACGAAAAGGAGACCATCTCAGGTGATGAGTTCATGGACATATTAAACGGAAAGCAGGTAGCATCCGATTCCGAATGATGGGCTGTAAGACGTAAATAAAAGGAACAGATTCATTGATTAATACCCTCTTAACTATTAAGTCAGGAGGGTATTTTATTTTGAGACAGGATGGAAACGGGGCATTGATTTGTTTTTTTTTGGTGGTAAAATGGCGCTATGAGTAAAAAATGCGGCAACAGGAAACAGAGCATACTATTTCATATGAAAAAAGAAAAACCTCTGAGACTGAAAATGCCAGGGGATTTAAAATAAAATAAAATGGAGCAGATAAAAGAATGAAGTACGATTTTACAAGCTATTATGACAGACACGGCATGGATTCATCGGCGGTCGACCACGATCCTGAAGGCCCTTCCAGAAAAGGTATAGTATTAAAGGACGGGATAACTGACTGGATTCCCATGGAAGTTGCTGATATGAATTTTGCCACTGTCCCGACGGTTCCTGAGGCAATGATCAAGAGGGCGGAACACCCGCTGTTCGGTTACTACAGGACAAGGCCGGAGTATTTTGAGGAGATAATTGAGTGGCAGACCAGAAGAAATGACGTAAGGGGACTTCTGATTGAAAACATCGGTTATGAGAACTCCGTACTCGGTGGGGTGGCAACGGCCCTTCACATGCTGTGCTCGGCAGGCGAACCGGTCCTTGTACATTCACCCTGCTACTGCGGCTTTTTGGGAGTTTTGAATAATAATGGCTACAAGACCATCGCAAGCCCGCTCAAGATGGATGAAAACGGCATCTGGCGCATGGATTTTGCGGACATGGATAAGAAGATTAAGGAAAACCGTATCCATGTGGCAATCTTCTGCTCGCCGCATAATCCGAGCGGGCGTGTCTGGGAGAGATGGGAGATAGAAAAGGCCATGGAGGTATATAAGGATAATGATGTGACGGTCATCTCCGATGAGATATGGTCTGACCTTATACTCCGCGGAAATAAGCATATCCCCACACAGTCGGTTTCGGACTATGCAAGAAACAATACAATCGCCTTTTACTCAATAACGAAGACCTTTAACCTTGCAGGTCTTATCGGTGCATACCATATCGTATACAATAAGACTCTCAGGGAGCGCATGGAAAAGGAAGCTTCACTCGGACATTATAACGGAATGAACCTTATGTCCATGTATGCCCTTATAGGTGCATATAAGCCGGAAGGATATGAGTGGCTTGATGAATTAAGGGAAGTTTTAAGTGACAATTCGGAATATTCATATAAGTACATCACGGAAAACTTTAAGGGCGTGACCCTTGCAATGCCTCAGGGAACATACCTCTTATACATCGACTGCAGTGAGTGGCTTAAGGCACACGGCATGGACCTTGACGCGCTTTTAAAGCTCGGCTTTGAGGCAGGCGTTGACTGGCAGGACGGAAGGGACTTCTTAAAGCCCGATACCATAAGGATAAATACGGCACTTCCCACCGAAAGGGTAAAGGAAGCAATGAGAAGACTTGATAAGTATGTTTTCAACGCTTAAAAGGCGGCATTTATCCACTATCGCATAAGGAGATTTCATGAGCATTACACAGGAAGGATTTGAGGTATTCCGTCGCGGTGCCTTTGGCAATGCGGGGGCCAATCTTTTTGTCGATGCCTCCGGCACGATAAGAAGGATTTCCGATCAGGACCTTAACGGCGACGGGAATTTCGACATTGTTTTCCCGAACAGCCACGGATACATTGAAAGAGGACCGACAGCCATCTATAAATATGACGGTTCACAGTGGAACGGAACACTTCTTCCGCATGATTCCTGCTGGAAATCGTATTCAGTTGACATTGACGGCGACGGCTATCCGGACCTTCTGATTGCAAATGGGGAAAATGGCGTAACAAGTGACCTTACTTCATATATATACTGGGGCGGTCCGGATGGACTTACCGGTGAAAGAACGGAGTTCAAAACTGAGGGCGCTTATTCAGCTTCCGCCATAGACCTTACCGGAAACGGTTTAAAAGATGTGGTTTTCTCAAGTGCATGGCATGACCACCATTACCCGGGTTTTGACTATGCGCAGAAGGTCTTCATTCAGGAAAGTCCGCACATCTTCCGCGAGGCAACTGAGGAGTACGGCTTTATCCACAATACCATCATGAACGTGGCCAGTGCAGACCTTACCAATGAAGGCTATGATTCCCTCATCCTTGCCGGTTACAGATCCGCAAAGGATTCATGTTCAAAAATGTTCATTTACTACGGAGGGCCTTCCGGAATTGCAAAAAAACCGGTGGAGCTTCCGACTTACCTCTGTACCGGAATAAAGGTCTACGATGTTTTCGGCACCGGCTATAATGACATAATCCTTACCGGCGGAAACAGGGTAATGATCTATAGAAACCGGAAGGGAAAGTTCTCTGGTGATGATGTTCTTACCATTGACGTAAAGGGTGCAATGACCCAGTTCTTTTCCGGAAGTATCGGGTTTGACATCGCTGATCTCGATGATGACGGCATAAATGAGATCATCGTGGGAACTGCCCTTGGCATTGAGATACGAAAGGTATCCGACCCTGACACCGTATGGCAGAGCCTCGAGGGATTTTTCTGCAGCAGTGTCTGTGCCTGTGACCTTTTCAACACGGGAAAGAAGGAAATAGTTGCGTGTGTCTATAGCTCCGTTAAATCCTACGATACTGATTCCTTCATTCTTTTTAATAAGGATAATGTATACTCGCTGGATAATGCACAGAGTTTTATCACACATGGTGCGGTAAGTGTGAATGTATCTGACATTGATAATGACGGCATGAATGAAATCATTGTCTGCAATACGATGTCCGGCCCCAACCAGCGTGATCCGGAGTTCCCGGTTTACTGTTATTACGGATCTTCTGACCATATCTTCAGGGAAGAAAACAGGGTGGAATACCCGATCGATTCCGGTGCGTACTCGTATGTTTCCGCGGATATAGATAATGACGGTTATCCCGAACTGATTGCAACTACATGGAACGGGGCAAGGATCTTTAAGGGTACCGAAAACGGTCCTGACCCGAAAAATCATTATGACATAAAGGATCCGAAGCTGAGAATCCCGGGTGGCCTTATCGTAGCCGACCTTAACGGTAACGGCTGGCTTGACCTCATTCTTTCAACTTCTGCAAGAGCCGATACCGGGATGGATGCCGCAACGGTATTTTATGGCGGTCCTTCAGGATACTCAAATGACAGATGCGAGCCCATACCGGCCGAACTTGGATGTGCTCAGGCACTTGTGCTCTGCGATATTGACGGGGACGGTTACCTTGATCTTGTCACAGGAGAGGGCGGAGGAAACATAAGCATCATTCACGGCTCAAAAGACGGCCTTAAGATAAATGAAAAGCCGGAACACTTTTCTGTCAAAAATGCGAATGGTGCGGAGCTTATAGGCGTGACCGCAGCTGATGTGGACGGTGACGGAAGGCTTGAAATCATTACCACGTCCTGCGGACATTATACAAGGCGTAAGAGCTATCTTAACATTTTGAAAAACTATGAGGAAGGCTTTCCTTTTTCAGAACAGGTTTCATTTGAAACCGGAGGTACGACGGGATACGTGTCTTTTGCTGATTTAAGACGCACGGGAAGTCTTGACCTGATCCTTCCGTTCTACTCAACTACAGAAACAAGGGTTCTTCCGATGAGAATCTTTAAAAACGACGGAAAAGGAAACTTCGATTTCAAAAACCCGCAGAAGATCCAGTGCGAGTCATCAATAGCAAGTCTTCTGGTGGATCTTGACAGAAACGGCTATCCGGATCTTCTCGTTTGCTGCCACCGTAATGACATAGGGCATACCGTACAGTCAGTCCTTTTCCATAACGGACCGGAAGGATTTGATTTCGAAAATCCTCAGAAGCTGTGGGCGTACGGTCCGCATGATTTTACGAGAAACTGCATCTATAACATTGCTGACAGGACCGAAAGCGAGTATTACACATCGGAAGTGATTGCGGTTACAGATGTACCGAAGACCATGTCATGGGAAGCTGAATGTAAAAATGACACCGCCCTTTACATGAGGGTAAGGAGCGGAAAGGATGAGGAAAGTCTTCTTTCAGCTTCATTCGGGGAACCTCTTATTAACGGAGGGAAACTCGGGCTTCCAGAAGATACGGCATTCATCCAGTATGAGGCAGAATTCTTCTCGCCGAATGCCTGCGGCAGCCCTAAACTGCACAAGGTTAAGTTTGAATAACCAAGACAGACAAAATCGTATTTATAAAAATACATTTTATAGTTAAAATGACTATAAATAAAGTGGACTGGGGTTCGCTTTTATGCTAAAATGGCAACTGTATCCAATTCCGTAAAGGATAAATATCAAGGAGGAAACTTATGAAACGTTTTATGGCAGTTATGCTTGCTGCACTCATGGTAATCGGACTTGCAGCATGCAGTTCAACACCAGCAGCTACCACAGCGGCAGCTACACAGGCAGCTACCGAAGCAGCTAAAGACGAAGTTGTTACCATCAGATGGTACAACGGAGCTGACGTTGACGGCGGCTGTGCAGCAAGGATTGCAAAGTTTGAAGCTTCACATCCCAACATCAAGGTTGAGTTCGTTGAGTGCGACATCGACAACCAGATTGATGTAATCGTTGGTTCAGGTGAGGTTGTTGACCTTGTATATACCTATTCACAGAAGGTATATGAGAAGGCTATCAACGGCGGCGCTCTTCCTGTTAATGAGTACGCTGCAGCAGCAGGTGATGACCTTGTTAAGCTTTTCGGCGCCGGCGCTATGAACATGCTTAACTACGAAGGCAATTACTACGGAATTCCGTGGTCAAACAACACCTTCAAGGTATTCTACAACAAGACCATCATGGACCAGAAGGGTATCACAATTCCCGAAGTCTGGTCAATCGAAGAGTTCACAGAGACAGCTAAGAAGCTCAATGATCCCGCTAACAACTTCTATGGTTGCGTATTCCCCTATGGCTGGGAGGATCTCTGCTTCGTAATGGCTCAGACATCAGGCTGGAGCTTCACAAAGAAGGATGCTGACGGAAACATCGTTCCCAATTTCGATGATCCGATCCTCAAGAAGAACATGGAATGGCTTTACAACCTTTCAGATCCCAACGGCGCTAACGTAGCTCCTTCAATGGCTAAGATGACTTCAGAGTCAATGCACCGCCGTCAGGTTCTTGCTTCTCAGGGAACAGCCCTCATCATTGATGGCCCCTACACTTTAGTATGGCTTAACAACTACCAGTTCAACGATCCCGGCGAGGGAGCTCTTCCCTTCGAGCTTGGCGTAGCTGAACTTCCTTACGTAGAAGAAGCAGGTAATGGCGTTGCCTACATGGCACTTGTTGGTGCATTCTACATTCCCAAGACATCAGCTCATCCCCAGGAAGCTTATGAGTTCGCAAAGTTCATGGAACTCGAGTGCACTGTTGAGGGATCAAACTACATGCCTGTAGCTCCCACAGCTGACATCAAGGGTGGTGCGTCTACTCTTACAACCTTCAAGGACAGCAACGGAAATAAGCATGAGAACATTTTCCCGATCGAAACAGCTGTTAAGGCCTGCACAACTGATCTCGTATCACATATCGAAAAGTTCAACTATGATCCCGGTATGGTTAAGTACGACACAGTTCTTACAGCACTCTTCTATGAGCAGTACTCACTGTTCTTCAACGGAGAGATGGACTTTGATTCATGGGCTGCTATGATGAACGAACTCGGCACAGCTGAGCTTGCACAGGTACAGTAATCCATAGTCATAAAATCTGAAGGCTTATCGTGCCGGGCAGATTGCTCTGCCCGGCACTTTTAAAAAGAAACTTTCCTTTAAAAAGAAAGGATCCGTGTCATGAAGACAAAGAAGAAAAAGACATTTAATGAAGTTGTGCATTCGAGGACTTTCCACGATAACCTTACCGGTTATCTTCTTATAATGCCCAACCTCGTTGGTTTTACCGTATTCACTCTTTTCGGTATTATCTTTTCGCTTACAATGGCGTTTACCGACTGGAACATCATTAAAGGTTACGATGTAGCTAACTGGGTAGGAATCAAAAACTTTACCGACATGGTAGGTGACACTTACCTTAATGCCTGCATCAGGAACAACCTTCTTTTACTTCTGGTTATTCCCGTTACCCTTTTCCTTGCAATGATCATTGCATCGGTACTCAATAACCTTGTTTACGGAAAGGCAGGAGCAAGAGCTCTTTACTTCCTTCCGTACGTAACCAACATCGTTGCGGTAGCAACAGTATGGCGTGCGCTTTTCCATAATACACAGGGCCCCATCAATATGTTCATTAAGGCTTTTGGTGTTGCTGAAGAGAATCTGCCCGGATGGCTTTCCAGCTCAGACTGGGCGCTTCCTGCCGTGATGATAGTACTTCTGTGGATGAACATCGGATATGACATCCTCATGTATTCCGGTGCCATTGCAAACATTCCCAAAGAACTTTATGAAGCTGCCGAAATGGACGGAGCCAATACCGCCCAGCAGTTTTTTAACATAACAATCCCCCAGATCAAGCCCACCACCTTCCTTCTCATGATCCTTGGTATCATCGGATCACTGCAGATGTGGAGCTTCGTGCAGATCATTACAAAGGGCGGTCCCGGAACGGCTACATATACCATTGGACTTTACATCTATAAATGCTCGTTCCTGACACACAGAGACGGTTATGCGTGCGCACTGAGCTGGTTCCTTACAGCCATCATAATGGTTGTTACCGCCATCCGCTGGAAGACAGAAAGCACGTTTGATGCAGAATAAGGAGGTAATGAGATGACTGGTTCACATAAGAAAAACATGATCATTACCAAAAGCATCATATCCGTTATCGTATGGTTTTTCGGTATTATCATGGTATTCCCGTTCTTATGGATGCTTTCGACATCCTTTAAGGGAATGAACTCTGTATTTACGTTCCCCATTGAGTGGATTCCCAGGAACCCCACACTTAAGGGCTATAAGGCGCTTTTTGACGGAACAGTACCCTATGTAACATATTTCTTAAATTCGGTTAAGGTTGCACTCATCGCAGCTGCAGGTACATTCTTCTCATGTACGATGGCAGGCTTCGGTTATGCAAAGGTAAGATTTAAAGGACGTGACGGACTGTTTGTTTTAAAGCTTGCTACCACAATGCTTCCAGGAACAGTACTTATCCTTCCCACATACATGATCTATTCAAGATTTGGTCTTATCAATACTCATGCCGCACTGTGGCTTGGAAACTTCCTCGGAGGAACATTCGGTGTATTCCTTATGAGACAGGCTTTCATTTCACTTCCTGAATCAATGATTGAGTCAGCCAAGATCGATGGAGCAGGGAACTTCAATATCTACTGGAACATCGCAATGCCAAACGTAAAGTCAAGTATTGCAACGCTTCTTTTCATGTATTTTTTGTGGACATGGAATGATTATGAGAAACCCCTTCTGTATCTCTGGGATAAGGCAAAGTACACGCTTCCCATGGCTGTAAAGGCTTTCTCTGATACACAGTATCAGAATTACCCGGCCATCATGGCATCTAACGTACTTATGTTACTGCCTGTAATGATTGCCTTTGTAACCTGCCAGAATTTCTTTGTGGAATCACTTATCGGTTCTTCGGTAAAGGGTTGATATATGCTTAAAATAATAGGACACGAAACAATCTACAGGGATGAGGAGTACTGCACATTCCCTAATCTGGCGAAATTTCCGGATGGCACAGTTGTCTGTGCCTTTCGTCATGCTAAGGAGCGTCAGAAACAGTACGGTGCCGTAACACACGTTGACCCCACCGCTAAGGATGTTTACATTACATCCCCGGACGGCGGAATTACCTTTGGTAAGGAACTCTATCTCATCATCAACGACGGAATGAGTGACCAGGATCCGTGCCTCAACGTTCTTTCTGACGGAAGGATCATTGCGACATATTTCCGCTGGGAGCTTGTCCGGAAGGGAAAAGGCTTCGCCAGATGGGGTGAACCCTTCGTGCGTTTTGGACGTACTCTCCACGATAAGCTTGACTGCTTCGGATACGGGGCTTCAATGAGCATCTCCGATGATAACGGAAAAAACTGGGACCACATGCCTCCCATCGTTGTGGACGGCTGGGATTCAAAGGGTGCCGTAAGAGGAAACATCACGGAACTTCCCGACGGAACACTTCTCCTTCCTTTCTACGGTTCAAAGAAGATGGGCGAGCTTTCAAGGTCGGTACTTCTAAAGTCCACTGACAGGGGCGAGACATGGGAAGAACTTTCAGTGATGGCTTTTGACCCTGAGTGCAAAAAGAACTACCTTGAGCCTAATCTTTACCGTACTGAAAGCGGAAGACTTGTGGGTCTTTACAGGACGCAGACGGACTGGACCTTGCCAGGAGCTGACTTTGAGGAAACATACCTTAATCTTCATATTTCCGTATCGGATGATGACGGAAAGACATTCGGACCAGTACAGGAGATTGAAAATTGCTGGTGCTCTTCACCGGCACATGCGCTCCGCTTAAGAAGCGGAAATGTTCTTCTTACCTACGGTTACCGTGTTGAGCCGTTTGGAATCCGCTGCCGTGTGGTTAATCCCGAGCTTACAGACATTTCGGAGGCTCGCGAAATCATCCTTCGTGACGATGCCCCCAACGGGGACCTTGGTTATCCATGCTCACTGCAGCTTGATAACGGAGACATCATCGTCGCATACTATATTTCAGCACAGGACGGAATCAGAACAATAGACATTACACGTCTCAGGGAGGAATGATGTCCTTTACACCAGGTCCGGACAAAAGGCTTCCAGAAGCAAAAGATAATGAATTCATTAACCGGTCCCCGGATGATTATGAGGGCCGGTTATGGTATGTGATAAGCACACATTTTTTCAAGCTGATCTGGTTCAGCATCATATGTGTTTTCTTTTCTTTGCCCGTAATTACGGTACCCGCAGCACTGTGCGGACTCTATGCGGCAGTCACAAAGCTTTACAGGCAGGGTTATGACGTTGACTTCCTTACTTTTTTCAACGAGTTTAAGAGAAGCTTCCTTAAAAGGATGCTTCTTGGGACATTCTTGGTGGTTTTCCCGCTTTTTATATGGGCTGTAAGCTACAGCATAGCCGAGGCAGCAGGATACGTATTCGGTGGATTCGCAGTCGTATTTTCACTGGCGGTAATGAGCTGGTATTATCCGCAGCTTGCGCTTTTGGAGCTTAAACCGGGTGAAGCCTTAAGAAATGCCCTTATCCTCTCGGGACTGGAGGCGAAGAGTACCTTCCTGGTTCTCCTTATCCAGGTTATATCTATGGGTATCGTGGTATTTTTAATTCCGTTTTCGGTATTTGCCATGGTGTTTTTTATTCCGGGCTTTACGTCACTTTTCGTTTCACATGTAACTATGCCTGTCATCCGCGACAGGATCATAAATAAAGATAAAAAGGAATCAGAGTAAAATGTCAAAGTATTCTCTCGAACTTATTGAGCAGCACGTTGCCTGCGAAGGACACTATTATCCGGAAACCGCTTACTTCAGCCCGGATGCACAGACCATTATCTTTTCGGTAAGGAATCCTTCTAAGGAACCCAAGGATCACTGCATCTTTACTTCTCATGACGGAGGTAAGACCTTCGAAAAGAGCTTCGATGACTTTTTCCGCTTCACAACGCTTAAAGACGGTACCGCATGGACGGCCATTGGCGGTAATTTTGTTTTCGACAGGTTCCGCCGCACGCAGTTCCCCATTCCGTATATCGGAAAGGTGGTAACCGCCCAAAGCCCTGAAGAAATGTTAAAGGGAAATTACAATGAGGACTTTGCCAAAGTAAAGATTCCGGACCTTGCAGTGGGATATGGCGACGGAAACAATGCCCACTCGGGTTCATTTGACCACGGCATAGTTGAGCTTCCAAACGGGGACATCCTCTGCACGATGTACGGCCAGTTCAGGCAGGATAAAAACAGGGTGCCTTACATACCGGGAGAGTATTACCAGTACCGCTCATGGATAGCAGTCACACATGACAGGGGACAGAGCTTTGAGTATCTTTCGACCCTTGCCGACGCAAATACGTGGCCTCTTCCGGAATATGCTGAGGGCTACTGCGAGCCGGATCTTATAATGCTGGAGGACGGTTCTCTTTTCTCAGTAATGCGTTCGGGCGGATTCTACGAGGGAGAGGATAACTGCTATACACCTCTTTACGGCGTGCGTTCAACTGACGACGGAAAGACATGGTCACAGCCTGTTGCAATCAACCGGCATGGAGTATATCCGAAGGCAGTGCAGGTAAAAAACGGCGGAATCGTCGTAACGGCAGGACGTGACGGACAGTTTATTTCCGTAGGTTCAGAGGACGGCACATGGTGGTCAGAACCCATGTACATGACTGAAAATAAAGGTACCTGGGGACAGGTTCCGTCAGGCTACGGCTCACTTGCAGTCACAGGTGAGAACGAAGTAACCCTTATTTATGATGACGGATGCGAGGAGTGGTACAAGGGTTATGAGAATCCTGAAAAGGGTTCACACCATAAGGTATTCATCGCACGTTTCAAAGTCATAAAGAATGACTGATGGCATGAATTCATATGGTTTACATAAATCAAAAATTCCCGGCTTATGGCATCGGAGGTTGACATAACTGCAGACAGTTAAAACAGTCAGGGTGTTACCCGAAAGGAAATGCATCATGGAAGAATTAAGAAAAGAAGTTATAGTAAGTGATCTGGGAGGTCTCTGTGAGCCCCGGCTTAACATATCTCCCTACAGGGAGTATAACAGATGGGCATCAGTACCCTATGAGACAGCTGAAATAAAGGGAAGCGCCCTTGTGGCAATGCGTGATAACCACCCTAGGGACGTGTCATTTGATCCGCAATTAAAGGGATGGTATAAGATATTCATCGGAATGCTTGCCTTCTGTGAGTCGGAAAACAACTGCGTTAATGTAAAGCTCTCATCTGCTCCAGCATTCATGCACTGCACTCCCTGCACAGTAGGATATGCCGCACATGCAATTCAGGAAGTTTACCTTATAAGTGCCGACATGACTGGTGAAAAGTTCGTGATCGGAAAGGCAAAGGGCGGCTCTCCTTCTGATGCAATGATCTCATGGGTACGTTTTGTTCCGATGAGCGATGAGGAGGTTGAGGCATTTAAGGCTGATCAGGCTGAAACAAAGAATAAGCGCCTTTATGCCACAAACGACATGCACGGAATGCACGGGCTTTATTATCCAACGACCCCAAAAGAGTGGCATGACCTTGTAGAGGACTATTCACAATCTGACGTTGAGTGGCTTTCAGTGGAGAACGTAATGCTTTTTGACGGACAGGTAATTACCGAAAACGAGCAGAACTTCGTTTATCCCAGATACGGCGACATGCTCTGCAACATGGGAATAAGACGTCACTTTACATATGAGATGCTTAACGACCTTGTGAAGTTTGGACATGAAAAGGGTCTTAAGATGTGCTGTTCAAGAAGAATGGGCGCATGGGGAATGGAATTCCCGTATGACCAGATGTATTTCACGAACACTTTCCGCGAGGAGCATCCGGAGCTTCGCTGCGTTGACAGGGACGGCGTTCCGGTAGAGGCAATCTCATACATGTATCCCGAAACAAGAAAGTACGTCATCGACATGTTCGTAAAGTCAGCCATGCAGGGATTTGATGCCGTTGAGATGATCTTTACAAGAGGTGTTCCCTACATTCTCTTCGAGCAGCCGTTTGTTGATGCATTCATTAAGGAATACGGCGAGGATCCTCGCGAGCTTCCCATTGATGATGAAAAGGTTATCGCACTTAAGTGCCGTTTCATGACTGACTTTGTAAGGGAGCTTCGTGCTGCCCTTGATGAGGCTTGCGGAAAGAATAAGACAGCCATCCATGCACGCTGCCATTTCACAATGTATGATTCAAGGCTTTTAGGAGAGGATCTCCTTACATGGGCCAAGGAAGGACTTATCTCCGCAGTCATCTCTTATCCGCAGAGAATAAGGGAAGTGCTTGATGAGACAGTATGGAAGGACGATGACAGAAAGCATATCGATATAGGGAAATATCATAACTACTATATCAACAGTGATAAGCTTACCGTATACCGCCGTCAGGACTTTGAGTTCATGCCTCCGATGGAAGATTCAAGGGGAATCCCGCAGGGACCCGCAGACCAGGATGCGCGTGTAAAGGAATTCATGGAGCTTGAAAAGTACGGCACAACTGTTTATCTTGAGATCATGCCCCGTTTCATGAGCCCCGATGAGTACAAGAGACGTGCGCTTGACCTTTATAATTCAGGCTGCTCACACATAAGCTTCTGGGATACATACGGAAGAGTCTGCAACAGGATGGAGTGGAGCATGGTAAGAAGACTGGGCCATATGGATGAGTTAAAGGACTTCACAAACGGTGAGGGAGAGTATTACAGAAATGTAAGGCTTCTTAGCATCGCAGGTGATGACGTATCCAGATACATTCCCGCGTGGGGCGGCTGATTTAAAAACATTTAACATTATCAGAAGGATTGACGGGCCGTGGCAGCATGCGACGGCCCGGTTTACAGGTGTGGAGGAACATATGAAATTAGCAGTAGAGACCGGTGCCGTTTTCAGACACTACAGTATAGATGACGGCGCAAGGCTCATAAAAGAGACCGGATTTGATGCGGCAGACATGAGCTTCTGCGATGATTCCACGGAAGTCTTCTGTATGGAAGATTACAGGGAAAAGGCGTATGAGGTTAAGGCGGCGTTTGAAAAATACGGTCTGGCATGCAGCCAGGCACATGCTCCTTACTTTTTTAAGTATGACAGCCCACAGGATGATTCGGATTTCCAGTACCTTGCCATAAAGAGAAGTATTGAGGCGGCAGGAATAATGGGAGTGGACCACATAGTGCTTCACGGGGTACGTGTGCCGTATCCGAGCGCATCCAGAAATAACCTTGATTTCAACTATGGTTTTTTAAAGGGATTTGAGCCCCTGTGCGAAAAGTATAACGTTAAGATCTCACTTGAAAACCTTTCAGGTGCGTTTACATATCCGGACCTTCTGAACGCAATGATTGGGAGACTGGATTCACCGTGGTACACAGGCCTTGTGGACATCGGCCATGCCTTCTGCCGCGGCGGACTCCAGCCGGGAGACTTCATCCGCCAGCTTGACCCCGGCATCCTTACGGGACTTCATGTACAGGATACCCACGGGATAGACGACGAACATATGCTTCCCTACATGGGAAACATTGACTTTGATGACCTTATGCACGCACTTTACGAAACAGGCTACAAGGGCGACTTCACCTTTGAGGCATGCGCTTATCTGACATATTACGGGGCTAAAGGACTTCTGGAGCCTGCATTAAGGTTTGAGGCTGCTATCGGAAGAAAGCTGATTGGTGACTTTGAAAAAATATCCGAAGAATAAGGCAGCAAAGGAGAGTCTTTAAACGGGATTTATTATTCATCGGTCTGGATGAATTTAAGAAGATACGCGGAGTTTTCCGCTCCCGCGCGTTCTGTAAAGTAGATGTAGTAAAGAGGGCTGATGCCCGCATTACCTGCAAGATGACCCAAGGCAGTGTCACTTATATCGGTGGTGCTTACAAGGCCGCCTGATTCTGAAAGAAGCTCTGCGGTCTTCCGGTCACCCAATATAAGGTCAATGTCCCCGGCTGCGATGTAGGAGCTCAGCTCTATAGATGAAAACATGTTTTCTGATTCATCCGGGGAGGAAAACGTGCGCTTTATGGGAGCGTATTTTCCGGATGCATCGGGGAAGGCACGGCTTAACGTATCGTTTATGCCGTCCCCGCAGTGCATTTCAAGTTCGTTCAGGATACCTGCCCTTACAACGGGTTCGAGCTGCTTATTATTAACAACCTGCGAAATGGTGGAGATAATAAAATAAAGGGCCACCGCTATTCCTATGGTGGCTGGCAGGTAGTACATTATTACATAGTCCGTGGCTGCTTTTCTGTCCATGGACTTTATTTTTTTTATTTCGTCCTTAACCTTGATCATATGCACCTCGTTAAGCATTATTGTAACACATTTGATAATCATTTGAAACTTTATGTGGTTTTGAAGTATAATAACCTAAAGTATGCTTTTGCATAGTCGGTTTTAAGGGGTAGAAAAAATGAGTAAGTGGATATTAAGCGGATTTGATGAAATTTCAAAAGGAACATTTGAAAACGGCGGTCAGAACTTATATGTATCAAAAAAGGGCGTGCTTCAGAGGATATGGCAGTATGATCTCAATAAGGACGGCTATGTAGACCTTCTTATTGCAAACAGCCACGGCTACAACGAGCATCCGTATCTTTACATTTACGATGATCCTGCAGGTGAAGCTGTGCTTAACGAGGTGCTTACCCAGGGCGCACAGGCTGCGGCCTGCGCGGATATAAACGGAAACGGATATGATGACCTCATCATCGGGGTTACGCATGACGGACAGCATTCGGACCTTCCGTCATATGTGTATTTCGGAGGTTTCGACGGAATTACCGAAAACAGGAAGATAGACCTTGCGGCTCCGGCGTGTTTTTCATGCGGAATCGGTGATGTAAACGGCGACGGTAAACGTGAAATCCTGTATCTCATTGCTGACGGCATCGACGAGGCAAGTGCCGTACACTTAAGCAGCTTCCGTGTCCGTGTTTACTCACAGGAGGATACGGGCTTTAGAATGAACGGCTTTAAGGATTACCCCATGGAAGCAGCGTGGTTCTCCGTATGTGACGTTGACGGTGACGGAATCGATGACCTTTACTGCCGTATGCGTGACGGAAGCTGGAAGGTATATTTCGGCTCACCGGAAGGCTTTTCTGAGGAAAACTCCATAGTTCTTTCAGGGGACACAAAGGATAAGGAACGCTTTGACCATATCGAAGGCGGTGGGGGAAATGCTATATATAACGAGTTTGCCCGCTCAAAGCAGGTAACTGTAAGAGGTGAAAGATACCTTTTCCTTTCAGATGGGGATGGAGCGCATTTTATTCACTTTACAGGAAGAAAGCCTGACGAAAAGTGCTTTGTAATCAATGAAAAGAACGTTATATCGGCGGCAGCCGGAAGCATTTATGATAAAGATGGCAGTGACATTGTGCTGTTAAGAAGCATCAGCATTACGGATGAGAAGGTGCTTATCTATAAAGGCGCGCTCGGATACGAAAAGCCCTTTGAGGAAAGAAATATGCTTACCCCGAGGGAAGTCATATGCTGTGACTTTTCGGGTTCGGGGCTCATGGACATTGCCGTGGCCCAGGGACGTGACACCAAAAAGCATTCGACGGAGTCGCTCCTTTTTGTAACGGATGAAAACGGACATGTTTCAGAGGAACCAAAACGCTTTAAGACACATAATTGTGTAGACGTTCTGGCCGGTGATTTTAAGAACGAGGGTAAAAAGAGCCTTGTATTCGTAAACCAGCAGCAGTCCGAAAGCTACGGCGATGTTCCGGTTTACGTATATCTTGGTTCAAAGGACGGATTCAGTCCGGACAGGAGACTTGAATTCCAGGGACATTCTGCAGGCAGCATGATCTCAGCTGACTTTACCGATAACGGCTGGGCTGACCTTCTCATCCTGCAGAACGCGGAGGACCGTCCGTGGCTTGAGCCGCCGGCGGATCTCTACCTTAACGGGCCGAACGGTTTCAGTACCGAAAGGAAAGCAGAGATAAAGGCACCGCTTTCATGGGGTGGCCATGCGGCAGACCTCAATAAGGATGGATACCTTGATCTTATCACATGCGGAAAGGACCTCATGATTCATTACGGCGGACCGGATGGATTCAGTGATGAAAACGTGGTAATCCTTAATCCCGGTAATGACCTTCCGAAGGGCTCCGCGATTGGTGCATTGTGGCCGGCTCTTGCGGATCTTAACGGAAACGGCTGGCTTGACCTTGTTGTCCCGCTTTCATGGCAGCCCTATTCGCTGATTTACTGGGGAGGCCCGGAGGGCTTTTCTGACGAAAGACGGACAAAGATCCCTGTTGACGATGCCCTTACGGTACGTGTTGCGGACCTTAATAAAAACGGATACCCGGACCTCATATTCGGTTCAAGGGCAAGCTACTACAGAAACATTTACCAGGAAGGCTCCGTTACGATATTCTGGGGCGGTCCTCAGGGGTATTCAGGCTACAACTGCTGCGTGCTTCCGTCATACCAGTCAAACAACATCACTATAGCTGACTTTAATAATGACGGTTACCTTGACATCTTCGCATCCTCTTACTTCAATAAGAAGGAGCGTGACATAAACTCATATCTTTACTGGAATGACCACGGTCATTTCTCACTCACGAACAGAAAGCGTTTCTTCGCCCATTCATCTTCAGCCGCATGGGCAGGAGACTTTAATGAGGATGGATACGTGGATCTCTGCCTTACGCACCACCGTGCGTACGGAAGCCATGTTGCAGAATCGGCCATCTGGTGGAACGGACCTGAAGGATTTAAGGAAGAAAACCGTACCTGGCTTCCCACGATAGGGCCGCACGACATGGTTCCGAACGACATGGGCAATGTCATGACAAGAGGCCCTGAGGAGTATTACATTACACCGGTTGGGACGGCAGAGGACATAAAGAGTGTTTCATGGACTTCGGAGCTTCCGGTAAAGACATGGGTGAACTGCCAGATTAAAACGGCTTCTTCGGAAGAGGAGCTTTCAAAGGCGGCATTTATCGGTAAAGATGGTACGGGGAATACAAGGTTTGAATGCGGTGAGGAAATCCCCGCAGAGTTTATAAAAGGAAAATATTTTAAGATTAAGCTGTACCTTGGGGCAGTTAACTCAGGCGGCACTCCGAGATTAACGGAGATTCGTGTGGACTAAATGGAAGAAAAAGCTTTACACATTTTAGAATATGACAAGATAATAAGCATCCTCTGCGGATATGCGTCCTCGGAGGCCGGTAAGGCGTTGTGCGCAAAAATCACGCCCTCCACTAACTTAAAGAAGATCCGTGAGTACCAGAAGAACACGACGGATGCGAGAAAACGCATGAGGGTAAAGGGTACCCCGCTTTCATTCCGCGGGGTGAAGGAGATAACTGACTCCATAAAGCGCCTTAAGGTAAGTGCCACGCTTTCCGCGGCGGAGCTCATGCGCATAAGCTCCGTCCTTACGGTGGCACAGCGTGCCCGGGATTACGGGATGGATGAGGAGATAAATGACTCGCTTACGGAGGACTTTTCCTTCATAGAGCCTTTAACGCAGATAAACCGTGAAATCACGCGCTGCATAATTTCGGAGGACATGATTGCGGACGACGCATCACCCACGCTTTACGGCATCCGTAAAAAGATTACGGCCAGTGCCGATAAGATCCATGACACGATGCAGTCACATCTTAATTCATACCGCGACTACCTTACCGATGCGGTGATAACGCAGAGGGACGGGCGTTACTGCCTTCCCGTAAAGGCGGAATATAAGGCGAAGGTTCCGGGACTTACTCATGACACGTCCGCAACGGGAATGACGCTCTTTGTCGAGCCCATGGCCATCGTTAAGTTAAATAACGAGATAAAGGAACTTGAGGTCGAGGAGAAAAAGGAGATCGAGGAGATCCTGCACCGCTTAAGCCTCTCGCTCACCCCGCATCTTGATGACATCTCCGATGATGTGAAGATACTCCGTAAGCTTGACATGGTCTTTGCAAAGGCACTTTTCGCGGAGGAGCTTGACGCCACGGAGCCTGAGTTTTCTACTGACCGCTACATAGAATTAAAGAATGCACGCCATCCTTTAATTGATAAGAAAAAGTGCGTGCCCATCACGGTAAGGCTTGGACGTGACTTTGACCTTCTCGTGGTGACGGGACCTAACACGGGAGGAAAGACTGTTTCCTTAAAGACCGTGGGACTTCTTACCCTTATGGGACAGGCGGGGCTGCACATTCCTGCGGACGAGGGCTCCGTCTTAGGACTTTTTGAAAGCGTGTATGCGGACATCGGTGATGAGCAGTCGATTGAACAGAGCCTTTCGACATTCTCCGCACACATGACAAACATCGTGCACATCATTTCAGAGGCGGATTCCAAGTCCTTATGTCTTTTTGACGAGCTTGGAAGCGGAACTGACCCGACGGAGGGCGCGGCACTTGCAATGGCCGTTTTAAGCTTTCTTCACCGCATGAAGACACGCACGATGGCCACCACGCACTATGCGGAGATAAAGGTGTTCGCACTTAAGACTGAAGGTGTCGAGAACGCCTGCTGTGAGTTTGACGTGGCATCATTAAGGCCCACATACCGTCTTCTCATCGGTGTACCCGGTAAGTCGAACGCGTTTGCGATATCAAGGAGGCTCGGACTTCCGGATTATATCATTGACGAGGCTAAGGGATTCATCGGCGAGGCCGACGAAAATTTTGAGGACGTAATACAGAAATTAAACGACGACCGCCGTGTGGCTGAAAAGGAGAGGCTTAAGGCGGAAGGATTCCGCCGTGAGATGGAGGACATCCGCGGACGCATAAAGAAAAAGGAAGACAAAATCGACGAATCCCGTGAGAAGATAATCGAGGACGCAAAGGCTGAAGCCGCAAAAATCCTTAAGGACGCAAAGGAGACCGCAGACGAGACCGTAAGAAACATTAACCGCCTTGCGGCCGATGCGGACACCTTAAAGGACATTGAGACAGAGCGTGAAAAGCTCCGTGCCGGGATCAAAAAGCATGACACAGGCACAGGACTTAAGATTAAAGGACCCGCAAAGCCTGTATCACCTAAAAAGCTTCAGGTGGGTGACACGGTCAGGGTGATGAGTCTCGGAGGTACCGAGGGAACGGTTACATCACTTCCCGATAAGGATGGAAATGTTTCCGTACAGATGGGATTCATGAGCACGAAGGTGAATGTGAAAAACCTTGAGCTTTCAAAGTCAGCTGAAAGTGCCGGGAAGGAAAAAAGCCCGCAGGCTTCATACTCCGGCTTCTCGCCGAAGGCCATGACGGTTTCACCGGAACTTAACCTTATCGGAATGACGACTGACGAGGCAGTGCCGGCACTGGAAAAATACCTTGATGACGCATATCTTGCACACCTGCCCTCCGCGCGTATAGTTCACGGACGTGGAACGGGTGCGCTCAAAGAGGCTGTACATTCAAGGCTAAAAAAGGTAAAATATGTTAAGGAGTACCGTCTGGGTGTGTTTGGCGAAGGCTCCGACGGCGTGACGGTGGTTACCTTCAGGTAATTCCGTGCCCGGATGGCGGTCCGTACATATGGGAGACGGACGCCGGTTTTAACTTAGCAGGAGAAGGAAATGGCAGAGAAACAGAAGATCATGATAGTTGACGATGATGAGTCCATTGCTGAACTCATCTCACTTTACCTGATTAAGGAATGTTATGAGACAAAGATGGTTTTTGACGGGGAATCGGCGATAGCCGCGTTTCCTGAGTTTAAGCCTGACCTTATTCTCCTGGACCTGATGCTTCCCGGAATGGACGGTTATCAGGTCTGCAGGGAGATTCGTGCAAAGGCTGACACTCCCGTCATCATGCTTTCAGCAAAGGGAGAGGTCTTTGACAAGGTGCTGGGCCTTGAGCTGGGTGCTGATGACTACATGATAAAGCCTTTTGACAGTAAGGAGCTTGTGGCCAGGGTAAAGGCGGTGCTGAGGCGTTATAACCAGAAGACACAGACGGAGACTCCCAAAAAGGAAGGCGGAAAGATCGTTGAGTATCCCGGCCTTGTTGTCAATCTTACAAACTATTCTGTTCATTACAACGGGGAAAGCGTGGAAATGCCCCCGAAGGAGCTGGAGCTTTTATACTTCCTCGCATCCTCACCGAACCGCGTTTTCACAAGGGAGCAGCTTCTTGATAACATCTGGGGATATGAGTATGTAGGAGACACAAGGACCGTGGATGTCCATGTCAAGCGTCTCCGTGAGAAACTTCCCGGAAACAGAGACTGGAGCATATCCACGGTCTGGGGTATCGGATATAAGTTTGAGGCACACACGGGATCAAGGTGATTTCCTTACAGTGCCGCCTTTATGGATGCGAAGGCATTTGAAGTTCACTTTACGGTGACCGCGATGCCGTCCGGGATGGCAAGGATTTTTTCATCCGTGGTTCCCAGAATGTCATCGGCCATTCTTACGGCCTCAGCGATGCTTCCGGCAGGGATCATGTGAAGGTCGCGTACCGTCTCATCGTCTGCATCTGAAATATATATGACTTTAGCATGGAGGAGTACTCTTGCAAATATCTGGGACTGCCATTGGTCAATGATGGTTTCTTCCGGAGGGGTTGCAAGGAAATCCTCCATCATTTTATTTAAGTCAGGCTGGTTTTTGAATGTCTCATGGAAGACCTTTCCTCCGTCACCGTCATCTGACTTTGCGAGCATTATGATGACTCCGCCCTTTTTCACCGCTGCTTCAGCTGCCGTCATTCCCTTGACTGCCTGATAGATGTTCTGGTCGAGCGGGAACCCGCCGTTTGTAGTAATCACGATTCCCGGCTTTTCCATGTCTTTTGGAAGTGAGACACCGCAAAGGCCTGAAAGGAAACGGCATCCGTCAAGGTGGGCCTTTTCCACATCGCCGGCCACGGCGTATACAATCTTATGCTCAGCATCAAGGACGGTGTTCACGATGAACTTAAGCCCTGCCTTTTTTGCGGCAAAGAGCATGTCACGGTGAATGGGATTTCCTTCGAGCACGCCGGTACGTGAGCACGGGTTATCGATGAACTGTGCGTTATGGTTATAAATGACGGTCTTTCTTGAGGCTATGCCAGGAAGGACGGACTTCCTGCCGCCTGAAAAGCCTGCAAAGAAGTGCGGTTCTATGAAGCCTTCCGAAACAAGGAGGTCCGCCTCCACAGCAAGCCGGTTTACCATGAGGCGTCCGCCTGAGGGAAGTTCCCCGATGTCAACAAGATTATCCATGTCGTCACAGTCGTGGACGACGATGTGTTCCTTTTTTACTGTTTCCTCCCCGAATTTTGCAATGAGTTCCTTTTCCGTCGTCTCCCTGTGGCATCCTGTGGCAATGAGAATCGTGATGTCCGCATCGGGGTTACCCCTGCGCAGTTCCCGTAACATGGGAGGGATGATGAATTTTGACGGAACGGGCCGCGTGTGGTCAGATGCAATGAGCACGATGTTCTTCCTGCCTTCCGCAAGCCTTGAAAGGCACTCTGACCCGATGGGGTTAAGAAGCGCGTTTTCAATGAGCGACGCCTCATCGGCGCAAGGCCGGTAATCATTAAGTGAGGATGTGAGTGAACCCGCAAACCTTCCGTCCGGGATGTCGAATTCAATTTGTTCCTTTCCGTAAGGGAATTTTATAAGAGCCATTATAAGCCTCCGGTTTTTCTGAGTATTTCCCTGTAAGTGTCAGGGTTTGAAACATATATAAGTCCCAGCACGGCCATGGGCAGTGCGAGTATGAATACCAAAAGCATGGAAACGATGGATGCCAGGGCACGCTTTCCTTTGAACAGACCCCTCAGTATGAGGTTTGCACCGATGAACCCGAAGAACAGAAGGAAAAGATAGCCGAACAGACCGACTACCATTATGGCTGTCTGGAGGATGTTATTCTGCCGGACAAGACCGAATGAAAGGTTATAGATAAGGAAGGCTGCGGCAGCAACGTATCCGGCCGCAACAGGCGGGTGGATGTCGAAAAAGCCGGTGGGTGTGGGAACGTTCTGCTTGAGCTTTTTCATGATCAGAAGCCCCAGCTCGTATATCAGGAAGCCCTGCAGTGCACCGACTGCGACCATTGATATGATGAGAAGCTTTCCAAGATATTCAAACGTAAGCAGTTCTTCCGGGAATTCGATGCCGGCCCTGCTGAAGGTCTCGTTGAGGAGCGTCTGATATTCCGTCACCTGGTCCGAAAAACCTATGCCTGTAAGCGAGGCAAGAAACACAAGATAGACCACGTTGACCACTGTTGATGCTGCCATGACCGAAAGCATGGTTTTTGCGGAATCCGCCTTTTTATGAAGGCAGGTCCCGAAAATGAGGCCGATGACGACGTACATCCCGGCGTAGATGGCTGAAGTGGGCGTGCCCAGCAAAAACGATATGAGGCACATCGCCGCAAAGGCCGGGAGACCTGCCCAAAAACCGTATTTAGCGGCATATATGGCCATGGGCAGCGGGAAAATGTACACCAGTATCTCTTCCGCTATGCCTGCCGTCTGTCTGTTAAGGAACATGAGTACCCCGAAAACGGCGGTTATCAGTGCCCCCTGTGTAAGTTTTAAAGTATTTTCGCTCATGCGGACATTTTAGCGCTTTAAAAAGCTAATTGCAATAAGGCGGCTTTATTGGTATACTCTCAAAGACATAAATAAATCTATGCTTTCAAAGGCGGAAAGGTGGAAAGCCAAATGGCTAAAGAAGAAAACAAGAAAATGGTAGAAGACATCACGTCAATGGATGTCGATTTTGCCCAGTGGTACACAGATATCGTAAAAAAGGCAGAACTGTGTGATTACTCCTCAATGAAGGGCTGCATCATCCTTGAGCCCGCAGGATATGCTATCTGGGAAATGATCCAGAAGGACCTTGACCGGAGATTCAAGGATACAGGTGTTGTTAACTGTGCAATGCCGCTTTTCATCCCTGAAGGACTTCTTCAGAAGGAGAAGGATCACGTTGAAGGATTTGCACCGGAAGTTGCATGGGTAACTCAGGGCGGTCTTGAGCCCCTGCAGGAGAAGTGCTGCGTACGTCCCACATCAGAGACGCTGTTCTGCGACTATTACGCTAAGAAGATACATTCATACCGTGATCTCCCGCGTCTCCAGAACCAGTGGTGTTCAGTGGTCCGCTGGGAGAAGACAACACGTCCGTTCCTCCGTTCACGTGAGTTCTGGTGGCAGGAAGGCCATACAGCTCATGCAACGGCTGAAGAGGCACAGGCAAGAACAGAGCAGATGCTCAACATCTATGCTGACTTCTGTGAGCAGGATCTTGCAATCCCCGTTGTAAAGGGACAGAAGACTGAAAAGGAAAAGTTTGCAGGCGCAATCGCGACCTATACCATCGAGGCCCTCATGCATGACGGCCAGGCACTCCAGTCAGGAACAAGCCATAACTTCGGTGACGGTTTCGCAAGGGCCTTCAACATCCAGTATACAGATAAGGACAACAAGCTTCAGTACGTTCACCAGACTTCATGGGGAATGTCAACACGTATCGTGGGCGCCATCATCATGGTACACGGTGACAACGAAGGACTTAAGCTTCCTCCGCACATCGCTCCCACTCAGGTAGTTGTATGCCCGATCATGATGAACAAGGCAGGCGTTCTTGATAAGGCAAATGAACTTGCAGACCGCTTAAAGGCAGCAGGCATCCGTGTAAAGGTTGATGACCGTGACAAGACTCCCGGCTTCAAGTTTGCAGATTCAGAGATGAGGGGAACACCCGTACGTCTCGAGATCGGACCCAGGGACATCGAAAACGGGGAGGCTGTACTTGTAAGAAGGGACAACCATGAAAAGGTTGTTGTAAAGATTGACGGGATTGAAAAGGCTGTAGCTGATCTTCTTGAGGATATCCAGGCCAGCATGCTTGCGAAAGCAAAAGAGCACCTTGAGAGCCATACCTTCAGCGCTGCCACCATCGATGAGATGGAGAAGATCCTTGATGAGAACACAGGTTTCGTTAAGGCAATGTGGTGCGGATGCCGTGAGTGCGAGGACGCCATCAAGGAAAAGACAGGTGCAACCAGCCGCTGCATGCCCTTTAAGCAGGAACACATCGCGGATACATGCATCAACTGCGGTAAGCCCGCAACAAAGATGGTTTACTGGGGCAGGGCGTATTAATAAGTGACACAGGCTCAGGCAAGCACGAAGTGCGCAGGATGAGCCGATGTGGAACTTATGCAGGGAGACCCGGACGGGGCAAGTCCGAAGGACTTGGAACCGTCGGATCGAGTCGCAATCGACACCCGGAATATTCTGCTGCGTTCGCACGCTTTGTATCCGACAGCGGACTCACGTTACGTATCATGTTTTTTAGATGCCTTTACGCGCCGCACATGGCGGCCGTGGGGCCCCACACCGTCTTCCGCGGGTCCCGCCCCACGGCATGTGCGGCTTCAAAGGCATAAAAATCTATGATACTCCACTATGTCCTTAGTCAGATACAAAGCTTTACTCACTTGTTGTGAGTGCAGAATTGAATATCCCTGCAAAATAAAGTGCAGGTGAATGTTTAAAGATATTACGACAGGGAAAGGAGCGGATATGACTGAAAAAAGGAAAGACTACATCAGCTGGGACGAGTACTTCATGGGCGTGGCGCATCTTGCCGCACAGCGTTCGAAGGACCCGAATTCACAGGTTGGCTGCTGCATTGTAAGTGGTGACAACAAGATTCTTTCAATGGGATATAACGGTTTACCGATGGGCTGCAGTGACGATGAGTTTCCGTGGAACCGTGAAAATGCGGATACTGACCCGTACAATGCCAAGTACATGTATGTGACACATTCGGAAATGAATGCCATACTAAATTTCCGTGGCGGTTCGCTTGAAGGAAGCCGCATCTATGTCACCCTGTTCCCCTGTAACGAATGCACGAAGGCAATCATACAGTCCGGAATCAGGACGGTCATCTATGCGGATGACAAGTATGCTGACACCCCGTCGGTGAAAGCCTCAAAACGTATGATGAAGGCTGCGGGAGTGGAGTACAGGGAGTACGCCGCAACAGGCCGCGAGATAAAAATCAGGGTATGAATCAATAAAGTGGTGCTGCATCAGAAGAAAATGCAGCACCACTTTTCAGTTAGCGGAAGTTTTAAGCCCGCGGAATTCTTTTTATATGTAGCTGTAGGATTTTCTGTCATCCTGCCATGTAAGGAAGCCGAATACCACGAGAATCAGTATGCCTCCCACGAATTCCGTAAGGAATACGTATTTCTGGAACTCCGGAACGGTTTTCGGGAGTATCTCACAGATAACGGCCAGGGCAACCGTACAGAGCGTGATTCCAATAACGTTTCTTTTGCTTAAAATGGTCCGAAGAGGCATGTCCGGGAACAGCCATTTCATGACTATCGCAAATACCAGCAGAAGGATGAGCGCAAACAGGAGCCATTTTAGGATTGTGAGCAGAAGCGGGGCAAGAAGGGTTGAGAAAAGCCACGTAAGCCCCCTTCTGAGGAGATAACCTATTGCCCAGAGGGGCACTCCGAAAATGGCCCTCACCCACCATGGGAGATTCAGGAACCACTTTTTGAACCTGGCGAAGAAACCGCCTTTTTCCTTCTCCTCCTCGTCCTCGCTTGTTCCGTCATCGGAGTCCTGCATGCCTCCGTCGGGTTCATCGGAGATATCCGCGACTATGGCGGTTTTGTCACCGGGTACATCAGCGATGACATCGGCGGGTGAGCCGAATGTTCCGTTTACAATTATTCCAAGTGCCGCGCCCAGTGCGATAACTGCCCCCAGCACCTTATTTTTCTTTTTCATGTATTTTCCCTTCAGAAAATGTTTTATAATGACATTATAATTGTAGCATACTATTGTGAAAAGAATGTTAAAATACACTGGATATATGTTTAAGATGTTGGGGTCAAAAGGCCCCCGCAAATAAGTTGCAAAGCACCTTGAAAATCTAATACAAAAACGGCGAAAGCGCCCAAAAATAAAGCGTTTTGTGGTATACTATACCTATAGAAAAGAGGTATGCCACATGTCATTCAAGACCAACGAAGCACAGCAGATCAGCCTGAACGATGCGTTTCTCAATCTTACGGAAAGAGAGAGAAAAGCACTTCAGAATTCCTGGGCAGAGACTTTTTCGGAAGAACTCTTCCCGGCCATCGATGAGAAACCGTTCAATGTACTTTATTCTGACAAAGCATCCCGGCCTAACACCCCGGTAAATGTCATCATCGGTGCGCTCATCATCAAGGAACTCTTTGATCTTTCCGATGACGAGATGGTGGAAAATCTCATGTTGGATCTTCATTATCAGTATGCGCTTCATACCACAAGCTTCGAAGAGCAGCCCCTCAGCGACAAGACACTCGCCCGATTCCGCAGACGCTGCTATGATTATGAGACGCTGACCGGAAAGGATCTTTACCACGACTGCATAGAAAGCCTCGGAGGTCATATCGCAAAACTCATGGGGATCAACCAGCGTATCAAACGCATGGATTCCATGATGATCGAGGCAAACATGAAGAAGCTTTCCAGACTGGAACTTCTCTATGTATGTGTGGCCAGGGCCGCAATGCTCGTAAATGCAGAGCAGAAAGACCTTCTTCCGGAAAACCTCAGACACTACTGCGAAAAAGATGACTACAACAGAGTGATCTACCACACAAGGAATGAGGATTCGGAAGAAAAGATCGTTGCAGTCCTTTCCGATGCGGATGCTCTCCTGGAACTCTGTTCCGGTAAATATGAAGACAGCACGGAATACCGGCTTCTTGTGAGATGCCTTTCCGAACAGACTGTCGTAGAGGAAGGGATCCGGCGGTTAAGGACAAAGGAAGACGGGACAATGACATCTGACATGATGCAGAACCCGTCCGATCCGGAGGCAACCTTCCGCAGGAAAGCCGGAAAGGAACACCGTGGATATGCGGCAAACCTTGAAGAGTCTGTCGGTGAGAAAGGATCCGTTGTCACCGGTTATCAGTATGATGACAATACCAGAAGCGACTCCAGCTTCCTGAAAGAAAGCATCGAGAATACTGAAAAAGCTGATGAAACCGCCGTTCTTGTAACAGACGGTGCCTATAGTGGTGAAGATAACCGGAAACTGGCTGCCGAAAAGAATATCGAGCTTGTAACAACTGACCTTCTCGGAAAAGAGGCGCCGGATATCTATGCCGACTTCGAGTATGACGAAGAAGGGAAAAAGGTAACAAGATGCCCCGCCGGTTATGAACCTAAGAACAGCAGCTACTCTCCAAGTACAGGACAGTGCACGGTTTCCTTTGAAAAGTCAAAGTGTGAACACTGCAGGTTCCGTGATAAGTGTCATCCGAAGATCTATAAGCGGGTAGCCAAGCTTGTTATTTCAAAGAAGGCATCCGACAGGGCTGCGTATGCGAGAACCATGCATACCGAAAGGTTCAGAAATCTTGCAAGGATCCGGAACGGAATCGAAACCGTTCCGTCGGTCCTCCGGAAAGTCTATCATGTAGACCGGATGCCCAGAGGAAAGCAGCGCGGAAAGTTCTTCTTCGGAAGCAAAATCGGTGCATTCAACTTCAGAAAGTTCTTCTCCTTCAGGAAGGGCCTGGGCCATTATGCAGAAAATCCACTGATAGCATAAAAAATGAGGAGGATATCCATATGGGAGTAGTCCTGTTTGAGCCATCAGGCTGACTGATCGTCCGATTGTATTAGATTTTCAAGGTACAAAATTAATTTTCAAGCTGTAAAGGGGTCAAAAAAACTTGGTTATGACCCCAACATCAT
>JAKSPD010000021.1 GCA_024405115.1 Lachnospiraceae bacterium
CGGCAAATCTTTTTGTTAGTGCTATTAATCCTAAACTCATCAAGGACTTTGATAATGACTCTCTTCGTAAAGTTAAATCAGATAAAGCGGATTCTGTTAAGATTGCTCGCTATGCGCTTGACAAGTGGCAAAACCTAAAACAGTATAGTGTTATGGATGAATTGCGAATTCAACTTAAAACTATGAATCGTCAGTTTGGTTTTTACATGAAACACAAAACCGCCATGAAGAATAATCTTATCGGCATCCTTGATCAGACCTATCCAGGAGTAAACTCTTACTTTGATAGCCCTGCTCGAAGTGATGGTAGCCAAAAATGGGTTGATTTCGCATCAACTTACTGGCATGTGGATTGTGTTCGTAAAATGTCTCTTAACGCATTTATTGACCATTATCAAAAATGGTGTAAACGCAAGAAGTACAACTTCAGTCAATCAAAGGCTGAAGAAATCTATGGAAAAGCAAAGGAACTTGTTCCTGTACTTCCAAAAGATGAAATAACCAAGCTAATAATCAAACAAGCTGTAGATCAGCTTAATAGTGCATCAACCACCGTCGAAGAGTTACGTACACTAATGAATGAGACAGCTTCAAAACTTCCAGAATATTCAATCGTGATGAATATGAAAGGGGTAGGTCCATCATTAGGTCCTCAGCTTATGGCTGAAATCGGTGATGTGAGCAGATTTACTCACAAGGGTGCCATCACTGCATTTGCGGGTGTTGACCCTGGCGTAAACGAATCTGGAACCTATGAGCAACGAAGTGTTCCCACTTCTAAAAGAGGCTCCGCTGATTTACGGAAAACTCTCTTTCAGGTAATGGATATACTCATCAAAACCATGCCACAGGACGATCCTGTTTATCAGTTCTTAGATAAGAAACGGGCACAGGGCAAGCCTTACTATGTCTACATGACCGCCGGTGCTAACAAGTTTCTTCGAATCTACTATGGTCGAGTGAAAGAATATCTTGCCACTCTTCCTGAATCTGATTAAGCATAATCAATAACGCTATTTAGACCAGCACTGGTTGTGGTGGTCTTATTTTGATACCTTCTTTTCAACCTGTATAAAATTTTCAATGTTCTTTAATTTAGCCTTGACTTTTTATTTGCAGGCTTTTTGATACAGATATTATACCACGAAATACCTGATAAGAAAAGAGTTATGTTAACCTTTTGTAAGAGCGGACGAGGAAAAGAACTTGCAGAAAACTGTCTCTTAGTCCCTTTTTCAGCGGCATTCATCCCACCGCTTATAGAAGCGGGGGTATTCTGCCGACTATATGATAAATACCCTTAAAATCTTTCTCTCACTTCAGAATCCTTTCCAAAATGTTATCTGATCTGTCCGTTGCCGCAGATTACATACTTGAATGTGCAGAGTTCTTCAAGTCCTAAGGGGCCGCGCGCATGAAGCTTCTGTGTGGAAATACCCATTTCACACCCGAGTCCGAATTCTCCGCCATCCGTAAATCTCGTCGAAGCATTCACATATACAGCCGCGCTGTCCACCCTGTTTACGAAACATTCTGCCGCGTCGTCATCTGCCGTAATAATGGCCTCTGAATGGCCTGTTGAATGCTGTGCGATATGGCTGATGGCTTCATCCGTGTCCTTAACCACATGCACTGCAAGGATATAGTCAAGGAATTCCGTGTCAAAATCATTTTCGCCGGCGGGAGTACCGCTTATCACTGACTGCGCCTCCTCGTCAAGGCGAAGCTCAACCGGTGTCTTTTTGTTTGAGGAACGGTCGTCTGTGAGGCGCTTTTTCAGCTTCGGAAGAAACTCTTCTGCAATGTCCTTATGTACAAGGCAGACCTCTGCCGCGTTACATACAGAGGGCCTGCTGCACTTTGCATTTTCCAGAATATTCAGCGCCATTTCCTGGTCCGCAGCCCTGTCAACATATATATGACAGATACCAGTTCCCGTCTCAAGTACCGGCACCTTGGCATTGTCCACACAACGGCGGATAAGGTTTTTTCCTCCACGCGGTATTAAAAGATCCACATAACCGCGTGCAGTCATCAGTTCATTAGCTGACTGATGAGTGGTATCTTCAACGAGACCGATGGCATCTTCTGTAACAGACGCCACTGATAAGCCTTCCTTCATTGCTTTCACTATGGCACAGGCACTTTCATGAGCCTCTTTTCCACAGCGCAGGACACATGCGGATCCTGCTTTGACAGCCAGTGCCGCCGCGTCAGATGTTACGTTGGGACGGCTTTCATAGATGATTGCAATAACGCCCATGGGAACAAGGACCTTACGTATTTCAATGCCGTTTGGACGTATGGCTGAACGGATGAGTTTCCCGACGGGATCTGGGAGTTCCGCAACCAGCCTTATTCCTTCCGCCATTCCCTTAATCCTTTCTTCTGAAAGGGCAAGGCGGTCAAGCATTACATCCGAAATAAGTCCTTTGGCAGCTTTCATGTCAGCTGCATTAGCTGCAAGGATGTCATCAGTATGTTTAATCAGCGCATCGGCCATTGCAAAAAGTGCGTCATTTTTCTTTTTTGTATCAGCAATTGCAAGTTCTTTTTTTGCGGCCTTTGCTTTCTCAAGCAGTTCTAAAGTGGTCATCCGTTCTTCCTCCCGATAAACCTTGTGCCTACAGGGATTCCGTCAACTATGTCATACAGAATGCCGGGGTTACTGCCATTTGTAATTATCATGTCACAGCCGTTTGCCATGACTGCCTTTGCTGCATTAATCTTTGTTATCATTCCACCGGTGCCACGATCCGTGCCTGCCCCTCCTGCGAGTGCCTCGATTTCAGGAGTGATTTCCATAACCTCCGGGATGAGCTTTGCATCCGGATCCTGACGGGGATCAGCGGTGTATAGCCCTTCTATATCCGAGAAAAGCACAAGAATGTCAGCATTTACCGCACATGCGACAATTGCACCGAGGGTGTCGTTATCACCGATATGGATTTCAGCTGTGGCAACGGTATCATTTTCATTTACGATGGGCAGTATCCCCATTTCCAGAAGGCGCTTCATCGTGTTTTCTATATTCATCCGGCGGTCTTCGTCCTTAATGTCATCAGCTGACAGGAGCACCTGTGCGATAGTATGGCTGTACTGTGCAAACTGGCGGTCATAAGCGTACATCAGTTCACTCTGTCCTACAGCGGCTGCCGCCTGCTTTGTCGGGGTATCAGTCGGTTTTCCCGGAAGGTTCAGCTTTCCCACGCCCATTGCTATGGCACCGGACGAAACAAGAATTATCTCATGTCCTGCATTCTTAAGGTCGGAAAGAACCTTTACCAGTTCCTCCACACGCCTTATGTTCATCCTGCCTGCGGCATATGTCAGTGTTGATGTACCAACTTTAACTACGATCCTCATATCCGTTTCCTCATTTCATCTGAAGAGTTTTTTCATAAGCAGCTATTACTGCATTCATTGCAGCAGCACGGAAACCGCCTTCCTCAAGGGCACGTACGCCCTCTATGGTCGTGCCTCCCGGTGAACATACAGCATCCTTGAGAACTCCAGGATGCTGTCCGCTCTGACGCACAAGTGCGGCCGCACCCTCAAGTGTCCTTGCGGCATATGCCATTGCCTTATCACGCGGAAGCCCGCAGTCCACGCCGCCGTCAGCAAGTGCCTCAATGAATATATACGCATATGCCGGCCCACATCCGCTGATGGCAGAAGCTGCATCAATGAGCTTTTCATCTATCCTGTCAACAGTCCCGCTTCCAGAAAGGAGCTCGGGAACCTCAGATAACAAATCCTCACCTGCATCAAGTCCACAGTACATGATGACTCCGCATCCGATGCCTGCCGGCATATTGGGCATTATACGTATCACAGGGCAGCTGACATCTGCCATCTTACGGATTGTCTCACAGCTTAAGCCCGCCGCCATTGTAAGAATTGTAAAGCCTTCCTTTCTCTCTTTAAGGACAGGTGATATCTCTGAAAGGACAGACGGCATTACCTGGGGCTTGATTCCCAGGACAATCAGGTCGCACTTTTCCGCAACATCCACATTGCTTACGACACTGCTTCCCGGCATCTGTAAGGAAAGCTCCTCTGCCTGTTTTTTCGGGCGGTTAGCCAGATAAAATGATGCTTCGCCGGCATTACGGTAAATGGCTTTGGCAATTACACTTCCCATGTTTCCGCATCCGATAAATCCGATCTTATCAAACATCTCTTATTCTCCTTTCAAAGAAAAATGCTTATCATAAAAGTATAACGCAGCTTTTATCCTGTAACAAGAAATCAGTACCTGTCTGAAAGCTTCGTTCCCGTAAGGATGGTTTTATATGTCACAAGTGCGTTGTCCATTGAACTTTCCCCATAGAAGGTCATTACAGTGGTATCCGGATCCCTCGGATTTATATTTGTTGAAAACTCAAGTTCCATGCCGGTCGCCATGCCAAAGTCTCTGAGATCATAAGTGTTGCCGTCTGAATCCGTATACATCGTATCCTTCAGGTCAAGCCTGAGCTTCATCGTATTTTTATCATACCTACCGATATAAGTCTGTTTCGGAGCCCCTTCAAATTCCATGTCAGCTTCCACCATTCCCTCCTGATCTGACGGGCGGATGATCATCGTTCCTTTCGTCACGGCACTTGCATACTGCTCCTCAATACTGTTATACCCTTCGACATACTGGCTTAAGCCCTCTCCAAGGTCGCCCAGGCTGTCAGCAAGGCCGCCCAGGCTTCCAACATACTGGTCAAAGAGAGAACTGCCGTAGTCCTGCATGGATGACTGAATCTCCCAGGTTCCATATATGTCATCAAAAATTGCAACGGGATCTGACTCAGGTCCAAAACATCCCTCGCAGGGATCTCCTTCTTCAAAAGTTCCTTTTATGCATTCGCTGATGACAACCTCCAGGTTTTTCTTTTCATCATCATTTAGTTTTTTCCCTTTAATTTCAAGATCTTTAATCTCAAACTCAACCGGTTCGGAAATACTCTTTCTGCCCATCCGTTCCTGCGCCACTATCGTTTTGCCTGAACGGATCGTGATCACGTAGCTGTCCACCAATTCACTTGAAGGTCTTTCACTGAATGGAGGCAGTTTCACAAGAATTTTTTCTCCCTGTACCTCAACCCCGGGTGCCTCAGGCTTTTCCATCAGATACAGGGTATAATCACTGCAGACGTCAGGTCCTGAGTTTATTCCGGAGCCCCCATCCACTTCCATCAGATAAAGTACGTCTTCTTCTGACCAGGCTTTTGGTTCAAAGAAAAGCATTCCTTCGTATTCCTGATACTCAGTGTCCTTTTCCATGTCCAGCGGGGTAATTTTAAAATCAGGCATCCTCTCCTTAAATTCATCATTCATTTTAAGGGCAACGGCATACTCGTTAAGGCTGTCAAAATCAGCATCAAGGCTCACTCGTCTCACACGGACGGTATAGTCCTTGTTCATAAGATCGATTTTTGTCTTTCCGCTTTTTTGTTCCAGCTTGGCCGGTGGGGCAAAGATTTCATTTACCGAACTCTTTTTAGCCTCTTTCAGAAACTCATTCTTATAATCTTCAGCAAATGCCTGATAATATTCTGTCAGACTTTCATCCGTATTTATGCCGAATGATTCCTTAAGTATGGTTGTTACGGAACGGATTCCAAAAAGCCCATGATACTTTGTAAGTATCATAGGGTAATTAACCCCCTTCTGCCCACGCAGATATCTCACAAACGGTGCTATCGGATATGCAGATTCAGAGTCACTCTTCGGTGACAGTTTTCCTTCAGGATAATTTGCTGAAAAATCATCAACGGAAACATTGTCTGAATTCTCTAAGACTCTGCCTGCCGATTCCAGTTCCAAAGGACTGAAAAGATTGGTATTGAGCGGAATTGCAAAATTATAAACGTCTTCAAGGTTTCCAAGCAGTTCCTCCTTTGAGGTTGTGATTGGTTTATCCTTAACCGACGAGAAATGATCATACGCCATCCATTCCACATCCTGTGCAGTCATTTCATCAAATTTGTCCGATGCAAACCTTTTTGAGACATATGTTCGCTGTACGGCATGAAACAGCTCATGACAAATGGTACAGAGCAGGTTGTCATTTGTATATGCATCAGCTTTAGCTGCCTTCGGCATGGAAATGACCATATACGGGTTTCCGGTCAATGGTGAGTTTGTGGTTCCGTAAGCACCTTTATCCTCACCGCTTAATTCAATACGGAACTTGTAGTCAGGCATATTAAGTCCCTGACTTTCCAGCCATCCCCAGGCCCTTGTTGCGTTTTCACACACCATGTCTATGGCATGCAGCTTTGGCCTGACTTTAGGATCCTGAGGATTCTTTTTTATCTCTTCAAATTCATTTTCTATCTTTTGATAAACCGGATCATTTTTGGCCATTTCCCTGGCAAGTGTTATGCCTCTCTGGTCCATTTCCTTCTTTTTTTTCGTCGCATATTCAGCTTTCTCAGGGTTTCTCTTTAACTCATTCAGCTCTGACTGGACATCCTTGTAGTTCCTGCCCTTCAGGTTCTCTTCTTCACCCACCTGCTTAGCCACTATATCCTTGGCTTTATCAACAATATCCCTGAACAACTGTTCATTGCCGCTTGTAAGTGACGGCAGTATGGCCTTGACATCAACCATCACTGACATAACTGCCTTACCGTTATACTCCAGATCATATTCATTTGTTTTTGGATTGAAATATGCCCCGCTGCTCAAGGCCAGACTCGCATCATAACCAAAAGGTGAAAGCGCTATTCCAATCAGTACGGCAGCCAGTATGCTGTTCTGTCTTGCTTCAATCATCACGGTGTCGCCATTGCGGCTTGTACCGTACTCGTACCATTTTCCCTCTTCATCAATACGGTAGAATTTAAGGCTGTCATAATCAGACTCTTCAAGACCTAATTTCTTCAGACTTATGTCCATGGTATAGTGTCCGGGCAGTATCTCATCATCCGCCAGCCCGGCATCCAGTTCCCACGCGTCGAGTACAGATCCCATGCTTCCGGTTACTTCCGGTATTAACTTATCAATTGTATCAAGCTGTTTTGCCGAAACCGGCTCAAGCTTAAACTCCCTGTCTTTGTCAAGTGCATCTGCCTCTGCAGAAATGGTGATTCCATATGGAGTCTCTGTTTTGAACGGCTTACTGTCTCCTTCAGGATGCATGGTCACAGTAGTGTTGTTTCCGTTTGAACCAGACAGTCCTTTACGTACAAAACCGGGATAAATAAAACTCACAAATATAGCCACGACAAGTACCGCGGCAATAACCGGCTTTAAAAATCCCTTATTTCCCGCGCTGGTTTTCTTTTTGTTTCTTTGGGCTGTTCCTGCTGTCACAATGTTACCATTATGAATGGGGGCTCCTACCTGACAGCCACAGGCTTTACAGAATTTTGCACCCGGGCCTAGTTCATTGCCACAGTTACGGCAGAACTTCGGCTGTGCCGCCTCCATCTTCGGTTTTTCCTGTCTGGGCACGGCGTTTCCACACCCGCTGCAGAAAACAGCATTTTCTGAAATTTCCTTACCACAGTATCTACAATACCTTGCCATGGTTCCTCCTCTATAACACACGTGATACGTTCCGTATCATAAGTCTTCATTATCCTGCAATGGATTTTCAACATCCTTTACACTGATAATCTTCTTAAATGAATCATTGACACTTATAAGAGAAGCTTTTTTGTGTGCTCTCCTCTCAGCCTCCGGTTATTAATTCCTGCAGGTATATATCTCTATTTTTCCATAATGACTCCAATTGATATAGAATTCTTTCTTCTTTCTCCGGGTGTTACTCAATAGGCGCACAGTCTCGACGGTATTTTCTCCGATTAACCGTATTCTATACCAAAACTACGCCCGAACTCTCTTATATATCAAAAGTCCTTTAATCAGCAGCAGCAAAAAAACAAGTGTTACAGCATATGGTTCTTTTGCCATGGCAAGAAATAAAACTGTCATTACGCTGAATCCAAGCGACAGCACGGTTACTGTCTGTCTGCCCTTTTCTGTCCTTAAGCAGACCATAAGTGTCTTTATCATTCCGACAACAATCATAGCAATAAATAATACCCAGTAGATATTAATTATCACTCTGCTGTTATCTACATAACCCAAAAGATTCACGGAATTAATATATCCATCTACCGGTTTGGGATAAAGCGGCAGAAAAATGAGCATTACTGATAACAGATCAACGCACCCCAGAAGCAGGTCGCACAGGTTTCGGAGATTTGATTTGTTTTCTCTTTGAGCAATTGTGATAAGCTGATCTCCGGACAAAAGATCGTCAATGGAAACACTGAAATATCCTGATATCTCCTTAAGAGAATCTATGCTTGGATAACCCCTGCCTGATTCCCATTTGGAAACAGCCGCTCTTGATACGTAAAGCGCTTCTGCAAGTTCCTCCTGGGTCAGGCCTTTATTCTGCCTCAGTTCCTGAAGTTTTTCACAAAATTCCATGTTCTTCTCTTTCCTCAGCTTTTTCAGCCATCTGCACTGCGCCTTCGTAAATGTAGAAAAGGCCTGCACTCAATAAAACTCCTCCTGCAATATCGGTAAACCAGTGAACGCCTGATAAGAGGCGCCCAGTTACCATAAATAGGGAAAAGACGATTACAAATGCTTTCACTGCTTTTTTTATTACAAGGTTCGTGGCCCTTCTGTCTATCTGATATTTCAGTGTCGGTAAAACACTTAAAACAAGGAGCGTTGTCGATGAAGGATATGATGCTTCTAAATACCCGTCAATCAAAATGGGCCTGTAGTTTACGGGAACCATTTCAAAAAAGACATATGCCGCAATAACAAGAATATAATACCCTCCCAGCAGCAGAATATCCACATCGACCCCGGCTATGTTTTTTCTTTTTATCCATTGGGAAAGTCCCACTCCTGCAAAACAGAGACATATGACAATCGGAACAAGTCCGAGCCAGTCCGTTATCGTATATAATGTCATATGTACACCTGTCATATTGTGAAACCAGGTGTTAAAAGCGGCAAATCCTACCACTGAGCCATTGGGGCCTGCCGGCCTGACATCAATATTCATGATAAGCACGGTCCATGCTGCAAAGATAAGCAGCAGAACTGCGCCGGGCAGCAATTGGTTGTTTTTCATTTTCTTCATACTGTTTCTGAGTCCTTTCATTTGTGAATTTTCACTTTGAAAGTAACTCAATCACATTAAAGAATAAAGAAACTCCCTGTCACATCACTGATACGAATCGTATCATGACCCTGTTTCTGTTTTTCGCCCTTGGTTTTTTAGTATTCTCCAGCATCAATGCCGGCATTCACATGATGCTTTGCATTTTGGTCAATCAACAAACAGACAGTTTCTATATGGACCGTCTGTGGGAACATGTCTACCGGAGTAGCTTTCCTCAACTCATAACCGTTATCACATAGGATTCTCAGGTCCCTCGCAAGTGTTGCGCTGTCACAGCTTACGTAAACGACCCTCTCAGGGTTCATCCGGATTATCGTGTCAAGACAGACGGAATCACAGCCTTTTCTTGGCGGATCAACAACCACTACATCGGGCTTTTCAAAATCATCCCGAAGCGTGACTTCCTCGGCTTTTCCAACGTAGAACACTGCATTGTCAATGCCGTTTTCCTCAGCATTGATGACCGCGTCCTTTATTGCATCCTCAACAATTTCCACACCGTATACACGCCTTGCATTTCTTGCAAGTGACAGCGTAATCGTGCCGGTACCACAGTAAAGATCCCACACTGTCTCATTGCCTGTAAGCTCCGCATACTCAAGTGCCTTACCATACAGCTTCTCTACCTGGACCGGATTTACCTGGAAAAAGCTCCTCGGAGATATCTTGAACTTAAGGTCTCCAATGTAGTCCTCGATTACTTCGTCACCGTATACATGCGTAAGTTTTCCTGACAAAACCGCATTAGTATCATGGTTTTCCACGGCATAGGCCATAACCTGGCCCGTTTTATAACCCTTTCTCAAAAGGATATGGGTCATTGTATTACCATACCTTTTAAGCGTTTCCTTAATGATTTCCTTAAACTCCGGAGGCTGCAGGAAGCAGTCTTCACACTCTATTATGTCATGACTGTGTGCCGCATAAAAACCTGCAGTAATGTTCCCGTTCTTATCTTTCCCGACCGGTACTATCGCCTTGTTTCGGTATCTCCACGGTTCATCCATTCCGACCGTTCCGGCGAGAATGCCTTCAATAAAATCCCCGTCAAAACCTCCGATGCGCATAAGGTTGTTTTTAACCTTGTTTCTTTTAAACTTAAGCTGCGTCTTGTAGTCCATGCACTGCAACGTGCATCCGCCACAGGCACGCGCCTTCTGGCATTTCGGACAAATTCTGTCAGTGCTTTCTTTAATGACGCTCTTAAGCCTTGCATAGCCGTAACTTTTCTTCTGCTTCATCACTATGGCTTCGATCTCGTCACCTGGAATCGTGTCCTTTACAAACCATACAAAACCATCAAGTTTTCCGACACCTTCACCGTCGTTTGTTATGTCTTCGATATAAAGTTTTATCGTATCATTTTTTTTAAGCATCAAAAATCTCCAAAATAATACGCCGGTTCACCGCCGGCGCTTTTAAACTCATTATTTATCTGGTTCCGGCCGTAAGCGTCAGTTCAAGCTCCTTATATTCACCTGCGGCGCCTGCACGCATGACCTTCATCATAACTGTTTCCCCGGGTCTTAAGTTCCTCATGAAGCTTTTGTAGTCTTCAGTTCCCTTTATCTCACGGTTGCCGGCCAGTGTAAGGATATCCCCCTGTTTCATTCCGCCTTCAAATGCGGGGCAAGCCTCCTCCAGCTCAGTCACGTACATTCCTTCCGGAATCTTTTTATACTTCATTTCAAAGGAAGTGTCCATACCGCTTATTCCAAGATAAGCCATTTCCCTGTCTTTTTTAAGGCTTTCTACTATGTATTCAATGGACTCAACCGTCACCGCAGCAGCACAGTCGCTTCCATCCACGGATTTCATCGCTATTCCTATGAGCCTTCCGTCAAGGTCTATAAAATACGTTCCTGCCTCTTCATTAGAGTTAACATCTGAAAGGCAGTAGGTAATGCTTCCGTCAACAGTGCTCACAGGCTCGGAAACATAGCCTATGTACCCGAAATCATATGATCCCACGATTCCCAGGGGAGCACCGGCCGTAATGATCTGTGTTCCGGGATTGATTGTTTTCTTCCTTGCATACTCAATGGGTGATACGTTCTCAAGGAAATCCTTTCCGAGTCCTTCCGTGGGTACTGCAAGTACGACCAGTCCGTCCCGGCCGGAGTACTTCTTTACTATTGCGTCCTGTCTTGTCCCGTCCGAAAACTTAACTCTAAGTGTGACACCTTCTTCCGCCGCTGCGGGCACCGTCAGGATAAGTATCTCGTCATTTGCCCTTGACAGGATGACTCCGGAATACATATGTTTCGTCTCGATGGTGCTTTCAAACCATGTTGTTTCACTGACCACACACTCCACGGTCACGAAATGAACCGCGGCATCGGCGACAGCCGCCTGCTGCTTCTGCGTGATTTCCTTATAATCACTCAGCGTGTACTCATATTCCTCGCGGTCTTTCTCGATCAGTTTGAGGACATCCTCCTCACCGAAAGGCTCTGTTTCCGGGACTGTTTTCTCCTCGGTATCAGCCTCTGCGCCATCCCCATTCACTTCTTCAGCTTCACCTTCTTTAGTATCTTCGGTTCCAGCCTCAGCTGCCGTTTCAGGTTCAGACACCTGTTCATCAGGTTCTTCTGTCTCTGCTTCCGGCTCTGTTTCCGGGTCTGTGGTTTCTTCCCGGGTAGTTTCAGGTTCAGTTTCCGTCTCAGGTTCGGTCTCTGGTTCTGTTTCTGTTTCCGGGACAGCGGTTACTTCCGGGGTGGCTTCAGATACAGTTTCCGGCTCAGGATCCACACTTCTTTCCACTGCTTCTGCCACAGCTGCCGCCTGTTCTGAGCCTTTCCCGAAAATGGCTCCTGCCTTATCTCTTGCAAACCAGAATACAAAAAAAGCTGCGGCCCCGAACACCGCGCCGCACAGAAGACTTACCAAAATATACTTCAGTATGCGCCGCCAGGTCAGGTTCCGCCCAAGGATTTTTTCATTAATGAATTTTTTGTCTTTATTTTCACCCATAAGATATATATAATTGTAAAAAATGAACAGACTGTTACCAAACATTTAGATTTTTTAATCATGCGCAATTCATTACTGAAAAAATTCATACTGGCGTACATTTTTATCGGCCTTGTCAGTTTTCTTCTGGTGACCGCCTTTTCAGAAAAGGTTCTGTCCGACAGGTATATAAAAAACGAGGCTGACGCGCTGTACCGTGAGGCCACTGAACTGGCTGCCTCTTTTGAGGAACTTGCATCATATTCAGGCCCCATAAATCAGCAGATCATGGCTGAGATGGATACCGTCTCCTTATACACGGGTGCTGACATCTGGATGGTAAGCAGTTACGGTGTAATTGTTTACAATACGCCCGATCAGTTCCCTGGTGCAAAGATTCAGGATTTCGATCCGGCCGACAACAGGGGGTACGTCATAGGCAACATGGGAGGCATCTACCAGTACGATGTCATCTCCGTCATAAGCCCGATCACATCAGGTTTCAACACACTCGGATACGTCATGATGCATGTTCCGGTATCAGCGGCCTGTGCCGATGTACCCAAGACTGTAAAACTCATTTATTTCTGCTGTGCCATTGTATACGCAGTGTCATTTCTGCTGCTCATAGCCCTTTACACTACAGTATGCAGGCCACTGAGAAAGATCAGCCGTGCCGCGGGAGAATATGCAAAGGGCAATCTCAGTTACCGCATAAAGACAGACAGGAGCCGTGATGAAATGGAGTATCTGGAGGAGACGCTCAACTACATGGCTGAGGAGCAGCAGAACCTTGACAAGTATCAGAGGGATTTCGTGGCAAATGTGTCTCATGATTTCCGTTCACCACTCACCTCCATTAAGGGATACCTCGAGGCCATTCTTGACGGGACCATTCCGGAAGAAATGCATGAAAAGTATATCCGCAGGGTCATAAGCGAGGCCGACAGGCTCCATAAGCTGACGGAAGAGATGCTCACGCTTGGAAACCTGGATACCAAAGGCATGCTCAGTCGTACAGTGTTTGATATAAACAGCGCGATAAAGGATGTATGCGCCTCATATGAAAATGCCTGCAGGGAAAAGAACCTTACATTCGAGCTTCTGTTCGAGGAGCCGAATGAAAATGTCCATGCGGACCGTGAAAAAATACAGCGTGTCATTTACAACCTGATTGACAACGCCATAAAGTTTTCGTATCCGAATACAAACATAACAATTTCCACCTCTGTAAGGCAGAAAAAGGTTTATGTTTCCATTCTGGACCGTGGTGAGGGAATACCGAAAAAGTCACTTAAAAAGATCTGGGAAAGGTTCTACAAGGAAGACTCATCAAGAGGAAAGGACAAAAAGGGAACCGGCCTGGGCCTTGCAATAGTAAAGGAAATCATAACCGCGCACGGGGAGAACATTGACGTGGTATCTACTGAAAAAGTCGGAACGGAATTCACTTTCACTCTTCCTGTTGCAGAATAAGGATTTACATGGAGCAATCTTTTTGTAATGTGTACTCCATGTAAAGAAATATTAAAAATATAAGATAAACGGGGATGCAGCTGCATCCCCGTTTCATTTTCGGTTTAGAAAACATTGTATATGGCCAGGCTTGCGGCTCCGTATATTCCGGCATCATTGCCAAGCTCCGCCATAACGACCTCCCTGTCTTTCGTCCTTAAAAGGGGAGTGTAATTTATTATCCCTTCCTTTACCCTGTCGATGACAAGGTCACCGGCCTTAGAAACCCCGCCGCCTATGATGAAGATTTCGGGATCTGCCACATAAGTCACACATGCAAGAGCCCTCGCAAGCTTATCCATTGCGAAGTCAATTACTTTGACTGCAAGTTCATCACCCTCACGGGCAAGGTCACATACATCCTTTGCCGTAAGTTCCTTGCCATAAAGTGCCAGTCCGGAATCAGAGAACATGATTTCTGAATCATCAGTCACAGGCTTTAACGGATCTCCTGTTGCAAGCATTCTCTTTGCCACCCTTACTATTCCTGTGGCAGACGCATAAAATTCACAGCATCCATATCCTCCGCAGTTACACTGCTCTGTTTCATGCTCCTCAACCTTGATATGGCCTATTTCGCCTGCTGCACCATGAATTCCGTCAACAATCTGGCCTGCCGTAATGAATCCTCCGCCCACACCGGTTCCAAGTGTAACCATGCAAAGTGAGCTGTATCCTTTTCCGGCACCCATCCACATCTCTCCAAGGGCTGCGGCATTAGCGTCGTTAGTTGCTATTGCCTTAACACCGTCAAGACGTTTCGAGATCTCAACTGCGGGATATCCGCCATTTACAAAAATATTGTTGCAGTATCCGCACTTTCCGTCGGAACAGATAGGCCCGGGCATTGTCACGCCCACTCCAAGAAGATCCTTGAAGCCAAGCTCATGTTCCTGCATTTTTCCGCGCACGGATTCCACAGCATCGTCATAGATGTTCAGTCCGTTCTCACCGGTTCTTGTCGGAATCCACCACTTATCGCAGAGTGAACCATCCTCCTTGAAGAGTCCCATCTTGATTGCTGTTCCGCCAACATCGATGCCAAAGCAGTATTTCATATCAGTATCCTCCCTTTATCCGGCACAGTCTGCCACTTTCTGCTGCAATGAATTCCCTTTGCTTTACAGTTCCGCAAACAAACGACAGTATTCCTTCATAGTTTATATCTGCCGTCAGGTGTCCTCGCAGATTATACCCGAGAATCCTGTCGGTGCTGTATATTATAACATTTGTATCGTTAATCTCAAGCCCCTCAAACGGAATATTGAAACCGGCGCTGCCTGACACATTCCCTTCATTGTCGAAAACCATCAGTTTTCTTGGTTCGTCATCGTCTTCCGTCCTTACTATAACGGCTATTCCGGATTTGCATGAAGCAACTGCAAGTATCTCTTCCTCTATCTCAACCTTTTTGAGGACCTCAGGCGAATTGAGGACCTTTGTTGAGAAGAACACTATTCCGCCGTCATAAAACGCATGTGCATAAGTTTCTCCGGAAAATCCGACCTTCGTCACGATATGCCCGTCGAATTCATCCATGAAGCCGCCCACGACACGGCGTGCATCCTCATTCTGACCTACCTCACCAAAATTTCTGAATACAACGCTCTCTGTAACCACCCCGTCACCAACACTTATGTATGACGTGAGGAGCTGGCTTCCTTCAGGAGAAACAGCTATGTCAAACGGATATCCGTCTCCATTTACCACGCTCTTTACAGTCAGGTCAATCTCCGCCCCGTCTTTACGGTAAACGTTTATAAAATCGGCGTCATCGTCATTCTGGACGGTATACACCACACCTTTTCCGCTTACCCTTGCAAGCGAAAGCGGAAGCACCGTGTTGCCGGAGCCTGTACACTGTTCATTTGAGAAAATGTTTAAATGTGTACCGCCCTGGTCATAAATCACGGCATACGACCCGTTCACGTCACAGGCAGGGTTATTCATCTGATAGCTGCGCTGCCAGACGGAATTACCGTTTTCGTCCGTAAATTCCGCGCCATCCTTAGTGTATGTGATGATTCCTCCGGAAAAACCGCAGTAACCCCTGAATGTGAGTGCCGCACCGCTTCCCGAAGTCTCCCTGTTCCAGGCTTCCTCATAAGACGTGGCCAGCATGCTTTCATTCCTGTAATGGAAAAATGCCGCCACGACCATGATGAGCACTATGAACGCAATCACGAACGGAGCCGCGCTGCGCCTTTCACGGACCTCTACCCTTGCATCGGAATCTATAAGGTTCTGACGGAGCTTATTCTTTTGTATTTCCCTTCGATCAGTCAAAAAGCTTGTCCCCGTATACCTTCTTTTCGTGGAGTTCCTTAAGTGCAGCCATTACATACGGCTTGTCATCGGCGTAAGTCACTCCGAACCACTTATCGTCAGTATGAAGCACCTTTACGGTTGCCTTACCCTCAGTCACAAGGTCTCCTACAACTTCAGGAAGAAGATACTCCGCCTTTATGTTGCCTTCCGACTTTTTGAGGAATTCCGGGAATCCTTCCCCTAGCTTTTTTACGAATGCAGGTGTGAGTCCCCACATGTTCATGGATGCAACGGCATCCTCCGTAAGGAGGACCTCCTCACCGGTTTCCGTCTTTCCCTTTACAACTCCGTCCTTCTTTTCAATGTCAAAAGTCTCGTGAACGGAAACAAGATGACCTGTCTCATCCTTTTCACAGACGCCTCTTGTTACGGCACCATTTTCTGAAAGCGTGTTTCCCAGAACATAACCTGCCATGCAGAGGTCAAGCCTGTCAGAGTTCTCATCCATTTCGTTCACAAGGTAATCGTGGACCTTCTTAAATCCTTCGGCACCGTAAAAATCATCAGCATTTATGACGATGAATGGACAGTCGATGAGGTCTCTTGCGGCCAGTATTGCCTGTCCTGTTCCCCAGGGTTTTTTTCTTCCTTCCGGAACAGTGAAGCCTTCAGGAAGATCCGAGAGATCCTGAAACGCATACCGGACCTTCGCAATCCTGCTGATACGGTCACCGATGACTTCCTTAAAGTCAGCCTCAATGTCCTTTCTGATGATAAAGATGATCTTGTCAAATCCGGCCTTTAATGCATCATGAATCGAATAATCAATGATTATTTCCTCATGCGGCCCAAGCTTTGCGAGCTGTTTTATTCCGCCACCAAAGCGTGAACCGATACCTGCTGCCATTATGACAAGTGCTGTTTCCTTCATTTCAAAACTCCTTTTCAGATATGATATTTTTCCCTGTACTCCTCATAGAACTCATCAAAGTTGTTCTTATGAAGATTTTTGATATTATCTGTATATTCATGTGACAGAAGCTTTTCACCACGAAGCTCAATTATTGCCACGGCAACGTTTGAGCAGTGGTCTGACACTCTCTCAAAATCCGTCAGAAGGTCATTAAAGACATAGCCCCTCTGTACATCACATTCGCCGTTCTGAAGACGTTCTATGTGGTGAATCTTCATTTCATCGCAAAGATTATCGATAACCTCCTCAAGGGGTTCCACCCTTACTGCCAGTTCCAGACTGTTATCTGTGAAAGCCTTTGCGGCAGTTGCGATTATCTCGCCCACGGCATCAGAAAGAACGTGAAGTTCATTCCATGCATTGTCGGTGAAGTGGATGCCCTTCTCGCGCTTTTCCCTTGCGCGTTCCGCAATGTTTAAAGCATGGTCGGAAATTCTTTCAAAGTCAGTAATGCAGTGAAGATACTCGCCCACGGCATCATTCTGCTCTTCTGAAAGTTCACGTTCGGTTATCTTCATGAGGTACTTTCCTATCCTGTCCTCATATTTATCGACCTGATTCTCAAGCCGTACGACCTTCTCGTATCCTTTTTCGTTAAAATCAGGCAGAAGCTTTACGGCATCATAGAAATTAGCCTTAGCCTTCTGTGCCATGTTATTAATTACCAGCCTTGACTGCTCAACGGCAAGCGAAGGATAATTGAGGAAACGTTCCTCAAGCCTCTCAAAGTCACGGTTCTGTGCCTTCTGAAACTCATCATCCTTAACGGCCCTGATTACCATCCTCTCTACAAGCTTCATAAACGGTGCCATCAGGATAACCATTATGATTCTTATCTCAGTATTGGCAAGGGCAATCGAAAATGCATTCTGTACGTCACCCATGAACGAAAACTGAAGGATACCGTTCACCGCATAGAATATGACGCCGATGATCACGGCACCAAGACCGGTTATGATTGGGTAAGTCAGGGACGTTCTTTTCCCGTCCACGCCAGCGTTGAGACCGGACATAAGAACCGGGAATGATGCTCCGAAGGCTATACCTAAAAGCATCGGAAAGGCCGCCGCAAATGTTATGGCACCCGTTGAGGTAAGTGCCTGCAGCACACCGACTGACGCCGATGCACTCTGAAGAATCGCAGTTATCGCAACTCCCGCAATGATTCCAAGAACCGGGTTTTCAAATCCAGTCATTACGCTGATGAAGGCAGGCTCGCTCTTGAGCCCTGAGACAGCACCGCTCATGGCCTTCATTCCAAACATAAGTACTGAAAAACCCAGAAAAATGTCACCGGTCTGTTTTACCGCCCTTTTCTTTGATGTCATCCGCATCAGGATACCGATAATTGCTATCACTGCAGAAAGGGTCTCGGTATTAAGAAGGGCAAGTGCTCCGGAGGCGCCCTCTATGGATGAGAGGGCAATGAGCCATCCTGTGACACTTGTTCCTATAAGTGAACCCATAATCACGGCTATGGCCTGAGTCAGTTTCATCATTTCAGAATTGACAAAGCCCACCACCATTACGCTTGTAGCCGATGATGACTGTATAATGGCCGTAACCCCGGTTCCAAGCAGTATTCCCTTTAACGGAGTAGACGAAAGCCTGTACAGAATAAGCTCAAGCTTACTGCCGGCAACCTTTTTCAGGCCATCGCCCATAAGCCCCATCCCAAACAGGAACAGGGCAACTCCTCCTAAAAGTGCTATTACATCCGATAATGACATACTGGCATACCTTAATTACCCTGCGTACTGGATTCCTGCAAATACTTCGCTCTCATCCACGCCGTTTACAAGGAATGGCCAGTCGCTCTGATCAACCTCGATCCTGTATACGTCCTTACCAAAATCAGGATCGGGCATATTCTCGCAATACATATATGTGTACCACTCATTACCTTCCTCAGTTACAAGGCTCTTTTTAACTTCCTGAAGATCAGCGGTATTTTCTCCGTCTGATCGTACAAAGAAGAGATATGTTCCCTCTGCTATTACTGCGTCGCCCTTTACGTTTCCGGCCTCGTCAACGAGTTTGCACTTAACAGGCTGTAAAGCCTTTAAGACTGACCATGTATCAAGTTTAAGATAATCTTCGCTGGATTCGGGCTGACCGTTCCTGCCTGCATGGTATGTCCTATATCCGCTCTTTGTTCCAAGTACTTCAACTCTCTGTAAAAGCTCGAACTCTTCCGGATCGGTAAACGCTATTGCTGAATTTGATCTCCAGTAACCGTTTTCAAGTTCCTCATACTGGCTGTCATATCCAATTAATGAGGCATTGGGGCAGTAGTCGGGGTCATAGTCCATGGTTGCAAGATCAATTACACGAAGCATTGAGTAATCATTATCTGATGTCTCAAAGAGATACACGTAGTAGTGGCCGTCCTTACATATGATGTAGGTATACTCATAATAGCTCCAGTCATCGATTTCGACGCTGCGTCTGCCGTCTGAGATGACCCATGTGTAGTAATACTCTCCCTCATCAGCTGAATTGTATGAAAGTACGACATCCTCCCTTTTTCCGTCGCCGTTTACGTCAACCTTTACGGGAATATCCCTTTCAACGGGAATTACATATGACGGAAGTGTCTCTAAATACTTTTCGTTAAATACCTCGGGATTCTCATCAAAGTATACCTTTATGATCTGTGCGCCCATTGCATATGAACCCAGCTCATAAGGATTGAAGAATACTGTCACGCCCTCATTGTCAATGATCCATGAAACGCAGCTGTAGTCATCATGGGCAAGATCATGTCTGTAATCATTGAAATCAACCATGTACTCATAGATGTCGGCGTACTCGTCCTTAAGCTTCTCATCCACGATGTCATAGAACTTTTCAAGATCAGTAACAACATCTTTTATTGAAAGCTCCCTGCCGGTCTCAGTATCAAAGCTTACACCACCGTACATATAGTCGGGATGTACTCCTAACCAGTACTGATAATTATCAAGGAATACGCTCACAACATTTGAGTCAGCCCTTACAACGTAACCATCCGTCTCGCTTGTGGCATACATGTCCTGCATGTATTCAGCTCCCGCCGATGCAAACGCATCTGCGTAAGCTGCTGCAAGGTCAGAAATCACCTCGCCACGGTTCTCGTCCTTCTGGTTGCTGTAATCTGAAAGTCCCTTTGCAAGTTCAGGATACTTTTCTGCATCCTCATCAGTAAGCATTATGCGCATGTACTGATATTCTGCCATCTTTCGGTAAACTGCAGGATCACTGTGGTCCACGACTCCCTGGTCAACTGTGTCAAGTATCACATGAACAGGCCGGACAGCTTCCTTTACAGGTTCCGGGGCAGCTGTAGTTTCAGGTGCTGCCGTTGTTTCAGGTGCAGCTGTAGTTTCGGGTGCTGCCGTCTCAGGTGCCACAGTCGTTTCAGGTGCTGCCGTTGTCTCAGGTGCCTTTGTGACTGCCTGTGTTTCAGCCATAGTGGGTACAATATTGACCTGGCTATCAGGCCTGCCACCGCATGCCGCCATTGAAAGCGCCATTAAACAAACTAAAACCACTGCAGTTAATTTTCTAAAATTCATCACTTAATAATATCCTCCGCATAATTATTTGCATTCAAAATTAGTCGATGATATAATACCACCAAACCGTGTTAAAATAAAGTTTTTTTGTTGCGGAGGCAGTGTATGAAGGTAGCAAAATTCGGCGGTTCCTCACTGGCATCGAGTGAGGCTTTGAAAAAGGTAAAGGAAATAGTGGAGGCAGATACTGAGCGTCGTGTCATTGTCGTTTCAGCCCCCGGGAAAAGGTTCAGTGACGACAACAAGGTCACGGACCTTCTTTACATCTGCCATGCCCACATAAAATATAAGGTGAAATACGACGATATCTGGAATGACATCGCCTCACGTTACATTGAGATGGACCGTGAGTGCGGGCTTTCCGGAAGTATCGAAAAGGAACTTGAAAAGGTCAGGGAGTCCTTCTCAAAAAAAACCTCCGTTGATGAGATAGTTTCCCGCGGCGAATACCTGAATGCAAAAATAATAGCTGAGTATCTTGGTTTCGACTTCGTTGACTCTGCCGAATGGCTCCATTTCAATGCAGACGGTACAGTCGATTTCGATTCAACCTATGAGTCGCTCCGCGAGCTTTACACAGTTCATAAGAAGATGGTCATTCCCGGTTTTTACGGATCACTTCCTGACGGCAGGATTCACACGTTCACAAGGGGTGGTTCCGACATTACCGGTTCCATAGCGGCTGCCGCACTTGGCGCTTCCATGTATGAGAACTGGACCGACGTCAACGGTATCCTCATGGCTGACCCGAAGATAGTTGACAACCCGCGTCCCATTAAGCGCGTGACATTTGCGGAACTCCGCGATCTTTCATATATGGGTGCGGAGGTCCTTCATCCTGAGGCAGTATTTCCGGTAAGGGAGGCAGGAATCCCGCTTTACATCAAAAACACCGGTGACATGAATTCAGAAGGAACACTCATCCAGGAAAGCTTTCCGGATGAGACCTTCGATGCAAACTCGAAGTTCATCACAGGTATCACGGGAAAAAAGCATTACTCGATAATCACGGTGACAAAAAACCGTATCACGGAGGACCTTTCGTTCCACAGAAGGATTCTTGAAATAATCGAAGGATATTCACTTCTTGTGGAACACACTTTCCAGAGCGCGGACTGCATCGCATTCATGATCTCCTCTGAGCAGCTTTCCGGCTGCCTGTATAACCTTGTTTCCGACATTCAGAAGAAGTGCGGGGCTGACAATGTTGATGTAACGGAGGGTGTGAGCCTTGTTGCCCTTGTAGGACGTAAGATGGCAGCCCCTTCAGGTGTATCAGGACGTATCCTCAGTGCGCTCGGCAGCCACCGCATAAATGTACGCACCATTGAATACGGTTCTGATGAGATTAACATCATCATCGGCGTAGCCGACGAACATTTCAAGGAAGCGATACGTGTCCTCTACGACTCCTTCGCGGAAGAATAATCATCGTTTTATCAAATCTTGTAGGAAACCGGGTATTGAGGGCGTTTCATATAAAAAAATTGTAGGAAACATTCTTATATCAGTCTGTTTCCTACATTTTTTTTTGAATCTTTTATATGAAATACCCCGCTGCTGTCATAAATCCTACAAATCAACTTCCTGAATAAGCTCATTTTATCTGAAAAAATGTAGGAAACATGTGTAAATGACGGAAAACCTACAAGATTTGATGAAGGCAGCAAAGTTACAGTCCTGCTTTTTTCGAGTAAATCATATATATTGCTGTATATTCGATACATTTCGATTATATTAGAAATTTATTTGGTTTTTGTGCTTATGCCCATACATGTGAATAAACAATAGTGAGAATCCTATACCGGCAATTACAAAAATGACTGCCGCATTACTGAAGTTTTCTAATCAGTAAATTGTAATTTTTCTCATTCACGCCTTTAAGGACCTGATCATCAGTATTTGTAATACAGCAGTGAAGCTGAACCGGATTATTACAATTTGAGCCCGTGTAAACGATTACCGAGACCATGTAGATGATTATTGAGACCATGTAGATGATTATTGAGTCCGTGCAAACGATCAAATAAAAAAACCTGTAATATGTCCATGTAAGATACGGAAATACTACAGGTTTTGATCATGTCATAAAACTGTGTCACAAGCCAGGGCGATATGCTACCCCAGGCAGGATACTTGGCGCAACAGCTTAATTATATTTATTTGCTTTCTTCCTTTTTGGGAATATATTTATTTTCTTCCTATTTTGGAATATATTTATTTATTTTCTTCCTTTTTCGGAACCGGACCAAGCTTCCGCTTCGGTCTTTCCCATTCAGGGATCTCAGTACATTCCTCACGCATACACTTTCCGTCTGCATCGGCTCCGCTGCAGCGCTTAGCCTGTTCGCGGCAGTATCCCCACTCGTCTCCATTAATCACAAACGCCCTGCTCATTTACCTTCCTCAGCTTTCTATACGTATACCAGACAATAAATGTTACGGCTCCCGCTCCTACTGCACATAAAACATAGAACGGTATATATGAACCTCCGCAGGCATCTGCCATGACACCTGAAAAGAAATTCGTAAAAAGTGCCCCCACGGAAAAAATCACCTGTAAAAGCCTCAGCTTATCTGCCCTTTCCTCAGGTGAGGCCCACTCATCGAGCCATGACACCTGGCCCACCGAATACATGGAAAGCGCACCGCCGTAAAGTCCCACGGAAGCAAAAAGCATCACCTTGCCCATGCTGATGAAACAGCACATGACAGTCGATATGGTACATACTATCCCGAAGGCTATACTTGTCTTATACTGCGTGAACTTCGTGCTGCAGATTCCGAAGATGAACTTGCCCATCATGAGCATGAAGCCGGCCATACTAAGCGAAAGTGCAACCGTAGCGGAATCAAACCCTTCAGTCGTAACAAGCATTGAAAGACATCCGAAACCGGCTGAGTTGAACGTGGTGGCAAGCACTGCCATGATATAGATGACAAACCAGTACTTACCGCTTATGTATTTTCTGTCATCCTTCTTTTCAGCACTCCTAGATGCCGCCATGTACATGGCGTTTGTTTTCGCTTCCTTTTCGCCGAACGCCTGGATGCTCAGCTCACTAGGATTGTTCTTTATTATAAGAAAAGATATGAATTCAAGGACCAGCATTATTGAGCCTTCAAGTATGAAGGCATAAGCCATTCCGTATTTTTCAATATTTGCAGTAATAAGTGACGGGATTCCGAGAGTTGCAAGGCCTGAAGCGGCACTCACAAGGCTTACGGCCAATGTCCTGTCCTTCCAGAACCATCTCTCAAGGATCATTGAAATGGGAATCATGGCACCGAGCCCGTATCCGAAGCCTACGAATCCCGAACCCAGAAGGAACATCGGAAGATTTTCCGAAAAGCCATAACAGATGTATCCTATCGAACAGAGCGCCCCTGCGATAAGCATTCCCTGCCTTGCCTTCAGTTTCCTATAATACTTACCCGCAATCATGACAGCCAGTATCTGTGAAAGCGACCTTCCGGAATTAATGAGTGAGACCTGGGTCTTCGTGTATCCGAACTGTTTCATTATGAACGGGGAATATACCCCGAACACGTTACATGAAAGGCCGCACGTACAGAAAAACATGAGTGCGCAGCCAAAGCATATCACCCATGCGTAATGAATCTTTTTCTTCAGAAGATTCCTGGTATACTGTCTTTCGAGATCCTTCATGTTCATGAAATCACCTGTCCATCCGTTTCACAACTTTGCTATTATAACAGACATCCATTATAATAGCACTATATAAAAAAACTTCCTCATTCCTTTTTCACAAACATTTCATTAACTTTCACAAAAAGTGTAGTACAATGAGACAAATAACTTTTGGAGCAGCACATGACAAAACTTAAGGAAGATCTTCAGAAAATCAAAGGCATGAGCTTTAAGGAAGCCGCCGACCACATATACACGTATTACGGACTTGTAATAGCCGCCATTATTTTTGCACTCATTTTCATCATTTCACTGATATCCACAGTGGTCAAAAACAAACTGACCGTCCCGGTCATCCAGGTAGCAGTGCAGAATGAAATCGAATACTTCTATGGCGATGACATGTCTTTACTGCTAAGTGAAACCTTTCCGGATGCAAAAGGCTACAATGAACCCTTAAAATGCACCTTTTCAAGTTCTGCAGACACGACGGACATGTACGCAGGAATACAGCTTATGGCATATATAGCGGCAGGCGACATAGATGCAGTCATATGCGACCAGGCTACCGCTGATTATATCTGCGGCTCAGGTGAGGGCGCCATAGTCACCGACTTAAGTGATACCCGGCTTGGGAAAAAAGCGGCGGATATCGGAATAAGCCCGCTTTTCTATATCACATATGAAGACTGGAAGAATAAGGAAGCGGCTGACCTTCTGCTAAACGCCATCCTTTCACAGAAATAAGACAGGGGACAGAAATGAGAATAGCTCTTTTACAGCTTGGTTATGAAACGAATACATTTATGAAGGGAACCGCCGGTGATGACATGTACATGACCGGTGGCTTCATTCCTGCGGAAAAAGTGGAATCTGTTATCGGAGGCACAGGAGAGGTCATGAACGGTGCGCTCACCGCCATAAAAGAAGAGGGCGAAACTCCTGTATTCTTCGACATGGTGCGCCAGTACCAGGCAGGTGCAACCTTAAGGGATGACACCGTAATCCGTGCGATGGACCACATCTGCGGACAGCTTACAGAAAAGAAAGGGACATATGACGCCATTTTCTTCTGCATGCACGGAGCAGGCTATTCCGAAACCATTCACGACGTCGACGCGTATCAGCTAAAGAGAATCCGCGAGGTCGTGGGTGACATGAAGATAATGGCGTCCCTTGACCTTCATGCGAATATGACGCCTGAAATGGTTGCCCTTTCAGACGGCTTCTTCGGGATAAAGACAAATCCGCACGTGGATTTCTTTAAAGCATCATACCTTGGGGCAAAGACGCTTATCAGGACCATGCGTGGCGAATGCGACCCGAAGATGGTCTTAAGAAAGGTTCCCATGTTAATTTCCTGCGCTATGGCAAACACCATAGACGGCCCCTGCACAAGGATTAAGGAACACTTCGAAGAATACGTAAAGGAACATGACCTCATCGATGCCACATTTTTCCACGGCTTTGCCGCAACAGATGACCCTTCCGCAACTGCAGGAGTGCTGGCTGTCGCCGATGGAAGAAGCCCCGAAAAAGAAGCAGATGAACTGGCACAATACCTGTGGGATAAAAGGGATGAGATATCGCTCCCATGCCATGAAGTGGACGAGGCTATTGACAAGGCCTTTGAACTTTTTAAAGACGGGTACGTGGTAATCAATGACGCGGCAGATAATCCCGGTTCAGGATGTCCCGGTGACAACACCTGCCTGTTAAAGGAAATGATAAAAAGAAACGACCCCACGATGATCATGGGGCCGCTTTATGATCCCGAAGCCGCGGCAGAATGCCGCAGGCATAAACCAGGTGACAGGTTTATGCTTTCAGTAGGCGGAAAGCTTGATAAGGATCATTCCACACCGGTATATGGTGAAGTTGAGCTAATTAGTCTTTCAGACGGCACTTACACCTGCGTGTCACCCGTACATAAAAACTCCGTTTTAAGCTTAGGCCCTTCAGCACTTCTTAAGATTGGAAACGTAAAGTTCATCGTCGTATCAGCCCACATGCAGATTTACGATGACAGGCCCTTTGAAATGCTGGGAGTAAACCTTAAGGACTATAAGATTGTAGGAATTAAGTCAGCCAATCATTTCAGGGCATATTTTAAGGATACCGCAGATGCCATAGTCACCTGCGATACCCCAAGCATCTACCCGAACGATGTCACAAAGCTTAATTATAAACACATGCCGGAAGGCGTATATTCTTTAACATAACCAGAAAGAAATATGACAGCAACAGATCATTTTCAAACAGTGAGGTCTTATGAAACAGTACGAACAGACTTTTTTTGAATATTTCGGTAAAAAACCTGAGTATCTTTTCTCTGCTCCGGGGCGTACGGAACTGGGCGGCAACCATACTGACCACCAGCACGGCTGCGTTGTTGCGGCCGCGGTAAACCTTGAAACACTTGCATGGGTTGCAGAAAACGACCTTGGCGTCATCCGTGTACAGTCTGAGGGTTATCCATTAAGCGAGGTTGACATCAGTGATCTTTCAGTTAGGAAAGAGGAAAAGAATACGACCTCTTCCCTTATCCGTGGTGTTGCAGCATGTATTTCCGAGATGGGAGCCTCTGTTTCAGGCTTTGATGCATACTGCATTTCTGGCGTCCTTCCGGGAAGCGGACTGTCTTCATCCGCGGCTTTTGAAGTCCTCATGGGCGTCATCATGAATCATCTGTTCTTTGATTCAAAATGCACCCCCACAAAAATAGCCCAGATAGGTCAGTACGCTGAAAACGTGTACTTCGGAAAACCGAGCGGTCTTATGGATCAGATGGCATGCTCTCTCGGAAATATCATTGGAATAGATTTTAATAACCCTGAAAACCCGATTGTGGAAAGAGTTGATTTTGACTTTTCCTCATGCGGACACGCACTCTGTATAATAGATTCAGGTGCAGACCATGCTGAACTTACAAGGGAATATGCGGCCATCCCGTTGGAAATGAAGAAAGTGGCGGCATGCCTTGGAAAAGAGTATCTCCGTGATGTAGATCAGGAAGAATTTTATGGAAATATAAAGAATGTAAGGGAGGCCTGCGGTGACCGTGCCGTATTACGCGCCATCCATTTCTTTAATGAAAACGAACGTGCACAAAAGCAGCTTGATGCCCTTAAGCGTAATATTTTTGATTTATTCCTCTCACTCGTAAAGGAGTCCGGCCGTTCATCAAGGGAACTTCTGCAGAACATCGCCCCGGCAGGATACACGGACCATCAGGAGGTTGCCGTTGCACTATCACTGGCAGAACACCTGCTTTCAGGCCGTGGTGCAGTAAGGGTCCATGGCGGCGGTTTCGCCGGAACAATTCAGGCCTTTGTGCCGGATGACATGCTTGATTCTTTTAAAAACGGTATCGAAAAAGTTCTTGGAATCGGAAGCTGCCATGTTCTTTCAATCCGCCCCGAAGGCGGTATACTCGTTAAGAAGTACTGATACCTTATTCTTAACTGCCTTCCATTTGGATTACTGCATCTTACCGGCATAAGCGAAGGGGCCGTCCTTGGCATAACCCTTCTTCAGGTTGTGGCATCCGCCGTCTGAAACAGTCTTTCTGCTGATATGATGTTAAGTACCTCATTTTTTTCAAAATGTTCCCTTTTTTGATTCTTCATCGTTCCGCCGCTTCCGGCTGCAGAGTAATGCATACGGTAAACGGTATAGCAAGGAATACCGAGGCAAAATACCGGAGCACGATAAGTGGGACAAGGGACGATATCAGCATATACAGAAGGAGCATCCCAACGGGCAGGAGGAGCTCCTTTTGTCCTTCATTTGCATAACAGACAGGATAAACGCAGTTACTCCAAAAGCTGTTGCTGCAATACCAGCAATATTAAGAGCCGTACATTTGTCAGCGTTAGTAAACAGTATACTTGAAATCTGAATCGCCGGAGTGAGGTATGTGATCGCTTTTAAGGCAATTTCAATAAAAGAAATATAATGCTTTTTGTTCATATTGTGCGGGATAATTACATAATTCTCATCTACAACCCCTTGAAAACACAACCTACGCTTTGTGAACAGGCGGAATTTCCTTCTCGACAGGCTTTCTGTAGATACGCTTTTGTGCCGTTCCAATGGCTGCGCATGGACATACAAGACGGCACAAATGGCAGCCAACGCACTTGGCCCCGTTCAAAGTCGGTTTTCTGGTAACCGGATTAAAGACGATTGCCTGATGTCCTCCGTCATAGCAGGAAATCTCACAACGTCCGCATCCAATGCATTTTTCCAAATCAAATACGGGAAACAGAACCGTATCTCGCTCCAGATTATCCAATCCAACAACTGCCTTGCAGGCGCCGCCCTTCAGCTGGTACAGGTTACGAATACCATGCTCAACCATGTAGCCGCGCAGTCCGTTAATCATATCCTCAACGATTCGATAGCCGTACTGCATAACTGCGGTAGTAACTTGAAGGCTTCCTGCGCCCAGCAAAATGAATTCCAACGCACTGTACCAGTTTTCGATGCCTCCCATACCGGAAATATGGCTGCCTTTCAGTTCCTCTGAGTCGGCAAGGTCAGAGATGAAACGAAGCGCAATCGGTTTTACCGCGGCACCGGAATATCCGCCCAATGCGGACCTGCCGTTGACGTTGGGTTCCGGTGTCATGTTGCTGATTTCAACGCCGGTGATGCTTTTTATGGTGTTGATTGCTGCGATACCGTCAGCGCCGCCGCGTTTTGCGGCAACCGCCATAGGAACCATATCTGTAATGTTTGGTGTCATCTTTGCAAGCAGAGGAACCGTACAGCCCTTTCTTGCGGCACGTGTAAATTTTTCAATAAGCTTCTCAGACTGTCCGATGGTTATCCCCAGATCTCCGTCTTCCATATTGGGACAGGAAAAGTTCAGTTCAATCACATCGGCACCTGCTCTCTGACAGCAGCGTGCCAGTTCTTCCCACTCCTCTTCGTTCTTGCCCATGATGGATGCAATAATGACCTTGGAAGGATACTTCTTCTTCAGCTTTTGGAATACTTCCATATTCTCTTTTACGGAGTGATCGGAAAGCTGTTCAATATTCTTAAATCCGTAAAAGTTCTCCGGACGATTTCTCAACGCGGAAAAACGAGGAGATGCTTCATGCTGGTCGAAAGTACAGATAGTCTTATAGCAGACACCGGCCCAGCCGGTTTCAAATGCTTTGGCGCACATCTCATAGTTGCTTGCAACAACCGACGAGGAAAGCAGGAAAGGATTTTCCAGCTTTACACCGCAAATATCCATTGATAAGTCCGGCTCAAAGGCTTCAATCGTCTTTTCCTTTTTCTGCCGGTAAATACGGTCCAGGGATTCCATGATGGCGCGAATCTTTACCGATGACTTCGCCGTGCAGTTCTTCAGAACGCAGGCCCGCTCACAGGGTCTGTCGCAGTAAAGGCAAGGGTCCTCCGGCAGCTGTGTGCATGCACTGTACACATTCTGGAAATACAGTGAACGGATTCTTTGGTCCGGTTTCAGATTTTTGGGGCATGCGCAGGCACATAAAGCATCCTTGCACAGGAGGCATTTGCTGATTTCGCTCTGCAGTTCCCATTCTACCTGATCATTATGATTGACGATCATGTTTTGTGAAGCACTCATGTGATTTATTTCCTCTCTCCGTATTCTTAAGTTTTTTCGATATTTATTTCTCTGTCCCTGACATCAGGACTACCGTCTCATGTGTTGTTTTTAACTTCAAATAATTGTAATTTTTCATTCTCCATCTGCATCACTCCTCTTGGAAATCAATTCCCTCTCCACCTTATATTCAATCAACACGTACACATCTTACGCTTCCCTTGCTCCCAGTCACGCACAGTGTTAAGCGGAATATGTAAATAATTAGCAAAGTCTTCTCTTTTCATCCCCGTCAGCAATCTCAAATATTTAATCATTCTTCCCAGACGCTGAGCCTCAGTTTCATTCTCTCGTACTTCTATTGTAATGTTATCCACGAAAACGCCCTCCTACCGCATTGCATCACTTTATTCTAATACCGCATTGCATCATTATCAATAGGAATGGTTCCACAGCTGTCCCTTCCACAGTTTTTCCCTTATATCCGGAAACT
>JAKSPD010000022.1 GCA_024405115.1 Lachnospiraceae bacterium
AAAAACGATCACTCATTTTTCACACGCCCTTTTCATATGTGGCTATTTCCATGATAAATAATACCGATATCTGTCATTCCTTATCTCCTAAAAGTATTCCGCGGTTATCCGCTTCCTTCATGACGACATATGCAATTATCATAATGATAAATTCATAAACGGGGAATGTAAACCATACCGTTTCAGGTCCCAGTATCTTTGGCATAAGAAGTATGACCAGGGTATTGATGATAAAGCTCCTCAGTACATTTACGGCTATCGCCTCCTTGGACCTCGTGGTCGAATAAAGGTATGAGGACATTATCACGGTAAGAGCCTGAATGAAGAAACCTGTTGAGTACTGTGGCATGGCTTTCATGGTGACTTCCATGGTGACTTCATCAAGACCGTATAACGCGCAGATGGGACGGCCCACAAACAGAAGCAGTACGTAAATGAGGACTGCCCCCGTAAAGCCCACGATGAGTCCTGTCTTTCTGTACCATGTAAGGTCCTCCTCGTTTCCAGCACCGTAACAGTTCCCAAACAGCGGCTGCAGTCCTTCGGCAACACCGGCAAATGCGGCAACTGAGAAAGCAGCCACATATCCGATTACTGAAAAGGCATTTTCCGCCGTATCACCAAGGGTGGATAGTATTACTATATTTGTAAGCACGACGCAGAGCGGAGGGTTAAACTGTGCTATGCACTCAGGGAGTCCGCGTACAAACATCTTTTTATACAGTTCCCAGTCCACCTTAAACCTTTCAAAACGGAGCGTTCCCTTCTTTCTGATGAAATGTGTCAGGACAATGAGAAGCCCCACCGTCTGGGAAAGTCCCGTAGCTATGGCGGCACCCTTTAGCCCCATATGAAGTGGGAACACAAACAGCCAGTCGCCAAAGATGTTAAGCGTCGTTGATATGATTGTTCCAACCGAAACAAGCACGGGATCACCGTCGTTACGGCAGAATCCGTTGAAACCGATGCACAGGCCGCAGGGAATCATGAAGACCGCATACCAGAAAATATAGTCACAGACCATGTCAAAGAAAGTGTCATTTGAACCCATGAGCCTGGCCATTGACTCCACAAAAAAAGTACCAAAAAATGAGAACAGGGCGGAAATGATTAAAACGGCGGTAATGGAATGCATGAAAGCGACATTCATTCCATCCTCATCCCCGCGCCCCTTTCTAATTGCCGTAATGGTAAGGCCCCCGATGTCTGCAAGCATTACAAACGCGGTAAAGAACATCACATAGGGAAATGCGATGTTTACTGCACCCAGACCGTCAGTGCCCACGCCACGGCCCACGAATATTCCGTCAATTATCGTGAAAAAGAAAATGCTCAACATTGAAAGTGTTGACGGAAGTACATATTTAATAAACTGTTTTACTCTTTCTTTTTTATGCGTCATAAGTTCCCTCAAAAATCACGGTGTGGGAAGTATACCATATATATCATCTTTATGCTACAATGGCTTTATGAATATCGATATAAGAAAATGCCGTGTCACCGCGGCCCTCATAATCATTAACATCCTTATATTTGCAGTTACCTTTATAAAGGGAGATCCCGAAGACTCTGTCTACATGATGTCAGCAGGAGCTAATTTTTATCCGCTGACATTCAACGGACAGCTCTGGCGTATATTCACCTGCATGTTCCTTCATTTTGACATTTCACACCTTCTCACGAACATGCTTTCCCTGTTTGCGATAGGGAGCATCATTGAGATGGCATTCGGGACATGGCGTTACCTTGTCATATACATGGTCTCAGGGTTAAGTGCCTCGCTTGTATCAGCCTTTTGCCACATGATCACCAATAATATGGCGGTATCCGCGGGAGCAAGCGGTGCCATATTTGGTCTTTCAGGTGCACTCATATGCCTTGCGGTATTCAGAATGACTGCCCGTTACGGGGTGGATGCAAGGCGCGTGCCGTTTGCCGTGCTGCTTTCCGTTGCCTTAAGTTCTGCCTCAAATGTCGATAACTCAGCACATATCGGAGGCCTTGTGACCGGCTTTCTGATTTCGCTTCTTCTGATTCTGCTTTCAGCTTCGCTGTCGAAAGACAGGGCAGAATAAACTCACATTTCCTTTATTATTTCACAGATCCGGTCAACATCATCCAGGGCAAGATCCGCATACATTGGAAGCGTAAGCACGCGGTCCGCATGGTATGCGGCCACCGGCGTCTTATCACGTCCAGCGGTCGGATAATCCCTGTAGCATTCATATTCATTCGTGAGCGGATAGAAATACTTCCTTGCCACTATCCCGTTTTCACGAAGCGTAAGGAAAACCCTGTCACGGTCAAGGTGTCCCGTAAAGATAACAGGGAAATACGAGTAATTTGATTCCACGTTTACGCGCGGAATGGGAAGACTCAGGTCATCCGTCCCAAGAAGATTTTCCATATACCTTTCAAAGACAGCCCTTCTCTTAGCTATCTCCTCATCAAAATGCCTCAGGTTGCAGATTCCCATGGCAGCCTGAAACTCATTCATCTTTGCATTTCCACCCACAAACACACAGGACTCCGGATTACGGATACCGAAATTCTTCATGTCATTAAGCGTTTCCGCCATCATCGCATCCTTAATGCATACGGCGCCGCCTTCGATGGTATTGAAGGCCTTTGTGGCATGGAAGCTGAACATGCTTGCATCACCGAAGTTTGCAACTGATTCACCATCATACTTTTCACCAAAGGCATGTGCGGCGTCATAAATCACCCTTAATCCGTGCCTTTCGGCGATGTCCTTAACCGCCTCCACGTTGCAGATGTTTCCGTATACATGTACAGGCAGAATGGCCACTGTCCTGTCAGTTATAAGTTCCTCAATCTTTTCGACATCTATCGTAAAGTCAAACGGATTCACGTCACAGAAAACCGGTGTAAGGCCGTTGCGAACGATGGCATGCGTGGTGGATGCGAAGGTGAACGGTGTCGTTATGACCTCCCCGCCCCTTGGGAACTCAAAGGCGGCTATTGCATTTTCAAGTGCAAGATGGCCGTTGGTAAAAAGCACGACCTCCGGGCAGTCCAGAAATTCCTTAAGCTGCCTTTCAAGTGTTTCATGCTCTGTTCCCATGTTTGTGAGCCAGTGGCTGTCCCACAGCTTTTTAATCTCCTCGCAGTACTCCTCAAACGGGGGCATGGAGGAACGGGTCACATTAATTGCCATTTAATCTTCCTCGCTAGTTATGTAAACCTTTTTGACTCTTTCAGTAAGTAAGCTCGTATGTTCACAGTTGATTGATCCGGAAAGCTGCGCAACATCCTCATGGCTCATTCCGCCCTTTCCGTAAAGTATTACCTCATCTCCCTCGTGAACATCTTTTCCTGTCACGTCAAACATGCACATGTCCATGCAGATGCGTCCCACCTGCGGGCATCTTTCCCCGTTTATCACGGCATAAGCACCTTTACCGCTCAGCGCGCGGGGATATGAATCGGCGTATCCTGCAGCTACCACCGCTATAGTCATCGGATGTTCAGCCGTAAATGTACAGCCGTAGCTTATCTTTGCGCCTTCATCTATGTCCTTTACCTGTGCGACCCTTGACTTCAAGGTCATGGAGGGAATAAGCGGACCGCCCTCCTCATATACATTTGCGGGATAAAGCCCGTACATCATGACCCCCAGCCTTACCATGTCAAAATGACTTTCAGGATGGTACATGATGACTGCGGAGTTGCTTGCGTGCACGGTAACATGTGACATGTCGAACCCGCGCTTTTTCAGGGAGTCCAGAACAGCGCAGAAGTTTTCAAACTGCCATCTGGTAAAATCTTCCTTTTCGGGCATGTCCGCAACGGCATAATGTGTAAAGATGCCCGTCACATCCATGCATGGAAGTCCTGCTATCTCCATTACCTCCCCGGCTGCCACCGATGCATCCTTCTGTGCATATATCCCCGTACGGGTCATACCGGAATCAATCTTCACATGGACCTTCAGATTCACGTTAAGTTCCTGCGCCATTTTAGAAAGTTCCTTTCCGTACCCAAGGCTGAAAACACTCTGCGTGATGTCATTTTCAGCCAGGATGCCGGCTTCCAGAGGTGCCGTCCATCCTAATATAAGTATCGGGACCGTGATGCCGTTTTTACGTAAGGTTACCGCTTCTGAAATACATGCCACGGCAAAAGCCGCCGCGCCCTCCTCCTGAAACAGCCTGCCAACACGCACGGCACCATGACCATGTGCATCGCCCTTTATAACGGGCATTACAGGACGGTTTTTGGAAAGCTTTTTAGCAAGTCTGTAATTATGCTTTAGGGCATCAATATCAATTTCAGCCCATGTCCTTAAAGAATCATTCATTCTGGTCACACACATCAAGTATCATGTCAGCTGCAGCATCGGCAACAGTGAGCTTGCATAAATATCTTTCCGGCTCATCTGCCGTAACCACGGCCACGAGCGGATCCTTCCCCTCTGTCTTAAGTGCCACATAGACTGTTCCGGGAACACTTCCGCTGTTGTTTTTGTCAACGGTGCATAATGAACCGGTAACACCTATACCCATTACCGTCCCAAACTCCGCTTTAACGGCTTCCGCCATTGCCGCCGCACACTGTGCCGAATACACACCATGCGTGGCTATCACATCCGCGGGGACGCCGTAATGCATCTTAGCCTCGTTACAGTATGTCACAAGGCCACCCCTCACCACATCGGAGGAACCCGGAATGTCAGTTAAGAGTGACGCTATAAGACCACCCGTACAGCTTTCCATTGTGGAGATGCTGATGCTTTTTTCTGTAAGCTTTTTAATTATCTCTCTGTATTTTTCCCTGATTTCCTTTTCCATCAATTTCACCATTATCCCTGATACTCACCATGTAACATAAAGAAACAGGCGCTACTGATATCAAAAAATAAACATTATGTAAAAAATCATTATATCCTACTGAGCCTTTTTAAACAATATAAAAAACAGCCCATGTGCCGTCGGTAACGGCAGGGGCTGTCATGCTTAATATCACAGTGCCTCTATATCGTATTTATCCGGTGCATGATAATAGTCATCCCTTACATCGGTGTAAGTCGGCAGGGATGAATAATCAATGTCCGGTATCGGCCATGACGGCTTTTTTCCGTCCAGTACCTCTACTATTCCGATAACATCCATGATTCCCACTCTTTCGGTGGCCATCCTTGTGCTTCCTCCCATATGCGGAGTCACATAAATGCCGGGTGTATGGAGTATTTCCCTTTGAGGATCAAGCGGCTCGTTGGCACAGGTATCAAATTCGCAGCCTGCAATGATTCCTTCCTTCACCGCCTTTATGGCATCCTCTTCCACTACAAGGGCTCCCCTTGCGGCATTGATAAGATATGCCGTGGGTTTCATCTGGCGGAACATCTCCATGTTGAAAAAACCCTTTGTGATGTCAGTGACAGGCGTATGTATCGATACAAAATCGCTGGTCCTTAAAAGCTCTGAAAGGTCACGGACCACTTCCACACCGTCTGGAAAATCAGCAGCCTTTTTGTAAGGGTCATATGCCTTTACGTTCATTTTCATGGCCCTGGCCCTTTCAGCCACCCTCGAACCGATATTTCCGCATCCGATTATTCCAAGCGTATAAGTACAGAGTGTTTCATACGCCTTGCATTGCTTAGCCTTATAAAAATCCTCATACATGAGGCTTCTGACATATGATACGTTGAGGGCCGCATGAAGCAGGTGGAACATCGTCACCTCTGCCACTGAGGCTGAATTTCCTATGGGTGCATATGTACACTCGACACCGTTTTTTCTGGCGGCTCTTACATCGATTCCGTCATAGCCGGCACCCCTTCTTGCAAGCACTTTAAGATTCGGGTTTTTCGCCTCAAAAACACCGGCATCAAGCTTTGCCTCACTTACTATTATTCCGTCAGGCTGATATTTCATAAGGTCTGAAAGGATTTCTTCCCTTCCCTCCCTCTGTCCGAGAATCACCCTGCAGTCATGTGCCTCAAGATACTCTATCTGTGACTCACTGTATGTTTTTGACGAAATCAATACTGTTCTCATTTATTTATTGCCCTCCTGAAGCGAAATATTTATAATCAGTTTTGATTATTTTCGGAGATTAATTATGACAAAAGATCTGACAAAAGGCAATATATTTCATCTGCTGATTTCTTTTCTGCTTCCTGTCCTGACCGGACAGCTTCTTCAGCAGGTCTATAACCTGGCCGACACGGCAATCGTGGGAAGAACACTTGGCGTGCTGGCCCTTGGCGGTGTAGGTTCCACAGGCTCCCTCCATTTCCTCATAATAGGTTTCGCTGACGGAGTATGTACAGGGTTCGGGCTTCCGGTCTCCCAGGCTTTTGGTGCCGGCAATGCTCGTGATAAACATCGTGGTGCTGTGCTATGTCTTCCTGATTCCAGTAAACGTCATAAGGCCAGCCATCCAGGGAATGAGCTTTTCAAAGCTCGCCCTTGTTGCAGGCGCTATTGAAATGGCCGCAAGGGTATCGGTCGCACTCTTTGGTGTACCGGCTTACGGTTATACGGCAGCCTGTTTTGCGGCTCCGCTTGCGTGGGTTTCAGTCATATGCTTCCTTATTCCCGCATTCTTCATATGCCTTTCAAAAAGGCGGAAGGAACTTGAAAGTCCTTATGCAGTATAAAAATTCAGGATACCAAAAAACACGGCGGAGTCGCATCATGGCGAAACTGCCGTGTTTTTTATCTCAAAGTACTGTCATTTCTTTTATCTTTTATCTCTTATCCTTATCTATGTTCTTAAGAAAAAGAACCGCAATTAAAGCAGCCACGAATGACATGAGGATAAGAACCCCCCAGCACCTGAGCACATGGTCAGGAGTACTTGCATAACTGGGATTCTGGCTGTACTTTGCGGTTACCTTCATGAATTCATCCTGAAGGTTATTGTCCATCATGTAGTTTGTGATCTCTTCAATCGGCTTTGTACCGCCAATCTCAAAATTTCTGTATTTGAATATCTGGTTCCACAGGCTTATCATCGGAAGCGAGTTGAAGTTTCCGATGGAGCATAAAGACTCAATTCCCCATTTTGCAATTGTAAAATTCTTTATGATTTCCACCCTGCCAGTAAGCGGGAACATTATTCCGGAACATACAAGCTGGATTATCATCACAAAAGGCATTACGGTCATCGCCGCCGTTGAATTCGTGACTATCGACGATATCATGAGTGAAAGCATGTCCGCCGCGTATGTAGTCAGAAACAGTGTAATCCATAAATCAGCGGGGAAATACCCCATGACAACACTGGCCTGCGGGAACTGTATACCTGTCGCATGCCCTATTGCCATTATGACAGTGACCTGCAGCATGCATATGAAGGCCTGGTAAATCACGTGTGCACTGACATATGAAGTGATGTGCATTCCTGAGCGGTGCTCCCTTTTAATGACATCCCTCTCACGGCAGATGACCTGTATCGAGTTGAAAAAGCCATTCCATATACACACGCATACAAGCGCAAAACCTCCGTTTACCGTTCCCTCCATTGTCTTAAAGACATACTGGCATGCCACAAAGGAAACAAGTCCTCCGATGATTGCAGCCATCGGTATGACCTTCCAGTCATCCATGTATACAAAGGCCCTGAAGCATTTTCCAAGATAGATCGGGACCTGACGGATTCTTCCCCTGTAAGACTTACTTTTCTCCATTCCGTGCCTCCTCAAAATGCTCAATCATCTCGTCAGCTCTTCCTTCTCCACCCTCTTCCTTACGGTTTATGGTGCTTATGATGCCTTCCAAGGTATCCTTTTCAAAGAACCTCCTTGCATCCTCCACCGGTCCGTAATAGGCAAGACGCCCTGTACGGTTGGCATCCTTGGCCAGAACAATGACATCGTCAAAAAGATCTATGACACGGTCAGGTGTGTGCGTTATCACTATCACTATCCTTCCCTCGCGGGAGATGTCATGAAGCTTCTGCATCAGGGACCTTGCAAGTATTCCGTCAAGTCCGGAATCAGGCTCATCAAGGACAAACAGATAAGGATCAGCCACATACTCCATGGAAATCGAAATACGCTTTATCTGTCCGCCGGACTGCTTTCCCACTATTGCCGTACCGTAATTAGTCAGTCCGAATGCCTGAAGCACCTCCTCCACCTTACCCTTTACGCCTTCCTTATTGTAGTCGTCAGAAAGGCGCAGCATGGCGTTGTCATTTACGGTATTGTATATAGTGTCGTTATACCTTACGGTATCTCTCTGAGGCACCATGCCTATCTCATGCTGCATGTCGTCAAAATGTTTATAGACATCCTTGCCGTTTAAGACTATGCGGGCCTTAGCTTTCTCATATCCGGTAACGGCATTTACAAAAGTTGTCTTTCCGGCTCCTGAACCGCCAAGAAGAAGCACCATCCTTCCCGGCTTTATTGTAAGATGGATGTCCTTAAGGAGGGTCTTTCTCTTGAAAATACTGCCTACGGTGCGCTCATCAATATCTATGACGAGGCCCTCCCCGGTTTCCTTTTCCGTCTTTCCTGACAGGTGGGCAGCCTTTTCAGTATTCCTGTTTACAGGTAAATACTTCTTTCCGAAACCCCATACCAGGGCTGCCACTGTTTCAAAGAAGATCCATAACAGAAGCCATTTAACTCCCTTTACCCCGAACACCTCACAGAGTCCGGAATATACCTTGACATGATAAATAAACTCCATTACAAAAAAGGTAAATGCAAGGAGAACTATTCCAAGAAGTATTGCTTCAGATTTAATATATTTGTTTGCGAAAATAAATAGAAGTCCGAAGATATCCGACAGGGCCGTGCATAACACGGCTGCCAGCGCCTCGTCCTTTCTTTCCGCACATTCTGACAGCTTGTAGAATCTCACCACAGGAATGAACGCCCAGATTCTTTTTATCTTAAATTTACCGAATATCTTAAAGAGTCCGGCTGAAAAAAGGAAATAGTTGAGCAACTTCATTATCAGATCAAAGGTTGACTGTTCCATGCGTATACCTCGCATTTAAAAATCTCTTTCTGCTAGTATAACTGAAATCAATTTCAAATGATAGCAAAAAAGGACACATTCAAATTTTTCATGCGTCCTTACATAAATGAGTGTCATAGGTATTAATCGGGTCCACTCATGCGAATGCTGAAAAGGTATCAGAAATTACCGGCAGAAAAATATGACAGTTTAAAAGAGATAACGGAGCTGTTGTACTAAAGCGATACACCTCTCAATAGTACTGTAAGCCCTGCCTTTTTCCGTTCCCCGAAAAAATCATTTTTCAAAATAAAAAATCAAAGTTTGTAAAACACCCCAGATTTGGGATGGTTTTACAAACTCAGGCCAGGCCCTTATTACGGCTGTCTTCAATTGTTTCACAACAAAGTACGGGGTTTTGAAATGTCCCTGACATGGGATAAGTCAGGAAGAACGGTTCATATGAATGGACATACATCATATGAATGGATATACATAATGTGACATCTTCTTTTTATAAAAAGGTAGTACGGATTGTAATAATAAAGGACTCCCCATTCGGGAAGTCCTTTATTTAAGCCAATTATGTGGTTTTGATTACTTAAGGGTAACCTTTGCGCCGATTTCTTCAAGCTTCTTCTTGATGTCCTCAGCAGTAGCCTTGTCAGCTGCTTCCTTAAGTGTCTTGGGAGCATTGTCAACGAGTTCCTTAGCTTCCTTGAGGCCGAGTCCTGTAAGCTCACGAACAACCTTGATAACCTTGATCTTCTCAGCGCCAACTTCTGTAAGCTCAACGTCGAACTCTGTCTTCTCTTCAACTTCTGCTGCGGGGCCAGCTGCTGCTACTACAACGCCTGCTGCTGCAGATACACCAAACTCTTCTTCACATGCCTTTACGAGCTCATTAAGCTCAAGAACTGATAACTTCTTAATCTCCTCGATAAACTCAGCTGTAGTCATTTTAAAATTCTCCTTTTCAAATTCATTCACGCTGCATCTCTATGCAGCCATTTGGTAATACGTCTTATGCCTCTGCAGGAGCTTCCTCTGCTGCTGCGGGCTCTGCATCCTTCTCTGCAATCTGCTTGAGAACACGTGCGAAGTTTGCAATGGGTGACTGCATGGAACCAAGAAGTCTTCCAAGAAGTACTTCTCTTCCGGGGATGTTAGCGATCTCTGCGATCTGCTTCTCATCGTAGAAATTGCCTTCTACGACACCGCCCTTAAGCTCAACGGCCTTAATATCCTTAGCATACTTTGCAATGATTCTTGCAGGTGCTGTAGCATCTGACTTTGATACTGCAAGTGCTGTGGGGCCTTCGAGTACGGGGTCAAGCTTTGCGAAATCAGTGCCTTCAGCTGCTCTCTTAATGAGAGTGTTCTTGAAAACCTTGTAGGAAACGCCATTCTCACGAAGCTCCTTACGCATCTTTGTATCAGCATCAACTGTGATACCAAGATACTTAACAGCTACTGCGGACTGCGCACCGTCAAGCATGGCCTTGACTTCATCAACGATGGGCTGTTTAAGCTCAACTTTTGCCATTTACTATACCTCCTTGTAGATTTTTAAGGTATAACTGCTGAAAAACCCTCACGCCATAAAGACATGAGGGTTCATAAATCACTTTATGTTTCTCCTCGGTGAGCGCTACGCTTACACCGCAAATGCGGTACTCACTGTCTTCGGCAGTTACAACTTTTGTATATTAGCATGGGCTTTCGCCGATGTCAATATTTATTTATGAAGTCAGCCGCTACGCGGTTGACTACACTGCGGCATCAGTTTGGCTGCATCCTTCGGATTTGCCTTACTGTGCCTTGTAGTATTAACCGTTAACGATCTTAGCAACGTTCATACGAACGCCGGGACCCATGGTTGAGGTCATTGTTACGCTCTTAAGGAAAGCGCCCTTAAGTGCCTGGGGACGAGCCTTGTTGATAGCATCAACGATGGTCTGGAAATTCTCAGCAAGCTGCTGCTCTGTGAATGAAGCCTTACCAAAGGGAACATGGATGATGTTAGCCTTGTCAAGACGATATTCAACTTTACCTGCTTTAATGTCCTTAACAGCCTTGGTAACGTCCATAGAAACTGTTCCTGACTTCGGGTTAGGCATAAGACCCTTAGGTCCAAGGATCTTACCAAGACGTCCTACAACGCCCATCATGTCGGGTGTTGCAACTACAACGTCAAAGTCAAGCCATCCGTCATTCTGGATACGGGGAATGAGTTCCTCTGCTCCAACGTACTCAGCGCCTGCTGCAAGTGCTTCATCAGCCTTGGGGCCCTTAGCGAATACGAGAACGCGAACCTTCTTACCTGTTCCATTGGGAAGTACTACTGCGCCACGGATCTGCTGATCAGCCTTACGTCCGTCGCAACCTGTTCTGAAATGAGCTTCCATAGTCTCATCGAACTTAGCGGTAGCATTATCCTTAACAATCTTTATAGCTTCATCTCTATCATACAGGGTAGCACGATCAAACTTCTTCATGTTATCCTGATACTTCTTACCTCTCTTCATCACGGACCTCCTTACTTCTCAACGGTAACGCCCATGCTTCTGCATGTACCAGCTATCATAGACATAGCTGCTTCTACTGAAGCTGCGTTAAGATCGGGCATCTTCTTCTCAGCGATCTTCTGAAGATCAGCCTTTGAAAGAGTAGCAACCTTTGTCTTGTTGGGTGCACCTGAACCGCTCTTGATGTTGCAGGCCTTCTTGATAAGAACTGCTGCGGGAGGAGTCTTTGTAACGAATGTGAAGCTTCTGTCTGAGTATACAGTGATAACTACGGGGATGATTGTATCTCCCTCGTTAGCAGTCTTCGCATTGAATTCCTTAGTAAACTGTACAATGTTCACGCCGTGCTGTCCTAATGCGGGACCAACGGGCGGAGCGGGTGTTGCCTTGCCGGCAGGAATCTGTAATTTGATAAATCCTGTAACTTTCTTTGCCATAACGGCACCTCCTTGTGGTGATAGTGGGGTTCAGCCCTTCCACTTTGATTGATTATAACTGTTTTACTTCTGCAAAAGATAACTCTACTGGGGTCTCTCTTCCGAACATCTCGACTGCGATAGTCACGCTGCGCTTGCCGGTGTTGATGGTTCTGATGACGCCCACGGTATCTTTCCATGCGCCCTGAGTTACAACAACTGTATCGCCTTCTGCGAAGTTGAATGTAACTTCCTGATCGTGGCTTCCGAGTTTTGCAACTTCTTCATCGGAAAGCGGAACGGGTTTTGATCCCGGACCAACAAATCCTGTAACGCCACGAGTGTTCCTTACTACGTACCAGGTCTCATCGTCCATGATCATCTTCACGAGAACGTATCCCGGGAAGATCTTACGGTCAACGACTGTTTCGACTCCGTTCTTGAGTTCCACCGTTGACTGAACCGGTACGGATACCTCGAAGATACGGTCCTCCAAACCACGGTTTTCAATGGTCTTCTCAAGGTCGACTTTTACTTTATTCTCATAGCCTGAGTAAGTGTGTGCCACATACCACTTAGCTTCAGAATTAGTTTCTGCCATAGTCTATCTCCTGATTACAGAACGAGGCCGAGTAAGTACTTCATAACAAGATCAAGCACGAAGATAAGCACTCCGATAATAACACTTATAATGAGAACTGCTGTAGTCTGCTTCTTAAGTGTATCCATATTCGGGAAAGCAATCTTTGAGTACTCGATTTTAACGCCTTTGAAGAAATTTCCAATCTTAGTGAATACGGAAACCTTCTCTGCATTCTCAGCCATTACTTAGTCTCCTTATGCGGTGTGTGCTTCTTGCAGAATCTGCAATACTTGTTAAGTTCCATTCTCTCGGGATGGAGCTTTTTTTCCTTTGTCAGGAAATAGTTACGCTGCTTGCATACTGTGCAGGCAAGAATGATTTTGGTGCGCTTTGTATTAGCCACGGTTATTCACCTCCCAAAAATATAAAACTGCGGGTTACAATGCTGAAAGCGATTTTTGCGCTCCCAACAAAAAAGGGCTTTCGCCCTTTAGCTTTGATAGAATAGCATAACGCCAGATGGTTGTCAAGCGGTTTCTTGCCTTATCGTCATCTTTTCTTCTGACTCTTATATGCAAAAAATACAATGATTATTCCTATTGCATTAACCGCAAAGAACATGAAGAACGCCCCTGCATATGATCCCGTCCTGTCGGCGATGATTCCGGGAAGGAATGATCCCACGACCGCCCCTAACTGGTATCCGGTCTGGCACTTCACAAGTGACTTGTTGTAGTGGGCTGAATCAAGGTCCACTATCCAGTTGGGATATCCCAGCGTCTGGACAGGTGTTCCGAAACCTACAACTATGAGTGCTATATACATAAGAAGATCTCCGGGGAAGAAGTTCACTATGTAGAGAAGGAACATTCCCGCCGACACTACCGTCCCGAAAATGAGCGTGGTCTTAAACGTTCCAAGCCTGTCAACGCACACGCCGTACAGAAGCTTTGAACCGATAAGCATGAATCCGTAAACCGAAAGGGCCTTTGCAACGGTCATTGCGTCAAGTCCTGCCGTCACGAGGTTATTCGTAAAGTTTGCAGAAGCAGGGCTAGTGCCGATGCCTATTGAAGCCGTTGCCGCCACTATGGCCAGAATCCAGAAGAAGGACAGCTCAGTTGCCTCCCTCGGGGCAGCATTTCCTCCTTTTTTTACAGGCGTGAAATCCTTTCCGCCCAACGGCTCCATTCCCTTTTCCTCAGGCTTTTCAACAATGAAGACTGCAAGGAGCAGTCCCACAAATACCATGAATGCGGCCTGAAGGAGGAATGCCTCCTTTATTCCTTTATTATTTACCGTCGACTGTACAAGCGGAGCGAAAATGACTGACATAAGTCCGGTGCCACCGGATGCGATTGCCAGTGCGATGCCCCTTGACTTATTGAACCAGTTCTTAAGGATCATGGATATGGGCATCATCATGCCGTATGAGTAACAGAAGCCGCTCATTACCGCGCCGATGTAAATGATCACTATGTTTCTGCCCGCAAGTGTGAAAAGGGCAAATGCCAGGGCACCGAATACCATGGCACAGACCATTCCCCTTTTTAATCCTATCTTATAATAGTAGTTAGCCAGAAGTGCCGCAAAGAATGCGGAAAGACTTCTTATTGTAAGTACAAGTGATGTCTGGGTATTGGTAAAGCCCAGCTGCTGCCTCATTGCATTGAGGTTAGTCGACATGCCTGATGAGATAAGTGCCGTGGAGCACATCATGAGCATGCAGCATATGGCTATCACCCACCCGTAATGAAATTTAAACTTTTTTGTGTCCGTCATTATCAGCCTTTAAGTTTCTTTATCTCCGCCGTAAGAAGCGGGACCACCTCAAACAGGTCGCCCACGATACCGTAATCTGCGACGCTGAAAATGGGTGCGTCAGGATCTTTATTAATTGCAACTATCACGTCGGAACCGCTCATTCCTGCAAGATGCTGGATGGCTCCTGAGATGCCGCATGCGATGTAAAGCTTCGGTGCCACCGTCTTTCCGGTCTGTCCCACCTGATGGGCATGTGATATCCAGCCTGCATCAACAGCTTCCCTCGAAGCACCCACGGTGCCTCCAAGAACTGAAGCCAGCGGCTTTATGACCTTTTCAAAGTTTTCTGCGGAACCGACTCCTCGTCCTCCCGACACTACGATGTCGGCACCCTCAAGGTCAACAGCCTCCTCGGCCGCGTCCTTTATGACCTTAAGAAGCTTAGTCCTTATGTCAGACTCATCTACATGATATTCTTCGTTTATGATTTCTGCGTGAGGAGCAGTCTCCGCTCCCTTTTTGAACACTCCGGGTCTTACCGTACCGATCTGGGGACGCGTATCTGAGCAGAGGATCGTAGCCATCAGGTTTCCTCCGAATGCAGGTCTGGTCCATGCAATGTCGCCTGTCTCCTCATTGATTGAAAGCCCCGTACAGTCAGCCGTAAGTCCCGTCTTAAGCCTGCATGAAAGCCTGGGTCCGAAATCACGTCCGTTCTGTGTTGCCCCGATTATCAGCGTGGTGGGGCCATATTTCGTCACAAGATGATACATCGCATTTGTGTACGCATCTGTCGTGAAGGACTCATACTCAGTTCCGTCCACCACGATGACCTTGTCAGCATCATGAGCCGCAGCAGCCTTTACGGCCTCCGTGGTATTGTGACCGATGACTACTGCAACAAGCTCTCCTCCCTGCTCTCTGGCAAGATCCTTTCCTGGATTTAAAAGCTCTATTCCAACATTTTTTGCAGAGCCGTCTTCATTTGTTTCAATAAAAACCCATAAGTCTTTAGTCTTTGTTTCCATGGCGTCTCTCCTTAAATAACCTTTGCATCAGATAAGAGCTCTGAAAGCTTAGCCGCATTTTCAGCCGCCGTACCGCCGCTTATGATCATGCCGTTTTTCTTCCTTTCAGGAACGAAGGATCTCTTTACGCGCGTCGGTGAGCCGTTAAGTCCAATCTTTCCCGCGTCGATTCCAGGAAGGTCCGAAAATGCGATAGTCGGAATCTGTGCCCTCATGGCCATCATCTTCCTCTTAAGGGACGGGAATCTCGGCTCAAAGGAGGGCTTTGTGAATGTAAGAAGACACGGAAGGCCGATGCTTATAAGCATGTTTGCATCCGTTCCTTCCTTAAGAACTTCCAGATGTGCGTCATCCGCCTCAGTTATCTCAAGTGCACATGTCACCTGCGGGAGTCCCAGATGCTCCGCGAGTTCCGGGCCCACCTGTGCGGTATCCCCGTCAATTGCCTGCTTACCGCAGAAGATGGCATCAAACTTTCCTTCCGTCTCTTCAATCTTTTTTACTGCATTTGAAAGAATGTAGCTTGTTGCAAGAGTGTCGGAACCTCCGAATTCCCTTCCGGAAATAAGATAAGCCCTGTCGGCGGCAATGGCCAGACAGTCCTTAAGCGCATTCACTGCATTGGCAGGTCCCATGGACATTACAACTATCTTAGTGTCCGGGTCCTTATCCTTAAGCCTTGCAGCCGCCTCAAGGGCAAATGCATCGTATGTATTTACTATAGCCGGCACGCCTTCCCTTATAAGGGTATTCGTAACGGGATCAATCTTTACCTGAGTCGTGTCAGGCACCTGTTTTACACATACCAAAATGTTCATCAGTTCACCTATTATTTAAGAAGCATTCCGCTTACTGTAACTCTCTGTATCTGGTTAGTTCCTTCGAAAATCTGGTAGATTTTTGCATCCCTCATCAGCTTCTCTACGGGGTAATCCCTTGTGTATCCGTTTCCACCGAATATCTGCACTGCATCCGTTGTAACCTTCATCGCCGTATCACCCGCGAAGCACTTTGCTGCGGCAACGAGCTTTCTGTTCACGATTCCCGCATCAGCTGACTTACAAACTCCCCATACCATCTGACGCGCGGCCTGTACCTGGATCTCCATGTCAGCAAGCATGAACGCGATTGCCTGGTTCCTGCAGATGGGCTTATCGGCTACCACCCTTTCCTTTGAATACTCAATTGCAAGATCAAGTGCCTGCTGTGCAATGCCTATCGCCGATGAACCCGTTGCGGGACGTGAGTCGTTAAGGATGGCCATTGCAAGCTTGAATCCGTTGCCCTCGTCTCCGAGACGGTACTTTGCGGAAAGCCTCATCTCATCAAAGAAGAGTGAGTTCGTATGTACGCAGCGGATACCCATCTTATCCTCATGTTTTCCGACTGAGAAGCCGGGAGTGTCCTTCGGGACGATGAACGCGGTGATTCCCTTATGTCCCATCTCCTTATCGGTAACTGCGAAAACCGTATAGAAGTCAGCACTGTCACCGTTGGTGATGAAGTTCTTTGATCCGTTAATTATGTAGTCATCACCGTCACGCTTTGCAGTTGTGGCCATTGCAACCGCATTTGAACCGGCACATGACTCGGTAAGCGCGAATGCCATGATTCCGCCGTTTAAAAAGCTGTCAGCCACAATCTGCTTCTGCCAATCGGTTCCGGCAAGCTTTACAGGTGTAAATCCGAATCCGAAGATTCTGGAAGCGAAACCTGCATCGCCCTTTGCAAGCTGTTCACGGATGACCGCACATGTGAAGTTATCAAGGCCTAATCCGCCGTACTCCTCAGGAAGGGTCACGAGGTTGAGGCCCATGTCCATTGCCTCTTTTACAAGATCCTCCGGAATGATGGCATCCTTCTCGCACTCACGGCAGCGGGGATAAACCTTAGACTGTGCAAAATCCTTTACGAGGTCACGAAGACCCTTCTGCTCATCAGTAAGCATGAAATCAAAATCATAGTATGGAACCGGCATGATAATCTCCCTTCATAATTGCAATATAAGCGCTTACAATAATGTACTAAAACACAATTTGTTAGTCCATTACCAAAAAAACAAATGCTTTGTTAACATATATTATAACAATCGTGATATAATGGGCAAGATTAAATAACACGGAGTACCAATGTATGAACCTTCAGCAGCTTTTGTATTTCAGGCACCTGGCTGAAACAGAACATTTACGGCAGGCGGCGGATGACCTTTTCATATCCCCTCCGGCCTTGAGCGTCACGATCTCGAGACTCGAGGAGGAACTTGGCTCTCCTCTCTTTAACCATGTCGGAAGAAACATAAAGCTTAACGATAAGGGGAAGAAATTCTATTCGCACGTGGTGCACATCCTTTCAGAGCTTGATGATGCCGTGGCGGAGGTGAAGGCAACAGACAGCACTCAGTCCGTAAACGTATGGACTACTACAAACGTGTCCTGGGGTGATGTATTTGCAGATTTCATATACACCCATTCAGGCATCGTGTTTTCCTCGAGGATGGTGGATGTATCAATGCTTTCCCAGATTTCCCAGGAGGAACATCCCGACTTCATAATCACACCTCTCTCGGACCTTTCCATAGAGCAGTATGACTATGAGATCCTTATAGATAACGACGCCCCGCTTCTGATAGTGGGGCCGGGCCATCCCTTAAGTAAAAGATCAGAGATCACCCTGGCGGAGGTCGTGGATGAGCCCTTCGTACTGCTTCCCGAAAGCTACTCAATGCGTCAGTATGTAGACAAGCTCTTTGCCATGACCGGATATACCCCGAAAATCTTTGCGGAGGCTGACCCCCAGCTTCGTTCAAAGCTCATCAAGGCCGGAAAGGGCATATCCATCACCACGGAATGGGCATCACATTCATACATCTTAAGCGGTCTCTGCTTCATAAAGATAACTGAGCCATCGTTCCCGAGGACCCAGGTCATCGCCTGGCCAAAGGGCAGGCATCTTACCGGTGTGGGGCAGGAATTCCTGTCATTCATCACCAACTACATGCATTCATTAACAGTTTGATTAACGTTTAACAGCTTTTAAAGGTTTTTTAGCAAATGGAATATTGCGTCCGGTTGGGATATAAATATAAAGGACGAAAATCGAAAAGGAGAAATCTCACATGAGCGAACTTCTGTATGAGAAAAAAGGCAAAATTGCCGTTTTCACAATGAACAATCCCGATAAGCTCAATGTCATCACCCCCACCCTTTTATTTGAGATGAGGGATGCCATGTATGACTACATGGAGGACACGGAGCTTTACTGCGGAATAATAACGGGTGCCGGGGAAAAGTCATTCTGTGCCGGTGCAGACATAAAGGAATACATGCCCTTTGTAAAGTCCACCCTTGATACGCCGTGGAAATTCCCGGATACCATCATGAGAGGCCTTTACGTGACAAAGCCCCTTATCGCAGCCGTTAACGGCTACGCCTATGGCGGCGGCGGGGAGATAGCGCTCGCATGTGATTTAAGGATTGCATCTGAAAACGCGACCTTCAGGTGGCCCGAGGCAAGTCTCGGAATCATCCCGAGGCTTGGCGGTACCCAGAGGCTTCCAAGGCTTGTGGGATACGGAAGAGCCATGGAAATCTTAATGACAAATGAAAAGGTTGACGCCAATGAGGCCTTAAGGATCGGTCTTGTAAATAAGGTCGTTCCAAAGGAGGAACTCATGACCGCAGCTTTTGAAATGGCTGAAAGGATTGCCTCACTCGCACCCCTCTCCATCCAGGGAATCAAGAAGTCCATGTACTACGGAACGGAAATGCCGCTTGCGGACGGACTCACGCTTGAGAATGACATCTGTAAAAAGCTTTATTCCACTGAGGACCATCAGGAGGCACGACAGGCATTCATGGAAAAAAGAAAACCGGAATATAAAGGAAGATAATTATGGAAGATCTGATCAGGAACTTATATTTTGAAGACATTGAAGTGGGTTATAAGACCGAGACTCCCGGAAGAACGGTAACCGAGGCCGACGTGGTGGATTTTGCCTGCCTTACGGGTGACTTCAACCAGCTTCACACCGATAAGGAATTTGCTGAAAAATCAATCGCGGGCCAGAGGATTGCACACGGACTTTTAGTCTGGGGAATCGCAGTGGGTCTCATCAACAGGACCGCATTCGCACTGGCCACCCAGAAGCAGATGCGTGCAATGACAGGCTGCGAGCTCAAGTTTAAAAAGCCCACTCTCATCGGTGACACAGTGCACGTCGTGATGGAAGTAATGGATAAGATCGACACACGCCCTGAAGCTGATGCGGCAAAGGTAGTATTTAAAAGAACCGTTGTAAACCAGAAGGGTGACGAGCTTATTATCGGCACGGTTTCACAGCTTATAAAGAAAAGAGGCAATCAGTAATGGCAGATCCCAAGACATTTGAAGGCGTAAGGGTAATCGACCTTTCATCATACATAGCCGCTCCCTGTTGTGGAAGGCTTTTGGCTGACATGGGCGCAGAGGTAATAAAGGTTGAACCGGTAAAGGGCGAGTTCTGGCGTCCTTACGGAAAGATTGCGTGGAATGTTCCCGCTGATGATGAGGAGAATCCGGTATTCGATATTTTCAATGCCAATAAAAAATCCATCCCCCTTAACTTAAAGGATCCGGAAGGCATGAAGATAATGCATAAGCTCCTTGAGTCAGCTGACGTGTTCCTTACAAACACAAGACCCCAGTCACTTAAAAAGATGGGACTTGACTATGACTCACTTAAGGAAAAGTACCCGAAGCTTATAGTTGCAAACATTTTAGGTTACGGGACAAAGGGACCTGATAAGGATGCCGCAGGATATGACACCATCGCGTTCTGGTCAAGGTCAGGATTCGTTGCGGACCAGTCAGTTGAAGGTTTTTACCCCGTTGTGATGCCCGGAGGATTTGGTGACTGCGCTACAGGAACCACGCTTTTCGGAGGAATATGTGCAGCCCTTTATAACCGTACAAAAACCGGAAAGGGTGACAACGTGGACGTTTCCCTGTACGGAACAGCCACATGGTTTGCCGGTTACACCTCAGTAATCGCACAGCCCGGCTATGACACAAAGTATCCTGCAGGAAGATACGAGGGCAACCCTGCCCAGTACCAGTACAAGACCTCCGACGGGGAATGGCTCTGCATTGCCGTCGTTGACTTTGCAAGGGACTTTGCCAAATTTGCCCAGATCATCGGAAAGCCCGAATGGATCAATGATGAAAGATATAACTCAAGGCCGGCCATGAACAAGATCCGCGGTGAGGTAATAAAGACCCTCGAGGACATCTTCATCCGGCATCCGGTAGATTACTGGGACAAAAAGCTTACCGAGGCCGACATCACGCATGCACGTCTCCGCCATTATAAGGAGACGCTTAAGGATCCTCAGGCACTGGAGAACAATTACTCATTCCTTCACCACTACCCGAACGGATCAGATAAGTACCTTTTCAATATCCCCATCCATCTTGAAAATGAAGGTGTGAAGGATTTCCACCGTGCACCCCTTCTGGGTGAACATACAGACGAGATACTTTCAGAGCTTGGCTACACCAGTGAAGAGATACAGAATCTCAAGGACAGCGGGGCCACAAAATAACTGCATCATGCTTTTACTTAACGATTATCTCAATATTTACGCGGAAAAATGTCCGGAAAGGCCTGCAGTTGTTTCCGCATTCGAAGAAGTTACCTATGGTAACCTTTTTTGTGAGGTAAGGATCATTGCCGGCTATTTAAAAAAACTGGGACTTAAGGAAGGAGACTCAATAGGCATCCTTTCAAGGAACACGACATCATACCTTAAGCTCTGGTACGCCGCAATAAGGATTGGAATACTTACCGTAAACATCCATATAAGGTCCACTGCGGAAGACCAGGCCCTGATGGCGGGCTTCCCCGGCTGTAAGTACATTTTTTACAGCGACGAGTTTAAGGACAGGGCGGAATACCTCCATGAACATACCACTTCCGTAAAGGGTATTCTTTACCTGGATGCATTCAGCCATCCCGGCTTTTTCAGGAAACATGAAAACTTAAGCACGGATGAAATGTGCAGGAATGAAGACAGCAATGCAGTCCTCCTGTACACTTCAGGTACCACGGGAGGGCCAAAGGGTGTCATAAGGACACAGCACATGCTTTCAGTACATGCGGAATCACTTTTCATGGAAGAGGGATTCGAGAACGAAAACCCGGCCATGCTGACCGCCAGTCCCTTCTTCCATTCGGCAGGGATACTGAGCGCATACCGCATGCTCCGTTCCGGGGGAACACTCATCATGCCGGAACGCCTTGATCCTCCAAAAGTCATTCTGCTCATTAAGCGTTACCGCCCCACAAGCGTCCATCTTCTGCCTCCCGCAACATATGAACGTATATATGATTCAGGTCTCTGGGAGGGCATGGACTTTTCCTTTGTGAAGGAAGTATGCCTTTCAGCCGGAAAGTGCACAATGGAAAACATAAATCACATCTATGAGATGTTCCCTGAATGTCTTCTCCGTCCCTCCTGGGGCGCGACGGAAACCGGCACTGTCACCAGCGCGCACATCAGAAAGGATGAGATTGAAAACGGAGCCGTTCCGGTTTCATCCATCATCGGAAAGTTGATGCCCTTTAACGAGATGCGTCTTGTTGACGAGGAACTAAAAGACGTTCCTGACGGGGCTGAAGGCGAGGCACTTGTAAGATCGGATGTCACATGTACATCATACTTTAACAGAAAGGAAAGCCGTGAATTCTTACCCGGCGGATGGTTCAGGACCGGGGACATCCTGAAATATCACAGCGACCTTGGCTACTACGAATTCATGGACCGGAAGAAAGACATCATAAAAACCGGCGGTGAAAACGTGTGCTCCCTGAAAGTGGAACGTGCCGTCAGCAGTTATGCCCCGGTAAAGGAATGTGCCGCAGTTGGCATAAGTGACCGGAAACTAGGTGAGGCAATAGGAATTGCCATAGTGCTGAGAGACGATGCTGAAGACAAAAAACAGGCAAAAGGAGACTCATCTCCGGTGCAGTTCAATGAAAGCGATTTCCTTATGGTATGTCACAGATACCTTTCAAAAATGGAAATGCCGCGTTACATTCTCTTTCTTCCGGAGCTTCCAAAAAACGGGATCGGCAAAATCCAGAAGAATGCTCTTCGGAAGTTGGAACATAGCTTCAGGAAAATCATGTTATAGCAAAGTGGTGGGCAAATGCCCACCACTTAATGCTTTTCCAAAAGTTTTGCGTCTTTTCCCGTACACATGCATAGAACAAATACTTTCCCGGCACCGCCCTTTGTCTTAAGCGTCCATGAACATGCTTCGGAAGTCGTTCCCGTCGTGAAGATGTCATCTATCAGAAGGACCGTTTCTTTATTCTGAAGTGCATTTTTAATCTCAAACGCCTTTAGGAGGTTAACCTTCCTTTCAATGGCAGAAAGTTCCTTCTGTGCCTTTGTGTTTTTCTGCCTTATCAGGACATCTGTCCTTACCGGTATACCGGTTCTCTCGGAAATCCCCCTTGCAATCACTTCCGCCTGGTTGTATCCCCTTTCCCGGTATCTTTCCTTATGTACCGGTACCGGAATGATGCAGTCCGGATTTATTACGTGTATCCAGTCCTTAAGGACCGTTGATGCCGCAAAGGCGAAGAAATCCCCGTATTCCTTTTTTGAACTGTACTTAAGGTGAAGTAGAGCCTCCCTTACGGGATCTTCATAAAGGAATAAAGACCTTCCCCTGTCAAACACCCTTCCGCCTGTTTCACAGGCTGTACAGAGCCTTACTCCATGGACAACCTTAGTGCCGCATTTTTCACAGTAGTCCTCATTGACAAATGGAAGCTTCTCAAAGCATTCCTTATGAATGTAACTGCCCCATGAAGGCCTTCCCTCATATATGAGAAGCCTTTTTTCAAAACCAATCGGTTCCCCGCACATGGGACAGCGTGCCGGGAACACTAAATCCTTAATAACGCCCATATAATCCTCCGGGCGTCTGACCTCTATTTCTTACTTAATCTATTTCCATTATCCGGTCGCAAAGCCCGGAATAACGTCTGCTTTCGGTCGTGTTAGCCGCCATACGTCCAAACACGTTCGGGAGTCCCACAAGGCACACGCATTTTTTGGCCCTGGTCACTGCGGTGTACAAAAGATTTCTGTTCATGAGCATGCTTGGGCCGTAGTACATCGGGATTACGACCGCAGGATACTCACTGCCCTGTGACTTATGTACCGTGACCGCATATGAAAGCTCAAGTTCCTTAAGATTCTTATTATCATAGTCGACCTTGCGTCCGTCGTCAAACAGTACCCTTACCTCATCAGCTTCAGGATCTATCCTTATTATGCGCCCCATGTCGCCGTTGAATACGCCAGCTCCCTGCTCGCATACATTGCCCGCATCATCGTACCTGACCCATTCAACGTCATAATCATTTCTTATCTGCATTACCTTGTCGCCTTCGCGGAAAAGGATGCCCCCGTTCTGTTTTTCCTTCTTGCTCTTTTCAGGAGGATTAAGGAATGCCTGCAGGTCCTTATTGAGAGCCTCCACACCCAGTGCACCTTTTCTGGTGGGCGTAAGCACCTGTATGTCATAAACCTCGGCCCCCACGTATGACGGAAGCTTCTTTGTGATAAGGGTCTCTATGTAGTCAAGAATGCCTTCCGGTTCATTCCCGCGAATGAATATGAAGTCGTTGCTCTTTTTGGCAAGATCTATCTGCTCACCGTTCTGAATGTTGTGAGCATTGAGCACGATATCGCTCTGGGCAGCCTGTCGGAAGATATGAGTCAGGCACACCGTACTGTACTTTTTCGAGGATATCATGTCCCTTAATACGTTGCCCGCACCCACTGAAGGAAGCTGGTTTGCATCGCCCACAAAAATGACGCGGGTACCGGGAACTACAGCCTTAAGAAGGGCATCCATAAGGAAAATGTCCACCATTGACATCTCGTCCACTATCAGTACGTCACACTCCAGGGGATCTTTTTCGTCACGGAGGAACCTTCCCTTTCCGTCAGTACTTCCGGCGCCGCCGGCATTACCGCTTCCGCCGTAGCTTTCAAACACGCCCTTATTGTCATCTTTTCCGGGTGCACCGGTATACTCCAGAAGCCTGTGTATGGTCTTTGCCTCACAACCCGTGGCCTCCGTCATGCGCTTTGCGGCGCGTCCTGTGGGAGCAGCAAGCATTATGCTGTAATTGTCCTTCTGATAATACCTTATGATGCTGTTAATGGTGGTGGTCTTGCCCGTTCCGGGGCCTCCCGTCAGTATCAGCACACCATTTTTGACGGTTGCCTTTATGGCCTCTTCCTGTTTTTCGTCAAGTTCTATGTCAGTTTCCTTACATACCTTTTTGATTCGCTTTTCCACCTGCTTTTCATCGCATTCTCCATGTATGTTTAAGGCGGACAGGCGCATGGCTATGTTTCTTTCCACGTAGTAACAGGGGGCAAGGTAAACCTCGTTTTCAGCCGCAGTAAAATCAGCGGTGTGGGTGATTATCATTATCTTGCCGTCCATCTGTAAATCGGTAAGATGTTCTCCAATCGTTTCGGATGTTACAGAAAGAAGTTCTCCTGCAGCTGCCATAAGCTCGCCCGCAGGGAGCCATGTATGTCCCTGAAGCACACCTTCCTGTAATGCATAAATAATGCCGCACCTGATTCTGAATTCTGAATCAGGCTCCACACCGGTCTTCTGTGCAATTGAGTCCGCAAGCTTAAAGCCCACACCGTCAATGTCATCAGCCAGCTTGTAAGGATTCTTTTCAAGGACCGCATAAAATACCGGTCCGTAATAATCATATATCTTCTGCGCAAGGTTGGTGCTTATCCCGTACTGCTGCATGTAGATGAGCGCATCACGGAAACCTTTTTTAAGCTCAACCTGCTCGGAAATCTTCATAGCCATGGATTCGGATATTCCCTTTACCTCGGTAAGGCGCTCCGGTTCCTCTTCCATTATCCTGAACGTGTCAGCCTTAAACTTCTTTACTATCTTTTTTGCAAGCGCAGGCCCTATTCCCTTAACCGCTCCGCCGGCCAGATATCTTTCAATCATGTCGGCATTTTCCGGCTTCACGACCTCAAATCTCTCAACGGTAAACTGCGGTCCGTAAACAGGATGAATCGTATACTCGCCTTCAGCCTCCAAGGTTTCCCCAGCACTAATATAAGGGAAATAGCCTACCATGGTGAATAGGTCATTTCCCTCAGAAACCGAAAGAACCGCATAGAAGTTCTCTTCATTATAATATTTTACATTTTCGACGTAAGCCCGGACCTTATCCACCGAATGATCAGTCATCCTCCTGGCCGTTTGCATACTCAATGAACTTTCCTGTTCCGATGGCCACTGCTGAAAGCGGATCATCAGCCACAAAAGTATTGATTCCGGTCTTCTCTTCTATAAGCTGGTCAAGACCGTACAGAAGTGCGCCACCACCCGTAAGTACTATGCCACGCTCAAAAATATCAGCGGCAAGTTCCGGAGGAGTACGCTCCAGAACGGAATGAACAACATTTACAATCTGCATTGCAGGCTCCGTAAGTGCATCCATGGTCTCGTCAGATGTAACCTGAACGGTCTTTGGAAGACCGGTAACAAGGTTACGTCCCCTTACCTCCATTACAAGGTTTTCAGGGCGCTTATATACACAGCCGACACCCACCTTGATGTCTTCAGCCGTACGCTCACCGATAAGAAGGTTATGCTTCTTTCTCATGAAACGAACGATGGCCTCATCAAAGTCATCACCTGCAGTCTTTACAGATTCAGAAACAACAGGGCCGCCAAGAGATATGACAGCTATATCAGATGTTCCGCCACCGATATCAACCACGATGTTTCCGTAAGCCTTTGAAATGTCGATTCCTGCTCCGATTGCGGCTGCAACAGGCTCCTCAATGATGATTACTTCCCTTGCACCTGCCTGGTATGTTGCATCCTCAACAGCCTTCTTTTCAACTTCAGTTGCCCCTGAAGGAATGCACACTGCAATTCTGGGCTTTCTTAAAGTCTTTCTGCCTACTGCCTTCTCAATGAAGTACTTAAGCATCTTTTCCGTAAGTGTATAGTCTGAAATAACTCCCTGCTTAAGAGGCCTTACTGCCTTTAAGTTACCGGGTGTTCTTCCAAGCATGAGCCTTGCGCTCTCGCCATATGCGACTACGTTATTTGAATCACGGTCAACTGCTACTACTGAGGGCTCTTTTAAAACAACGCCCTTACCCTTTATGTATACCAATATGCTGGCGGTACCGAGATCGATTCCGATATCGTTAGACATAACTGAAAACAATGCCATCTATTTTTACCTTCCCGAATAAACATACTTTTAATAAAAGCTGCCAAACAGCCTAAATAACTATATCACAAAGGGTAAAACAAGAAAAGCGGTTTATTTATTTTTCACCAAATATTAATACTTCACACATCACCCAACATTCCAATATTAGAGATATTCAGCTGTAAACTATCATTGAAAAACACCTCCCGTTCTATGAGAGTTAGTTTTTCAGCGCAGAAATCGGCACCACAAACACACCGTCCTGACGGCGATAAGCCGCGTTGGACATGCCGCAGATCACGCAGAGAACTGCAGGCGGTTTACCCTTTGGATCTTCTTCTATCTGCTTTTTAATGGTCAGAAGATTGGCGGCAGCTGTATCAATCTGATTAGCACCCAGCTTGATTTCAAAAGCGCACCAATTGCCTTCAGGAAGCTCGATCACAGCATCGATTTCCTGGTTTCTGTAGTCCTGATAGTGATACAGACTTGCACCGAAGGATTCTGCGTAGATCTTCAGATCACGTTCGCACAGAGCTTCAAACATAAAGCCTAAAGTGTCCAGGTCATTCAGGAGGCTTTCCGGCGTTGCTCGCAGCAATGCACAAGCAAGAGACGGGTCAGAGAAGTGACGTTTTTCTGCCTGCTTGATGCGAACAGACGAGCGTATGCCAGTGGAAAAAGGCGACTGATTGTCTGTCAGGAAAAGACGTTTGAAAATGTCCAGATAGGACGAAAGAGTGTCGCTGTCAATGTCTTCATCATCGATGGTTTTTTATCTCTGATAAGTGTTTTATTTGTCACAGTTGTACTCTCGTTTCTTGCAAGAGACCGAAGCAGCAGCCGCATTTTTGTTGTGTCACGTTTGATACCGTCGATGCGGTAAACATCATCATCAATGACGGCATTCAGGTATTCTATCGGGAGAAGAGACGCCTGCTCTGCAGAGAGCCCAAGACTGCCCGGCCAGCCACCGCGAATGATCAGATCAATCAGCTTTTTCAGGCTGACTTCGCCAGTCATTGTGGATGTTAATTCACCATGGCACAGATCATTCAAAGACACTTTTCCGGAGGAATCACCGGACTCGTAGAGCGACATGGGACGCATACGAAGACGAGCTATTCTTCCGGCACCACT
>JAKSPD010000023.1 GCA_024405115.1 Lachnospiraceae bacterium
TGCCGGTTTCATACAAGTTTTGCTGCATTGCCGGTTTCATACAAGTTTTGCTGCAATGCCAGTTTTATAACCCGTGGGGCTGGAACTGCAGGAGCCTTATAACGGTACGGCTGCGCCGATGGCCGCTATCACGGCGAACACCGCAATCAGAAGTCCGTACGGAAGAGAGAAGAATTTCCCGCAGATGGGACTTTCAGAGGAATCGTTCTGAAGCTTAAGAAAAGCCGGGATGATGGCAAGGCCGGCGATGACCGTACTCATGCCGGAAAGCCTTGTGAGGCCCACGAAATCAGACATGCCAGTGATCGCAAGAATGAGGCAGGGGACCGTTGCAAGGGCAAAGCAGTGCGTGATGCTTATCGGGAGCTTTTCAGCGATGATGTCACGGAGATTGAGGGTACAGGCCCAGAATGACGTGGAAACGGCTAAAAGCGTGAACAGAAGTCCCACAACCTTTACCCAGCCGCCCAGGTTCCTGGCAAGGTCGACCATGGCGCCGTCCTCAGTGACGACTCCGCCGGTGCCGTAAAGCGTGATGACTGTAATCAAAAGGATGAGGCATGCGTTGATTCCCGTTCCTGATGCGATGGCCCCGCGTATCTTCTTAACGTCTCCCTCAAGGCCCTTCACGACCTGGGGGACGCTCATCACGGAACTTAAGGAGAAGGAAAGCATGCTGTAAAGAGCTATGAAGCTTCCAAAAGACATGTCGATGGGCTTGTCGGTAAAGCCGGCCTTAGGGTGAAGCACCACCGCAATGCCCAGTACGCCGATTACAATTATCATCGTATAAACCGAGGCCTGCTCGCAGAGCCCCACGAACTTCATTCCACGGAATACCACGGCTGCGGCCAGCAGGTAGTAGATTATCATGGCCAGGCGGTCCGGTATGCCGAACCACTCAGACAAAGCCGCGGCTGCACCCGTGATGAAGCCGGCGCCCTTCACAAACTCGGAAAGTCCAAGAATGACAAAGGCCACCCATACCACAATACCGCCCATTTTGCCGGAAAAGACAGTCTGCCTGAGGCACGTGATTATCTGCGCGCCGTCATTACGAAGTGAGAGCTCCGCCACAAAAAGGTGGAGCAGGTAGTTGATGCAGTATGCGACGATGGATGCAAGGAAAAGACTTATCAGTGAGTTCTGGGACGCAACATAAGGGGCTGCCAGAATTCCGGCCCCCACACCGTGCCCCACGACTATACTCATTGATTCCCTGAAAGTCAGGTCCGCCTCGTGGCGGATGTTTTTCTTTTTGATCTGCTGCATTTTTTCCTATATATAAAACCCCATGACGTTAATTAGCCGCGTCAAGCTTTTCCTGTAATTCAAAGAAACGTTCCATGCTCAGTTCAAGCTGTGCCTCTGTTTTTTCTTTTTCCTCGGTAAGTTCACGGAGCTTCACAAAGTCGTTCGCGTTTGCGTTCATCTCCTCATCAATGGAGGCAGACCTCTCTGAAAGCTCGTCAATCAGGCTTTCAAGCGAGTCATATTCGCGCTGTTCCTTATAAGAAAGCTTTTTTGAGGAGTGGGAGCGTCCGGAGGAGTTACCGCCCGTCCCGCCTTCAGCCGTACCTGAGGCTTTCGCCGATGCCTGCCCTTTTCCGGCACTCCCCTGTGATGAACCGCCGGCTGCCATGGCACCACCGCTCACCCCGGCTCCGGTTCCCTTATGCTCTAAGTATTCCGTGTAAGCACCCTCCGACTGCATGATTCGTCCGTCTTCCTCAAATGAGAAGATGCGGGTAACCACCCTGTCGAGGAAGTACCGGTCATGGGAAACCACAATTAGGACGCCGTTAAATGTATCAAGATAATCCTCAAGCACCTGCAGTGTCTGGATGTCCAGGTCATTCGTGGGCTCGTCGAGGATAAGGACATTAGGTGACCCCATAAGTATGCGGAGCAGGTAGAGACGCCGCTTTTCCCCGCCTGAAAGCCTGGAAACGGAGACATACTGCATGTTTTTATCAAACAGGAACCGCTCACACATGTTGGAGGCGGTAATCACGCCGTCATCCGTGCGGATGTATTCCGCTATGTCCTTTACACAGTCGATGACACGTTCATTTTCCGGAAGCTCCTCGTTTTCCTGCGAGAAGTACCCGAAGTTCACCGTCTGCCCGATAGTCACACATCCATAGTCAGGTGCAATCCGCCCCATCATGACCTTTAGGAGGGTCGATTTTCCACAGCCATTCCTGCCGATTATACCGATACGGTCCGTCTTTGTGAACATGTATGTGAAATCATGGAAAAGCTGCTTTTCGCCGTATGACTTACTTATGCCCTCAAGCTCCAGTATCGTACGTCCCAGACGTGAGGACATGGAGGAGATGACGGCCTGACGTTCCTCAATTATCTTTTCGCGGTCCCTTAAGGCCTCAAAGCGCTGTATGTGTGCCTTCTGCTTGGTGGAACGTGCACGTGCGCCGCGCATTATCCATTTCAGGTCCTGCTTGTAAAGCTGTGCCATTTTCCGTTCAGCCGCCTTAGCGTAATCCAGGCGTTCCTGCTTTTTCTCAAGGTAGCCTGAGTAGTTCTCCGCGTACGAAAAAAGCGCCGCGCGGTCAAGCTCCCAGATTCTCTCAGTCACCTCATCAAGGAAGTAGCGGTCATGCGTTACCATTAAAAGAGCACCCTTAAAGGCCTTTAGCCAGTCCTCAAGCCACTCGATCATCTCGTGGTCCAGGTGGTTCGTGGGCTCGTCAAGTATGAGAAGGTCACACGGCGTAAGCACGGCCGCAATTAAGGCCGCACGTTTCCTCTGCCCGCCGGATAACATGGAGGGTCTGCAGTCCGGGTCCGTTATCCCGAACTTCTGAAGAAGGCTTTTTGCCTCACCGCCCGTATCCCAGTGGTCCTCTTTACCGTGGATGGATGCGGCCACGTTTTCCAGGACGGAGAGTGAGTCATCAAACAGCGGGTTCTGAGGGAGGTATGAGATCTTTAAGTTCCTTCTCATGACAATCTCCCCGGAATCCGGCTCGCTTTCCCCCGCGACGATGGAAAGGAGTGTCGATTTTCCCGCTCCGTTAATTCCTACCACGCCTGTTTTTTCGCCCTCCTCAATGGCGGCGGTGACATCCTTAAGTATCACCTTGTCGCCGAAGGCCCTGCTTATGCCCGTAAAGTTAAAAATACTCATAAATTGCCCAAAATATAGAATTTTATCATATGATAACATTCCATGCACTTGCTTTTCAAGGATTTTGTGCTATGATACTTGGGCAAGAGAATGTTTTTCGAAAGGCGACAGCAGGAATGAACTTAGATGAAAAAGGACTTATCGAAAGAATAGATTTGGCAGCAGAGAAGGCCAGGGAGAACGGAGCCCGCGTATCTTACGAGGATGTGGATGCGGAATTCCAGGATCTTGACCTCACACATGACCAGATGGTCATGATATACGGTGTCCTGGAGACAAAAGGCATCGAGCTTTACGAGGATGAGATAAAGGAAGAGGATTATCCGGGATCGGACACGACTGACGCCGATGACATCGGGCAGGACGCTTTCCTCAACACGGATCCCCTGGGTGACGACAGCGAGCTTTCAAATTACGGCAAAAACCGCGATTATTCTGACGACTATTCCGATGAGGCCTTCTACCGTGACAGTGCGGAGGAAGATGAGGAAGAGGACGATGGTGACATACTTGACGGTGTTGCCACCGATGACTCCGTAAGGATGTACTTAAAGGAAATAGGAATATATCCGCTCCTTACCGCAGATGAGGAATTGGAGCTTGCAAAGAGGGTAAAGGACGGTGACGAGTACGCGAAGAAACGTCTCATTGAGTCAAACCTCCGTCTCGTTGTAAGTATCGCAAAGAAGTACCAGGGACGTGGAATGACGCTTCTGGACCTCATTCAGGAAGGCAACCTGGGCCTTATCCGCGGAATCGACAAATTCGACTACGAAAAAGGCTTCAAGCTTTCAACATATGCAACATGGTGGATACGTCAGGCTGTTACAAGGGCTCTCGCCGATCAGTCGCGTACCATCCGTCTTCCCGTTCACATGGCCGAGACCATCGGGCGTATGGCAAGAATCCAGAGAAAGCTTGCGGTTGAACTGGGAGTTGAGCCCACTATAAAGCAGCTGGCCGATGCCATGAACATGAGCGAGGAAAAGGTCATCGAGATCATGCAGGTTCAGCGTAACCCGGCATCACTCGACAACCCCGTGGGTGAGGAAGATGACACACAGCTTGGGGACTTCGTGCCGGATGACAAGGTTGAGTCACCGGAACAGAATGCTGAAAGGATAATGCTCCGTGAAGGAATCGACACGCTCCTTGACACACTCACGGAAAAGGAAAAGGAGATCATCATCCTAAGGTACGGCCTTGACAACGGGCGTTCACAGACCCTTGAGGAAGTGGGACAGAAGTACGGTGTCACCAGGGAGAGGATCAGACAGATAGAGGCGAAGGCCTTACGAAAACTCCGCAATCCCGCGAAGGCGAAACTCATAAAGGACTTCATAAATTAAAAAAAACGGCCCAACAGCCGCCCAACAAAATAATCATAGCACATCGGCGCCAGACGGACAATCCGCAAAGGCGCCAATTTTTTGCCTGAAAATATGTTGATTATGTCAATTGTTATATTTTTTGGAAAATGTTATCATAAAGGCAGCTCAAGAGAGACCGATTAGAAAAGAACATCGACAGTGTAAAGAAACGGATGAAGCTAAAAGAGCAAATCGAAAGGAAAAAGGTACGGTAAGGACTGAGCGGAAAGAAAACCTAATAAGCCATTAGGACAAGGATGATCATATAAGAAAAAAACGTGGAGAGAACCCTAAACGCAGGGAAAGGCCTGAGGAGGAAAGGCCGGTGATCATCAATAAATCATAAGGAGGTACGTTCCAATGGCACATCAGCTTTGAGGCTGCTGTTGATTGTGAAGAAAGTCGACGGCGGCCTCAATTATTTGTATATTTTTCTTAATTTGACCTGCATCGCGAAAACCTGTATACTTAAGTCGCTAATTGAACAGCATTGTTTAAGGAAGGAAATAAATAAATGACATTAAGGAAGTTTATCTCACTTTTACTTGCAGCACTCATGGTAATGGCTCTTTCGGCATGCGGCGGCCCAGCACCTGAACCGGCAACTGCCGCGGCCACTGAGACAGTTACCCCAGCTGCCCCTGAAACCAAAGCTCCCGAAACCCAAGCCCCCACGACGGCTTCTAATGAGACAAAGCCGCTTGCCACGGTTGCTCCCGAAACCAAAGCCCCCGAAACAGAGGCGCCCACCACAAAGGCAGTAAAGACTGTAACTGATTTCTGGAAGGAATATGAAGGAATGATCTTCGGGTTTACAAGCGGCGCGGGCGCGTGGGAAACATTCATCATGATAAACGGGGACGGCAGCTTTGACGGTGAATTCTATGATGCAAACATGGGAGAGACCGGAGAGGGATACGATGACGGCACCGTTTATGAGTGTTTCTTTACCGGAAAGTTTGCGGCACCTGAAGTCGTGGATGAGCTTACGCTCATCTCAAAGGTGGAAAAGCTCGATTACGAGATAAAGGAAGAATATATCAGCGATAATACGAAATACATCCCGACATGGCCTTACGGAATCAGCGAGGGTGACGATGTGACTATCTATCTTCCCGGTTCAAAGGTAGAGGATTTCTCAGAAGAATTCATGAGCTGGGCATGGCTTGCACTTCCCTCCGAGGCAACGGAGACAGTTGAGATATTACTGAAAGTAGGATACGATGACTTCTGTTTCTTCCCGGACCATTATGCAATGGGTGATTCGGATGAATTCTATTCCGGAGAGGTATGGGAAAGCGAACGTGCAAAGGCAATGAGGCGCGCATACGAAAATCAGGAGATGCCGAATGAGGAAATGATCCCCTATGTTTACGGCGAGACTGCGCCGGCATCCCCTTATGAGAGCGTGACACTTGCAAACCTTCAGGGAAGCTGGGTAAATACGTATTCGGAAAACGGATCATCATACACGGAGATTCTTACCGTAAACGGTGAATACGGAAAGATGGAGACATATAGGGACGGTGTAAAGGCCGGGGTCTGGAACGGTACCGGAACCTGCTCGATTGAGGACCGTTCAGCGGATGGCAAATGCCCCGCATTCAGGATTACGGATGAAAGCGGACAGAATCTCTGCACCATCTACATCAGGTGGGTCAAGGGCGGAGAGTTCTACGACGGAGGATTCTTAAACAGCTGGTATTACGTGAATGAAGATGAACCCGATGACTGGCTCTATGACACCGTCACCATTGGAAACCTTCAGGGCGTGTGGTACAGTGAAATGGAAGATGGATCCAAGCGTGTCCAGACCGTCCTTGTAATGAAGGACGACCAGGCAACACTTTTCGAGACAGTGGACGGAGAACCCGCTACATACTGGAACGGAAAGGGTACCGCCAGGATCGACGCGGACCACGGTGACCCGTATAACCACGTTCCGGAGCTCATCATTGACTTTACGGAAGGCGTGTCAAAGGGAGGTTCGGCAGGAATCTACATTTCAGAAGTGGATGACATGTGCTTCTACGATGCGGCAATGAGGCGTTATTTCGTGAAAATGTTCTGACAAAGTTAATGGGAATCTGGCCTCCGTCTCGGCAGGTGTGCGCAAGATTAAGCTCGCCCTACGGGCTCGCGCACAACGCCTCGACCAGAGGCCGGATTCCCACAAAACTCCCGAGACGGAGACTGTCTCACCGAATCCTACATTTATATATGCGGTAAGGAGGATGAAATATGACGAAACTTATGGACGGCGCATGCGGCTCACTTTTATGGGCCATGGCAGAAGAGCGCGGAATCGAAAGAAAACCCACATGGGTATACAGCATTGAGGAGCCGGAGCTTGTCCGCGACATGCATCTGCGTTATATTGCGGCCGGCGCTGACATGATCCAGACAAACACATTCGCAGTCAACCGCCCGTCAGTTGAGCGTTCCTCAAAGTATACCGTGGCGGAGATAATCAGGGCGGCAGTGGAATGTGCACGTGTCGCTGTCGGAAGTTATGTCGCTGACCATCCGGAGGCAAAGCTTCCTGAAATCTACCTTTCCTGCGGACCCCTTACCCAGCTCCTCGAGCCTTACGGCGATGTCACTGAGGAAGAGTGCGAGGAGTATTATGAGGAGATAGTATCGGCGGCAGCCGGTGAAGGGATAGGGACGGTTGCGCTTGAGACGTTCATGGACATCGAGATGATGAAGATAGCGGCGGCTGTTGCAAAGAAGCACGGGATGAAGACGCTCTGCTCCATGACATTTGAGGCGCGCCACCGCACCATGATGGGAAACCGCATAGAGGACATCTGCGAAGAGCTTGAGGAGATTGGCGTGGATGCAGTGGGCATGAACTGCTCAACGGGTCCCGTCGAGGCGGCGGAGATAATCAGGGAATACGCTGAAAACACGAAGCTTCCCTTATACTTTAAGCCCAACTCCGGAATGGGAGAGCTCTATGACGCAAAGAAGTTTGCCCAGGAGGTTGCCCCGGTGCTTCCGCTTGTAAGCTACATCGGAAGCTGCTGCGGTTCTGACGAGACATATACGGAGGAACTGAGGAAGCTCATAGAAGGATAAAGGTTTCAACATTATCAATACAAGGAACAAAGCCCCTGCTTTTTACGGCAGGGGCTTCGTTTCTTAGGGGGTATGCGGAACTGCTCTCGCAGCTCCTTATGAGTATGAAAAGCTTATGCTTGAATAATACTGTGAATTCGTGACGGGAATGTGTAGCAAAAATAAAAAGATAATTAAAATCAAAGCTCCGACTTCAGCATTTTGTAATATTCAAGTCCTTCCTTCTGGCCAAACTTTTTGATGATCTGGCGGTAAATGAGGGCCTTTCTGTCCTTCTTTCCGGCGTTTCCTGCCACTATGGACGCGATGGAGTTTATGGCTGCGCCGTTCACTTTGTTCTGGGCCAGAAACTTCTGGATGCGGCTGTTTATGGCAACACTTTCAGGCTGTACCTTTGGCTTTGCGGCAGCAGGAGCTTCAATGGCCGTATTAGTTTCGGAAGCGGCGGATTCTGTTTTTGGTTCAGGTTTTGACTGCTTCCTGTTTCCGGAAGCAGTGGGCTTTTTACGCTTTTCAGCAGGTGCCTTGGCAATTTTTGGCTCCTCTGTCGTTACAGGGAGTTCTGCAGCGGCTTCGGCGGCCGATGCTTCAGTTACGGGCGTTTCGGTAACAGTGATTTCTGCTGTTTCCGCTTCCGTAACGGCGGCAGGCTGCTCATCATTAGTCAGGACAGCAGTGATTTCCTGAACTTCTGCAGTGGGCATGACCTCAGCAGAAGATGCATCTTCCTTATTTGAAACGGCTTTCTTTGCCTTCGCGGATGACGTCCTGCGGGTCGTGGCACGTTTTTTCTTAGCCGGCGCGGGCACAGGGGCAGTTTCTGCAGCCTCGGGATCAATTGCGGTCTCAACGCTCTTTACACGTGAAACCTTGTATCCGCGGCCCTTCCAGAATTCGATGACCTTGTCAAAGTCAGTGTCATCGCTGATCACGTAATACTCATTTTCTGTTCCGTACTGGTTAAGAAGGAACCCAAGGCAGCTTACAAGGTGCATGTCCAGGGACTGACGTCCGGGCTGTACCTTTACCGCATGGATGTTCGCAACAGTCTCGCTTATTACGTTAAGGTCAAGCCTGCACGCGTTCTGGGAAAAGAGGATGTAAACATGGTCATTCTCGGAAAGTCCCCTGATGCCTGTAAGTCCGTATTCATTTCTGTTTTCGTAATCAATTAAAAAATGTATCATTAAATATCTCCAATCCGCCTTTTTAGGCAGTAATTACCTTTTAGAATCAGGCCGTCTGGCAGGCCCGTACATAAATGGCATAAATATGATACCATGACTGACCCTTTAAATGAAAGAGTATTTTCACCGGATATGGCATGGTTCTTTCGAAAATAGCGAAAAAGCTTGAATATTTGCCCCCTATAAGGTAAGCTGAAACCAAAGGGGGATTTTCAATGGGAAGAAGATCGACAAAGGAAAACAAGTCAGAATATCAGCTCAGCCGTGAGGAGGCAGGCCTTACAAGGGAGGAGGCTTCCGAGGCGACAGGCTTTCTTTCTGATGACAAAATAGAAAAGCTTGAGTCAGGAAAGACGCAGGTGCGTCCGGATGAGGTACTGGCATTGGCGGAAGCCTATAATAAACCGGAACTCATACGCTGGTACTGTGCAAACGAATGCCCCATAGGGCAGAAGTATTATCCGGAGGTGGAGCCGAAGGAACTCGCCAATATCGCAATAGAGATACTTTCAGAGCTTAATACCTTAAATGAAAGCCGTGACAGGCTCATTAGCATTGCTGCGGACAGCAGGGTATCACCGGATGAGTACAGGGATTTTTACAGGATAAAGGAACAGCTTTCAGAGATAGCGGAAACCGCGAGGGCGCTGCAGCTGTGGGTCGAAAAGAAACTGGATAACTGACAGGGTGATTACTGAAAAGTATTAACCGTTACATGGGAAGTGTGCCGGCTTTTGCTGGCCTGAACAACAGGTGGAGGAAATATGGAAGGAAAGAAGTTTACCATGCTCATAGCGGCAGTCGCAGTGCTCATCGTTGCTGAAGTCGTGACCGCCGTGCTCAAAAAGGCAAAGACCGGTAACCACAGGGCCGGAACGGTGCTCTCACTTGTAAGGAGCCTCATACGTTATGCTGCCGCATTTTTCATCATTTTTGCCATTTTGGACATACTGGGACTTGACCCCCAGTCCATAATAGCGGGGATAGGAATCCTTGCGCTCATTGTGGGATTCTGTGCGGAAAGCCTCATTGAGGACATGATAACCGGCATCTTCATCATTTTTGAGAACCAGTACAACGTGGGCGACATCGTTGAGGTGTCAGGCTTCCGCGGGACCGTGACTGACATGGGAATCCGTACCACTGCCATCACGGATGTGGGCGGAAACGTGAAGATCTTCAATAACTCTGACATGAAGAACATCCTGAACCGTTCACAGGTGGTGTCAAAGGCAGTGTGCGACATGACACTTCCAAATGACGTGGACCTTGAGACATTTGAAGCAAAGGTACCCGCGCTCCTTAGCTGGATATATGAAAGAAACAAGGGCCTGTTCCTAAAGGAGCCGGAGTACCTGGGTGTGCAGACAGTGGGCACCACGGTGACGCTCCGTTTCACTGCCGATGTGGATGAGAAAAACATCTACGACGGGCAGCGCGCCTTAAACCATGACCTTCTCATCGCTTTCAGAAAGGCGGTGAAGTAAGTGAGAAGTGTTGAAGAGATAACACCTCCGCCGGAGGAGTTTTCAACCGGGACTGACCCGGGAGGGGGGAAAGAGAATAAACATGCGTCTCTTTACAGAAAGGGAAAGTTCCTGTGCCTTCTGGGGCTGGCCGCAATCATTCTCACGGCAGCAGGGAAAAACAGAAATGTTACGCCGCCAGGGCAGCAGACTCCTGTGGTGACTGAAACACAGCCGGCAACCGTAGAGACGGAAACTGAAGAACTGACAGTGCCGGAACCTGAAACAGAGCCACATCCGTTTACGGAACCAACAGTCATTCAGACGGAAACAGAAACAGAAGCACCAAAAACGCAGCCCGTGACTGAAGCCACAAAGGCACCGGAAACGGAAACGGCCCCACCGGAAACGCTTCCGACAGCTGAGGAAACCCAGACGCAGGCCGAAACGGCAACTGCCGCACCAAAGACACAGCCAGAAACAAAGGCAACACAGTCACCGGTAACAGGAACTCCACAGGAAACACAACAGCAACCTGTAACGGAGGCAACCCGGCCGTCTATGGAAGTGAATCCTCAACAGACAGAATCACAGTCCTCTTCAATATCACCCGTGGCAGGCTTTGATGTCAATAATCCTTCACAGGGAAGTATTGGGTCAGCTGCGGGTTACATGGATGCATCGGAAGGTGATGACTATGGTGAGGAAGACTATGGTGAGGATGACTATGGCGATGATGACTATAGTGAAGATGACGAATATGGGGACGATGAATCGGAATCCGAAAGCGATGAAGACGAATAACAGGGTCACAGGATCCGGCGATTAATCTTAATTAAAGAAAAGTAAGGCTAAACGGTGTGCGGGTGATACCCGCACACCGTAAATCAAGCCATAAGAAGGAGAGTTTATGTTATATCATGCAATACCACGTTCACAGGGAGTTGAAAACGGAATTAAGAGGGCAAAGCAGCTGACAGGTTTTGAGTATTCGCCGTTAAGGCCCATGCCCAATAACCTTTCATATAAGGATCCTGACGGAAAGTCACACTATATCGACAGTTACGTAAAACCCGGAACACCTTTAAAGGGAATCGGTTATTCATCAGCACGTATAGTAGATAAGCACGTAGGGTTTGAGGTGTCACTTGAGACATACGCCACAGCCCTTGAGAATCCTGATTCAGTCCTTTACACACGCTGCCTCCACGGAACAAGCGGACATGGCGTGGGGTCATATTACGGAATCGTATGCTCAGCATTCGTAAGCTACGTTCACAACCTTCCCCGCCAGATCACCTGCAGGATGTGGCCCACATATCCCGGAATCAGCAAGGTTGAGATGAACATGGAGGATTATCCCGCATGCCTTCAGAACATTGAACTTCTTGACGTCGTGCTCAATCCGAAGCAGCATATTGCGACAGTTACGGACATCATCACCGATGCTGACGGCATCGTACAGGGAATCGAGGTCTCTGAGAGCACGCTTCCCAACTGCCTGTGCCGTGTGTTTGCACCCGATGAGTTTAAGCGTTACTGGTTCGATTACGGATTTGAAATCTACCGTAATGAAAACATCGACAACATCGAATACTATCCGAATCCGTATTCATATGTTGAGGGTGATGAGGACCTTTACGATGAGAATGCAATCTACGACATTGCAGATGCTGAATACATCTTCTCATTCATGAGTGATTACGGCAACAAGGCGAACTACGCCCTCGGGGAGCCGGTAGTCATTTCCGTATTTGATGAAGATATAAAGAAAATCTGTGTCTACGATAACGATGACAATGAGGAAATCATTCCTGTAGCAGACGGAAAGGCCATCTACACACCCAGGGCCGCAGGCATCTACTTTGCGGAGGCAAACGGGGAGCAGATTACCTGGTTCACCTTTGACATGAAGGTTTCCACGGACAAGGAAGTCTATAAGGTTGGTGAGGAGATAAAGCTCACATATCATGACGCACTCTGCCAGAAGCTTGTAAGCCATTACTACGTAAAGAACCACGACCGTTACAAGAAGGTTTCGGCTGTTACCACGGATGCGGAAAACGAGGCAGGAAAGCTTACGATTCCCGGAATCGACACTCCCGGTGATTACTACATCTGCGTATATTCAGAGAGCCCCTACGCACAGTACGGCTCAGTTGAAGTGAAGATTTTAGTCGAAGAATAATAACCGCAGAATAAGCGGGTTCTCTCCCCAAAAAGTTTCCTGCGGGAACTTTTTATGGGGCACACCCTCAGAACCCGCTTATTCATGCTTAACATGAAACCCGTAAGACAAAATCTCTCGGGCGGACGCGTTGTGCGCGAGCGAAGCGAGCTTAATCCTGCGCACACCTGCGGACGCTGAGAGATTTTGTCTAAGGAAAAAGGAAGGACACATGAAAAAAACGATACTTAAGAACTACGCGCGTCTGATTGCACGCGTGGGCGTAAACGTACAGAAGGGTCAGGAGGTAATCCTTACGGCGGGCCTTGACCAGCCGGAGTTCGTAAGGCTTCTTGCAGAAGAATGCTACCGTGCCGGTGCAAGGAAGGTACGCGTGGAGTGGGAGTATGACCCGCTCACAAAGGTGCATGCAAAGTGGCAGAAGGAAAAAGTACTTTCAGAAGTGACTGAGTGGGAAAAGGCAAAGCTTCAGCACATGGTGGACACGCTCCCGTGCCGCATATTCCTTGAGTCATCAGATCCCGATGCCCTTTCAGGAGTGCCGCAGCCAAAGTATTCAGACGCAATGCAGGCACGCCGCAGGATCACAAAGCCGTACCGTGATGCAATCGAGAACGTTCATCAGTGGTGCATTGCCGCAGTTCCGGGAGAGGCATGGGCTAAAAAACTGTTCCCCGGACTTACAAAAAAGCAGGCGGAGGAAAAACTCTGGGAGGCCATCTTAAAGGCATCGCGTGCATGGGATGACCCGGTTAAGGCATGGCAGGAGCATAACACGGACCTTCATGAAAGATGTGCGTTCCTGAATTCGCTGGGACTCAAAAAGCTTCATTACACTTCAAAGAAGGGAACTGACTTTACGGTTGGTTTAATAGAAGACGGAATGTTTGTTGCAGGCGCAAGCGACACTTTAAAGGGCGTGACATATAACCCGAACATTCCCTCAGAAGAGGTATTCATTTCACCCATGCGCGGTGAGGCGGAGGGAATCGTATATGCGACAAAGCCGCTTTCATTCATGGGACAGCTCATAGAGGATTTTTCCGTACGGTTTGAAGGCGGAAAAGTTGTTGAGGTACATGCGGGAAAGAATGAGGAACTTCTCAAAAAGATGGTATCAATGGATGAGGGGGCCTCATATCTTGGAGAGTGTGCGCTCGTTCCGGCAGGAAGCCCCATCGATGCAAGCGGGATACTTTTCTATAACACGCTGTTTGATGAAAATGCAGCATGCCACCTGGCACTTGGTGAAGGGTTCCCTGAATGCGTAAAGGGATTTGAGGACATGACACTCGAGGAGTGCAGAAAAAAGGGAATCAACGAGTCGATAATCCATGAGGATTTCATGATCGGTGACGATACGCTTAATATCGACGGAATTACCGCAAGTGGAAAGCTCATCCACATCTTCAAAAACGGTGCATGGGCATTTTAAGATAAGGCATTCATGGAAGAAGAAAGAATAAATGAAGAAGCCTTAAATGAGGAAGCACCCATTTCGGGAAAACAGGATGTCACGCGCCATAAGCTCCTTGACAGGGTGGTGATAAGTTTCTTTCTCATGATTATTGCCGGACTCATTTTTGTAAATCTGGGAGACATTATTATAGATAAACCCCTGGGCGCATTTCTTGAAGGACGCGGCCACCATAACTACGGGACGGGAGTGGGTGCAGCTGTCGGTGCCTTACTGTGGCTTTTAATGTTCAGGCTTAAATTCCGTAAGGAAGGATATCAGGGCCAGCTTGGGTTCGGGAACTTCTTTAAGGGAATGGGAATAGTGCTTTCTGCAATAGTCATATGCGGTTTCCTTAATATTGGGGATGCCGTCATGAACGGTCACAGTGACATTCTGGTTTCACTTCTGTGTGCACTGGCTCCCGGCTTTTCAGAGGAAATCGTATTAAGGGGCCCCGGGCTTTCAAATATGATGAGAAAGGCCGGGGGTGAAAAGGACCTTCTCCTGGCATGGTGGCTGCCGGCCGTGACATTCGGGCTGATGCATTCAGCCAATATTTTAGCCGGGGCCTCGTTTTCCGCAACCGTCCTTCAGGTTGTGTATGCGACGGGAATCGGTCTCATTTACGGTGCGGCGGTACTACGTACAGGTACGCTCTGGCCTTCCATAGTGGCCCATTACCTTACTGACTTTGCAGCTTATCTTGGAAAGACAGTGTACGAATCTCAGGGAGTACTCAACATGGAGATAGGAAGGACTGAGTTCACTGTCACAATGATAATCAGCGTGCTGTTCATACTCATAGGTCTCTTCCTCATGCGTAAATCAAAACGCCCGGAGGCCATGGCCGTCTGGGCGGAGAAGTGGAACCGGAACGGTGTCAGTACCTTGTGATACCGGCATTCTGTCTAAACTGTGACATCATTTCATAAGTAAGGCTTATTTCATCGCCGTAGTCCGGGACTTCACTGCGTGGAGTCCATTTGGCAAGGGAGAGCTCCTCCCCGTCAACCGTGACTGCGGCGCTTCCTTTTTGCAGTTAATGATGAATCAAATTTATTCTGTTGAAATTGTATTATTAAGTGATATAATCATAAGTAAGAAAATCTTACATTAAGGAGTGGATTATTATGAATGCACAGGTATTGACAGTTTCTTCAAAAGGGCAGATTGCCCTGCCAGCCAGTATACGCAAGCTCCTTTCAATAGATAAAGGAGATAAACTCGTAGCTTATGCCACAGGTGATGTAATAATGCTTAAAGTACTGAACCTCCCAACCGTGGAAGAATTTGAAAAATCTTTGGATGAGGCGGAAAAATGGGCGGCCTCTGTTGGATATAAGGAACAGGATGTTAATGACATTATCAAGTCAGTAAGGAGCAAAAAGCGCGGATGAGGATAGTAATAGATACAAATGTCCTGATTTCAGGCGTGTTTTTTGGCGGCATGCCGAGAAAAGTCCTGTCGGCCGTGGTCAATAAATCAGTAACAGCCTGTGCTACTGATGAAATCGTTGATGAATATAACGAAATTGTTAAAGAGATGATTCTGAGGAAACAGGGACATCTGAATAAGGACATCCTTGCTCCGTTAATAGGATATCTTGAGATTGTAGAATCAGAAACAAAGGTCACGATAAGTCGAGATCCAGATGATGACAAGTTTCTGGGATGCGCTAAAGACGCAAGGGCATTATATATAGTAAGTGGCGACAAAGACCTTCTTGATCCGGAACGGTTTGAAAACGTTGAGATTATTACTGCAAAAGATTTCTGTGAGCGTTACTTGATTTAAGATGTCAGTACCTTGTGATACCGGCATTCTGTCTAAACTGTGACATCATTTCATAAGTAAGGCTTATTTCATCGCCGTAGTCCGGGACTTCACTGCGTGGAGTCCATTTGGCAAGGGAGAGCTCCTCCCCGTCAACCGTGACTGCGGCGTTTCCTTCTGCCTCACAGAAGAATCCGAATAAAAGGGATTCGCTGTAAGCCCACGGCTGGCTCTTATAATATCTTAGATTCTTAACCTTAAGCCCTGTTTCCTCCATGACCTCCCTCTGGACGGTCTCCTCAATCGTCTCACCGATTTCAGCAAAGCCTGCAACAAGTGCATAGTTTGCATATGCGCCGCGTGCGGCGTATTTGGTAAGAAGTATCTTTTCATCATGGATTATTCCCACTATTACAACCGGACAGAGCTTCGGGTAGATGGTATTTTTACAGCTTTCACATACGACTGCACGTTCCTTTTTGGAGTGGCTCATCCTGCCACCGCACTGCCCGCAGAAACGGTTGTTCCTGTACCAGCCTGCAACCTGCCAGGCAGTGAGTGCACCAAAACGCAGCCACGCGGGTCCGCGGTAACGGAGGTCCCTCGTGGAACGGAAGGAATATCCCATATCCGTGAGCTTTTTAACGGCTTCCTCCCTTAATGACAGAACGGGGCTGTCGACACGGGTGACCGTGACATCGCACCCGGGCGCATAAAAACGGACATCGTCCACCGCTATAAGGTAAGTAAGTACAGAAGACCATCCGGCAGCAGCCCTTTGTTCTGAAAGCATTTCCTCAATCTGAATGTCTTTCGGATATACGTCCAGAACCTTTGGAAGGGAAAAACCGGCACCGTCCTCATCGCATTCCTTTATAAGAAGACCGCCGTCATCCCTTATGACCAGAAGCGACTTATCGTCAGGAGTCATGAAATTGAAATCATTGTATTCGTTATGCAGCTTATATGGTTTAATGTCCTGTAACATGTTTTCACCACCCGTTGGTTCTGTAAATATGCCTTTTCCGCCTTATGATGCGTTCCCTGTTTTCCACGATTTTACATCCCTGAAAATCAGAAAACAAGAGACATATTTAAAACACTTAAGGCCCGCCTGTGCTATTGACAATGATACATGTCACCCTTATAATTTGCTTTAGGCTGATTCATTTGCAAAGAGACTTGGAGAAAAAGCATGGAATACCGTCTTGGTTTTCTATGCTATTTTTGTATCTGTAGGAGAACACATGGACATAGTGAAGGATAGCCCCATTATTGCGGCAGTTAAAAACGAAAAGGAACTAAGGCATGCCCTGCAGTCTGAATGTGAGACGGTATTCCTTCTTTTCGGCTCTCTCCTTAGCGTGGATGAACTTGTAAAAAAGATAAAGGAATCCGGAAAGACGGCCATTGTCCACATAGACCTCATTGAGGGACTGGGAAACAATGACATAGCGGTTGACTTCCTGAAAAAGTACTGCAGCCCTGACGGGATAATCTCAACAAAGGTGTCCATGATAAAGAGGGCAAAAAAGCTGGGGCTTACCACGGTCCACAGGGTGTTCATCCTTGATTCCCTGTCAATCGGTAACATAAAGACCGTGCTTGATGCCGGAAATCCTGATTACGTGGAGATACTTCCCGGTATAATACCGAAAGCGATTGAGGAGATATGCGAAACCGTAAGCATTCCCGTAATAACCGGAGGACTCATAAAGAAAAAGGAAGAAGTCATCGCCGCCTTAAATGCGGGAGCGGCAGCAGTATCAACTTCCTGTGAGGAAGTATGGGGGATGTAAGAATCCAAAATAAAGTCAGTGAAGGTCTGAATACAGGCTCTAAATATATCTGGAGGAAACTTAATGTTTGATGTGATCATCATAGGCGCCGGCGTGTCAGGTGCCGCCTGTGCAAGGGAGATTTCAAGGTTCAACCTTAAGACGCTTTTACTTGAGGCAGCGGAGGATGTATGCTGCGGGACTTCAAAGGCAAACTCTGCGATAATCCATGCAGGATATGACGCAAAGGAAGGCTCACTCATGGCGAAGCTCAACGTGGAGGGAAATGCCATGATGGATGACCTTGCACGTGACCTTGACATTCCGTTTCGGAGAAACGGTTCACTTGTCGTATGCATTGACGAGGGAAGCCGCGGAAAGCTTAATGAACTTTACGAGCGCGGCATTAAAAACGGCGTGAAGGGCATGAGAATAATTGAGCGTGACGAGCTTAAGGAGATGGAGCCTGATATCTCTGATGACGCCGTTGCGGCTCTTTACGCACCCACGGCCGGCATCGTATGCCCGTTCATCTTAAACATCGCAATGGCGGAAAATGCGTATGAAAACGGTGTGGAGTTTAAGTTCAACACTCCCGTTGAAAACATCGAAAAGATTGAGGGCGGTTACAGACTCACTTCCAGAGACGGTGAGACTTTTGATACAAAGGTGGTCATCAATGCCGCCGGAGTATACGCCGATAAGTTCCACAACATGTTCTCATCTGAAAAGATTGAGATAATCCCAAGACGCGGTGACTACATCCTTATGGACAAGGAGGCGGGCGGACTTGTAAGTCACACCATCTTCCCGTTACCGGGTCCCATGGGAAAAGGAATCCTTGTTGCACCCACCATTCACGGAAACCTCTTCGCGGGCCCCACGTCAATAGACATTGAAGATAAGGAGGACCGTGCGACAACAGGTGACGGACTTAACCGGGTCATTAAGGGTGCGGGACTTTATGTCAAAAACGTTCCCATAAGGCAGGCAATCACCAGCTTCTGCGGAAACCGTGCCCACTGGGCAGGCCACGAGTTCATCATAGGTGAGCTTCCCGAGGCGCCCGGATTCATTGACTGTGCGGCCATCGAGTCTCCCGGACTTACATCAAGCCCGGCCATAGGAAAGATGGTTGCAGGAATAGTTGAGGGAATTTTAAAGCCGGAAAGGAAGGAAAACTGGAACGGTAAGAGGAAGGGAATCCTTGATCCCTCCACACTTTCAGTTGAGGAAAGGAACAAACTCATAAAGGAACATCCTGAATACGGCCGTGTGGTATGCCGCTGTGAGGGTGTAACGGAAGGCGAGATAATAGATGCAATAAGAAGACCCCTCGGCGCAACAACCATGGACGGATTAAAGAGAAGGGTACGTGCGGGAGCGGGACGCTGCCAGGCAGGATTCTGTACCCCGAGACAGATGGAAATTCTCTCAAGGGAGCTTAGTATCCCCATGGAGGAAGTAACAAAACGCGGTAACGGTTCATACATAGTAAAGGGGCACAGCAAAGATGATATCTAAAAGATCAGTAGTAATAATAGGCGGAGGCCCCGCCGGACTTGCCGCCGCACAGAGTGTAAAGGAAAACGGTGTTGATGACGTCCTTATCCTTGAGAGGGATAAGGAACTTGGGGGTATCTTAAACCAGTGCATCCATAACGGGTTCGGACTTCACACGTTTAAGGAGGAACTTACAGGACCTGAGTATGCAGGAAGGTTCATTGAAAAGGTAAAGGAGCTGGGCATTGAGTATAAGCTCAACACCATGGTCCTTGACATAGCGCCTGACAAGACGGTGACTGCCATAAACGATGAGGACGGAATCTTCATGATAAAGGCGGACGCGGTGATTCTTTGCATGGGGTGCCGTGAGAGACCGCGTGGGGCGCTCAACATTCCGGGAACACGTCCTTCAGGAATCTTTTCTGCAGGCACGGCACAGAGGCTTGTTAACCGTGAGGGCTTCATGCCCGGAAAGAAGGTCGTTATCCTGGGTTCGGGTGACATCGGACTCATAATGGCAAGAAGGATGACACTCGAGGGTGCCGAGGTAAAGGCGGTTGCAGAACTCATGCCTTATTCCGGCGGACTTAAGAGAAACATAGTACAGTGTCTTAACGACTTCAACATCCCACTCTTACTTTCACATACAGTCACTGACATAAAGGGAAAAGACCGTGTGGAGGCAGTCGTGATCTCAGAGGTTAAGGACGGAAAGCCGGTACCGGGAACTGAGGTTGAGTACGAATGCGACACGCTTCTGCTTTCAGTAGGACTTCTGCCTGAAAACGAACTTTCAAAGACGGCAGGAGTGGAGCTTTCAAGGATCACGAACGGCCCCGTAGTCAATGAGTCACTTGAGACAAATATCCCCGGCGTCTTTGCCTGCGGAAACGTCCTTCACGTTCATGACCTCGTGGACTATGTGAGCGAGGAGGCAAAAAATGCCGGAAGACATGCCGCACAGTATGTACTTTCAGGAAATAAGGAAGCAGGGACAAAAGAGGAAAGGACAGTAAAGATCACTCCTGAAAACGGAGTACGTTACACGGTTCCGGTGTCCGTACGCCCTGATGAGATGGATGATGAGCTTACGGTACGCTTCCGTGTCGGAAACGTTTATAAGAACATCTTCCTTTCAGTATATTTAGGTGATGAGCGTATTCTTCACCGTAAACGTCCCGTGGTGGCACCGGGCGAAATGGAACAGATCATACTGAAGAAATCCGATCTTCTTGCAAGACCTGAGGTTTCAGAAGTCATAATCAGACTTGAGGAGGACTAAGACATGGAAAAAAGAGAACTTACCTGTATCGGCTGTCCCCTCGGATGCCAGATAACAGTGGAACTGGAAAACGGTGAAGTAACTTCCGTTACCGGAAATACCTGTAAAAGGGGCAGTGACTACGCAAGAAAAGAGGTAACGAATCCTGAAAGGACCGTTACGAGTACCGTGATGATCGAAGGAGGGGAAACGGATACATTCCTTCCTGTAAGAACCGCATCCGATATCCCGAAGGACAAGATATCTGAGTGCATGCAGTGCCTTAAGGGTGTCACCGTAAAGGCTCCCGTAGCGGTGGGTGACGTGATAGTTGCAGATGTGGCAGGGACCGGGGTGGACGTGGTATCCGCAAAGACAGTACCGGCCAAATAAGAATAATCAACTTAATTAAGGGCTTTTCATGAAACCGGAATGCAGGACGGAAACCTCCGTTCCGGTATCATGGATGGCTCTTTTTTGTTTTAATTTTATTCTGACAGAGAAACTTAAAAAATACAGAAACTTTTTGTGAAAGTTGACAAGAAAAGCGTTGACTATGGTGAACAGGTTAGGTTAAAATGACAATGTACTATAGTCAAAAAAATCACATTCTTTTGACTTTTGGAAACACAAAGTTACAAATGTAAGGAGGGCACTACATGAAAAAAATTCTTTCCATTCTCCTCACTTTAGTAATGGTTATTGGTTTAGCTTTCACATCAATGGCCGAGGAGACGAAAGCATCGGAACGCACGCTTCTCACACATGAGGACTGGGCTCCGGATGTAAAAGACAACGTAAACCAGTTCCTTGAGCTTTACGGCAAGGGCGGTGAAAAGTATTACGGAACAGAATACGCAGTATTCGATTTCGACAATACCTGCTCCATCTTTGACGTAGAGGAACAGCTCGCAGTTTACCAGCTCCAGACAATGACTTTTGCCATTACTCCGGAAGAGCTTCCTGATGTTCTGTTCACCGAAATCGGTGATCATAACGAAGACAGGACAGACCTCGGATACGGCAACGGTTCATATGCAGACTGGGTAGACGACATCACAAAGGCTTATAAGTATCTTTATAAGACCTACGGCCCCTTCACTGCAGAGGGACTTGATGAAGCCGGACAGAAAGAAATCCAGGCTGACCCGCAGTGGGCAGAGTTCGCAACAAAGATGCGTGCAATGTATGATCTCGTATATGATGCAGAGTCAGCTGCAGTAGCATATCCGTGGGTACTTTACTGGTTCACCGGAATGACGGAGCAGGAAGTTTATGACCTCGCTTATGCATCACACAGCTTCTACAAGGAAGTTGAGACATCAACAGTTACATGGGCAACACCCGAAGAGATAGATGCTACCTCCAAGGTAGGTCACGTTGAGTATGAGTGGACAAGCGGAACCCAGGTTTCTGAAAACATCAAGGAACTCTGGGCAGCACTTCAGGCTAACGGAATCGACGTATGGGTATGCTCAGCTTCAGCTACGGATCCCATCCGTGCCGCGATCGACGTATGGGGACTCCATGACTACTGCAAGGGCATGCTTGCAATGACAAACGTACTTGAGGACGGCAAGTATGTTAACGCATACGATTACAATAAGGGATGCGGCTGGTATGCAAAGGCAGACGGCAAGTGGGTTAAGATGAAGACTCCTGAAGGCGCTCAGACACAGGGCGTTGGAAAGGTAACCGCAATTGCAAACGCAATTGCTCCCCAGTACGGCGGACACGGCCCCATCGCCGGCTTCATGGATTCAACAGGCGACTACAACTTCTGTACAGAGTTTGACACACTCAAGCTCGTTATATGCTTCAACCGTGCATCACGTAAGGTTACTGATGGCGGCGGAGTCATCTCAGAAGTTGCAATGTATGAGAGAGACACCCTTGGTTATGACTTCAAGAAGGCCGATGAGGCAGGCGACACCATGTACCTCCTTCAGGGACGTGAGGAGAACGGCCTCCGTGGATTAAGACCTTCTAACTACACAATGCTTCTTGGAAAGACAGAAGAGAAGCTCTTTAAGAACGAGGATAACGAGGCACAGTTAAAGTACATCATCGACAACAAGATGACCGTTGCAGAAGTTATCAATAAGTTCGCAATGAAGACCGCTGCAGACGCAGAAGGAAACGACCTTGGATTCAAGTACGGCTTCCTTAAGGAGTACGGCGGATACCACATGCATTCAGGAGCACCGGCAAAGCGTCTCGCACGTGCTGACTGGGCACCGGATGTAAGACAGAATGTAAACCTTTTCCTCAACCTTTACGGTAAGGGCGGAAAGAACTATAAGGACACAGAATACGCAGTATTCGACTTCGATAACACATGCTCCATCTTCGACGTAGAGGAGCAGCTTGCAGTTTACCAGCTCCAGACAATGACATTTGCCATCACTCCCGAGCAGCTTCCTGAAGTTCTGTTCACTGAGATCGGTGATCACGACGAGGACAGGACGGACCTCGGATACGGCAACGGTTCATACGCAGACTGGGTAGACGACATCACGGCAGCTTATACATACCTTTATGAGACTTATGGCCCGTTCACCGCAGCAGGACTTGATGCTGAGGCACAGGCTAAGATCCAGGAGGATCCGCAGTGGGCAGAGTTCGCAACAAAGATGCGTGCAATGTATGACCTCGTTTACGACGCAGAGTCAGCATCAGTTGCTTATCCGTGGGTTCTTTACTGGTTCACAGGCATGACAGAGCAGGAAGTTTACGACCTCGCTTATGCATCACACAGCTTCTATAAGGCAGTTGAGACATCACTTGTAACATGGGCAACACCTGAGGAAATCGACAAGACCTCAAAGGTTGGACATGTTGAGTACACATGGACAAGCGGAACCCAGGTTTCAGAGAACATCAAGGAACTCTGGAAGACCTTACAGGAAAACGGCATTGACGTATGGGTATGCTCAGCATCAGCTACAGACCCGATTCGTGCCGCAATCGACGTATGGGGACTTCATGAGTACTGCACAGGTATGCTTGCAATGACAAACGTTCTTAAGAACGGCAAGTATGTAAACGCTTATGACTATGAGAAGGGCTGCGGCTGGTACGCAGACGCTGACGGAAAGTGGACCAAGATGACCACACCTGAAGGAGCTCAGACACAGGGCGTTGGAAAGGTAACCGCAATCGCAAACGCAATTGCTCCCGAGTATGGAAACCACGGCCCCATCGCAGGCTTCATGGATTCAACAGGCGACTACAACTTCTGTACAGAGTTTGACACACTCAAGCTCGTTATATGCTTCAACCGTGCATCACGTAAGGTTACTGACGGCGGCGGAGTCATCTCAGAAGTAGCAATGTATGAGAAGAATAACCTTAAGTACAACTTCGTACTTGCAGATGCAAACGGCGACACAATGTACCTCCTTCAGGGACGTGAGGAGAACGGCCTCCGCGGATTAAGACCTTCTAACTCAACAATGCTCCTTGGAAAGGATGAGGAGAAGCTCTTCAAGAACGAGGACAACGAGGCACAGCTTCAGTACATCATCGACAACAAGATGACAGTAGAGGAAGTTATCAATAAGTTCGCAATGAAGACATCAGCAGATGCTGAAAGGAACCCCTTAGGCTTCAAGTACGGCTTCCTTAAGGAGTACGGCGGATATCACAAGCACACAGGAGTTAATGCTCCTGCTAAGGAACTTTCACATCCCGACTGGGCAGATGACGTAAAGGCTAACGTAAACGAGTTCTTAAAGCTCTATGGTGAGGGCGGAAAGAACTACTATGATTCAGAGTACGCAGTATTCGACTTCGATAACACATGCTCAATCTTCGACGTTGAGGAGCAGCTTGCAGTTTACCAGCTTCAGACCATGACATTTGCAATCACTCCCGAGCAGCTTCCTGAAGTTCTGTTCACTGAGATCGGTGACCATGATGAGGACAGGACGGACCTCGGATACGGCAACGGATCATATGCAGACTGGGTAGATGACATCACGGCAGCATATGAGTACCTCTATTCAACATATGGACCGTTCACTGCAGCAGGACTTGACAAGGATGCTCAGAAGGCAATCCAGGCAGATCCCCAGTGGAAGGAATTCGCAACAAAGATGCGTGCAATGTACGACCTCGTATATGACGCAGAATCAGCTTCAGTAGCTTATCCGTGGGTTCTTTACTGGTTCACGGGAATGACTGAGAAGGAAGTTTACGACCTTGCTTATGCTTCACACAGCTACTATAAGACAGTTAAGACCTCAACAGTAACATGGGCAACACCTGAGGAAATCGACAAGACTTCAAAGGTTGGCCATGTAGAGTACACATGGACAAGCGGAACACAGGTTTCAGATAACATTAAGGAACTCTGGAAGACACTCAAGGAAAACGGCATCGACGTATGGGTATGCTCAGCTTCAGCTACAGACCCGATCAGGGCCGCAATCGATGTATGGGGACTTCATGAGTACTGCACAGGTATGCTCGCAATGACAAACGTACTTGAGGACGGAAAGTACGTAAACGCTTATGACTATGATAACGGCTGCGGCTGGTATGCACTGTCAGGCGGAGAGTGGGAGAAGATGACTGAACCCGAAGGCGCTCAGACACAGGGCATCGGAAAGGTTGAGGCAATCACTAACGCAATCGCTCCCGAGTACGAAGGACACGGCCCCATCGCAGGCTTCATGGATTCAACAGGCGACTTCAACTTCTGTACAGAGTTTGAGACCCTTAAGCTTGTTATCTGCTTCAACCGTGCTTCACGTAAGGTTACTGATGGCGGCGGAGTCATCTCAGAAGTAGCAATGTACGAGAGGGACAACCTTAACTATGACTTTGTTAAGGCTGACAAGGCCGGTGATACAATGTACCTCCTTCAGGGACGTGAGGAGAACGGTCTCAGGGGACTCCGTCCCAGCAACTCAACAATGCTTCTTGGAAAGACAGAAGAAAAGCTCTTCAAGAATGATGACAACGAAGCTCAGCTTAAGTACATCATCGAGAAGAGAATGACTGTTGAAGATATCATCAACACATTTGCCATCAAGACCGCTGCAGACGCAGAGGGCAACGAGCTTGGCTTCAAGTACGGCTTCCTCAAGGAGTACGGCGGATATCATCAGCATCCATAATTAATGGACTGTGACATTAAACCGGGAGACCGGGGTTAAGACACGGAAGCTAAATGATTAGTTTAAGGCGCAGCTGCAAATGTGCGGCTGCGCCTTTTTATTATTATCTACGGCGTGACAGGCTTTGACGTAGGTAACGACAGCTGCACATACACAAAGACGTTCTGATAATAAATAGTGGCTTTTTATCAAATCATAGTTGACTGATAATTCTTAAATATCCGGCAGGATTTCTCCTTCCGGTCTTTAACGGCGTAAGCCTCCGCCTCTACCCGATGTGACTCAGGCTGCTTTGATCACTGTCACTTTCCTGACAGTTCTGACTGCCTTCGGGTCTTTCCCTGTCATTTTCATGATCTGGTATGCGGCATTCACATCAGCATTTATGAGGATACCTTCATTGCTTCTGAAAAGCCCTCTCTTCACCCTGCGGCTTTTGTCGTAGTTTTCTTTTACAGGAGCTTCTCCGTCAAGAAAGCTGGTACCGCTCGTGTACATCTCCTCTGAGACGATAACTTCGATCCCGGAAAGCTTTCCCTTGTAGGCGATCATGTCTGTCAGCATGTGAAAAGGGATTCCC
>JAKSPD010000024.1 GCA_024405115.1 Lachnospiraceae bacterium
GGCGCTTTCATCCCACGGTTAAAACCGTGGGCTTTCCCGCTTAATTTGGTTGTAAATGCAGTTAAAAAACCATGAAACTCTCTGTAGATTTAGTTAAAAAGCCATGAAACTCTCTGTTCGTGCTTCTGAGCGCAAGATTAAGTTCGCGCTTCGCGCTCACGCTCAATGCACTCACAGGAGTTTCATGGCTATTATTTTTTACTCCTGACAAGTTTCAGGACTTCAGCATTGCACTCACAGGGAGTTTCATGGCTTGATTTTTACACTTCAGATCAGTGCGTTGTAGACGTCGCGTTTCGAGATTCCCAGATCCGCCGCCACGGCCTTCATGGCCTCTTTTCTGTCCATCCCCTTTTTCAGGTAAAGGTCCATGTGCTCCTCGAGCGAAAGATTCTCAAACGCACTCCTTTTATCGGCGGCAGCCGCTTCCATGGAAAGGCCCTCGATCACAAGTACGTATTCACCTTTTGGTTCCAGCAGAAGGCTCTCGCCGATGGTCGTACGGATTACTTCCTCATGCACCTTCGTCATCTCACGGCAGAGCGCGATGCGGCGGTCCTCACCGAGCGTGGCGGCAAGGTCCTTAAGGGTTTCCTTTAACTTGTGCGGTGCCTCGTAAAGCACTATCGTGGCGGTCTCCTTTGAAAGGCGGGAAAGGACTTCGTTACGTTCCTTTTTCTTCTCCTTTACGGGAAGGAAGCCGCGGAAGTAAAACTCCTTCGTGGAAAATCCTGAAAGCGTGAGAGCCGTAATCACCGCGGACGCACCGGGACACGAAGTCACGGGCACGCCGGCCTCGATGCATTTCTGGACAAGCACCTCTCCCGGATCGGAAATGCAGGGGGTTCCCGCATCAGTGATTATCGCAACGGAAAGGCCCGAAAGAAGCTTTTCAACGAGTTCGTCGGCCTTTTCGAATTTGTTGTGTTCATGGTAGCTGGTCATGGGAGTCTCAATCCCAAACCGGTTAAGGATCTTGATGGAATTACGTGTATCCTCCGCGGCGATAAGGTCCACGCCCTTTAAAACCTCGATGACACGTTCAGAGATGTCACCCAGGTTTCCGATGGGGGTTGCGCAGATATACAGTTTTCCTTTTTCAATATCCATAGATCGTGTAAATTTCCTCAGTATATTTACCGGGAGCCTCGTAAACTATGATGGGTTTTTCTATGCGGCATTCCGCGCCGGCGCCCTTTACCGCCTCAATAAGGACCATGTTTGCCTCCTTATCTATAAACGGGTGCACAAATTTCATGCGTTTGGGCTCAAGGTGGTTCTTTTTAAGTTCCGTTATGATTTCGGGAAGCCTTAACGGCCTGTGTACCATGTAAAAACGTCCGCCGGATTTAAGAAGCCTGGAGGCAGCAACACAAACGTCAGAAAGCGTGCACATGACTTCATGCCTTGATATTGCCTTTGTGTCCTCCGGGTTCGTGAGCCCGTGGGAGGATTTCATGTACGGGGGATTACTGGTCACGACGTCATATGAACCGTAGATCAGGGACGCCTGCTTCGTCTGAGACGTCTCCCGCTCACTCGCCCCTCCTGGCCTTTGCCTACTCGTTCGCGGGAGTGTCTCATCCTCGCGGCTGTCTATAGCAGAAAGGCTGTCATCAGAAGTATAGAAAAGAGCAGGAGTGTCCGAAGCCTTCCGTCCCGTAGCAATCTCCCTAATGTCCCCTTCGATAATCTCGACCCTGTCACCGATACCGTTAAGTTCAACCGAGCGCCTTGCCATATCGGCGACGGCCGGCTGGATTTCCACACCGATAAAATGCTTCCCGCAAGTTTTCGCGGAAAGCAGTATGGGTATTATTCCGGTGCCGGTCCCGAGGTCCACGGCGGTCTCGTTTTTCTTTACGCTCACAAAGCCCGAAAGAAGTACGGCATCCATCCCGAAACAGAAAAGCTCACTGTTCTGGATTATCTTAAGGCCGTTCCTTTCAAGGTCATCTATGCGTTCTCCGGGTTTAAGATTTCTGTACATTTTTGTTTTTATCGCGGCGACGGACACGTACCTTCAGGTCATCCGCGGGATATTCACGGATTTCCTTTTCATCATTGGGAAGGGATACTATCACCTTCACAAGCTGTTTTAAGATGCTGACTGACTGCACCTCGCCCCTGGCACCGTCATCTGCCTCAACAATGTCACCCACTGCGGGGAGCTTCCTGTTGAGCTCCTCATACACCTCTTCCTCATTTCCGAGGCAGCACATGAGTCTTCCGCACACACCGGATATCTTGACCGGATTGAGTGAGAGGTTCTGCTCCTTAGCCATCTTTATGGAAACCGGCGCAAAGTCGCTCAGATATGTGGCACAGCATAACGGACGCCCGCATGACCCGAGACCGCCCAAAAGCTTGGTCTCGTCACGCACGCCCACCTGACGGAGCTCTATCCTGGTACGGAATATTGATGCGAGATCCTTTACGAGCTCACGGAAATCAACACGGCCGTCGGCAGTGAAATAGAAAAGTATCTTTGAATTGTCAAAAGTATACTCACAGTAAATGAGCTTCATCTCAAGCTCATGCTTTGCAATCTTTTCCTTACAGATGGCAAATGCCTCTTTTTCCTTTTCGGAGTTTTCACGGACATGTGCCGTGTCCTCCTCGGTGGCAATCCTCAGGACCTCCTTTAAGGGCTGCACGACCGCCTCATCCTCAACCTCATGGTTTCCGAGTACGACGTCACCATACTCAATGCCGCGGGCCGTTTCCACGATCACATGGTCGCCTGCCTTTACCGTAAGCTCACCGGGAGCGAAATAATAATGTTTACCCGCGCGCTGGAAGCGCACGCTGATCACTTCTGTCATTTATCTACCTGATTCCTTCATTTTTATGAAAAGAAGCTCCATGCTAAGCTCCTTGTTGACATTTGCCTTTAATCTTTTTGATGTTTTCTCGATTTCCGAAAGAACTTCCGCGGGGGTGTTTTCCTTAAGGCCGGCCGCCGTTTTCCTGAGGGCGGCCATCTCACCCCTGTAAGAGTAACTGCCGTTTTCCCCAAGTGCCTTCATTACCGCCACGTCCCTGAACCATAATGAAATGAGGTCCAGGACTTCCTGCAGGTCAGTGCCGTCAGCCACAAACTCATCTGCAAGTTCCAGAAACTGTGAGGCATCCATTGTATTTAAGTTCTTTAAAAGCTGCAAGACTTTTTTATATGTGTTTTTAAATTCATCGCTTGTGGCCAGGGTGAGCGCCCTTCCTGGATTTCCTTCTGAAAAGGCGGCACATATGTCCGCAGTCTCCCGGTCAATGCCTTTTTCCACAGTCAGGAACTCACGGATCATGTCTTCCGGTATCCTGTCCATCCTTATCCTCTCACAGCGGGAAAGGATCGTGTCAAGAAGCTTCTTCTCATCTGAACACAGCATGAGCATGCTCACGTACGCAGGCGGTTCCTCAAGAGACTTGAGAAGCGCGTTCTGCGCCTGCGGCGTCATCTTTTCAGCTTCATCAATTATGTAAACCTTCCTGTCACGGCTGTAAGGCTTAATGTCCACGGTGTCATTGACCTGTTCACGTATGTCATCGACTCCTATGGCCGCCGGTTTTGAATGTGTCACGCTTATGATGTCAGGGTGGTTTCCCGAAAGTACCTTTTTGCACTCAGGGCACGTCCTGCAAGCACAGCCCAGAGGATCCGGTGATGAGCAGAAAAGCGACAGACAGATTTCCTGTGCGAGCGTCTTCTTCCCCATGCCGCGTTCCCCGGTCAGAAGATAAGCATGCGAAAGCGTCCCGGCATGCGCCAGGCTTCTCATCCGGTTCAGTTTGTCCTTATTACCCAGCACGGTCAATACTCTCCGTGATCACGGCGGCACATTCCGCCGCATCCAGGTTCTGATAACGTGTCTTTATTCCGGCTTCCGCCAGTTTCTCGTCAGAAAAATCCTCTGAATCCGCAAGGAATCTTCTGCACAGTTCTTTATATTTTGGCTCTTTCTGGCTTCTCTCACGGTTAAGCGCCCTCTGCAGACGCTCCCCGTCGTCAACTTCCACGTAAAGCGGAATGACATTTTCCTCCCCGTAATAATCACGGAGCTTAATGAAGGATTCCAGTGTTGAGGGCATGAGATAGCTTCCCTTCAAAAGGTCCACCTGTCCGTCATCAACAGTCGCATAAGTCCATGGCCCGTGAGCCGTATTATACGTACGCGACTCTATGAGAAGCCCCTTCTTTTCGACCTCCGAAAGATACTCCGGCGTCACGAAATGATAAGTGACACCGTCTGTCTCACCGGTGCGCATGGGACGCGTGGCATACATCACGTACTCCAAAAGTTCAGGGCGTAATGCCCTTATCATTCCATATAAGGTATCCTTTCCGGATGCTGATTTTCCCATCAGACAGTATATTTTACCCATCAGTTTCCGGGTGCCTCCCCTACATTGTTGCCTGACGGAGTGATTCCCGGGCCGATTTCCTCCCTGGTTTCCTCAGTCGGGCCAAGACCAGGACCATAATAAATGTTCTGTGTCTCCCCTTTATTATAACCCGGGCCGTAACCGGGACCGATTCCCGGACCGATCAGCGTACTGTCTGTCTCAGTTTCAGTTTCAGGCTGGTTAAAGCTTTCAAGGCTTATCGGCTCGACTGCGACAGCCACAGGTGTCCTTGTATCCTTATGCAGCTTGCCAAAGTACGATGTTCCGTCATATTTTATGATCTTGGCAACCACGCTGCCGTCAAAATAAGCGTAGATCTTCATGGCCGCGGCATCAGAGCTGTGCTGGTTCAGCATGTCCACGTCACCGTCCATGCTTATCCGCATGATCCTGGGGCCTTCCGTTCCGTAAAGGAACTCACCGTACATGCAGTTTTCCGCCTCACAGTAGAAAAGACTGCGGCATTCACCGGTGAACTCACCGGAAATGACCATCTTCACGTTATCAGTTCCGGTACGCACTATTACTGAACGCACTGAACCGAATATCTCGCCCGTTTCCACGGAATATTCATAATCACCGTGGAACACTGAGGTTCCGGTCTCAACAGAAACAATTTCACCCATTGCCGTAACGGCATACGTGAAGTCACCGGCCTTGAAGGAATCCGACTGCTTTCTTACCGGATACCCTGACTTTGTCTTAAGATAAAGCTTCTTGCCGTCATCACTTGATTCGACGATATACTCCATGTCCTCCGTGAATACTATGCTGCTTTCATCCTCACGGCAGTTTTCCGGACCGCATTTATGCATGTTGCCGTTCTGGTAATAGTAAATGACCGTCTTCCCGTTGAAGTTCGTGAGTACCCTGTAGCCGTCCACTCCCTTGGCAACTATCTCACGTCTTTCTGCACCGGGCTTCATACGGTAGAGATTGCCGTTTATGAGGCTTTCCATCTCATCAGGCTCCTCCACCATGGGAAGCCAGTAGATGTATCCGTCATTAATCATTATGCTTCCGGGCATCGTGTACTGTGTGTTATCAACGCCACCGAGGTTGTGGGACATGGTGTCGGTGGTCTTCTTGTACATGATGGTATAGAACCGTCCCATGATGCTGCTTTTACCCAGATACGCCCATATGGTCTTGTCCTTCACAAGCCCTTCGTAATTTGCATCATAAGGTGCCCTGTAATTATGGTTGTATGAGATGCTCCTTACCGATCCGTCATTCCCCGCCTCGTAAACGAAGGCGCCGTCATTAAAGGTCTCCGTCCTGGCATGTCCGTCCCCGTCAAAGCAGTAGAGCCCGTTATTGTAGTCAACCCATGCGTCCTTTACGTTTTCCCCGTTCTGAATGAATATCACGTTTCCGTCATCATCCTTTGAGAGTCCGTCTTTCGCCGATGCCGCAGTGCTCTCTTCGGTCTCTGTTTCTGTTTCCGTTTCAGTCTCTGTTTCTGTTTCCGTTTCCTTTTCCTCAAAAAGTGCACCAAAAACGGAAGACCCGCCTTTTCCGGACCCGCCTTCCGTCAGTTCTTTCTTTATGAATACGAACACAAACGCAACGACTGCAACCGCGATGACCACCAGGAGGATGGCCTTTACGATGTCCAGCGTTTCCTGTACCGTATTTTTCTTTTTTCTTCTTTTAGCCCTTTTGTCCATGATGCAAGTTTATCACATACAAAATAAAGGCTCAATTTACTTTTGCTTAATTTTAGCTTTCAATTAATACCTTTTCGGGTATGATCCTTCTCTGTCCGGCCTTGTTTTCAATGATGTCCTCAACGCCGTACTCCTTTAGTGTGTTATTGAGCCTTAAGGCCGTCTGGCGGTACCTGGACTGTACCGTCTTCGTGGATTCCTCACCCGGCCACAGAAGCCTGATGGCATGGGTCGCTCCCACGTAGCCCCCACGTTTCTCCACCATTATCTTAAGGAGTTCCTTTGACTTTTCATTCCTGAAGGCAATTGGCTTTCCCTCCACGAACACGTCAAAAGTGTCACCGCAGCGGATCAGCACACGGCTGTCGCCAGAAGGAACATTTTCCTCCGGGATCACCCCCGTCCTGATTTCTTCCGTGACATCCTTGAAACATATGAGGCACCGCCATTCGTCTATGCCCAGCACGTCACAGTCCATGGTGATCACGGGGAAGTCACGGTGCTTTACGCGGAAACGTGTGCTCTTCACGTCGGCGTCGAAGCCGCCTTTCTTTTCAAAGACTTCATCCCTGAAGCGGATCACCATTTCGCGGTCCTCCTCATAAATGTAGCTTCCGATCAGATAGTCAAAAGCGCCGTCATAAGTATAGCGGACTATGGGCATGAAACCGTAGTTCTTGACATTCTTGCTGTGCATGCAGTCTACGACCCTTGTCTCCAGGTCAACGTCAAAAATGACGTCGTAATATCTTTTCAGCGCTTCACGGTATACCTGCTCGTGTCTTGTGATCTGTTCCTCGATATAACCGGGAGGCGCATAAACGACGCGGATCTCCTTTTCGCCCTTTTCGGTTTCGACGCCCTGCATCCACCCCGAGAACCTGATTTCTTTTCCGTTAACGCCGACCATCTTGTGACGTATCCTGAACGGTGTACCATCAGAAAGAGCCTTTTCAAGGTACATCATGAACTGGTTGCGGTCACCTGTCGGGATGGCGAGAAGAATGTTCTCACGGATGAACCTGATCCATTTCTCCGCCTCTTCTTCGTCTGAAAGGAATGACTGCATTTCCCTGTTTATGAAGGTCACTGACGGTTTTGCACCGCCTGAAATATAAATAACTCCGCATGGGAGGTCACCGTATCCGGCTTTAATCATTTCCATGTTGATCCTCCGTCACATATCCGTAGGCCGTTAACGTTTCGTTACATATACGTAGTTTATCATACTCTTTCGTTCTTTTCAATACTTTACCGTGGTACAGTACAGAAAAAAGAACATGGCTCCGTCCACAAAAAAAGTGACTACCGACAATGTCGGTAGTCACTTTTAATTTAAACTGCAAATTCAGTCAGGAAACACCAGGCGCGGCCTGTAACAAAAGACTTAAGCCTGTTCCTTCTTCTCAAGAGCCTTCTTGAGCCAGTCCTTGCCTTCCGTGAAACGTGAAACGATGTAGCATACTACATAGTCTCCGGAAGCATTGATCATGGTTGACGGAGGATCCACGAGGTTTCCGATTGCAACCAGGATGGGGAATGCAAGCTCCATCTGTGTCGGGAAGAAGATTGAGCAGATGATGTACTCTCCGATGTATCCGCCACCCGGAACACCGCTCATGCCAACTGATGAAAGAACTGCCACTAAAACGATGGGGATAAGTCTGCCCCATGAAAGCGGCTGCCCAAATACTCCGAGTACAAATGCAATCTTAAGTACGCATGAGAAGCATGCACCGTCCATGTGCATTGTAGCGCCAAGCGGGATAACCATGTCTGCAACGTCCTTGTTGATTCCTGTCTCTGCAGCTTCCTGAAGGTTTGTGGGAATTGTTGCTACTGATGAGCAGGTACCAAGAGATACAACTGCAGGTCTCGTGATGTGTGAGAACATAACCTTTGCTGCGCCCTTGCCGCCGCCGAAGTTAGCATAAAGCGGGAATGCAACGAACAGGTAGATGAAGCAGAGCGGATAGTACAGAAGCATTGCCCTTCCGTAAGCCTGTGTGATCATGGTGCCATAGGTAGCAACAAGATCAGCGAAGATTGCGAAGAAGGCGATGGGTGCATAGTAGGTAACGATGTTGACGAGCTTAAGCATTGTAGCCGTAAGGTCGTTGAGCCACTTAGCCATTCCAGTCTCGGGTCCGCCGTTAAGGTTAACTGCAAAACCGAAGAGAACTGAGAATACGATGAGCGGAAGCATTGCCTTCCTGGTAAGAAGTCCCACGAAGTCGCTTGCGGTGAAGAAGTTTACGATCATCTCAGAAACGGAAGCATACTCTCCCATTTCCTCTGCGGGAATTTCCTCCCATGCCGAAAGTACCGGCGGGAAGACTTTTACAAGGGCAAACATGATTACAGCTGCAAGGGCACCTGTAACAACGAATGTCAGGACTGTGGTTCCAAGAATCTTTCCTGCCCTCTGACGGCTCTTCATGTTGGCGATAGAGCCTGCGATTGATGAGAATACGAGCGGAACAACGATACAGAACATCATGTTGATGAATACCTTGCCCAGAGGAGCAAGTACTGAAGCGTTGGGCCATACCCATCCGACGATTGCTCCAAGGACCATTGCACCAATCATGATTCCAAGGAACTTGTAGTTCTTAACTATAGCTTTCTTATCCATTTATTAACCCCCTTTATTTACTGGACATCTATTGCGAACAGTCCGCCTGCTCCGCCTGAATAGATGAAAAGTACGTTTTCGTCCGGAGAGAATTTTCCCTCCCTTGCATAACGGATGAGTCCTCCGAATGCCTTTCCTGTATATACCGGGTCAAGGAAAAGTCCCTCATTTTTAGCCATGAACCTGATGGCCGCGTTTCCTTCCTCTGAAGGAATTGCATATCCCGGTCCTGCGCAGTCCGCGTGGAACACCTCGTCTTCCTTAATCTCCATGTCGAGTTCAAGGAGTTCGCATGCCTCACGCATGATGCCGGGTGTGATCACCTCGAACGGGTCAGTGTCGACCTTCATTCCGATGACCTTAGTTTCAGGAGCAAAAATCATGTGTCCGAGTGCAAGGCCCGCGTGTGTTCCTCCGCTTCCCTCGGGACAGACGATCGTGCTGAAATGGATGCCCATTTCCTTTTCCTGTTCCTTTATCTCCCTGATGCAGTCCACATATCCGAGAGCCCCGAGACCGTTTGATCCGCCGCAGGGGATCTTGTAATAAGGCCTTCCTGACTCTTTTCCGACCCTGTCCATCTCATCATAGATGGCGTCGTAGCTTGGAACATCCATGAATCGCACATCCGTATCCATGAGGCTTTCAAGAAGGATGTTTCCCTTCATGTCCATGACTCCCCTCTTCTTGAGGATGAGTATCGGCTCCATGCCGAGCTTTCTGCAGCAGGCCGCGGTAAGCATTGCATGGTTAGACTGTGCCTGTCCGGTAGTGAATACTATCTCAGCCTTCTTTTCCATAGCATCTGCAAGAAGAAACTCAAGTTTTCTTACCTTGTTTCCGCCAAGTCCCACTCCTGTCAGGTCGTCACGCTTGATCCAGACATTCGTGCCGAGTATCCTGCTGACGTTATCAAGACGGTGTATGGGTGTCGGAAGTGTGCCGAGACTGATCCTTTTAAAATCAGTTAACTGCTTCATCACTTCACCTCCATAAAATATGCCCATATTATAAGGTATATTTTATATAAAATCCATATAATTTAAATGTATATATTTTGATAAAAAGGAATTATACTGTCATTTATGAAATTTCTGAAGGGATGCAAAATTCATTACGGGTGGTTCATACTCATCATGTGCTGCATGATGTTCGGTTCGTGTATGGGAATCTACGCTAACTGCGCCGGCCTGTACACCGCGCCCATGCTTTCAGAGTTCGGCTGGTCCTACACAAAAATCACCCTGATCGGAATCACCCAGACGGTTGCAAGAATCTACGGGTCCGGCATAGCTGACAGAATATTCAGGAAATACCCCCTCAGGCTTGTACTTTCCCTGGCAGTGGTAATCATGATGGGCGCCGCATGGTTCACAAGCATGATGCACGATGCCTTTGCCTATACAGTGATAAACATCCTCGTAGGCTTTGCAGGGGCCTTCGTCCTTTACATTCCCGTTCCGATGCTGATAAACAACTGGTTTACCGAGAAAAAGGACACCGCGCTCGGAGTGGCGATGCTCTGCTCCGGTCTCATGGCTGCCGTCTTCAGTCCGATATTCAACAGTCTGATTGAAAATTACGGCTGGCGTCAGGCAAATGCGGTTAATGCAGTTATCGGTCTTCTGGTGGCGCTCCCCCCAGTCCTCCTGTTCGCAGTGAAGACACCGGAGGAAATGGGCCTTAAGCCCTACGGCTGGAAAGATCCGGAACCCATGAAGGTGGTCACTTCACCCTCAGATTACTTTGAAGGAGGGGAACATCCTGACTTTGATACAAGATACAGCGTTAAGGAAAAGAAGGAAAAATACCGTTTAAGCCTTGTCCTCGCAATGTTCATCATGGCCATTTCCGTGGTCCCCTCAAGGCTTGCACATTTCGGTGCCACCTCATATGTGGGTGCCGCAACCGGTGCGCTCATGTTTTCAGTGTCCCAGTTCGGCAACATGGCAAGCAAGCTGGTCATGGGACCGTTATGCGATAAATATGGTCCAAAGAAGACATATGTGACTTCCGTAAGTCTTGTCTTCCTGTCACTTCTACTTCTGTGCTTCATGCCGCACGGAACGGTTCTCCTGCTCGTACTGGCATTCCTGACCGGCCTGTCAGCCGGAAACAACATGATGATTTATCCGGCAGCAGCGAGAACATATTCAAAGGGTGAGGAGTACTCCGGCTACATTGCAAAAATCTCAATGGGCATGAACATCTTCTGGACACCCTTCAGCCTTGTCATGAGCGCCCTCTATGACATCACCGGAACGTACACCCTTACCTTTGTCCTGATGGCGGCCCTCGACTTTGTCTGCATCTTCCTTACCTTGAAAATGTTCCCTAAGAAAGTCTCATCCTGACAGGGGTGCCAAAAGACGGCTTCTTTCATGTTTGGGGGCTCTGCCCCGGCAACGATTCCGCTCCAATGCAGGCAAAATACACAAAAGAAGTCACCGAATGCTTCTGCCGGATATTGCGAAAACTGCCAAAGTAGTGGGACACAAGAGCTTTCCGGATCATGTCCCATTACTAATAGTGGGACATACAGGATAAACGTATAGTGTCCCACTACAAAATCGGATTTTTCCCGGAGAAAATAGTGGGACAATTATGAATACTGACATTTGTCCCACTATTTTTGCCTGTTTTTATCGCTGAAAAGCGCTTTTTTCAGGGCGAATGTAGTGGGACGCAGGCAGAATCAGACAGATGTCCCATTACTGATAGTGGGACATGCAAAGAAAATACAAGATGTCCCACTACAAAATATATACGGAGACTGCCGAATACACAAAAGAGATCACGGGAAAGCCTGGTTTGTGTATTTTCTATCATTGATGACACTGCAGACACTGTAAATCAATTCTTCCGGATCCTGTACATTCTGCGACTTTCGCCGGCGGATGCATAATAGCAGCGGACCGGACAGTTTTCCTTAAAGAATTCTGTCCGGTCCGTTCATCAGTTTCAATTCATTTCAATGTAACCCGATTTGGTTCACTTCAATTTGATCTTATTTGGTTCATTTCGGTTAAACACATATCAATAACCGCGTTTTGCAAGAAAATCATCTCCGTAGCCGTAGTGTTCCACCACGTAGTCAAGGTCCTTGTCGCCGCGTCCTGAAAGGTTAACGAGGACTGAACCCGTCTTGCCCTGCCTTGCAACCTTTATGCCGTAAGCAAGCGCATGCGAGCTTTCGATTGCCGGGATGATTCCCTCATGCCTTGAAAGAAGGAAGAGAGCCTCAATTGCCTCCTCATCATCGATGGTCACGTAGTTCACGCGGCCCATGTCGTGAAGAAGCGCATGCTCAGGACCTGCTGCCGGATAGTCAAGTCCGCTGGCATTTGAGTATACGGGAGCCGGGTCACCGTTTTCATCAGCAAGCATGATCGAGTTGAAGCCGTGCATTACGCCTTCCTTGCCGTAAGTGATGGAGGCAGCATTGTCGCCAAGCTTGGGTCCGCGTCCAAGAGGCTCAACACCGTAAAGCTCAACCGGGTCTGCCAGGAACGGGGTAAACATACCAATTGAGTTTGAGCCTCCGCCCACGCATGCAATCACCTTGTCCGGAAGATGTCCTGTCTGATCCAGGAACTGCGCCCTTGCCTCTTCACCCACGACATACTGGAAGTCACGTACCATAAGAGGGAACGGATGGGGGCCTGCCGCCGTGCCAATGCAGTAGATTGCGTCCTTATACTCATGTGAGTACGCGGTAAATGCGGCGTCAACCGCTTCCTTAAGAGTCTTAAGTCCAAAGCTTACCGGGACGACCCTTGCGCCCAGCATCTTCATCCTTGTAACGTTGGGAGCCTGCTTTGCAATGTCCACCTCGCCCATGTATATGTCGCACTCAAGTCCAAAGTAAGCTGCGGCTGTCGCCAATGCAACACCGTGCTGTCCTGCGCCGGTCTCCGCGATGAGCTTCTTCTTGCCCATGTATTTAGCAAGAAGTCCCTCACCCATGCAGTGGTTAAGCTTATGTGCTCCCGTATGGTTAAGGTCCTCACGCTTTAAGTAGATCTGTGTCCTGCCCAGAAGATTTGAAAGTGTCTGGCAGTGGTAAACAGGTGTGGGGCGTCCCTGGAAGTCACGCCTTATACGCCTTAATTCAGCAATGAACTGTGCCGACTGCGCAATAGTGTTGTAGCCTTCAGCATATTCCTTGAAGGCCTTGATGAGTTCCGGATCCTCAAGATAGTTACCGCCGTACTTTCCAAAATAGCCGTCCTCTGTGGGGTACTCCTTAAGGTAGTTGTCAAAATCTCTGTACTTGTTCATATTATTCCTTTCCCGGCTAGCGCCGATTCACTTTTGCGCGAGTTTTCTGCTGCGACTCGTCATGGCGGTCCTGCACCCTGCGGGTTTGCCCCGCCTGTGACTCCCTGCATGTGTAAAACGTGTTGCTCGGCCACGCCCTTCGGGCTTGCCTTGCAGGTTTTACTACACAAAAAAGTCCTGTCCCGAACTGCCGGGACAGGACTTAAAATCCTGCGGTGCCACCTGGCTTGACACTTCAATGAGTGTCCACTCTGCGCATACCATCATATGCCGTTCTATTTTTACGGAGAGTTCCGCTCCGTCTCCCATACTTTGCATTCGCATTTCTGTTCGCCCTCTGAAGTCCATTCAGTCATACACTTTAGTCCGCACTCACACCATAAGCGGCTCGCTCTGTTAAAGGAGGTAAAACTTACTCACTCTTCATCAACGGTTTACGCAAATCTATCACAAAATTTCCTCAAATGCAAGCGTTAAATTTCAGACGATCCAGCTCCTTATAAGCGCAATCTCCCTCTTATAACCCTCGTCATCATTGGGGGTCTCAAGGATGAACGGCTTCCCCTGAAGTAACGGATGCGTCACCACACTCCTTAAGGTCTCCGCCCCAATCTTGCCTTCGCCAATCTTCGCGTGCCTGTCCTTATGTGCGGAAAGCGGATTCATGCTGTCATTTAAGTGGATGGCCTTAAGCCTAGTAAGCCCTATCACGTCGCCAAACTTTCTAAGTACCTCGTCAAGGCTTTCGCCGATGTCGTATCCCCCGTCCCAGACATGGCATGTGTCAAGACACACACCCAGATACTCCGGCATCTTAACCTTATCGATGATTTCCTTAAGTTCCTCAAAGTTTCTTCCTATCTCGCTGCCCTTCCCGGCCATCGTTTCCAGAAGGACCGTGGTCTTCATTCCGGGGAACATGGCGGTGTCAAGTGCCTCCACGATATAGGAAATTCCCTGCTCCACGCCCTGCCCCACATGAGAACCCGGGTGGAAGTTATAGTAGTTTCCGGGAGTATACTCCATCCTTTTTAAGTCATCGCAGAACATGTCGCACGCAAACTTTCTGATGTCCGCCTTGTCAGAACACAGGTTCATCGTATATGGTGCGTGAGCGACTATCTTTCCGAAACCATGCTCCGCCATGAATGCGTTAAGGGCGTCAGCATCTGCCTTGTCAATGGGCTTTGCCTTACCGCCGCGCGGGTTCCTTGTAAAAAAGGCAAACGTGTCAGCGCCCAGTGCAACTGCGGCCTTTCCCATTGCCAGAAATCCGTCTGAAGATGATAAGTGGTTTCCGATATATATCATGATCCGTACCTCTTTCCTTAAACCGTTCCTTTTATAGAGCTGTAGATAAGCTCTGCAAGCTCCCTGTGTCCCTTCCCTGTAAGGTGCATGAAGTCAGCCTCGTTGAACTCACAGGCTGCCGCGTCAAGATATCTTACGCCGCACCTTTTTGCCACGGCGGGAAGATACTTTGGAAGTTCTTTTGATTTCTCAATGCAGCCCTTTCCCATCACGTTGCCAAACACTGCGGTTTCCATGCCGTCCTTTATGACTGGCGGGCAGATAAGAAGGATGTCGGGCTTCCCCCCGCTCCAGCACTCATTGTTTTTCGCCTTTTTGATGAGCCTTTCAAGACCTGCTGAAATAAGCTCCGCAGTACACCCGAAGCGTTCCTTTACGTCATTAGTCCCAAGCATGATTATGAGAAGGCTGACCGGTTCATGTGTCATCAGTACCGGCGTGATCATCTGAAGGCCGCAGAGTCCCTCCGTGATCGGGTCGTCAAATACGGACGTCCTTCCACTTAAGCCTTCCTCAAGCACAAGGTATTCATCCCCCAGCTTTTTCTGTAAAAGGCAGGTCCACCGCTCTTCTTCATTAAAGCGGACCCCATGATCCGCGCTGTCCGCGGGGTCACCGCAGAAGCCGTGTGTATTAGAATCTCCAAAACATACGATATGTTTCTTCATGTAAACTCCACCTCTCCTTCAAAGTTCATCTTGTATTTTCTTATCCTGCCACACGGGTAATATGACTCCTTCGCCTTTCTTAGCCCTTTGATTCCCAGGTCCTCCTCGCGGTTCACAAAGGACACCTTTGGGAACTCATTTTCAACCGTAAGCCTGTTGATGGCCACGTACAGTCCTTCATAGGCAGCGTCCGCCTTCTCAAAATGGATGTACGCCGTGTCTCCATGGACACTCCCAATGGAAAATGCCTTCACCTTCCCGTCAATCTTTATCACGCCGCCAAGACACTTTATCCTGTCCCAGTTATTAAACACCGTCTCAATCATTCGGTAATCGCTTTCGTCAGGGTCGTCCAGGTCGCTGCCCCTTGAGGCTGCCCACTCCCTTGTAAGTGACAGGCAATCACTGAAATATTCCGGTGCAAGCGCACGGTATTCATAGTCCGGATGGTCTTTTAGAAAATGCGAAAGATGATTTCTCTTTCCTGAGTATTTCCTGCCCTTTAAAGTCCTTAAATCCTCCGCGTCATAAAGGTAGTCAGAGAAGTCGTCATTAAATGATATTCCTGCCCCGGGAATCCCAAGCTCTTCATATATGTGAAGCTGGGATTCATCAATGCATAGTATCCTGAAGGGAAGTCCCTTCCGTTCAAAAACCGGGCGCACCCTGTCAATGATTCGCCTTAAGGCATCCTCGTCAAAATCACCAAGCGGTGTGAGCATAAATGCGTCTGACTGTCCGGAACCTTCAGAAATCATGACAAGGCATCCTTCCATGACAGCCCACCTTATATCATAGACACTGTTCCACGCGTACCTGCACGAATAGGTAAGGTCCGTCATGCGCGTACGGACCGCGCTGTAAAATTTATCATAGTATCCGACGTCGATTTCCTCGAAGCGGTGCCATTCTGTCAGGTCGTCACCGGCTTTTACGTCATCCACGCATTCATCTTTCACAATTATCAGGTCACTGTAAAGCGATGCCGTAACCCCCGCCCTTGTGACAACGGGACTTTCAGGAATTTCCGCCTTCTCATCAAGTATGTAGTTAAGAAGGTTGTTTCCGCACATGGCAGACATGTTAATGCTGCCCATGGCTCTTGGGTTCACCTCCAGAAGCTTTATGTTTCCGCTTTCATCCTCCTTAAAGCTTATGCAGGATAATCCAGAAAGGTTAAAGGTTTCCACAATCCTTTGCGCGTATGAAAGCAGCTTTTTATTATAGCAGGTGGTGGTACATGCGGAAAGACCGCCGTACATTTCAGTGTTTTCACGCATGGTTATCGCAAGGAGCTTCCCGTCTTTTGCCGCCACGTCCACGTCATACTCCCTTCCGGGAAGATACGGCATCATAAGTCTTTCAACATTAAAACACTCATCATCCGGGTGTGAGTCAAATATGCTAAGCGCCGCCGTATGCCCAGCGGTACCCTTAAGCACCCTTTCCTCATATTCCTTCCTGTCAGTAAACTTAAGGAAGCCTTCCGCATTTTCACCCCTCACGGGCTTTACCACGCACGAAACGTTTTTAGCGGAAAAACCGGCCACGGCACCCCTTAACTCCCCAAAAGTTCCGGCCACCAGATAAAAAGGTACGGCATCTTTAAGCACCGCGTCATCCTTTAAAGCCTCATAAAGTAAAAACTTATTATTGAGTACACGTATTGCCTCAAAAGATGGTGTGATGACCTTGGCTCCGGTAAGATCAAAAATTTCCTGTGCCTTTTGAGCCATGTATTCAAGGTCAAGCGTCACGATTGGAAAGACGGCGTCAACCTTTTCCCTCTTTATTACATCCGTAAGAAAGTCAAAATAGTCGTCCCCCGTTCCCCTGGGAGGTACATATGCCGCGTCAAGAAGTGCCGTATGTGCAGCATTTTCAGAGGACACAAAACCCGTAATCCTCACGGGAAACGGAAGGGCCCGTAGAGCCCTTATCATCCCGGTAAATTCACCGTCAGTCAGAAGAATAGATTTCATAAAACTCAAATGTGGCACATAAAATATCCCCATTGCCACATTCCTCCTTGATCACGATTTTATCACGCGCACGCAAGATGTTAAATAGTATTCTCAAAATATATGGGCCGCATGAAACATTTGCTGTGAAACATCCCCCGTGAACCTCCACTCCATGAACATCCTCCGCGAAACACTGGCATTCCGCTAAAATCTCTCCGTAGTACTCCCGCCGCACTTTTGTATAAGCCGGTAAAATATGATATACTGAAACATGTTCCAACTACCGTTTTGTTTTTTCAGGCCACGGTCTTTACCGGCCCGGCCCCATAGTTTAACTTATGCAGGTCACGCTCATCCGTTCAAAAAGAAAGACCATGTCACTCACCGTCGATAAGACGGGCAGTCTTATAGTGCGCATGCCGCTTGCCAGTACAAAAGAGGAAGCCCTTCGCTTCATAGACAAAAACCAGGCGTGGATACAGAAACAGTTAAGGAAACTCGAAACCGTAAAGGACATCTCCGTCCTTTCGGATGATGAAATAAAAGAACTAAAAAAAAGAGCCCGCAGGATCATAACCGAGAAGGTTGCCTACTGGGCCCCCGTTGTGGGCGTATCATATGGAAAGATTTCCATCCGTTCGCAGAAGACCCGCTGGGGAAGCTGTTCCGCAAACGGAAACCTGAGCTTTAGTTTCCTTCTGGCACTTACTCCGGAAGAAGTTCTGGAATCTGTCGTAGTGCATGAGCTGTGCCACCGTAAGGTAATGAATCACAGCAAAGCCTTTTATGATGAAGTACACCGCTGCATGCCGGATTATGATCTGCGGCATAAATGGCTTAAGCAGCATGGAAGAGAACTGATGCAGAGAATACCGTAGGATCGTAAGATCTGTCAGCAGACAAAGAATCCCCTCACGGTAACGGAAACTAATGATGGTCCGCACCGGTGAGGGGATCGTTTTGTTTAATTACAGTCATCCGGCTTTTATGTACAGGCTGTTACACGGGTTCTGTGAGAATCCTGCCGGGCTATATAATCCGGACTTTTACCGTTCTCTGCTCTGAACAGTTCCGTTGACAGTCCATACGCCGTTTCTGTTGACTGTGTATCCGTCAGGAGTAGATCCGTTAAGCATGCATGCACCCAGCATACCGTCAGAGACAGGATTCAGATAATAACAGCAAAGCTTTCCGTCAGCTCCTCTTATCCACTGCCATCCGGTAAGCATAACGCCTCTTTCGTCAAAGTAGAACCAGGAGCAGTCTGCCTGTCCTGTTCCGGCATACGGATTAAAGGCTTTTACCCATCCGGTGAGCGCTGTTCCGTTTTCAGATACCGCATGCCATCCGTAAGCATCAAAAGTCCAGGTCACTGTCTGTACTCCATTGGAATCTGATGCATAGGTTCCTGACGCTGCGGCTGTATAAGAATCATCATCGGAATTCTCTTCCCTGTAGGGAAGCTCAACAGCCTTTTCTTCCGGAACAAATTCGTCATTCTTTATCGTACCGAGCACGATATAATTGGGCTTTCTTTCCTGCTGTATCCCATCGTTTTTATTACTGCTCTTAGGACGGTATGAGCACAGAAGCTGTTTTTTGTTTATATCGCTCATACCTGTTCTGGAGGACTCGATCGAGGACATGTAAATGTGCGACAGTGATGCCGCCCAGTCATAGAAATCCCTGTATTCATGGACAGGATTGCTGCTGTCGGGGAAGAGCACAAGACGCATTGCCGAAGCCTTTGTAAGCCCGGCGGGAAGATCAATGTTTCCTTCCTTTTCATCAAACAGAATATCCGAAAGCGCAATTGAATTTCCGTATGCGGAGGTAATTGTATTAAGCTCGGCAGCGGTAACGCACGTCGCACCGCTTACCCCTGAAAACGTCCATAAGGGGCGCCAGAAATCCATCAGGATCTTGTTTGACTTAAAATAAAAGTGTTCAAAACCGTTGTTTTTTTCAAAGTATCCGCCGTCGTCACGTTCTTTCGGCATTTCATTTTTCTGCGCCGAAGCACAGAATGTGATGTCTGCTCCGTTATACCAGAAATGACGCGCCTCAGAGCTACGGGGATGAGCATTTTTTTCCCTGTTCATTACCTCCTCGACTCCCGTCGCCGTGTACGGTGCTGTTTTTGAACCGTGAAGTTCGGCATCGAGCATCTTTATCCTTGCCTCAAGGTTTGATGTCTCATATTTCCCCCGTGTCGTCTTATTTGCTTCATTGCACACCTTAAGCCTTGCCTCAAGCGAAAGCCTTTCCATAGCGGCTGCATGGATGTAGGTTCCGAGAAGATAGCTTTTGAAAGAGTCGATCGAATCATACGCCTGGTGTTCCCACTTGAAGCAGGTAGACATGTAGTAATCGTATACCATCAGAATGTTATCTGTTTTTGTGGTCCCGCCGGGAAGAGTAATATAGTAATTAGTGGTAAGAAGAGCATGCAGAAGTTCACAGTACTCATCGATCTGGGCATTTGCGTTGGATGGATCTGAAATACCATTCATAAGAGCTGCTATCCTTGCTTTTGCAAGTTCATCACCGGTAAGGCCCTTACTGTCTATCTCATACAGCGCCTGATAGTAATTTGACGCTATATTACTGTTCTCACATGCAAAAATAACCTTATTGATGATATCGTCTACTTCACTCTTTGTTATCTGTGTCTGGACTGCCTTAAGCTCTTTGATCATCTCCTGCTGGTTTGCAAGGATGGCATTGAGCATATCCTTTATCTCCTCGTTTTCCCTGTCGGGGAAGATCTGTTTCAGGATAGCATCTGCGGCAAACTCTCCGACAGCCCCGGGAATACCCTCTACAAATCCCGCAAATGCCTTTTCGATAATATCAAGAACAGAACCGAGTCCCAGTTCATCAAGTGTCATGGCTCCGTCAAATACGGAACCCGCAGCAGTCTCGCCCACAAAAGCCATATCGCCGGAAACATCTGCCTCCGCAGTTTCTTCCGTCACCTCGAATATCTCGTCTATTTCCGTGATTTCATATTCCTCCGCAAAGGAAAAAACGGAAGTTTCTCTTTCTGCGTAAATATCCGCAAGAACGGTAAAGGGTACCGAAAACATTATGGCAAATACAAGTATCAGACTGATAGTTCTTTTCATATCGTACCTCCTGAAAAATATATATTTTGATGCTTCATGATTGTGATTCCATAAATCACATTACACTTGCCGTAAGCCTTAACGCAGCGAAATTCTTACCGGATGGATCATTTTTTCTTTTCAGCCTTGTAAAAGCCTGTCGCTGTCCATGGCGTTTTACCCAATACTGTCATGCCCGTTTTTCTGTATCCGGGCATCGCATACATAGTTGATACCGTGCTCAATAGCTCCGGTATAAACCATCCCATACTATCTTTCTGTAGTTTTCCTTATCCGTGTCGCCTTCAGTTGAGAAGCACAGGATGCGTGAATTCTCATCAATCTTAAGCTTCTTTCTGAGCCAGTCGAGTGACGGGTTGGTCATAAGCTCTGCAACGAATCCGAATGTTGCGGCACCTGATTCTCCTGAAACGACCCTGTCATCTCCGGGAAGGGGATTTCCTAAGATTCTCATTCCCTTAGCTGCGCAGTAGTCAGGAATTGAAACGAAATTGTCCGCATGGTCCTTTAATACGTTCCAGCCGATTGTGCAGGGTTCACCGCAGCATAAGCCTGCCATGATCGAATCCATGTCGCCTGTTACGAAGTGAAGCTTTCCGTCGTTAGCCTCAGCGGTCCTGTAGATGCAGTCTGCCTTATTGGGCTCAACGATTGTGATGATGGGTCTGTCCTCTCCGTAGTAGTCAGCGAAGAAGCCTGTAAGTCCGCCTGACATTGCTCCCACGCCTGCCTGAAGGAAGATGTTGGTGGGTTTTTCGCCGTTAAGCTGGTTAACAGCCTCGTAAGCCATGGTGGTGTAGCCTTCCATGATCCAGCCGGGGATGTCCTCGTAGCCCTTCCATGCGGTATCCTGAACCATTACCCAGCCGTACTTTTTTGCGCCTTCATTTGCAAGACGTACCGCGTCATCATAGTTCATGTCAGTGATTGATGCATCTGAGCCGAGCGCCCTGATGTTATTGAGTCTTTCAAGGGCTGATCCCTTGGGCATGTATACAACGGACTTCTGTCCAAGACGGTTTGCGGTCCATGCAATGCCTCTTCCGTGGTTTCCGTCGGTAGCGGTAACGAATGTAACATCACCCAGCTTGTCCTTGATTTCCTTTGAGGTCATCTTTTCGTAGGGAAGCTCTGAAATGTCCATTCCAAGCTTCTGTGCTATGTAGCTTCCGATTGCGTATGAGCCGCCCAGCACTTTGAATGCGTTAAGGTTGAAACGGTAACTCTCATCCTTCACGTGGATGGACTTGACGCCCACTTCCTTTGCAAAGTTGTTGAGGCTTGCAAGAGGTGTAACGGAATACTCCGGGAATGACTTATGGAAAGCGTTCACCTTCTTTGCGTTTTCCAGTCCAAAACGCTTTACGTCAAACAGTTTCTTATCTTTTCTTCTTGTAATGCTTACAGCCTTAAAACTTTCCTGCATCTTCCTCCTTACTTCGCTGCAACTGCTTCTATCTCAACACCGGCACCTCTTTTTCATATATTTTTTCTCCTGATAAAGTGATGCCATGTTAACAGGAATTAATGCCCTATGAGAGACATTATAACACAATTTATGAAACCTCAACAGCTTCATTATATCTGCTTGTCTTAAACAAAATTACCCCATTGAAAACTTTTGAGTTATAATAATGGTAACCTTCTGAAAGGTCTCTTGAAAATGGAACGAAAAATAAGAAAACTTCAGAATAACCTCCTTATCTCCGGGTACGCCGTGATAACATTCGGCCTCTGGAGTATCTTAAAGGCGGTCTTTTATGTATTCCTTAAACCGGAGTTTTTCGATGAAATGTTTGAATGGGCGGAGCTTGCAGAGTACGGTGAGTTCGGAAGAAAAGTGGCTTATTTCATCATTTTCTTCGCCCTGGTGGTCGACACGCTGCTCCGCCTTTTCGTCGGCCGGCGTGCGATAAAGGAATCAAAAGGCAGAAAAGTAAGCGCATTCTACCTGTTCGTGACAGCCGTCCTTATGGCGTTTTCCTTCGCATCATTAATCACGCTTTTTTCACCGGAGAATTATTCCTTCTCAATCACTGACACGATTGTTTCGGGAGCGGTGGAACTGACCGCGCTCTTCATTTTCTGCGACCTTTTCTATTCCTCCGTTACCGTCAGGAAACTGAGAAAGGAAGGAGGCGAAAAGGATGCAGCTTGATTTCCATTATTATGCAACCTACTGCGCGGCTTTCCTTTCAGGATACAGCCATGAGGAAAGCATCCGTATAGCATACTGCGCCCAGTTCGTGGACAACTGTTCAAGAAGATACCTCGCGAGGATCAAAGGTCCCCGGTCAGCCGCCTCAACCCAGACACAGATTGAGCTTGCCGATGCCCCCGCTGATCCCATAGGCCTTCAGGACATCGTACGCATTTGGGCCCCGTTCCACTTTCTTCCGTATGACCTTTACGCACCGGTAAAGGGTGTCAGAAGTTATAAAAACAAGTACCGTCTCATCTGCAGGCCAAACGGTGCACTTGTAAAAGACACCGTCGAATTGGCGAAAGGCAGAAGCCTTGAGGCCGCGGGCGTGGCCATGCATGTCCTTGCCGACACCTGGGCACACAGTTATTTTGCAGGCGTTCCCTCGCTTGTCATAAATAATACTAACGACTACTTCTATGAGATCCTTCCGGGAGGAGACCGCAAGGTCAATTTCCGAAGCAGTGTCTCAAAGCCTGATGACCCTGAAAAAGGCGATTATACCGGAAGCCTGTTCCAGCCAAACGAAAACTCCATAATGAACCTGGGGCACGGGCGTGCCGGCCATTTCCCGGATTACAGCTATGCAAGGTATAAATACATGCCGGCATGGGCTGATTATGATGAGATAGTGAAAGACAATCCTTCAGACTACATGCATGCCTTCCGGCAGATGGTCTATGCCATGAAGTATCTCCGTGGGGAACATGACACGTTCACGCTCAGTACATATGACACGGAAACAGTCAGTGAGCACGAAGAGGAACTGATGAGCATCATCACGAAACGGCAGACCCTTGCCAGCAATGACTGGAAGGCCTTCGGTGAAAAGCTTTCAGGCCGTGAAATACCTGATTTTGACGTAAACGCCTTCGCCGATGAATACATGGCCGCGGCTAAAGACGATAAGGATGAGACCGTGTTCGGAAGGTTCATCCTCGCCGTGCTCGCACAGAAAAGCATGGTAGTAGGTAAGATTTTCAGTTCAGGGAATCTTCTTGCAGGTTTCTCCGTGGACTACAGCAAAAAGGGATTCCGCGGTATACAGGACTTTGCTGCCCTTATTGAAGCGAGAATGGAGGAGATGAAGAAATGACAACGGTAAAACGTATAGAAAACATTCTGATCGGTCTTCTCATGATTTTCGCGGCCGTGGCCATAATCATAAGGCCTGACGAAGGCTACGCCTTTGTTGTCGGGATACTGGGTCTTTCCCTTCTTGTCATTGGAATAAAGACACTCGTCTACTACTTTGCAATGGCCATCCACATGGTCGGGGGAAAGATGATCCTCTACGAGGGCATCATCCTCACGGACCTGGGACTTTTCTCAAGCTCCCTTGCCACGCTTCCAAAGGCATACGTCATGATATATCTTGTCCTGTATAACCTCATCGAAGGCGGAATAAACGTGATGAGTGCCATGGAATCCAAAAAGCAGGGTGCCCCGTGGAAGAAAAAGATGGGCGAGGGCCTCTTAAACATAGCATTTGCCATTCTCTGCATCGCCATGGGCGGTTCGGTCAACATCATGGTCGAGGTATACGCCGCAGGAATGATAATCAGCGCCATATCAAGAATAGCAAAAGCCTTCAGGAAGACCGCCATCGTGTACATACAGTGACATTTAAGACACCGGCAAACGCCATACGAAAAGCACCTGACCCAAAAACGGCCAGGTGCTTCTTAAATTAAAAGATTTACGGATTACTTGTAAAGAGGCTCTTCGGGCCAGAGCGGGAAGATTGTTCCAAGGCCCAGTTCCTTGGCCTTATTGTACATTTCAACGCCCCATGCAATGTCCTCTGTGGGCATTCCTGTCGTGATGAAGCATACCCTGTCATCATGGCTCTTACGGATCTCAAGGCCGTTTACAACATCGCCGAGACCGGGCTGGTCGATGATTGCGGGAAGCTTTCCCTCGTAAGCCATGCGGTAAACCTGCATTCCGATACCGTTAATCCATCTCTCCTCCTCGGGAAGAAGAAGCTGCTCATCATAAGCCTCGTCATGCTCAAGCTGGTTATCAAATACGATACGTGCACTTGAGAAATACTCCTCATCAACATAGCAGCGGCCTGTCATGATAAGAACTGAACCGGCCTTGAGCCAGTCGTTCTGCAGCTGTACGGGCTTTACTGAAGATGCAGCTACTGAAACGATGTCAGCCTGCTTTACAGCTTCCTCAAGAGAATCGGCTGCTTCTGCCTCAATACCAAACTCAGACTTTGCCCACTCGCAGAATGCCTCTGACTTCTCCTTGAAGAGATCATAAACAACGAGCTTCTTAAGGTTCTTTGCTACCGGGTGGATACCCTGGAAGCATGAACGGCTGATGGGGCCTGCGCCGATGCATGCGATAACTTCTGCATCAGGGTTTGCAAGGTGACGTGCGCCAACTCCGGGAACTGAACCTGTTCTTGCAGCTGAAAGAAGGTTAGCTGACATGAAGGCAACGGGTTCGCCTGTCTCAGGGTTATTAAGTGTCATGGTAAGGATTGAACGGGGAAGTCCGCGCTCGGGGTTCTTGATGTTTGAGCCGTACCACTTAACGCCTGCCATGTTGAAACGTCCGCCCAGATAGCCGGGCATGGCGAGGAAACGTCTGTCGGGTCCGTCAAGAGGCATGTTCGGGAAGGGAGATTCCTTCGGGAAACGTACCGCAATACCGTGTGAGTTGTGCTTTGAGCCGCCCATCACGTAGTCACCCTTGCTGATGAGTGAGAACATCTCCTCAAGGACGTCAACACAGTGTGCGAAATCGATAACGCCGCACTTAACCATCTCTTCTTCGTTTAAGAGTAAGATTTCAGTCTTAGCCATTTCTTTATCTCCTTATAAAAATAAATTCACATTAACCGGCGCCGCTCCCATTCAGGTTTCATGCAGGCTTCATAGATGTTTCATGCACGCTCCATAGATGTTTCATGCAGGCTTCATAGATGTTTCATGCAGGCTTCATGCAGGCTTCATACCGCCCCACTCCGAACACATTATTCCCGCGTCCCTTAAGACACGCAATAAATAACCGGGCACTTAACGCCGCCACTTAATGTAACATTATGAACATTAATTGTCAATCGCAAAACGCCTATTTTATAGCATTAAAATGTTTAAAATACACAAATGATACAATTAAGAAAAGTTGCATTAAATGTACATTTATGTAACTTTTCCTTGAAAGGCTCACGCCGATGCTGTATAATTCATTTTATTAGATTACGATAAATTACAGGATTAGATACGGTGAGGTGCTACACTGAAAATGTAATATGGGTGTGTCTGAGGTGCTACACTGAAAATGTAATACGTGTGTGTCTTTTGTAAAACACAGAAAACAAGGAGGCACACATGGTAAACACAGACCCGGGCTAAAAAACAGGCTCATCAAACTCCGCCTTCAGGAAGGGCGCTCCTGCAAAAGCCTTTATGATGCGTCTGGATTTTCCGGGGAAGGCATCACACGGCAGTTCAGGGAAAAGGTTTACATAACTTTGAACACTGT
>JAKSPD010000025.1 GCA_024405115.1 Lachnospiraceae bacterium
AAGGCTCTTCGAAGCTCCCGCCTCTAAGCGTAGCGTAGGCGGTGAGTTGTTCACTTATGTTTCTTCTTACAGGGCAGTACCTTTTCCGGAGCGTTTTTAAGCTTCTGTTCACGTCTTTCCACAATCTCCTGCGGCATTGCCTGGATGTCGCCTGAACGGATGAGTGCCTGCTTCGTAAGAAGCGGTCCTATCAGTTCATAGATGAGGACTGCAAAAAGTACGATGTTTCTGATGAGCGCACCGTCGGCACCCAGTTCCTGAGCGGTAACACACATACCGAGTGCAACTCCTGCCTGCGGGAGAAGGGTGATTCCAAGGTTCTCAACGACTTTTTCGGAACAGCCCGTTGCCTTTGCGGAAAAACGTGCGCCGTAGTATTTTCCGGCTGATCTTGAAATGATGTAAATGATTCCGACAAGTACAAGAGTCGCTTCCTTAAAAACCTCAAGTCTCAGGGCGGCACCGCTTAAAACGAAGAAGGCTGCAAGCACGGGGCTTGACCATTTGTCGGAACGGGCCATGATTTCCTCAGAAAGGGGACATATGTTGCAGAACACAGTGCCCAGCATCATGCATGTGAGAAGTGAGGAAAAACCTACGGTTACAGGACCTAAGGTAAATGAAACGCTGGTCAGGGCTACCGTAAGCAGTATGAACGTGATCGTCATCGAAAGACGGTTGGTGTTTGAGTTGAAAAGTTTTTCTATTTTTGTGAGCGCGAAACCCGCGATGGTTCCTAAAATAAGCGAACCTGTTATCTCAATTATCGGATCGATGATAATCGCAATGAGTGAGAAGTTTCCGCTTATCATTACCTTGGCAATGCCAAATGAAATTGCAAAAAGGATGAGACCCACAGCATCGTCCAGAGCAACTATGGGAAGAAGGAGGTCCGTAAGCTCGCCCTTTGCCTTAAACTGCCTTACTACCATCAGTGTGGCAGCCGGTGCTGTCGCCGATGCAATTGCCCCAAGTGTTATGGCAGCAGGCATGGAAAGTATGTCAGGCCTTGCGAAGTGGAATATGATGAGGGCAATGTCAACCACTATTGTTGCAAGCACTGACTGGAACACGCCGATCACAAATGCCTGCTTTCCTGTCTTTTTGAGAGCTGATAAACGGAATTCGTTACCTATGGAGAATGCTATGAAACCCATTGCGGCTTCATTTATGACATCGTATTTTGCAACCTCGTCGTAGCTTGAGAATCCGAAGTTTCCTGAACCGAACCTTCCAATTACAAACGGTCCGATAATTACTCCTGCAATCAGGAAAGCCGTGACGTCGGGGAGGTTCCATTTTTTGAAGATACGGGTCATCATAAGGCCCGCCAAAAGCGCAAACGCTATGTTAAGAAGTACAGACAAAATAAATCACTTTCTTTCTTTGTAAAAAATCGCACGAGTGCAAATATAACTCTTTTTTTTATAAAGTCAAGAAAATTTGGGCTGACATTAACGGATGTTTTCACAGGGCACAATAAGACATAAAAATAAGTAATATCAAAAATAAAATATCTGCATTAAGCATTGACAATCCATATCGGTGGTGGTATAAATACTAGCAGAAAAAGCTACGGAGCAGGTTTATGTTTGTTTCATCCGAAATGATTATCATCATGCTTATCATCGCCATTATCATCGTCCTTAAGGACGTAAGAAATGGCGCATTTCGCGTATGACTTTGAAAACCTGATCCAATCAGAAAAGATATTTTCAAAAGGATAAAAAAGATTTCAAGAGCCTGCGCGAAGAGCGCAGGCTTTTTCAATAAGGAGGATAATTATGGCAGTCGCAGAGGCTAATACACTGATGGAAGTAGGTCTACGTATCAGGGAGATGCGTGATATCTGCGGATTCAGTATTGCCGATATGGCGGAAAAAACTGAAGTCTCACAGGAAGAGTATCTTAAGTATGAGTCGGGAGAAATAGATTTTCCATTTACTTTCATACATAAGTGTGCCCTTACCTTCGGCGTGGACATGTCTGACCTTCTTGAAGGCCGTTCCGCGAGACTTTCTTCCTATACTGTCACAAGAAAGGGAAAAGGACAGGAAACTGCAAAGGAGGACGGAATTGAAATCGTCAATCTTGCCCCGATGTTCAGAAAAAAGATAGCTGAGCCTTATTGGGTGAAGTACGAATATGATGAGTCCCTTCAGGATGTCCCCATTCATCTCCAGAAACACTCAGGACAGGAATTCGACTACATAATGGAGGGCTCATTAAAGGTCCAGGTCGGTGAGAATACGGAAGTGCTTCATGAGGGAGATTCCATCTATTACAATTCATCGACCCCACACGGAATGATTGCCGTGGACGGAAGTGACTGTCTGTTCCTGGCCTTCGTCCTTCCGGGTGAGTCACATAAGGAAACAATAGTAAGGGATACGCTCATCCCGTCAAAGATTCCCGTAAAGGAACTTGTATGTTCTAAATTTGTTAAACCGGTAGAGGATGAAAATGGAATCCTCAAGTCAATTTCTTTTGAAAATGAAGATGAGTTCAACTTTGCTTTTGACATCGTTGACGAGATTGCCAGAAGACATCCCGAAAAGCTTGCAATGCTTCATATTTCAAAGGATTTCGTCGAAAGGCGCATAACCTTCAGGGACGTAAAGCGTGCCTCAGCACAGTGTGCGAACTATTTCAAGGCCCTCGGAATCAAAAAAGGTGACAGGGTAATGCTTGTATTAAGGAGACACTATCAGTTCTGGTATGCTATAATGGGTCTGTGCAAGCTGGGCGCCATTGCAATACCTGCAACAGACCAGCTTTATGCGCATGACTACGAATACCGTTTCAAGGCGGCAGGGGTAAGCGCAATCATCACAAGTACTGATTCCATCGCCGCAGGCGAAATCGATAAGGCGGATGAAAGCTTCCCCACGCTTAAGATCAAAATCGTCGTGGGCGGTCAGAGGGACGGCTGGCATTCATTTGATGATGAGTTTCCGCTTTACTCGGCACATTTCTACAGAAGTGCAAACACACCCTGTGGTGATGACACGATGCTTATGTTCTTTACTTCCGGAACGACCGGATATCCGAAGATCGTAATGCATTCCTTTAAATATGCACTGGGACATTTCATTACAGCCAAGTATTGGCACATGGTTTCCGATGAAGGACTTCACTTCACGATATCCGATACCGGATGGGGAAAGGCACTCTGGGGCAAGCTCTTCGGACAGTGGCTGTGTGAAGGAGCGGTATTCACCTATGACTTCCAGAGGTTTGATGCAAAGACCATACTTCCGATGTTCAAAAAGTATAACATCACCACATTCTGTGCTCCTCCCACGATGCTCAGGATGCTGATCAAGGAAGACCTTTCAAAGTATGATTTCTCGACCATCCAGCACATCACGACGGCAGGCGAGGCACTCAACCCTGAAGTTTACAGGCAGTTTGAGAAGGCTACCGGACTTCACATAATGGAAGGCTATGGTCAGACAGAGCTTACGCTTGCAATTGCGAACCTTGTTGGAACGATGCAGAAGATCGGTTCAATGGGAAAGCCCTCACCGCTTTATGACATTGAACTTTTGGGCCAGGACGGAAAGCCTGTGCCGCTCGGTGAACCCGGCGAAATCTGTGTTAACACGCAGCACGGTTCACCCTGCGGGCTTTTCAAGGGCTACTATGAGAATGAGGAAGCAACAAAGGGCGTATGGCATGACGGTTTCTATCATACCGGTGACCTTGCCTGGAAGGATGAGGACGGTTTCATATGGTATGTGGGAAGGGCTGACGACGTGATCAAGTCATCAGGATACCGTATCGGACCGTTCGAGATCGAGTCAGTCATCATGGAACTTCCTTATGTGCTTGAATGCGGTGTTTCGGCTGCACCTGATGAAGTAAGGGGTCAGGTAGTGAAGGCAAGCGTCGTGCTTACTAAGGGAACCGAACCCACTGAGGAGCTTAAGAAGGAAATCCAGGAATACGTAAAGACACACACTGCTCCATACAAGTATCCGAGAATAGTGGTATTCAGGGATTCACTTCCAAAGACCATAAGCGGAAAGATTCAGAGGAATCAGTTATAAATGAAACGAGTAACACTCCTTGCCGGACATTACGGCAGCGGAAAAACAAATATAGCGGTAAACATGGCAATTAATGCCGCAACGGAGAATGCCGGTAAACGGCTTGCAATTGCGGATCTTGACATTGTAAATCCCTACTTCAGGACGGAGGACAGCCGTGAGGAGCTCGAGGCGGCAGGGATAAGGCTCATCTGTTCAGGATATGCCAATACAAACGTTGACCTTCCATCAATGCCCGATGACCTTTATGCAATTACGGACGATCATGATCTTCAGGTCATCATAGACGTCGGCGGGGATGACAGGGGTGCACTTGCACTTGGACGGCTTTCCGGGGCACTTAAGGAAGAAAATGACTATGACATGTACATGGTCATAAACTGCTACCGCCCGCTTTCACGTGATCCGGAGTCAACTGTTGAGATAATGAGGGAAATCGAATGGGCCGGGCGAATGCCCTTTACCGGGCTTATCAATAATTCCAACCTTGGGCGTGACACGACGGCGGAGGATGTCCTTAACTCCATTCCATACGCTGAGAAGATCTCAGAACTTACGGGACTTCCGGTCTTTGCCACGTCAGTTGAAAATAGCTTGTTTGAGGAGTTAAAAGAAAAAATACCGAATCTGATGCCCTTAAAGCTTCAGAAGAGACCGGTTTAAATTTGAGAGGTGAAAAAATGGCAAGAATCGAGACAACATGCGTTCAGGGCGGATATACCGCTAAAAATGGGGAACCCAGACAGATCCCCATCATCCAGAGCACTACATTTAAATATGACACAAGTGCTGACATGGGTAAGCTTTTTGACCTTGAGGCTGAAGGCTACTTCTATACACGTCTTCAGAACCCCACAAATGACATGGTGGCAGCAAAACTCTGCGCACTTGAGGGTGGAACAGCGGCAATGCTTACTTCTTCAGGACAGGCTGCAAACTTTTACTCAGTGTTCAACATTGCAAACTGCGGCGACCATGTGGTATCAAGTTCATCCATTTACGGTGGAACATACAATCTTTTCGCCGTAACAATGAAGAAGATGGGAATCGATTTTACATTTGTTTCCCCCGACTGCACGGAAGAGGAACTTGAGGCTGCCTTCCGTCCCAACACAAAGGCTGTATTCGGTGAGACGATTGCCAACCCGGCACTTACGGTACTTGACATTGAGATGTTCGCAAACGCGGCACACAGGCATGGTGTACCGCTCATCGTTGACAATACCTTCGCAACGCCCGTTAACTGCCGTCCGTTTGAGTGGGGTGCTGACATCGTCACACATTCAACAACCAAATACCTTGACGGACATGGAGTATCAGTAGGCGGTGCAATTATTGATTCAGGAAAGTTTGACTGGTCAAAGTATCCGGACAAGTATCCCGGACTCTGCACGCCCGATGAGAGCTACCACGGTGTAGTATATGTTGAAAAATTCGGAGTGGGCGGTGCCTTCATCACAAAGGCTACATCACAGCTCATGAGGGACTTTGGTTCAATCCAGTCACCCCAGAATGCGTTCTACATCAATCTTGGAATCGAAAGCCTTCATGTCCGCATGAAGCGTCATTGTGAGAATGCTCAGAAGGTTGCAGAATATCTTTCAACACATGACATGGTTTCATGGGTGACCTACTGCGGTCTTCCCGGAGACAGGTATTATGAGAGAGCTCAGAAGTATCTTCCTAACGGATCATGCGGTGTTGTATCCTTCGGCGTCAAGGGTGGAAGAAAGGCTGCGGAGGACTTCATGAAGAACCTTCATATCGCTGCCATCGAGACACATGTTGCTGATGCTCACTCATGCTGCCTCCATCCTGCAAGCGCAACACACCGTCAGATGAATGATGACGAATTAAGGGCAGCAGGCGTAACTCCTGATCTTGTACGTCTTTCCTGCGGAATTGAAAACGTGGATGACATCATCGAGGACATCGCACAGGCACTTGAAGTTGTAAGAAACACGGAATATTGATAAATAAGCAGTGTACGCAGGGATGTTTCCCACGGAACAACCGTCCGACTCTGGGAAACAGAGCAAGTACACAACGTCAGAGATATAGGAGTTAATAAATGCCCATTAAGATACCTGAGGGACTGCCGGCAAGGCAGACTCTCACAGAAGAAAATATTTTCGTAATGGATGAGTACCGCGCGCTCACTCAGGAGATAAGACCCCTTAAGATCGCGATACTTAACCTTATGCCCACAAAGATAGCAACGGAGACACAGCTTCTCAGGCTTCTTGGAAACTCACCGCTTCAGGTAGAGATTGAACTTTTGCATACCAGCACCCATAAGTCAAAGAATACTTCTGAGGAACATCTTCTTAAATATTACAAGACGTTTGACGACGTAAAGCATGAAACCTTCGACGGACTCATCATAACCGGAGCACCCGTTGAGAAGCTCCCCTTTGAACAGGTCGAGTACTGGGATGAACTGTGCCGTGTAATGGAATGGTCAAAGACACATGTCTTCAGCACATATCATATCTGCTGGGGCGCACAGGCGGCACTTTATTATCACTACGGAGTTCCAAAATATGAACTCGAGGACAAGCTGTTCGGAATCTTCCCACATAAGCTCGAAATGGAGCATGTTCCCTTATGCCGGGGGTTTGACGATGTGGTAATGGTACCTCAGTCAAGGCATACGACCTTAAAGCGTGAGGATATAGAAAAAGTACCGGAAGTAAGTATCGTTGCCTCCTCGGAAATCTGCGGGCCTTACATCATGATGGCAAAGGAAGGGCGCCAGATTTTCGTGACAGGCCACTCCGAGTATGACTGGAACACTCTTTTAAAGGAGTACGTAAGGGACAAGACAGCCGGCCTTCCGATAGGGGTGCCACTTAACTATTACCCGGATGACGACGATACTCAGAAACCGATAGTTTCGTGGAGGGCGCACGCAAACCTTCTTTACACGAACTGGCTCAACTATTATGTATATCAGTCAACACCATATGAACTTAGCGAAATCAGATAACCGGAGGTTTTTTTATGGCAAAGCTTACATTTAAAGAGGAGAACTGCAAGGGCTGCGGACTCTGTGTAGATGCATGCCCAAAGGGAATCCTGCAGCTTTCCCCGGACAGAATCAACAAAAAGGGACATCATCCGGCTGAATTAAAAAACGAGGCTGCATGTGTTGGATGTGCTTCCTGCGCAATGATGTGCCCTGACTGCATCATCAAGGTAGAGAGGTAAGAATTATGGCAGAAAAAGTACTGATGAAGGGTAACGAGGCCATAGCTGAGGCAGCCATCATTGCAGGATGCCGTCACTACTTCGGATACCCCATAACACCACAGACAGAAATCGCCGCTTACATGGCGAAGAGAATGCCGAAGATCGGCGGAGTTTTCCTCCAGGCTGAAAGTGAAATAGCAGCCATAAACATGGTTTACGGCTGCTCAAGTGCAGGAAAGAGGGTAATGACCTCATCATCAAGCCCCGGAATATCATTAAAGCAGGAGGGAATCTCGTACCTTGCAGGTTCTGACCTTCCCTGCCTTATTGTAAATGCACAGCGTGGGGGACCCGGCCTTGGGGGCATCCAGCCCAGCCAGTCTGACTATTTCCAGGCTACAAAGGGTGGAGGACATGGTGACTATCATCTTATAGTTCTTGCACCCGCATCGGTTCAGGAAATGGCAGAGCTTACAATAAAGGGCTTCGAACTTGCCGATAAGTACTGCATGCCCGTAATGCTTTTGGCTGATGGAACAACAGGGCAGATGATGGAGCCGGTAACCTTCGACTTTGATGTTAAACCCGCTCCTGAAAAGCCCTGGGCTACAACCGGAACAAAGATGCAGAGGGAGCATAACATAGTCAACTCACTTTACCTCCAGCCCGAAAAGCTTGAGGTCACAAACCTCGAAAGGTACAAAAAGTACGAGACCGTAAAGGAAAATGAGGCAATGTGGGAGGAATTCATGACCGAAGATGCCGACGTGGTGGTTGCGGCATTTGGCATTGCGGCAAGAGTATCACAGAATGCGGTCATCGAGGCAAGAAAGCAGGGCATCAAGGCCGGACTTATCCGCCCCATCACGCTGTGGCCCTTCCCTGAGACGCCATTTAAGAAGGCGGCAGAGCATGCAAAGGCATTCATATCAGTTGAACTTTCTATGGGACAGATGATTGAGGATGTTAAACTTTCTGTTTCATGCACAAAGCCCGTATATTTCTGCGGCAGGGTAGGAGGAATGATTCCTTCACCGGCAGAGGTTCTTAGTGCAATCAAAAAAGCAGACGGAGGTGACAGGTAATGGTAGTATTTGATAAACCACATTCACTTATTGATGTACCGCTTCATTACTGTCCCGGATGCACACACGGTATCGTTCACCGTCTTGTGGCAGAGGCAATTGATGAACTGGGAATAGAAGGAAAGGCAATAGGAATAGCTCCCGTTGGCTGTTCAGTAATGGCATATGACTACTTTAACTGCGACATGATCGAGGCTGCTCACGGACGTGCACCGGCAGTTGCCACAGGCGTCAAGAGGGCTAACCCGGAAAACATCGTTTTTACCTACCAGGGCGATGGTGACCTTGCTTCAATCGGAACGGCTGAGACCGTTCATGCTGCAGCAAGAAATGAAAACATAACGATCATTTTCATCAATAACGCCATCTACGGAATGACAGGCGGACAGATGGCACCCACATCACTTCCCGGACAGGTTACACAGACTTCACCATATGGACGTGACACTTCACTCTGCGGATGGCCTGTAAAGATCTGTGAGATGCTTTCACAGCTCGACGGTCCCGAGTATCTTGAAAGAGTTACCGTGAATAACGTTGCAAATGTCAGAAAAGCTAAAAAGGCCATCAAGAAGGCATTCCAGAATCAGGTGGAAGGAAAGGGATTTTCACTCATCGAAGTGCTTTCAGCCTGCCCCACCAACTGGGGAATGACTCCCAGGGAAGCCCTTAAATGGATTGATGACAACATGATTCCCTATTACCCGCTTGGAGTATATAAGGACAGAAGTGCAGCAAAGGAGGCCGCAGAATGAATACAGCAACAATACTGATAGCAGGTTTCGGCGGACAGGGTGCACTTTTTGCAGGAAAGTTCCTTGCTTACTCGGGACTCATTGAGGAAAAGCAACTTTCATGGCTTCCCTCATACGGTCCGGAAATGCGTGGCGGTACGGCAAACTGCGCAGTTACACTTTCTGATGAACCTGTCGGATCGCCAATAGTAACAGAACCTAACGTTCTCATTGCCATGAACAGGCCGTCATTTGACAAGTTTGAACCCGCGGTGGTTCCGGACGGTTATCTCTTTGCGGACAGCACACTTATCGATGCCGAGTCACAGAGAAAGGACATAAAGGCTTTCTATGTTCCGGCAACAAAGATGGCCGCCGACATGGGACTTACAGGTCTTTCCAACATGATCCTCATCGGAAAGATGGTGAAGGAGACGGGCGCCGTATCACTTTCTGATGCCGAGGAGGCTTTCAAAAAGTTTGTACCGGCAAAAAAGGCGGCACTTATCGAAAAGAACATTGAGGCGCTTAAGGCAGGATTTGAGTATTAATAACTTATGAGACACATAAAAATAAGCGATACAACTTTAAAACACGGGGACGGAACACTTACCTTCAAGGAGAAGATAGAGATAGCGAAGCTTCTCGACAGGCTTGGCACTGACGTTATTGAAATAGAGGGGATAACCGGCGGCCGTGCCGATGTACTCCGCATCAAGTCGGTTGCACAGGCTGTTAAGGAAGCAACCCTTGCTGTTCCCGTGTCGGCTTTTGCCGATGACACTGTGGCCGTTTTTGACGCACTTAAGGAAGCCCCCGGGAAAAGACTCCAGGTGGTGAGCCCCGTAAGCAGCGTACAGATGGAATACCTTTTCCATAAAAAGCCTGACGTCATCCTTAAGGAGTCTGCTGAAAAAATCACAGAATGTGCAAGGCTTACGGATGACGTTGAGTTTGTTGCTGTCGATGCCACAAGGGCCGAGAGAGGATTTCTCTGCAGTGTGCTTCAGGCAGCACTGGATGCCGGCGCAAAGACGGTTACCGTGTGCGATACGGCAGGTAACATGCTGCCCGGAGAGTTCCGGGAATTTATCGGTTACCTTTATGAAAACGTAAAAGGTCTTTCTGAAGCCACGCTGGGCATAGACTGTGCTGATGACATTCATATGGCTGATGCCTGTGCGGCAGACGGAGTTCTGTCAGGCGCAGGTGAACTTAAGGCAAGGGCGTTTTATGACGGCGGAATATCGCTTAAAAATGTAGCGAGTATGCTCAAGACGAAGAGCGAAAGCTTCGGGGCACAGACTTCCATACGTACAACTGAGATGAAACATATCATCGACAGGATATCAGTCATCTGTTCTTCGGGAAAGAGCAGCAATTCACCTTTTGAGGACGGGGTACGTGATCATGAAGAGGCAGGAATGCTCAACGTCCATGACAGCGAGGAAGAGATAGCAAAGGCAGTCAAAAACCTTGGCTATGAGCTTTCCGATGAGGACGGCATGAGGGTTTATGAGACTTTTTTAAGGATTGCGGAAAGAAAAGAGTCAGTAAGCACTAAAGAACTTGAGGTAATCATAGCATCTGAGGCAATGCAGGTTCCGGAAAGCTATAAGCTGGTTTCATATATGGTTACCAGCGGAAATAAGACTGAAGCTGTTTCGCACATCAAGCTTTCACGTGACGGCGTGGCACTTGACGGTATCTCACTGGGTGACGGACCTATAGATTCATCATTTTTGGCAATAGAGAAGATAATCGGATGTCATTACGAACTTGATGACTTCCAGATTCAGTCAATTACCGAAGGCCGTGAGGCCATGGGCCAGACAATAGTGAAGCTCCGTTCAGGAGGAAAGCTTTATTCCGGGCGTGGAATTTCGACTGATATCATTGGTTCAGGAATCAAGGCGTACATTAATGCGCTGAACAAGATAGTATATGAGGAGGAACAGTAATGAAGCTGTCCTTTTCAACAAGGGGATGGACCGGGTTTTCCTGGGAGCAGTTTGTCAGCATGGCTGATGAAATGGATTTTGCAGGCATAGAAGTATATGACCTTACAAAATTCCCGGAACTCACAGGAAGGGGCGGACCGTTCCATAAATACAATATTGCACAGACCGTAAGGGACTTAAAGGAAAGAAAACTTACGATTCCCTGTTTCGATACAAGATATGACATTTCGAAGGAAGAGGACTCCCTTAGGCTCATGAGTCTCATAAACCTTGCTGAAAGCCTTGGAACACCGTATGTTTCTGCCTGCGTTTTCAATGACGATGAGGATGCGGTAAAGAAAAACATGCAGCTTCTTCTGCCGGACGCGGAAAAGAAGAAAGTCACAGTATTGATAAAGACCAACGGTATCTATTCTGATACAAAACGGCTCAGAAAACTTCTTGACGGATTTGCTTCAGACAGTGCCGCCGTCTTGTGGGACATGCATCACCCATACAGGGACCATGGCGAGAGTCCGTCAGAGACGATCAAAAACCTGGGTGCATATGTAAAGCATGTGCACATAAGGGATTCTGAGGAAGACGGTACCTTTAACCTTTTAGGTGAAGGAACGCTTCCAATAGACAGGATGATGAGGGCGCTTTCTTCAGTTGACTATGACGGTTTCATATCCCTTGAATGGAGACCTGACTGGCAGGACGACGTAAATGACCCGGAAATAATCTTCCCATATTTCATGAACTACATGGACCGTTTCGGGGATACGAGGGGTGGAAAGAAGGAACTCTATTATAATCATGACGGATCCGGTCAGTTTATCTGGAAAAAGGATGAACTCATCAATCTCACTTTTTCAAGGGTACTTGACAGGCTTTGTGAGGAATTTCCAGACCAGTACGCATTCAGGTATACGACACTTGACTATACAAGAACTTATGAAGAGTTCCGTGATGACGTGGATAACTTCGCAAGGGCGCTTGTTTCAATGGGAGTGAAGCCCGGTTATAAGGTAGCCGTATGGGCTACAAACGTACCGGAATGGTTCATCGCTTTCTGGTCAGTCACAAAGATCGGTGCAGTGCTGGTTTCAATGAACACGGCATACAGGATCAATGAGACTGAGTATCTTCTTCATCAGTCGGACACTCATACGCTCATAATGATTGAATCCTCAAAGGATTCAAACTACAGGGAAATCATTAATGAACTGTGTCCTGAGATAAGAGAAACAAAACCAGGGGAACCGCTTCACTGTAAGAGACTTCCGTTCCTCAGGAACGTGATAACGTGCGGCTTCTCAATGCCGGGATGTCTTACCTTTGAGGAAGCGATGGAAAGAAGGTTCCGCGTTCCATATAAGGAGATTAAGCGTCTTTCAGGCCTTGTAAGACCTGATGACGTGTGCAACATGCAGTATACGTCGGGTACGACGGGATTCCCAAAGGGAGTCATGCTCACGCATTATAACGTGGTGAATAACGGAAAGTGCATAGGAGACCGTATGGATCTTTCCACTGCGGACCGCATGATGATACAGGTTCCGATGTTCCACTGCTTCGGAATGGTGCTTTCAATGACGGCATCCATGACACACGGAACAACACTGTGCCCGCTTCCTTATTTCAGCGCAAAAAACTCGCTGGCCTGCATTAATCAGGAAAAAATCACATGCTTTAACGGAGTGCCAACGATGTTCATAGCCATGTTCAATCATCCTGATTACAGAAAGACGGACTTTTCTTATATGAGGACAGGCATCATGGCAGGTTCAGGATGCCCTCCGGAGCTGATGCGTAAGGCCGCAAGACCTGACGAGATGAACATGCGCGGAATAGTTTCCGTATATGGTCAGACGGAAAGTTCACCAGGAAGCACGATGTCAGCATGGACGGACAGTGAGCACGTAAGGACTGATACCGTGGGCTATGCCTTCCCGTATGTCATGTGTAAGATAGTTGATCCCGAGACAGGGCGCGAGCTTCCTGACGGAATGACAGGAGAGTTCTGTTCAAAGGGTTATAACACGATGAAGGGTTATTACAAGATGCCAGATGAGACGGAAGGTACGGTCGATGGCGAAGGATGGCTTCATTCAGGGGACCTGTGCATGCGTGACAGCGACGGCAACTATTATGTGACCGGACGTTTAAAGGACATGATCATAAGGGGCGGAGAGAATATATATCCGAAGGAAATCGAGGAATTTATATACACGCACCCTGCGGTGCAGGACGTCCAGGTAATAGGCGTGCCGGATGAAAAGTACGGAGAAGAGGCCATGGCCTCCATCATCTTAAAAGAAGGTGAAACTGTAACTGAAAATGAGATGCGGCAGTACATTACTGACCACATCGCAAGGCACAAGGTACCAAGATACATAGTGTTTACGGACCAGTTCCCGATGAATGCAGCAGGCAAGATCCTGAAATATAAGATGCGAGAAGCCGCTGTAGAAATGATAAAACAGGGGAAACTTTAAAGGCTGATGGGTTGAATGCTCTGTCAATGGGACTGAAACGCGATAGCGTTTCCCCGCAGAATGGCAGAGGATTCAGCCATAAGTATATGAAGTTGTTAAATTGTCCTTACCGTAAGTGCGGCAAAGGATCTTGGGTTGTTCAAGGAGGAGAAAAATGAACACAGTAGAAATGATCAATGAGTATGGACATGAAAGAGTAGCTTTTTTCCAGAATGAAAAAGCAGGTCTTAAGGCCATTATTGCGGTTCATTCAACAAAGCTTGGTAACGCAGTTGGCGGATGCCGTCTGTATCCTTACCAGACATTTGATGCCGCACTTTTCGACGTCCTCCGTCTTTCAAGAGGCATGAGCTTCAAAAACGCAGCTGCAGGTCTTCCCATCGGAGGTGGCAAGGGCGTCATCATTGCTGACCCCTCACAGAAGACTCAGGCCCTTTTCGAGGCTTATGGAGAGGCTGTTGAGTCCCTTGGCGGTATCTATAACACTGCAGAGGACGTTAACACGACAACTCAGGACATGGACTGGGTAATGAACAAGACACAGTACGTTGTAGGACGTGCATCAGTAAGTGGAGATCCTTCACCCTTCACCGCAATCGGAACATTTGACGGAATCCGTGCAACCGCTAAGTTCTGTCTTGGAACAGATGACCTTAAGGGAGTAAAGATTGCACTTCAGGGACTTGGACACGTTGGATTTGACCTTGCCGGACAGCTTGCTGCTGCAGGTGCAGAGCTTATCGTTTCAACTCACTCAAACCGCAAGAACATGCAGTATGCCCTTGACAACTGGGGAGCAAAGGAAGTTTCTGATGAGGAAATCTACGCTACAGAGTGTGACATCCTTTCACCCTGCGCAATGGGCGCTACACTTAACTATGACACAATTCCCTCATTAAAGTGCAAGGCTGTTGCAGGTGCTGCAAATAACCAGCTCCTTGATGAGGAATGCGGCAGAATGCTCAAGGCACGTGGAATCGCTTATGCTCCCGACTTCATCATCAACGGTGGTGGCGTTATCAATGCTGGCCAGGAAGCATTCACCACATATGACAAGGAGAACGTATTAAAGCAGGTTCACAACATCTACAACACAGTTTGGAACATTCTCGAGGAGTCAAAGGAAACAGGAGTACCTGAGGGCGTTATCGCACAGAAGTTCGCAGAAGACAGAATCAAGAACGGTCTTTGATGGCAGTGTACAAATGATTATCAGTGCCTTTCGGAAGGCATGAAAGGGTCGCATTCTTATTGAATGCGACCTGTTTTTTTATAAATCCCATTGACAGAGCACACATATAAGTGTATACTAATAATGCCATCTTTAGAAAATAAGTGCGTAAGGTCAGATGCTCCATTTTTTTAAAGGAGGATTTATGACCAAAAGAATAAAACCTTATGAGGACCTTGAATTCACTGACGACTTTATGTTTGCAGTTGTCATGAGAAATAACCCGCAAATCTGCAAGCAGGTCATTGAACTGATACTTGGCAGAAAGATAAAGGACATCAGTTATTTGGACTATCAGCATTGCATAGCCATACGGTATGATGCAAGGGGTGTACGGCTTGATGTTACTGCTATGGCGGTGGACGGTACTGTTTTTGATTTGGAGATGCAGGTCAGGGATGAAAAAAATCTTCCAAAGAGGTGCAGGTATTACCATGGGATGCTTTCGCTGGAACAGGTTGAACGGGGGGGAAGTTACAGGGATTTAAGGGAAACATATGTCGTGTTTATCATGAAAAACGGTCTTGGACCGGAAATGAAAAAACCTGTGTATATTTTTGAAAATTACTGTAAAGATTCAGACATCCAGTTAAAAGATGGTGCCAGGACAGTGTTTCTTAATGCAACGTGTGATACGGAAGAGCTAACGGAAGAACTTAAGGCGTTTGTAAGGTACATAAGGTCTGGAAGCAGGGATGTCGATGACAATCTTGTCACTACTATTGAGGATTCTGTTGAGAAGGCCAGGGATAATCTGAAATGGAGGGCAGAGTATATGACGTTCAGCATAAAACTTCAGGAAGCATGCGAAGAAGCACGTGAAGAAGCACGTGAGGAAGGATTAAAAGAGGGCCGTGAGGAAGGATTAAAAGAGGGCCGTGAGGAAGGATTAAAAGAGGGCCGTGAGGAAGGCCGTGAGGAAGGCCGTGAGGAAGGCCGCGAGGAAGGTGTAGTATTGGGTACAGCCGTAACCCTTGCCTCACTTGTGAAAGACGGTTTTCTTTCGGTCAGTGAAGCAGTTGACAGATCAGGAATGACTGAGGAGGAGTTTAAGAAATTCCTGCAGTGACTTTTTCTTAATGAAGTGATAACTGCTTTTATCATACTATATTGGCAGCGTTGCCATCAGGCGTATGCCTGGTGGCATTTTTTATTGTTGCATATAAAAAAAATACCGTGGTAAAATAAAACTAATCACTGATTATGATTACTTTTAAGAAAGGACCGTAAATGAAAGGTATAAGGGAACTGAGGCCAAAAGACCTGGTAATTAGGGAAGTGAAAGCGGTAGATACGGAGAAGCTTTCATTTACCGTTTCGCTGCTCATTCCGTTTACAGAACTTTTTGGTGATCAGTTAAAGGCTGATGAGGTATTTTTCTTATCAGGAACATACATGCCTTCTGAAGGTGATGTAAGTGTTTTAGTCTTCGGGACTGACGGGGTGGAAATCGTCACCATGGAACTTACGGAGGAAGAGGAAAAACTTATGAGGCTGGCAGTTACCGTTCATCTTTGGAGGCAACACCACCTTCTTCCGTCTGATTTTCTAAAATATCTGAATGAAGACGGGTATATGAAGCAGGGGCATTATGAGGGACGGTATGACTATGATGCAGGATTCAAGAACACTATAGTGAGGCTTGGATATTATTACCCATATACATCACTCGGACCGAAAAAGCATGCAGGCTATAGAAACGGAGCCGTAATGGACCTCATAATGACGGAGGAAACCTTCCTTGCCGCCCCTGAGAGAAAACTTGAGGAAGATTCGTTAGACCTTGGAAAAACAAACTGCAGGAAGATGAGGGAAATACGTAAACTCATCGCTGAAGTAAACGGTATACCTTATTATCCGTGTCCCTGTCATCATGTGGGACCCTGCAGGGGTAACTGTACAGTGTGTGAGGCTGAAATAAGATATCTCGGCAGGTGTCTTTCAGAAAAGAAGGCAAATGGCGAGACAGTAAGGCTTACCGGTCTTACTGTAACAGAATCATGATTGACTTCTTAAAAAACAGGGGATGGAAAAATGACAAAAGAAGATAAAATACTGGAGGAAACCAGAAAGCGTGACAGGGGTGAACTGTTTGCCCCGGCAGCCTTTCTTGATGAAATGTTTGAAACACGCGACAGGTGCGAGAAATACAGTACCATACCCTATGCCAGACAGAATGAACGGATGGCTTTTATCAAATCTCTTTTTGGAGGTTCAGGAAAAAACCCAATCGTGGAGAATGGATTTAAGTGCAATCAGGGAAGCAATATATTTGTCGGTGACAATTTTTACTGCAACATGAACTGTACGATTTATGATTCCTGCCGCGTGACGATAGGAGATAATGTGATGTTCGGGCCAAATGTGACTGTCTGTACCGCCACCCATCCCCTTAAGGCTTCTGAACGCCTTAATCCGGAAGGAAAGGAACTTGCATATCCTGTCACAATTGGAAATGACGTATGGATAGGCGGAGGAGCTTTTATTAATCCCGGTGTCACGATAGGTGACGGCGCCGTGATTGCAAGCGGTTCCGTGGTCACCTGCGATATCCCGGCTGACACACTGGCTGCGGGAGTACCCGCTGTCGTAAAAAAGAAGATAGATAATACCTGAAATATAAAAATGACACTAAAGATCACAGAAGTGCGATCATCTTGTCAAGCGTGCCTGATATCAGAAGAAGCGCGAAAAGACCGCATATGAAACCGCCGGTCTGGCGTGATGACATTTTTTCCTTAAACATGAACCTGCTTGCAATGGTTGTGATCAGCAATCCGCCAATCGTATAAGCCGGGAAAAAGATAACTGTAGGCAGATCCTTTACCAGCTGCAGGTTATTTATGTTAAGGAAAACGGCGAGTACCGTCTGTGAAAGAAACAGCAGAAGAACAGTCCCTCTGATTTTGTAAGTGATTCGTTCTTCTTTTTTTGTCCTGCAGATCAGGAAGTAAGTTATCACGGAAGCGAGGGTGGAGAACACAAAGGAATATGTTATGAACTCAATGTTTTCATTGGCGTAAGCCGATGTCGCCAGTATTTTCTGGACAGGGCCCTGCATGCCTCCGCCGATACCTGCGAGTATGAGAAAGATAAACCATTTAAAGGACGTTTTCTGAACGAGGCTCTTTTCGGTAAGAAGTGCCATTGATACAACTGAAAGAACTATTCCAATAATCTGAAGGATGCTTATGGACTCCTTCCAGAAAACAGGACCTGCGAGTGAGGAAATCAGCATGGACATTGAACTGAAAATTAGGATTGAGATGCTGACAGGCCCGTACTGGTAGCATGCAAGGCTTGATACGGAACTTAAGAGTGATGCAGCTCCCATTGCCCCTGCAAGCAGAAGAGTGAGACCATGCGGAAGAAAGCGGTGTCCTATGACCGCCATCATTATGACGCAGAGAAAATTACGTACAATCTGGAAAAAAAGCTGGTCACGCGTATTGCTGAATACGTTTTTACCCAGACTGCCCATTCCGAGCATTACGAGAACATATGCCATTACACTGAGAAACAGCGAGAAAATAACCATCTGAAACCTCCGTCAGTCACTTTAAAAAACGAACCTCACACATTATAGTATTTTCCTTACACAAAGTGTAGTACCATTTATTTATGAAGGTGTTTTTTTTTAATGTCATGAAATGACGGTGGCAATGGGTGCTATAATAAAAAAATGACATATGGTTAACGAGGTGGTTAATGATGGAAATATTTTATACTGGTGACCGGAATGAATGGAGAAAATGGCTCTCGGAAAACCATGAAAGCAAGGATGAGATATGGTTCGTCTTTCCGACAAAGGATTCAGGCGAGGAGAGTGTTTCCTATAACGATGCTGTTGAGGAGGCGCTGTGCTTCGGATGGATAGACGGAAGGGCAGGTACGCTAGATGAAAAACATGGAATAAGGCGTTTTACGCCAAGAAGGGAGGGAAGCGGGTATTCCCGTCCAAATATTGAGAGGCTTCTGTGGCTTGATTCCAGGGGGATGATTGATCCTGAGGTTAGGAAAAAAGTCTTACCCGTTATCAGTGAACCATATGTATTTCCGGAAGACATAATTGCGGAAATAATGAAGGACCCGGTTACTGCTGAAAATTACAGCCGTTTTTCACCGTCATATCAGAGAATAAGGGTCGCTTATATTGATGCCGCACGAAAACGTCCGGACGAATTCAGGAAAAGACTTGAAAGTTTTATTTTAAAAACAAGGATGAACAAGATTATTACCGGCTATGGCGGAATAGAGAAATACTATAAATGACGGATGCGTGAAAGTGAATAAATTTTGCAAAAAAGTAATAAATATTCTTGACAAAGGAATTTTAATGAGTTATTATACCGATTGACCGAAAGGTGTACCAATCAGTAAATAATCTTCAGAAGAGAGGAATAAGTCATGGATAAGTCAAAAATCAAAAAAATCGTTCTTGCATACTCAGGCGGGCTTGATACTTCAATAATAATTCCCTGGTTAAAGGAAAACTACAATGATCCGGAAATCATCGCGGTTTCAGGCAATGTGGGACAGGCTGACGAGCTTGAGGGACTTGAGGAAAAGGCCCTTAAGACAGGTGCTTCCAAGCTTATCGTAGCAGACCTTGTTGACGAGATGGTTGATGAGATAATTATTCCGTCAATCAAGATGGATGCAAAGTATGAGACTTATCTTCTCGGAACAGCTTTCGCAAGACCCATAATCGGAAAGAAGCTTGCCGAAATCGCCATTGCCGAAGGCGCTGACGCAATCTGCCATGGTGCTACCGGTAAGGGAAATGACCAGGTTCGTTTCGAACTTGCAATAAAGAGATTTGCTCCTGACATGCACATCATCGCCCCCTGGCGTGAGTGGGACATCAAAAGCCGTGAGGAAGAAATCGACTATGCTGAGGCACACAACGTTCCGCTTAAGATTTCACGTGAGACCAACTATTCAAAGGATAAGAACCTCTGGCACTTAAGCCATGAAGGTCTTGATCTTGAGGATCCCGCAAACGAGCCCAACCTTGACAAGCCCGGATTTTTGGAGATGAGCGTTTCACCCTATCAGGCACCGGATGAGCCCGAATATGTAACTATAGACTTCGAGGCAGGTGCTCCCGTTGCCATTAACGGTGAGAAGATGAAGGCATCAAAGATCATCGAAAAGCTCAATGCAATCGGTGGTAAGAACGGTATCGGTATCATCGACATCGTTGAGAACCGTCTTGTAGGAATGAAGGACCGTGGCGTTTATGAGACTCCTGGCGGAACAATCCTCTACTTTGCTCATGAGCAGCTTGAAATGATTACAATCGATAAGGACGTTCTCCACGAGAAGAAGAAACTTGCTGTTGACTACGCTGACCTTATCTATAACGGAAAGTGGTATTCACCCTTACAGGAAGCACTTACTGCTTTTGCTAACGAATCCAATAAGTACGTTACCGGCTCTGTAAAGCTTAAGCTCTACAAGGGCAACATCATCCCGGCAGGAATGACTTCACCGTATTCACTCTATTCAGAGAACCTCGTAACATTCGGTGAGAGCGATTATGACCAGGCTCAGGCTCAGGGATTCATCAACCTCTGGGGACTTCCCACAACGGTTCAGGCTTTAAGGGAGCAGGGAAAGTTATAATTCTTAATCATTCAGGTTATACCGTGGGTCAGGGTCGGAGGACCCTGGCCCTCGAATTTCGTTTGGAGGGTATCAAAATGACAGACAATTATAAATCAATGTTTCAGGGAAAGAACTTTTTAAAGCTTCTTGATTTTTCAAGTGAGGAGATAGAGGCGCTTATTGATTATGCAGCCTACCTTAAGAAGCTGAAAAAGGAAGGTACACCGCATGATTATTTTAGGGGAAAAAATGTAGCCCTCATATTTGAAAAGACCAGCACACGTACAAGATGTGCCTTTGAGGTTGCCGCGGCTGACCTTGGAATGCATCCCGTATATCTTGATCCTTCGGGTTCACAGCTTGGTAAGAAGGAATCGATAGCAGATACCGCGCGTGTTCTCGGAAGAATGTTTGAGGGAATAGAGTACAGGGGCTTTGGTCAGGAAAGGGTGGAGGCTCTTGCTAAGTATGCTGGTGTCCCGGTATGGAACGGACTTACCGATGAATTCCATCCAACACAGATTCTGGCTGACTTTCTCACTATAAGGGAGCATTTTGGCGGGCTTAAGGGAAAGAAGCTTGTATATATGGGCGATGCCCGTTTCAACATGGGCAACTCACTCATGGTAGGATGTGCAAAGATGGGAATGCAGTTTACCGCATGCTCAAATAAGAAGTATTTCCCAAATAAGGAGCTTACGGAAGAATGTGAGAAGATTGCATCGGCGACAGGCGCCACGCTTTCCTTCATTGAGGATCCTTTTGAGGCCGTTAAGGGTGCTGACGTCATTTATACGGATATCTGGGTATCAATGGGTGAGCCGGATTCAGTCTGGGAGGAGCGTATTAAAGACCTGACTCCCTACAGGGTCACCATGGAAATCATGGAGGCTGCAGGGGAGCAGTGTAAGTTCATGCACTGCCTTCCGTCATTCCATGACCTTAACACGGTAATTGGAAAACAGGTTTATGAAAAGTACGGTCTCGACTCAATGGAAGTATCCGATGAGGTATTTGAAAGCGAGAGGTCCATCGTGTTCGATGAGGCTGAGAACCGTATGCATACAATTAAGGCTGTAATGGCCGCAACACTTTAAGAGGTAATATATGCCAAAGTTAGATAGTATTAAAAAAGTTCTCATGATCGGCTCAGGCCCCATAGTCATCGGTCAGGCAGCAGAATTTGACTACGCCGGTGCCCAGGCATGCCGTGTGTTAAGGGACGAGGGAATAAATGTCGTGCTCGTAAACTCTAATCCTGCTACGATCATGACTGATAAAAACCTTGCGGATGAAATATACCTTGAGCCGCTTAATGCGGAAACAATCGAGAGGATAATTGAAAAAGAAAAACCCGACGGACTTCTGGCAGGACTTGGCGGACAGACCGGACTTACAATAGCCATGCAGCTTTCAAGGAACGGTGTCCTTAAAAAGTATGGCGTAAAGCTCCTTGGAACAGGAATTGACGCAATCGATAAAGCTGAGGACCGTGAACTTTTCCGTGACACCATGAAGTCAATAGGGCAGCCCTGCGTTCCTTCGGGAATTGCAAATGACCTCGAGACAGCTCTTCAGATCGCAAAGGAGATAGGATATCCTGTAATCGTACGTCCGGCATTTACCCTTGGCGGAACAGGAGGCGGAATCGCTGATAATGAGGAGGAACTTATTACCGTAGCTTCAAACGGTCTTGATCTTTCTCCCATAACCCAGATACTTGTTGAAAAATGCATAGCAGGCTGGAAGGAAATAGAGTTTGAGACAATGCGTGATGCCAAGGGCAACGTTGTTTCTGTATGTTCAATGGAAAACATCGACCCCGTGGGTGTGCATACCGGTGACTCCATCGTGGCGGCCCCTGCCTTAAGCCTTACGGGCCGTGAGTTCTCAATGCTTAGAAAGGCTGCCCTTGACATGGTTTCAGCTATCGGAATCATCGGAGGATGCAATGTCCAGTTTGCACTTAAACCTGACGGAAGCGAATATGCGGTAATCGAGGTCAACCCCAGGGTTTCAAGGTCATCGGCGCTAGCCTCTAAGGCAACAGGATACCCGATAGCTAAGATAACCACAAAGCTTGCACTTGGCTACACGCTTTCTGAAATAAAGAATGAGAAGACAGGTGCGAGCCTCCTTAACTTTGAGCCGGCTGTTGATTACATTGTTGTCAAGTACCCGAAATTCCCGTTCGATAAGTTTGCTGGTTCCTCAAGGCGTCTGGGCACACAGATGAAGGCTACCGGTGAGGTAATGTCAATTGCCCCCACATTTGAGGAAGCTCTCATCAAGGCTGTTCGCGGTGCCGAAATCAAGCAGGATACGCTTAATGCCGCACCTATTGACGGAAGAAGCGTGACTGAACGTCTTCATGACCAGGATGACAGGAGAATCTTCACAATTTATGAGGCTATTAAGGCCGGAGTTTCACTTGATGAAATCTACGATATCACGAAGGTTGACTATTACTTCCTTAATAAGATAAAGAACATCGCAGATCATGAGGACGAGTTCTACAAAAAGGGCAGAAAGCATTACTTCAAGATTGTTAAGACCTGTTCTTCAGTATTTGGTGATGACCACCCATATTTCTATTCAGCTTATGAAGGCCCGTGTGAGGCGGAAAACTTCCCGCGTTCAGGAAAACCGGTAATCATGGTTCTCGGTTCAGGCCCCATAAGAATCGGACAGGGTATCGAGTTTGACTATTCATCCGTTCACTGCGTATGGACGCTCCGTGAGATGGGATATGACGTTGTTATTGTAAACAACAACCCCGAGACTGTTTCCACTGACTATGATACGGCTGACAGGCTTTATTTTGAGCCACTCACGCCTGAGTACGTAATGGGAATCATCGAGATAGAAAAGCCCATGGGAGTTGTTGTGGCATTTGGCGGACAGACTGCAATAAAGCTGACAAATTTCCTTGACAAAAATGGTATAAGGATTCTTGGAACAAGCGCTGAAGGCATTGATACCGCTGAAGACCGCGCAAAGTTTGATGCACTTTTGGAAAACTACAAGATCTACCGCCCGAAGGGACGTGGGGTTAATACACTTGAGGAAGCTGTATCTGCAGCAGAAGAACTCGGCTATCCCGTACTTCTCCGTCCCAGCTACGTAATAGGCGGACAGAACATGACCATATCAAGAAATAATGCCCAGACCGTAAAGTACATGGAGACCATCCTTGCAGGCGGTATTGAGAACCCCGTTCTTGTAGACAAGTACATGCCAGGAACGGAGCTTGAGGTGGATGTCATTTCCGATGGTGAGGATGTCCTTATACCGGGCATCATGGAGCACATCGAAAGGGCCGGTGTACATTCAGGTGACTCAATAGCAGTTTACCCACCCTATAACCTTACAGAAAAACAGACTGACAAGATATGCGACGTTTCGACAAAGCTTGCGCTGGCACTTGGGACAAAGGGACTTGTAAACATCCAGTATCTATATTATGATAACGAGCTTTACGTTATTGAGGTGAATCCGAGAGCTTCCCGTACCATTCCATATATCTCAAAGGTTACCGGTGTTCCCATGGTGGACCTTGCTTCAAAGGTAATGCTTGGCGATAAGCTTAAGGACCTCGGTTTCGGTGTTGGACTTTACCCGCACCCCCCGTACTGTGCTGTTAAGGTTCCGATCTTCTCATTCGAAAAGCTTAATGACGCGGACTCAATCCTTGGACCTGAAATGAAGTCGACCGGCGAGGTGCTGGGACTTGGAAGGACAGAGGCAGAGGCACTCTTTAAGGGACTTACCTCAGCAGGCTTCAGGGTTCCCAATGTCCGTGATAAGGAAAATGCGGGCGTACTCATTTCAGTTGAGGATGAAGACCATGCAGATGCAATCGCACTTGCAAAGCACTTCTATGACATTGGAATCAAGATATACGGAACTAAAGATACTGCCGCGGCAATCAATAAGGCCGGAATCAAGGCGGAACCGGTAGGAAACGTTTTTGAGAATGATGACATTTACCGTCTGATTGACGAACACCTTGTAGACTATGTTGTCTATACCGGCGCGGTTAAGGATGACACGGTGGGAGATTACCGTATCCTCCACAGGAAAGGCATGTATGCCGGCGTTCCCTGCCTTACATCACTTGACACTGCCGAAGCTCTGGTCAACATCATTGCCAGCCGTTATAACCTTTCGAATACGGAACTTGTGGACATCAATGATCTTGATGGTTAATAGTTAAACACGGCGGAACCACCCAACAGTTCCGTCGTCCCTACATATCCGGCAGGCCTCCATTTTATCCTGCCGGATATTTTTATCAAAACCGTTATTTAATGGCATTTTGCTGTTAAAAATTTCTTTAAAAAAAG
>JAKSPD010000026.1 GCA_024405115.1 Lachnospiraceae bacterium
GAAAACAGATGGGATGAAGCTCCTGATGGAGCAGATTTCAACCGACAGCATTTCCGGTCTCAGAGACTATGTGATGCTGACAATCATGTATACTACAGGAATACGTGTGAGCGAGCTTATTGGAATCAAAGCAAAAGATTTATCGCTTTCTGATCCTCCGACGCTGCTGGTTCACGGAAAAGGCGGCAGAGACCGTTATGTACCGATCAATAAAAAAACTGTTTCAGTGATTCGAAAGTATATTTCTGCCATGAATTACGAAGCACATGAGCGTCTTGAAAACCCTCTTTTTGTAAATCATATGGGTAATTGCTTTACCAGACAAGGGGTAAACTACATGATTGATAAATATGCCGAAATGGCCCGCAGAAAATCTTCAGAATTGATTCCGAATGATATGAGCCCGCATAAAATCCGCCATAGTACAGCAATGTCCCTTGTTGCGTCCGGTGTAGACCTGATTTACATACGGGATCTTCTTGGCCATTCCAGTGTTAAAACGACAGAAATCTATGCAAGAGCCGATGCTCAATTAAAAAGGAAAGCTATCGAAGCGGCCAGTAAAGAACTGGTCATTTCTGAAAAAGCTGAATGGGATACCAATACTTCATTAAAGGAGTGGCTGATCAATTTCTGCCGTCCTATCTGACATATTTATTATGTAAAGAAATCTGCCGATTTTTCCCGCTACGATTGGTTTTCAGCGGATTTCTTTACATAACTGAAATCTTGTCATAACCCTTGTTATGTATATCTTTACATAACAAGGGAAAAGTGGAACGGCTCATACGCTTCGTTAAGGACAACTTTCTGGCCGGCAGAACGTTTAACAACGTAACCGATCTGAACTGCGAGGCACTTAACTGGTGCAGCAGACAGAACAGCCGGTACCATGCCGCCGTGGATTGTGTTCCGGCAGAGGTACATTTCCGGGAGTGTGCCATGGTTGCTCACCGGCTTGAAAAAACGCCGGAACTGCTTTACTTCTATTACCCGTTAAGGAAGATCAGCTTTGACGGCTTCGTAAACTACGAAGGACGCAGGTTCGGTGTTCCTTACCGGTATACAAAGCAGCTTTGCCGTATCTGCAGGGACGGATTCACCCTGTACATCTATTCAGATGACCTGTCAGAAAAGCTGGCGGCTCACAATGTAACATGGAGCAAACGCGACACCTTCTGCAGTGATCAGTATGTCAAGGTGCAGCCGGAAGAACTTCCTACGGCTCCGGTAACGACTGTCATTCGGCAGTTGGAACCGCGCAGACGCCTTTCGATGTTTGACAAGTTCAATTTCAGCAAAGGCGGTGATCAGGATGAGTGACAGACCCTTTGATTCTATCGCCGGGTATGCGAAATATCTGGGCATCGAAAAGTATGTTGGAAAACTGCCTGCCTTTGCTTATCAAAACAACCTGACACCGGAAGCTGTCAGCTCTTTGGAACTGGTCATGAAGCACATCCGGGATACCAAGCAGGAGGTCGTCCTGGAAACACTTTTGAACTTCAGCCGACTGCCAAAAGTCAATCCAAAGACCTTTGAAAACTTTGATTTTGATCGCATTCACGGCAAGAACGTTGACAGGCTCAAAAACCTTCCTTCCCTTTCTGCCGTGTATTCCGGGAAGAACCTGGCTTTCATAGGGCCGCCCGGTGTAGGAAAGACACATCTGGCCATGGCGCTTGGCAGGGAGTGCTGCATGAGGGAACTGAAGACCTATTTCCTCAAGGCCAGCGAACTGAATCAGCGCTTTACCGATGCCAGAAAGTACGGCCGGTCCGGTTCTGTCGTCAATGGTCTGGTGAAACCGACGTGCCTCATCATAGATGAGATCGGACACTGCATTTTTGACAGAGAGAACACCCGTCTGTTCTTTGACGTCATCGACCGCCGCTACAGCAAGGACGCACCGAACTGTATGATCTTCACCAGCAACCGGGAACCAAACACCTGGGCTGAATACTTTACCGGTGATGACGACCTTTTGTGCTCCCTTGACCGCATCTTCGATGATGCATCCGTTTTCATCTTCAATGGTGAAAGCTATCGCGGCAGGAAGTGTGAAACGATCAAGCTCGAAGCTGGCGGGTTCAACCTGAACAACAGCAACTAATTGGAACAAAGCTTGTACAGTGGCACTTTTGTTCCGACTGGGATTGGCGATTTTGGCCCGACGCTATGTGGCTGAAATCGCCCGACCCGAACAAGTATGATCACTGTTTAAATTAATGTGTCTATGATAACCACGTGCAAGTATGCAAATGATTGATGATATCAAACTTGTGGCTGCAGAATACTCTCCTGATTTTTCTTTTGATAGAATCTCCATCAGCGAATTGACTGATATAAGTTCATCGTTATCGAGGGAGATTCTTAAGTGTATAGAGGTTTGTTTTTTAAGTTCTGTCAGAAATCCATAAATTTCCGATCTTGAAAAACCGTCATGAAAAAGTTCCGTTGAAAAAGATAATGAATACACGTCGGTTTCAGTACTTAAGAAACTTAAACGGTGAACAAAGTATGGTGGAATTATAAAAGCATCACCACGATAAAGCCTGATGGATTCTCCAAGATGTGTATGTGTGACTTCTCCGGAACATACAAAGAGAACCTGAAAATAGTCATGATAGTGATCATGCTGGGCCAGTGTAGAGTCATTCAGCTTATATACATGGTATTTATTTGTAATACCGTCCTTAAAATGACTAAGATTGATTAATTCCTCATTCATTGTAATATTTGCAACCTTTATAATATTTGCAATAAATAGTATCATAATTGCAAAGCAAGGTAAATTGATTTCTGCTAAAATGTAAAAAGACAGTATTAAGGTTATTTGAGGTGATTTAAGATGAATGCAAAGGATTTTATTACGAAACAGGATGCTATAGATCTGATAGCAATAAGGCGTGAAATACATATGCACCCGGAACTTGGAAGGGAACTTCCAAACACATGTGCAATAGTTAAAAGGGAACTTGATAAGATAGGCGTCCCTTACACGGAAAAATACTGTGCGTCAAGTGTGGTCGGTTATATAAATTATGGCGATGATTACGAGAATGCACCTTCAGTAGATGAAGACGGACATGTTTTTACAATAGCACTTCGTGCAGACATGGACGCTCTTCCGATATTTGAAGAGACTCCTGTTGAGTTTAAATCCCTGTATCGCGGGAAAATGCATGCCTGTGGTCACGATGCACATACTGCCATGCTTATAATTGCGGCACGTGCGCTAAAAAAGGCTTCTGATGAGGGAAAACTTAAGGCACGCCTAAAGCTTTTATTCCAGCCCAACGAGGAAGGCGAGGATGAGGGTGCTATCGAGATGGTGAGAAACGGCTGTCTTAATGATGTCGATTATGTTTACGGACAGCATGTACAGCCGTCAATAGAGACCGGAAAAATAGGCTATAATTACGGCCCTGTAATGGCATCATGCCATGTACATAACATTACCTTTAAGGGAAAGAGCGCACATTCAACAGCCCCCGAGGATGCACATGACGCGCTTGCAATGGCACTTAAGGCAGCTAACGACATCTATATGATGGAGGCAAGGGAGATATCCCCATTTGAAAAGCATGTCGTGAGCATCTGTTACCTGCATTCCGGTACTGCTCATAACATAATTCCCGATACCGCAGAAATGAAGATAAATGTACGTACCTACAATGATGACGTGGATGACTTCATTACAGGAAGGATAAAGGAGATATCAGAACACAGCGCCGCAGAGCTGGGAGGAACAGCAGAAGTTACAGATGTTCTTTCGGCATATGTCCTTACTAATGATAAGACGGCGGTAGATAACGGATGTAAGGCTGCGGTTAATATAGTCGGAAAGGAAAATTTATCGGAGTTCCAGGTTAAACTGAGCTCAGAAGACTTTTCCGGATATACAAAGGTCAGGCCGGGAGCTTTTCTGAGGCTTGGAACAGGAAATAAGGAAAAAGGCACCTGCACCGTTGCACATAGATCTGATTTTAATCTTGATGAGGATGCCCTTATTATTGGTGCTGAACTACTGACGCAGATTGGACTGGAGGCATAATGATGTACAGAATATTACTTGCATATTTCAAGCACGAAACAAACAACTTTAACGAAAAGCTGACCACTATTGAGGACTATAAAAAGAGGTCCTTCTACGATGGGACGGAGATGATTAAGGTATGTACCGGGGCAAAGACAGAGCCGGGTGCTTATATTGATGTGTTTTCTGAAAGAGAAGACGTAGAAATTATCCCGGTAATAATGGGAGATGCATCTCCCGGAGGCCTTGTGACAAAGGAAACATTTGATTATTTTAAAAATGCCATTCTTAATGGATATAAGGTAGCCTTAAAGGATGGTGGTGTTGATGGTATCGCCTTAGTGCTTCATGGCGCCATGATAACGGATTTCTCTGAGGATGGTGAAGGCGTATTATTAAAGGCACTTCGGGATGTTGCAGGTGAAAATATTCCTATAGTGGCAACGCTTGATTACCATGCAAATCTGACAGAAGAAATGGTAAAGTATGCCACGGCACTTTTCCCTGCAAGGTATTATCCTCATACGGATTTTTACGACAGGGGAGTTGAGGCTGCTCAAATGCTTTTAGATATCCTGGATGGGCGTGCTCACCCAACGTGCTCAATAAAAAAACTTCCGATGATCCTTCCACATAAGGATACTGCTGAAGAACCACTGTGCTCACTGATAAATGACCTTATTGGCGAGAGTGAAAAAGAGGGAGTATATTATGCATACTTTGTCGGAGGATTTTCAAGAGCCAACATCAGTGTTCAGGGAAGTGCAATTTATGTAATAACTGAAAATGACCAGGCCCTTTCTGATGAGATTTCTGAAAAGTATTATGTCCGCATAATGAAGAATCTTGAGAGCTTTGATCTAATTTTAAAAGAACCAGTTCTAGCAGTAAAAGATGCGATTGCAGATCCCGATATTACGGTAATAGCTGATGCTGCGGATAATCCCGGTTCAGGACTTATGAGTGATGCAACGGAAATCTTCCATGAACTGATCAGACAGTGTGCCGCTAAGGTGGCAACAGCGCTCGTGTGGGATCCGGAAACAGTTTTGGAAGCTTTTAAAATAGGGCCAGGGGCAACATTTGAAGCCGGAATAGGCGGAAAATCAAGTAAAATAGTTGGAGAACCGGTCTGCGGAAAAGCCTACGTAAAGAGCATTCATGACGGGTTCTTCACTCTTAAGGGACCGATGAACACGGGTGCGCTTCAGAATGCAGGTAAAGTTGCGGTAGTTGAATTAAATGGGATTACATTTGTACTTTGTTCGAACCGTACGCAGGCCTTTGATGAGGAAGCATTCAGGGCCTTTGGAGTTGAGCCGAAAGATTATCACATAATAGTTGTTAAATCATCAATCCATTACAGGGCTGCATGGAAGAGATGGATTCCGCTTGACCACATAGTGACTGTTGACATGCCAAATATCACATCCTTTGATGAAAAGAAGATTGATTTTGACAAGGTAAAGCGTCCCATATACCCGCTTGACAGTGCGGATACGGTACGAAAAGCATACGGCATGTGATTTATGAAAGGCAAAGAAATGAAAAAAGAGTTTAGGATACTGTCTCCAAACGGGATACTAGGGTACGGATTTCCGGAGGAATCCTTCAATATAGGTGTGGCTCAAAAACCTGACCTTATAGCCGTAGATGCCGGATCAACAGACCCAGGGCCATATTATCTTGGTTCTGGACAGCCGTTTACAAGTCGTTCATCAACAAAGCGTGACCTTGAATTTCTGTTAAAAGCTGCACTTGATTTAAACATTCCGCTTGTTATAGGTTCCGCTGGAGGTTCAGGGGCAAATCCGCACCTGGAACGTGACAGGGAAGTCCTTCATGAGATAGCAAAGGAACAGGGATACAGTTTTAAGGTTGCAATTGTACCTACAGAACTTGATAAGAATTATGTTGCAGAAGAATTCCGTAAAGGAAATGTGGTTTCACTTGACGGTGCCCCGGAAATTACGGAAAGAGACATCCTTGATACAGTTCATATTGTGGCACAGATGGGCCTTGAACCGATAGTTAAGGCACTTGATGAAGGTGCCCAGGTCGTTTTATGCGGAAGGGCATATGACCCCTCATCATTTGCAGCTCCTGCGGTAAGACTTGGATATGACGAGGCTCTGGCAACGCACCTTGGAAAAATCTTAGAGTGCGCCTGCATAGCAGCAGTCCCCGGAAGTGCCTCAGATGTAATGATGGGATACCTATATGAGGATTCCTTTGCGGTTGAACCCTGTTCGCCAAAAAGGAAATGCACAGTGACATCAGTCTGCGCACATACACTTTATGAAAAAGCAAATCCTTACATACTACCTGGCCCTGGAGGTACCTTGGACCTTTCTGAATGTACTTTCGAACAGGAAACTGAAAGAAGGGTAAGGGTTCGTGGTTCAAAGTTCATTCCTCAGGTAAAAAAGAATGTAAAGCTTGAGGGCACAAAGCTCATGGGTTACCGTACTATTTCGATTTGCGGAAACAGGGATCCGTTCTTCCTCATGGCGCTCGATGATGTTTTGGAAGGCGTAAAGGCACAGGCAGAAGATAACTTTAAATCAAAAAATATAGACTACAAACTTGATTTTATTGTTTACGGCCGTGATGGTGTCATGGGAGCACTTGAACCGGAGCCAGGAGTAATTTCCGGAACAAAGGAAGTCGGAATAGTGATAGATGTTGTTGCAGACACTCAGGAGCATGCCGATACCGTATGTGGAGCTGCAAGGGCTATGATGCTTCACTATGGCTACCCCGGACGTGTTGCCACAGCAGGAAACCTTGCGTTCCCGTTCAGCCCCTCAGATGCGCATATGGGAGCCGTATATAACTTCTCAGCATACTGCTTACTTGAAAATGAGCATCCGGAAGACCTTTTCAAATGCACTGTTTACGAGATCATAGACGGCGAACCGGAAAACACTGAACCGGCAAGACTTTCAAGGATGAAAGGAGGCTTAAATGAAAAGACTAGTTGATGTTGCGGCAATCATAAGAAGCAAGAATTCAGGACCGTTTGAGCTTACCATGGATGTTATATTTACAGATAAGGATAACTATGAAAAGTTCCTTAAAGGAAAATATATGAATTCGCATAAGATATCTGAACTTTATAAGATCCCTCTAAAGGACGTTGTGGACATAGTCGAGTTTCCAGGCGCTTTAGCCGTTAAGGCAACAATAATCCGTCCACTTCCCTCAGGAGCATTAGGAGAGCGTGACGTTTACGGTGCCCAGCAGCATGTTCCTCTTATGATGATGGAACTTTCTGGATGGGACTAATCAACTTCCGGCAGATGGTACCCTGCTTCGGTGCCTGCGGCTCTGCTCAAACAAGGGAGCGCTCGCTACCGCTTAAACCGCGCTCCAACTCGCAGCCGGCAGGCACGCTCGCAATCCATCTGCTGTGGACTGACAGGGAGAACTTATGATTAAAATAAATACAATAGAAGAGGCTGCTTTCCAGACTATCCGCCGAGGTTCGACTGTGATACAGGAGGATGTACGAAACGCATTCCGGGAAGCAATTGAAAAAGAAACTAATGGGGCCTCAAGGCTTGGTCTTCAGAATACTTTAAAGTCAATTGAGCTTGCAGAGAAGGAAGATAAGCCGGCGTGCCCTGATACGGGCTGGCCCATCTTTTATATAAAGGTCGGAAACGAAGTTGAAATTAATGGCGGCATGATGGCTCTTGAAGAAGCGGTAAGAAATGCAGTTCGCCGTGCCACAAGATGCGGTTATCTCAGAAAAATCATGAAGCATCCGCTGACCGGTTATGACCCTGGCGATAACATTGGCATGAACATACCTGATTTCACTTACAAATTTGTACCTGGAAGAAGCATTGAGATTTCTTATGTTGCAAAGGGTGGCGGTTCAGAATGTTTTGGTGGTACAAGGCAGAGAGTCGTTGCATTTGCAGACGGTCTTGCCGGAATTGAGAAGTTTGTAATTGACAGCTTTGTGGAGTCAACTCGTGCCGGGGCAATATGCCCTCCTAACATACTGGGAGTGGGATTTGGCGGAACAGCAAATGTGGCTGCAAACCTTGCAAAAGAAGCCGCAACATTAAGGCAGATTGGTTCACATCATCCGGAACCTGCCATAAGAAAGATGGAGGAAGACCTTACAAAGGCCATTAACGATCTTTCTGTAGGAATTATGGGTACTGGTGGTAAGACATCAGTATTTGCGGTGAACGTCGAATATGCATATACACACATTGCGGGAATAGTTGTGGCTACAAGCTCAAACTGCATGGTGGCAAGAAGGGCGTCGAGCCGTATAAATGCAGATGGGTCTGTAGAGTCATTAAGCTGTGCTGACTGGTTTGGAGGTAGGTAATATGGCAGAGTATCATCTTACGGCACCGTTAAAAGAAGAAGACGTCACAAAGCTTCAGTGCGGGGATACTGTGTATCTTTCAGGACCATGTTTTACATGCCGTTCGAAGCTTCAGAGATATGTTTTTGACGAGGGACATAAGCTCCCCTTTACACCGGAAGATGGAAGTGTGCTTATTCATAACGGCCCAATAGTGGTAAGAGAAGGACAGGAGGGCAGTGAATCGGCGCAAGACGTGCCTTTTAATAAATATGGTCCGTGGAAACTCATGAGTTTCATGCCCACCTCCAGCATACGATTTGAGAAATGGGGTGCTGCCTCAATCAGAGACTGGAATTTGCGGCTTATCTGCGGAAAGACTACAATGGGTACGGATACCGCGGAGGCCATGAAGAAGTATAAATGCGTGCACGTCTCACCTCAGAGCGTGAGTCCTCTTTTATGGATAAATTCCATTAAAGTTGAAAGCGTCGATTTGTTTGAGGAAATGGGATCAATTGAGGCACCGTGGCACTTTTTCTTAAATGAACTGGGCCCATTTGTGGTGGACATGGACTGTGACGGTAACAATTATTTTGATGCAATAGAAGAAAAAGTCTATGAGAACCGTGAAAAGGCATACAGGGAGCTTGGAATACCGGAGGATTTCAGGTATACAAGGCTGTATGACAATGCAGGGAATTAAGATTATCATCATTAAAAGCTTCAAGGAGGCAGTGCCTCCTTTTTTGTTGGATACATTCAAGTAAATGTTATATTTGAACGTTGTTTATATCATTGTCCAATAATTGCATTTTAAGGTTTTTAAACTTGAAACTCCGTTATGATTTGTTATAATTTAACAGGTAACAACAAATTATAACATTTTTGTTCTAAAGTTAACATTGTACAGAAAATTAAAACAATCTGTACTCAATCACAACACTATATGGAGGTTGTTAAATGGCAGTTTCAGTAATCATGCCCAGACAGGGACAGTCAGTTGAAAGCTGCATCCTCACAGAGTGGAAGAAAAAAGTCGGCGATCAGGTAAAGGTTGGCGACATTCTTTTCGCGTACGAAACAGACAAAGCAAGTTTCGAAGAGGAAGCAAAGGTTGACGGAACACTTCTGGCAGTATTCTTCAACGAGCAGGACGATATTCCCTGCCTTGAGGAAGTTGCAGTAATCGGCAATCCCGGAGAAGACATCTCAGCATTCGGACCCAATAAGGGCGAAGCTAAGGCAGAAACTCCTGCAGAGGCTCCCGCAGCACCTGCAGCAGCACCCGCTCCCGCAGCAGCACCCGCTGAAAAGGTTGAGCGTTCAAAGGATGCCACAGCAGTAATAATGCCCAGACAGGGACAGTCAGTAGAAAGCTGCATCCTTACTGAGTGGAAGAAGAAAGTAGGGGACGAGGTTCACGTTGGTGACATCCTTTTCTCTTATGAAACAGATAAGGCTTCTTTCGAAGAGGAAGCAAAGGTTGACGGAACACTCCTTGCAGTATTCTTCAACGAGCAGGACGACATCCCCTGCCTTGAGGAAGTTGCAGTTATCGGTAAGCCCGGCACATCAGTTGCAGGCTTCGGACCCGCAGCGGCACAGGAAGCGGCAGCTCCCGCAGCTATTGCTGCACCGGTAGCTGAAGAAGCACCCGCAGCAGAAGTTAAAGCTGAGGCTACAGGCGTTACAACAGGTATTTCACCCAGGGCACGCAATACAGCGGCACGTCTTGGCGTTGACCTTTCAAACGTAGTTGCAACAGGACCTCACGGACGTATCCTTGAGAGAGACGTAATGGCAGCTAAGAAGGCAACAGCAGGCGCACTCCTTGCAGGAGCAGCAGGAATCGAAGGAACAGGAATCGGCGGAAGGGTTACCCTTGCTGACATTGCGGCAGCTAAGACTGCACCTGCAGCAGAAGCTCCGAAGGCAGAAACACCTGCAGCAGCAACCGCTGTTGAGGCTCCTAAGGCAGAAGCAGCTTATACCGATGTCAAGATCCCGAACATCCGTAAGGTCATCGCAAAGAGCATGACAACATCTCTTTCAACAATGGCTCAGCTTACACTCAACACAAGCTTCGATGCTACAGCTATCGTTAATTACCGTGGCATGCTCAAGGCTTCAGCTGATGAGGCAGTTGCTAAGATCACATATAACGATTTCATGATATTTGCTGTATCACGTATCGTTAAGAAGTACGCTAACATCAATGCACACTGGCTTGACAAGGAAGGCGTTATCCGTCAGTTCCAGCACGTACATGTTGGTATGGCTGTTGATACTCCCAGAGGACTTATGGTTCCCACGATCTTTGATGCTGACACCAAGTCACTTCTTCAGATCTCACAGGAAGCTAAGGCTCTTGCAGCTGAATGTAAGTCCGGATCAATCAATCCTGACAAGTTAAGCGGCGCTTCAATCACTATTTCTAACGTTGGTGCATTCGGAATCGAGTCATTCACTCCTGTCATCAATCCTCCGCAGACAGCAATCCTCGGAGTATGCGGCATGGAAGACAAGGTTCGCGCAGGCAAGGACGGTCAGATCGAGCTCTATAAGGCTATGGGACTTTCACTCACGATCGACCACCGTGCACTTGACGGAGCAGACGGAGCAAGATTCCTTAAGGAACTCTGCACCGCAATGGCAAGCTTCAGCGTTCTTCTCGCTCAGTAATGGAGGAAACATAAATGGTATATGATGTTATAGTCCTTGGCGGCGGTCCCGGCGGATATATGGCTGCTGAACTTTCAGGACATGCAAAGATGAAGACCCTCTGCATAGAGGAAACACATTTCGGCGGATGCTGCCTTAATGAGGGCTGCATTCCCACAAAGACTCTCCTTAACTCAGCAAAGCTTTATGAGCATGCTAAGGAGTCAGCTGTTTACGGTGTTACCGCTTCAGATGTCAAGATTGACCATGAGGCAGTTGTAAAGCGTAAGGACAAGGTTGTTAAGACACTCGTTTCAGGCGTTAAGGCAGGACTTAAGGCTGCAGGCGTTGAAATGGTAGACGCTAAGGGCAAGGTTAAGGCAAGAACAGCTGAAGGTTACGTGGTTGAAGCTAACGGAACAGAATACGTTGGTAAGAACCTCATCGTGGCTACCGGTTCTGTATGCACAATCCTTCCCATTCCCGGACTTCAGGACGGACTTAATTCAGGCTTCGTTATGACAAATAAGGAAATGCTTGAGATGACAAAGCTTCCTAAGGACCTCATCGTATTGGGCGGCGGCGTAATCGGTCTTGAGATGGCTACATATCTTCAGATGATCGGTGTTAAGGTTACCGTCATCGAGATGCTTGACCACATCGCAGGCCCCACAGATACAGACCTCACAAAGATTCTCCAGAAGACACTTGAAGGCTATGGAATGACATTCCTTCTTAACGCTAAGGTTACCGAAGTTACAAAGACCGGCGTTAAGTATGAAAAGGATGGCAAGGCATGTGAGATCAACGCAGAGAAGATCCTTCTTTCAATCGGAAGAAGAGCTAACTGCTCAGGTATCGGCCTTGAGGAACTCGGACTTCAGATGAACCGCGGTGCCATCGTTACAGATGAGCATATGAGAACTAACCTTCCCGGACTTTACGCAGTAGGCGATGTAAACGGAAAGATCATGCTTGCTCATACAGCTTACCGTGAGGCTGAGGTTGCCGTTAACATGATTGCCGGCAAGAAGGACACAATGCGTTACAATGCAATTCCTTCAGTTATCTACACAGTACCGGAAATCTCATCAGTTGGTATGACTGAGGCTCAGGCTAAGGCAGCCGGAATCGATGTTAAGGTCGTAAAGATGCCCATGAGCTATTCAGGACGTTACATTGCAGAAAACGAAGGCGGCAACGGAATCTTCAAGATGGTATTCGACAAGAAGTACAATACCCTTATCGGTGCCCAGTTCCTCTGCAACTATTCATCTGAGTTCATCGTAGCAGCAGCCATGTGCGTAGAGATGGAACTTACAGTTGATGATATCAAGGAAATCGTATTCCCGCATCCCACAGTATGTGAGGTAATGCGTGAAGCAGTCCTTCACTACTAATTTAAAGGAGAGAAAATATGTCAAAGCAGTTATATGTAGATCCCCAGGCTAAGAGAAGCCCGGCAACTATCACTTTCGCTGACATCGAAGTCAACAAGTACCAGAAGACCGTTAAGGACGAACTTAAGAACTACACTAAGCAGGATTTCTTCAACATTTTCCGTGACATGTGCTATGTTCGTGAATTCGAGACAATGCTCCAGCTCATCAAGACAACAGGTGAGTACCAGGGCGTTTCCTATAACCATCCTGGTCCCGCTCACCTTGGTATCGGCCAGGAAGCAGCTTATGTAGGACAGGCATGGAACCTTACAATCGATGACTTCTCATTCGGTTCACACCGTTCACACGGCGAAATCCTTGCAAGGGGACTTCGTGCAGTTGAAACACTTCCCGAGGATAAGCTTCGTGAGATCATGAACTCATTCGACGGCGGAAAGATCATGAAGGTTATCGGCGACAATGCTGATGTACGTGAACTTGGACGTGACTTCCTTCTTTACGGAATGATTGCAGAGACCTTCGGACGTGAGAACGGATTCAACCGTGGTCTTGGCGGATCAATGCATGCCTTCTTCACACCTTTCGGTATTTATCCGAACAACGCAATCGTTGGCGGTTCAGGCCCCATCGCTCCCGGCGCTGCACTTTACAAGCTTTCCAACAGGAAAGACGGCGTAGTTGTCTGCAACATCGGTGATGCAGCTACAGCATGCGGCCCCGTTTGGGAAGGTATGGTATTCTCAGCTATGGATCAGATCCGTGAGCTCTGGGATAAGGAATTCAAGAAGGGCATGCCCATCATCTTCAACATCTGGAACAACTCATATGGTATGGGCGGCCAGACATGCGGTGAGACAATGGGTTACGGCAACCCCGCACGTATCGGTGCAGGACTTATGCCCAACGAGATGCACACAGAGACAGTTGACGGCTACAACCCGCTCGCTGTTATCGATGCATACAACAGAAAGATCAAGAATGCCAAGGAAGAGGGCCCTGTAATGCTCGAGGTCATCACCTACCGTATTTCAGGTCACTCACCTTCAGACTCATCTTCATACAGAACAAAGGAAGAGATCGAGGCTTGGGAGGCACAGGATTCAATCCTTGCATTCGGCAAGCAGATGATCGAGGCAGGCGTTGCTACACAGGAAGAACTCGACGCTGTACGTGCAAAGGTTGCTGCAGACATGCTCCGCAACTACAAGCTCGGCATCGATGAGAAGGTTTCACCCAGACTTGACGTATTCGGAAAGGATCCCAACGCAATCGGAAACCTTATGTTCTCTAACCAGTCAGTTAAGAGCATGGATACAACAGGACGCAAGGCTGACGTCAACATGCCTTACGAGGAGAGCCCCAGGGCTATCCAGATCGCCAAGAAGATCCGTTACGGTATCGACGAGAACGGTCAGCTTGTTTCAAAGAACAAGGTTTACCAGATGAGAGACGCTCTCTGCGAGCCCATCCTTCACAAGTTCTATGAGGATCCGACCCTTGTTGCATTCGGTGAGGATGTACGTGACTGGGGCGGCGCATACGCTGTATACCGTGGATTCACAGAGACTATTCCTTATCACAGATTCTTCAACGCACCCATCGCAGAAGCAGCTATTGTAGGCGCAGGTATCGGTTACGCAATGGCAGGCGGACGTGCCGTTGTAGAGATCATGTACACTGACTTCCTTGGACGCTGCGGAGACGAACTCTTCAACCAGCTTTCAAAGTGGCAGGCAATGAGCGCAGGCGTTCTCAAGATGCCTGTAGTTGTAAGAATGTCAGTTGGTTCAAAGTACGGCGCACAGCACTCTCAGGACTGGACAGCACTTTGCGGTCACATTCCGGGACTTAAGGTCGTATTCCCCGCAACACCTTACGATGCTAAGGGACTTATGCAGGCAGCTGTTAACGGAACAGACCCCGTTATCTTCTTCGAGAGCCAGAGAATCTACGATGTTGGTGAGCAGTTCCATAAGGAAGGTGTACCGGCAGAAGAGTACGAAGTTAAGTTTGGTGAGCCTGATGTTAAGAGAGCCGGAACAGATGTTACCATCCTTTCAATCGGTGCAACTCTTTACAGAGCTATCAAGGCAGCTGACATCCTCAAGGAGAAGTACAATGTATCTGCAGAAGTTATCGATGCACGTTCACTTGTACCGTTCAACTACGAGAAGGTTATCGAGTCTGTTAAGAAGACAGGCCGTATCGTAATCACCGGTGATGCTTGTGAGAGAAACTCATTCATGAGAACCTTCGCATCAAATATCACAGAGCTCGCATTCGATTACCTCGATGCACCGCCTGTAGTAGTTGGTTCAAAGAACTGGATCACTCCTGCACATGAGCTTGAGAACTGCTTCTTCCCGCAGCCTGAGTGGATCGTAGACGCAATCCATGAGAGGATCATGCCTCTTCCCGGATACGTTTGCACACATAACTGCACAGAGCTTGAGCTGATCAGAGAAAATGCAGCAGGTATCTGATGATACAGAAATAAAATAAGATTTACGGGAGCGGATCCGTCCGCTCCCGTTTTATGTTTCAGGCATGCTCACGGACATTGTATGAATTACTGCATTTAAGGCATACAGTATGCCCGTTTGTATTGACAAGATACGGATATTGAAATAAAGTGATACAAGCAGAATTTCTGTGATTTTACAACGTGGTATTCAGCTCTGAAACGGAGGAACAGAATGATCTATAAGGATTTTTGCGGTAAAAAGCTTTCAGCACTCGGACTTGGCTGCATGAGACTGCCAAAGAACGGCCCGAAGGACAGCGATATTGATGTAAATGCAGTTGCCGCAATGGCGGAAACAGCATTAAAGAACGGTATCAATTATTTTGACGTTGCATACGGATACCACGCAGGAAATGCGGAAAATGTGATAGGTGAGGTACTGAGTGCATACCCGAGGGACAGCTTTTATCTTGCGGATAAATTCCCGGGTTATGATGTAAGTAATTTCGGTCATGAGGAAGAGCTTTTTGAGGAACAGCTTAAAAAATGCAAGACAGATTATTTTGATTTTTACCTTCTTCACAATGTATGCGAAATGAATATTGAGCAATACATGAGTGACAATTTTCCTCTTCGGTATTTCCTTACACAGAAAGAGAACGGAAGGATAAAGCATCTTGGGTTCTCATGCCATGGTAAGCCGGAGACGCATGAACGTTTTCTTGAAAGGTTTGGACCGTATATGGAGTTTTGCCAGATAGAGCTTAACTGGCTTGACTGGAACCTTCAGAAGGCAAAGGAAAAAGTACGCGGTCTGAATGAGAAAAACATCCCGATCTGGGTAATGGAGCCCGTACGCGGCGGAATGCTTGCAAAGCTTGATGATAAAAACGAAAAGAAGCTGCAGGAGCTGATACCGGGTGTTACGGCAGTAGAAGCAGACTTCAGGTTTATCCAGAGTGTTCCCGGAGTATGTGTTACCTTATCCGGAATGAGCAATATGGAACAGCTTAAGCAGAACATAGAGATCTTTTCGGAAGAAAAGAAGCTTTCAGAGGAACAGTTTGACGGTCTTATTTCCATTGGCAATGATCTTGCTTCCGTTGGAACCATTCCCTGTACAGGATGCCGTTACTGTACGGGTTACTGTCCGCAGGAAATTGATATTCCCAATGTCATAGGTACATATAATGACCATGTGATAACCGGCGGCGGCTTCAGGTCACCACAGTACCTTGGTGGTCTGCCAAAATCAAAATGGCCTCAGTCGTGTCTTCACTGTGGTGCCTGCGCTGCAGTATGTCCTCAGAAGATAGATATTCCTTCAGTAATGGAAGATTATTCAGAACGCCTCAGTAAGGATGAATTATTCCTTCGTATAACCGGAGGATATTGATAGTAGGAGAAAGTATTATGCGAAGGTCTGACAGGGAAATTACAGATATTGAAAAGATTTATGACATATTAAACAGATGCGATACCATAAACCTTGGGATGAATGGTGGGAAAGCATCTTACGTGATACCCATGACATTTGGCTGTGCGCTTGAAAATGGGCAGATAACTGTATATTTTCATTCAGCTCAGGGCGGTAGAAAATGGGAAATACTGAATATTGACCCTAACGTATGTGTGGAAGCTCATTTATATTATAAGACCGTTAAGACAGAGGGCGGTGGAATTACCGCAAAGTATGAAAGCGTAATTGGAACAGGTATAGCTGAAAAAGTAGAGGATAAGGCTGAAAAGGTATCCTCTTTCAAGGTTATGCTTGACCATTATAAAGAAAGCGGTTTTCCTGCTGAAAGCTGCAAAGAGCTTGAAAAATGTGAAGTATTCAAGGTGGTGCTCACAGAAGTCAGCGGTAAACACAATCTGTAAGTATATTAAAAAGGTGAATACATATGACTGAAAGGGAAAGAATACTGGCTGTTGCAAATGGCGAAAAGCCGGACAGGATTCCATACATGCTCGATCTGAGCCATTATTTCTACCATAAATACCAAAAGGACTGGGATCTTTGTTACGGATACGCTAAACCTGAAAAGGAACTTATCGATTTTAACAGAAAAATGGGCGCAGGCTTTTATATGCCAAACCAGGCAACGTTTTTCAAGGTTCATTATGATGATTCAGTTAAAGCAGGAGCAGTAAGGGAAATCGTAAATGGTGAACCTGAGATTACCTGGACTTTTGAAACACCTGTTGGAAGAATAGAAAGAAAACGCCGTTTCATGTCAGGTTCTTACTCCTGGGCCATAAACAAATGGGGAGTGGAAGACGAAAAGGACCTTGAGGTTCTGAAATATGCCCTTACGCATCTTTCTTATGAGCCGCTGCCTGAAAACTATAAGGCATGGTCTGACTATGTCGGGGATGACGGGGTAGTATACTTAAGCCCCGGCTACAGTGCAATGGGACAGCTTCTGCATTACTGGATGGGTGTAGAGAATACTATATACGCAACATACGATTTTCCTGACGAACTTTCAGACTATGTCGATTGTGTAAACGATAAGATACGTGAGCTTATATCAATACTCGTATCCGAATATGATGCCCCCATAATCATACTTGGAGATAACTTTTCTTCTGATGTTCAGCCGCCTTCATTCTTTGACATATGGAGCCGTGAACATTATGAAAAAGCCTTTTCCATCATTCATGAAGGAAACAGAAAAGGCGCTGTTCATATTGATGGAAAGCTTACCGGTGCACTTACCATGCTCAGAAAGGCCGGTGCAGACATAATTGACGCAGTAACTCCGGGTACGGTCGGTGGAATAAATGCCGGGGAGGCAAGAAAAGAGGCTGATGAGGGAAAGACATTACTTGGGAATGATCTTATCCTTTCAGGCGGAATCCCGAATGAACTCTGGTATGAGAGAACACCGTTCTGCGATTTTGAAAAAGCTGTAACGGACTGGCTGGACCTGACAAAGATAAGCAGTGCCGTAATATCTGCTGCCGGTGATCAGGTTCCTCCCGGAGCAGATGAAAAGCGTATTGTAAGAATGGGAGAAATAATCAATTCGTACTTTTAACTCCATTTGATTAAGGTGTAAGAATGAACAGAATCCTGAACTTTGGTTCATTAAATATAGATTATGTTTATGATGTTCCGGCTTTTGTGAAAAAGGGCGAAACGGTATCTTCCTATAAAAGAAGCACTTTTACGGGAGGAAAAGGCTTAAACCAGACAGTCGCCATGCTGCGTGCGGGACTTAAGGTATGGCATGCCGGCATGATAGGTGAGGAAGGAGTCTTCCTAAAGGAGTATCTTGATAATGAAGGTGCAGATACATCCTTAATAAAGACGATTTCTGAATCGACAGGACATGCGGTAATCCAGAGGGATATTGACGGAGACAACTGTATTCTGCTTTATGGTGGAGCCAACAGACAAATCACAAAAGAGTATGTGGATACAGTACTCGCCGGATTTGACGATGGGGACTTTATCGTACTTCAAAATGAAATAAGTGAGTTGAAATACATCATTGACAGGGCTTCTGAAAAAGGAATGAAAGTCATTTTAAATCCTTCTCCAATTAATGAAGAGATATTTAAGCTGTCCCTTTTAAAGGTCGACATTTTCTTTGTGAATGAAATAGAGGGTGCAGCACTTGCCGGGTGCAGCGAAGGAGAAGATGCATCCATAATGACCGGAAAAATACTCGATAAGTTTCCCGATTCACTCACAGTCCTTACCCTAGGTGAAAAAGGAGCTGTTTGCAGGGATAAGGATGGATATACGGCAGTAGAAGCTGAAAAAGTAAAAGCTGTTGATACAACGGCTGCAGGTGACACATTTACAGGGTACTTCCTGGCTGGTTTGGTTCTGGGAATGAGTAATAAGGAGTGCATGGAACTGGCGACAGAGGCATCGGCGATAACCGTAACAAGGCCGGGAGCCGCTCCTTCAATACCTTACATAAATGAAATCACAGGATAAAGATATGCTTATTAAAGACGGAATTATTGATGTAGTGCTTGATACTGACACTTATAATGAGGCGGATGACCAGTATGCGATTGCTTACATGGTAAGGCATAATGAACGTTTCAATGTCCTCGGTCTTTATGCTGCGCCTTTTTTTAATAAAAGGGTATCTTCGCCAGAAGAAGGAATGGAAAGAAGCTTTGAGGAAATACTTACACTTCTTAAACTTCTTCATAGGGAGGATTTAAACAGTATTGTTTACCGCGGTTCGGCTGATTACCTGAAAAGCGAGAAAATGCCGCAGGAATCGGATGCCTGTGACGCCCTCATTAAGCTTGCAATGGAACATGATGAAGAAAACCCTCTTTATGTCATTGGGATAGCGTGCATTACCAATATTGCCTCAGCAATAATAAAAAGACCTGAAATCTGTAACCGAATAGTGGTTGTATGGCTTGGAGGGCACAGGCTTGACTGGCAAGACAATAAGGAATTCAACCTGAAGCAGGACATAGCTGCCGCAAGGGTTGTTTTTGAAAGCCCGGCTCCGCTTGCGCTTGTTCCATGTAACGGCGTAGTCTCTGCTTTTGCAATCAGCAAACCTGAAGTCAATGAGTGGTTTAAGGGAAAAGGGAGGCTTTCAGATTATCTTTCTGATGAACTGATAAGGACTGCCGAAGCAGATTATAAAGTAGAAACATGGGTAAAGCCCATATGGGACGTAACGGCAGTTGCTTTCCTACTTCCCGGATTTACAGATTCATATGAGATAGAAGCACCCATACCAGGGTATGATAATAAATGGCACTTTGAAAGCGGACGCAGGAAGATAACATATGTGTACAACATTCGAAGAAATGAACTGATGCAGGATCTTAGAAACATCATTACGGAGGAAGAATAATGAAGGTCCTTTTAACCCTGATTGATGGAATGCGACCTGATGCGCTGACAGGTTGCAAAAGCCCGGTTTATGATAAGCTGAAAGAACACAGCTACAGCACGCTTAATGCAAAAACAGTCTATCCTTCAGTTACACTTCCATGCCATATGTCATTATTTCACAGCGTCACTCCTGAAAGGCATGGGATACTGACAAACACATATGTACCGCAGGTGCGCCCTGTAGATGGTATATGTGAGGTTCTTAAGAAAGCCGATAAAACGTCCGCCATGTTTTATACCTGGGAGGAGCTTAAAGACATCACACGCCCTGGATCACTGGCATGCACGTCATTTGTTTCGTGGCATGCACTTGGGGACAGGGTAGCGGATATAAATGCAAAACATGCCTGCGATTTTCTAAGGGAAGAAAAGCCGGATTTCTGTTTCCTTTATTTTGGAAATGCTGATGAGGCCGGCCACAGTCATGGGTTCATGTCTGAAGAGTACCTTATGCATGTAAGAAAAAGCTTAAGCCTTACAATGGATGCAATAAAGGCTGCAGGGGACGATTATATTACCATACTAACTGCTGACCACGGCGGGCATGGGCGTAACCATGGGGATGACATTCCTGAAGACATGACCATACCCATGATGATATACAACAGGTCTTTTAATGAAAATGAATTAAATGATGTCTCCATACTTGACATTGCCCCGACGGTTACATCAATTCTTGGTGTAAAGGCTCCAAGGGAATGGGAAGGAAGAGAGATAGCTTTAAATTAGGAGGAGAGTATGAACCAGAGACTAAATCCATTATTTACAACGTGGAAGATAGGCAACTGTGAGATAAAAAACAGGTTTGTCCTTACTTCAATGGGCGGCACTAACCTTCTTGGCTGGATGGAAGTGAACCATTTTGACAAGGCAGGAGCGGAATTCTGCATGGAAGTTGCAAAGAATAACTGTGGTCTTGTCCTTCCGGGCTGCCAGCCTGTCTATAATCCCATGTTTGGCCAGTGGCTTTACAAAAAGGATTCGATGTTCAATGACCTTAAAAAGTGGATGCCCGAATTTCATAAGACGGGTGCAAAGCTTTTTGTCCAGCTTACTGCAGGGTTTGGACGTTCTTTCACTATAAGCCCAATGATGGAAAAGCTTTATACGACACCGGTTCTAAATGTTGTTTCAAAGCCGTTCATGAACCTTGACAAGATTACTGCAACTGCAAGCCCGTCACCCAACCGCTGGTCTGACAAGGTGCCCTCACGTGCATTGACAGTTGATGAAATACACGAGTTTGTTAAGGCGTTTGGTCTTTCTGCCAAAAAGCTCAAAGGGGCAGGCGTTGACGGCGTTGAAGTTCATGCCGTACATGAAGGATACCTCCTCGATCAGTTTACGCTTGATTACGTGAATAAGAGGACCGATGAGTATGGAGGTTCTTTTGAGAATAAGTACAGGTTTGCTGTTGAGATAGTTAAAGAAATCAAAAAGCAGTGCGGAGATGACTTCCCTGTATCACTTCGTTATTCGGTAATATCAAAGACTAAGGGCTTCAGGCAGGGAGCACTTCCAGGCGAGGAATACGTGGAAGCTGGCCGTGACATGGAAGAATCCGAAAAAGCAGCCAAGTATCTCCAGGATGCAGGCTATGACATGCTCAACTGTGATAACGGAACATACGATGCATGGTACTGGGCACATCCGCCCATCTACATGCCTGAAAACTGCAACCTTTCGGATGTCGAGCACATTAAACAGTTTGTCGACATTCCGGTTGTATGTGCAGGAAGGATGGACCCTGTAACTGCCGCAGACGCAGTTGCGGAAGGCAAGCTTGACGGAGCAGGCTTTGCAAGACAGTTCCTTGCCGATACGGAATGGATCACCAAGCTCATGAATGAGCAGGAGGAGGATATCCGTCCCTGTATCCTCTGCCATAACGGCTGCTTCAACATGTGTCATTATGAGGGCGTTCCCAATGATCAGTCACTTTCCGATTCGCTTCATCTTGCAAGGTGCGCAGTCAATGCGGAGACCATGCAGACAAAAAAGCATTTTATAAAGAAAACCGGCAGTCTTAAAAAAGTCATTATCATCGGTGGCGGCATAGGTGGAATGGAAGCTGCAAGGGTACTTAAACTCCGCGGACATGAGCCAGTAATATATGAGGCATCTGATAAGCTTGGCGGTACATTTATTCCTGCTTCTGCTGAAAGTTATAAGGGAAAGCTGCGTGACCTTTTAAAGTGGTACATCCGCCAGATGGAGAAGCTTAACATAGAGATACACCTTAATGAGAAGGTAACTGACATATCAAAGTTTGACGGTCTAGACATTATTGTAGCTACAGGAAGCGCGGCAAGGCTTCTTAAGAAGGTTCCGGGGTATGAGAAGATGATCGAGGCCTGTGAGTTCCTTAACGGTAAGGAAGTGGGCGAATCGGTGGCTGTCATCGGAGGCGGACTTACAGGATGCGAGATTGCTTATGAATTATGCTTAAAGGGAAAGAAAGTTTCCATAGTTGAAATGAAAAATGACCTTGTTGCACAGACTGGTGTATGTCTTGCAAACAGCTCATACTTAAGGGAATATTTCGCACTTAACAGGGTGCCTGTATATCTCAATACCACGCTTAAGGAAGTAAAGGACGGCAGCATCATCTGCTCTAAAGAGGATGGTTCTGAGATAGAGATAAGCTGTGATTCAGTAATCAGCTCAGCCGGATACATTCCAACACCTCTTGTTAAGGAAAGCGGAAAGGTAAAGCTTGTAGGTGACTGCAAGGCAGTCGGAAACCTTCGCTCTGTCATCTGGAGAGCATATGAAGTTGCAATGGGTATTTAAGGAGGAAAGAGTATGAATTTGACAAGCGAGCAACAGGCCATACTTGACGGAAAAAGTGGTGAGACACTGGCAAAAGTCATGGAAACAATGGTCCGTTACGGTGAGCTTTTTGGGGCAACATCGATGGAAAAGATAACAAGTGATTATAATCACCTTGTTACATCTTTCGGACTTAAGGCACTTAAACCTGTTTATAACCTTCTTGACCAGCTTATTGAAGCCGGTGCGGTTTCACAGCAGAAATTCAGTGCTGATCCGAGACCGATGGATAAAAACGTTCCTTCAAACTTTATTCAGAACTTTGTTTTTAATAACTTCATGTATACAAGGCAGGAAGACTATGAGAAACAGCTTCAGAAGCTGGGTCTCATGGCAGATGATGCGTTCACATGCACATGTTACATGAATGAAGTCGGAAATACACCCGAAATGGGAGACGTTCTTTCATGGTCTGAATCATCGGCAGTTGTATATGCTAACTCAGTTTTGGGAGCGAGATGCAACCGTAATTCCGGTATCATAGACATAATGGGTTCAATAGTAGGTTATGTACCTAAATTCGGTTTCCTTACTGATGAAGGCCGGAAGGCTAAGTGGATTGTTGAAATACAGACAACGAAGAAACCGGAGGCACAGCTTCTTGGTTCTGCAGTGGGAATGAAGGTAATGGAGGATGTACCGTACATAATCGGTCTTGACAAATGGCTTGACGGAAAGCTTGATGACGCTGCAAAGACTTACCTTAAAGACTTTGGTGCCGCAACAGCATCTAACGGAGCAGTAGGACTTTACCATGTTGAGAACATCACTCCAGAGGCAGTATCAATGGGACGTGACCTTATAGCAGAGGGAGCACAGGTTTATGTTATTGATGACGCAGAGCTTCAGCGCGTTTATGACAGCTACCCCGTTATCTGGAAAAATAAGGATGCAAAACCAAAGCTCTGCTTCATGGGCTGCCCGCACATGAGCCTGGAACAGCTTAAGTCATGGACTGATAAGGTAAATGAAAGCCTTCAGAAGTTCGGAAACAAGAAGGTGGTAATTCCTACCGTGTTTACGGCTTCACCCGGAGTAATCAAGGAGTTTAAAAAGACGCCTTATGCACAGAAGCTTTCAGACGCAGGAGTCATCCTTTCATACATCTGTCCCTTAATGTACATGAACAACCCCATGAGTGAGAAGATGCCCGTAATAACATCATCCAATAAGCTGAGAACATACACGAGTGCGAGGTATTACACAGATGATGAGATACTTGAGCAGATAACGAAAGGGGGCAGATAAGATGAAGTCATTTAAAGGAAGAGTAGTTTCCAAAGGAAACCTGACAGCACCGGCACTTGTTTCACACGGCGGGCTTAATACACTTGCTTCCTTCCAGAAAGCGCTCCAGTTTGGAGACAAAATGGCTACGTGTGGAGACCAGAACAATCCCGATCTTTATGGAAAACAGATGAAGGGAAAGGCTCTGTGCCTGCCAAGGACCATTGGTTCAACTACAGGAGGACTTGTTCTTTACTGTGCGACCAGTATGCAGAGACAACCTGCGTGCATGCTCTTTTCAGAGCCTATAGATTCACTTGCAGCTGCAGGAGCAATTCTCGCGGATGTATGGCTTACAGATGTAAACATGCCTGTCATAGATTCCCTTGGAGAAGATTTCCTGAATTATGTCAAAGATGACATGAAGATAACAATAACTGAAGATGGGACTGTGACGGTTGAATGACAGTCATGGAAAGGGGCTGTGAAAAAAGCATAGCCTAAAAAACAGAAAAAAGAGAAGGACCGAG
>JAKSPD010000027.1 GCA_024405115.1 Lachnospiraceae bacterium
ACCATCAAAGAGACTGTAAAATCAGGCAAGTGATTTGATGGAGAGAAAGGAGGACTATAAGAAATGGCAAATGTAGCTTTATACAACATGCAGGGTCAGGAAGTCGGCACAGTCGAACTTAATGACGCAGTTTTCGGAGTAGAAGTCAATGAGAATCTCGTTCATCAGGCAGTAGTTGCCCAGCTTGCCAACAACCGTCAGGGAACACAGAAGGCAAAGACCAGATCTGAGGTTTCAGGCGGCGGCGCTAAGCCCTGGAGACAGAAGGGAACCGGACATGCTCGTCAGGGTTCAACAAGAGCTCCCCAGTGGACACACGGTGGTGTTGCATTCGCTCCCGTACCGAGAGATTACGAAGTAAAGATGAACAAGAAGGAGAAGAGGGCAGCCCTTAAGTCAGCTCTCACCTCAAGAGTTCAGGATGAGAAGTTCTTCGTTATCGACGAGATCAAGTGCGAAGAGATCAGGACAAAGACCATCGTTGCTATGCTCGATGCACTTAAGGTTTCAAAGGCACTCGTTATCCTCGATTCTGTTGATGGAAACGTAATTCTTTCAGCAAGAAACATCGAAGGAATCAAGACTGCTCAGGTAAACAGCATCAACACATACGACATCATGAAGTATGACACAGTCATCGCTTCTAAGAAAGCAGTTGAAATGGTAGAGGAGGTATACGCATAATGGCAAGCTTACAGTATTATGATGTAATATTAAAGCCCGTTATCACCGAATCTTCGATGAGCGCTATGTCAGAGAACAGGTACACCTTCCTCGTTCAGACTGACGCTACAAAGACACAGATCAAGGAAGCTGTTCAGAAGATGTTCCCCGGCACAGTTGTTGAGTCTGTTAATACACAGAATCACGACGGAAAGACAAAGAGACGCGGATACACATTCGGTGAGACAGCTAAGACAAAGAAGGCTATCGTTACCCTTACAAAGGAATCAAAGCCCATCGAGATCTTCTCAGGTCTGTAATTTAAATATGCAGAGCACACTGCGACAATAAAGTAAAGGAGAAAAGAAAAAAGTCATGGGTATTAAGACATACAAGGCTTATACACCTTCAAGAAGAAACATGACAGGGTCTGATTTCGCAGAAATCACAAAGACAACACCTGAAAAGAGTCTTCTTGCCGGAAAGAAGAAAACAGCCGGACGTAACAACGAAGGTAAGATCACCGTTCGTCACCACGGCGGCGGAAACAGACAGAAATACAGAATCGTTGACTTCAAGAGAAACGATAAGGATGGAATGGCTGCAAAGGTTATCGGAATCGAATACGATCCCAACAGAACAGCTAACATCGCACTCATCTGCTATGCAGACGGTGAGAAGAGATACATCCTTGCTCCCGAAGGTCTCACAGACGGTATGGAAGTTATGGCCGGAGCTGATGCAGAAGCAAGACTCGGCAACTGCCTTCCCCTTGAGAAGATTCCGGTAGGTTCAAACATTCACAACATCGAGCTCCTTCCCGGTAAGGGCGGACAGCTTGTAAGATCAGCCGGCAACAGCGCACAGCTTATGGCTAAGGAAGGCAAGTACGCAACCCTTCGTCTTCCCTCAGGTGAAATGAGAATGGTTTCTGCAGAATGCAGAGCTACAATCGGTATCGTAGGAAACGGCGAGCACAACCTTATCAACTATGGTAAGGCAGGCCGTATCAGAAATATGGGTATCAGACCTACAGTCCGCGGTTCAGTCATGAACCCCAACGACCACCCGCATGGTGGTGGAGAAGGAAGAGCACCCATCGGTCGTCCCGGACCTTCAACACCCTGGGGCAAGCCGGCTCTTGGTCTCAAGACAAGAAAGAAGAAGAAGTCTTCAAATAAGCTCATCATCAGACGCCGTGACGGCAGAGCCATCAAATAATTAGAGGAGGAGAGAAGAAATGTCACATCGTTCACTGAAAAAGGGACCATTCGCTGATGCTTCATTACTTAAGAAGATCGATGCGATGAACGCTTCAGGACAGAAGTCAGTAATCAAGACATGGTCAAGACGTTCTACTATCTTCCCGCAGATGGTAGGATTCACAATTGCCGTTCATGACGGCCGCAAGCATGTACCGGTATTCGTAACAGAAGACATGGTAGGACATAAGCTCGGTGAGTTCGTTGTTACCAGAACCTACAAGGGACATGGTAAGGACGAGAAGAAGACCGGCGCAAGATAAGCTGAAAGGAGGAAATCGAAATGGCTAAAGGTCATAGATCACAAATCAAAAGAGAAAGAAATGCCGTTAAAGATAACCGTCCCAGCGCTAAGCTTTCTTACGCAAGGGTTTCAGTTCAGAAGGCATGCTTCGTATTAGACGCAATCAGAGGCAAGGATCTTAACACTGCTCTGGGTATCGTTACATACAACCCCAGATATGCATCATCCTTAGTTAAGAAGCTCCTCGAGTCAGCTGCAGCTAACGCAGTTAACAATAACGGTTTAGACAGGGACAACCTTTTCGTAGCAGCCTGCTACGCAGACAAGGGCCCCACAATGAAGAGGATTCAGCCGAGAGCACAGGGTCGTGCTTATCGCATCGAGAAGCGCACTTCACACATTACCGTTATCCTGGACGAGAAGAAGTAAGGGGGAAAGCATGGGACAGAAAGTTAATCCGCACGGCCTCAGAGTCGGCGTAATTAAAGATTGGGATTCCAAGTGGTATGCAGAGGGAAAAGATTTCTCAGACAGCATCGTGGAAGACTATAACATCAGAAAGTTCCTTAAGAAGAAACTCTATGCAGCAGGCATCTCAAAGGTTGAGATCGAAAGAACAGCTGACAGGGTTAAGGTCATCCTCTACACCGCAAAACCCGGCGTTGTAATCGGTAAGGGCGGATCAGAGATCGACAAGCTTAAGGCTGAAACACAGAAATATACCACAAAGAAGCTTTTCATGGACATCAAGGAAATCAAGCGCCCTGATAAGGATGCTCAGCTCGTGGCTGAAAACATCGCTCAGCAGCTTGAGAACCGTGTATCTTTCAGACGTGCCGTTAAGCAGGCCATCGGAAGAACAATGAAGAGCGGCGCTCTTGGAATCAAGGCATATGTAGGCGGACGTCTTGCAGGTGCTGATATCGCAAGAGGTGAGTTCTATTCAGAGGGTACCATTCCGCTTCAGACACTTAGAGCTGACATTGACTACGGCTTTGCAGAGGCTGCTACAACCTACGGCAAGCTCGGAATCAAGGTTTGGATCTACAAGGGCGAGGTACTTCCACAGAAGAAAAAATCTAAGGAAGGGAGCGATAAATAATCATGTTAATGCCTAAGAGAACAAAATATCGTAAGCAGCAGCGTGGTTCGATGAAGGGCTGTGCAAACCGCGGAAACACCATCGCATACGGTGAGTATGGTTTAGTCGCTACCGAGCGTTGCTGGCTCAAGGCCAACCAGATAGAAGCAGCCCGTGTTGCCATGACTCGTTACATCAAGCGTGGCGGACAGGTTTGGATCAAGGTATTCCCGGATAAGCCCGTTACATCAAAGCCTATCGGAGTACGTGGAGGTTCTGGTAAAGGTGCCGTTGAGTACTACGTAGCAGTAGTTAAGCCCGGCCGCGTTCTTTTCGAGATCGCCGGTGTACAGGAAGAAGCAGCTAAGGAAGCTCTCCGTCTTGCAATGCATAAGTTACCGCTTACATGCAAGATCGTTTCCAAGGCAGATTTGGAAGGCGGTGAAAACTAATGAAGAGTAAAAAGTATTTAGAAGAGCTGAACGCTAAAGACGTTAAGGCATTAAACGAGGATCTCGTTGCAGCTAAGAAGGAACTTTTCAACCTTCGTTTCCAGAACGCAACCAACCAGCTTGACAACACTGCAAGGATCACAGAGGTTCGTAAGAACATCGCCCGTATCCAGACAGTTATCACTGTTAAGCAGAAAAATGACTAATCAGGGGAAGGAGAATTGACCGTGGAAAGAAATCTTAGAAAAACACGTACCGGCAAGGTAGTAAGCTCAAAGATGGACAAGACCATCACAGTTGCTATCGAAGAGCATGTCAAGCACCCCTTGATCGGTAAGATCGTTAAGAACACCTACACTCTTAAGGCTCACGACGAGAACAACGAGTGTGGCGAAGGCGATACAGTAGAAGTAATGGAGACCAGACCTCTTTCAAAGACAAAGAGATGGAGACTCGTTAAAATCGTTGAGAAGGCTAGATAAGGAGGAGAATAATGGTACAGCAGGAAAGCAGACTTAAAGTTGCTGACAACACCGGCGCCAAGGAACTCCTTGTCATCCGTGTCAGCGGCGGCTCAACCAGAAGATATGCCAGAATCGGTGACACCATCGTTGCAACAGTCAAGGATGCAACTCCCGGTGGAATGGTTAAGAAGGGTGATGTCGTAAAGGCAGTTGTAGTACGTACAGTACAGAAGACCCGCAGAGCAAACGGCGCATATATCCGTTTCGACGAGAATGCAGCAGTTATCCTTAAGGATGACGGCACTCCCCGTGGAACCCGTATCTTCGGGCCGGTAGCAAGAGAGCTTCGTGACCACAACTTCATGAAGATCGTATCTCTCGCTCCCGAAGTATTATAAGGAGGCAGCTGATGAATAAGATCAAAAAAGATGATATGGTAAAGATCATCGCCGGTAAGGACAAAGGCAAAGAGGGAAAGGTCATCGCTGTTGATACAAAGACAGGAAGGATCACCGTTGAAGGCATCAACGTTGCAACAAAGCACACAAGACCTTCACAGGCTAACCCTAACGGCGGTATCGTTAAGAAGGAAAACCCCATCGATGTTTCAAATGTCATGGTACTTTCCGACGGCAAGGCAACCAGAGTCGGATTCAAGGTAGAAGACGGCAAGAAGGTCCGCATTGCAAAGAAGACCGGTAAGGAAATTTAAGCGAAAGGAGGAAAAAACTTATGGCAAGATTAAAAGAAATCTACAATACAGAGATCAAGGACGCCATGATCAAGAAGTTCGGTTACAAGAACATTATGGAAGTACCGAAGCTCGAGAAGATCGTTATCAACATGGGCGTTGGCGAAGCTAAGGAAAATGTCAAGGTTTTGGACTCTGCTGTTCGTGATCTTGAGATCATCTCAGGACAGCACGCTGTTATTACCAAGGCCAGAAAGTCAGTTGCAAACTTCAAGCTCCGTGAAGGTATGTCAATCGGATGCAAGGTTACTCTCCGTGGAGAGAAGATGTACGACTTTGCAGACCGTCTTATCAACCTTTCACTCCCCCGTGTACGTGACTTCCGTGGTGTAAACCCGAACGCGTTCGACGGCAGAGGAAACTACGCACTTGGAATCAAGGAACAGCTTATCTTCCCTGAGATCGAGTACGATAAGGTTGACAAGACACGTGGAATGGACATCATCTTCGTAACCACAGCAAAGACTGATGAAGAAGCTAGGGAACTCCTCAGACTCTTCAACATGCCTTTCGCGAAATAAGAGAGGAGTTTAGAGTATGGCAAAGACTTCCATGAAGATCAAGCAGGCCCGCCCCGCTAAGTTCTCAACAAGGGCATACACAAGATGCCGTATCTGCGGAAGACCCCATTCAGTACTTAGAAAGTACGGTATCTGCAGAGTCTGCTTCAGAGAACTCGCATACAAGGGAGAAATCCCGGGCGTACGTAAGGCCAGCTGGTAATTTATTAACTATAAAAATCCGGCCTTTCGCACCGCCATTTCATGGCGTTGCTCATGCGGTAATGACCTTATGTGTCAGCGCGACACGGATTCTGTAAGCAAGCTTACCGAATCGCGTGCGCACCGACCCATGGCCGGATTTTTTAGCAGGATATCACATTTATAAAAGGAGATTAAAAAAATGAGTGATCCTATTGCTGATATGCTTACGAGAATTCGTAATGCAAACATGAGAAAGCACGCAACAGTTGATGTTCCCGTATCAAAGATCAAGGTTAAGATCGCTGATATCCTTGTTGAAGAAGGATACATCGCAAAGTACGAGTTCGTTGACAACGGCAATTTCAAAGACATGAGACTCTACCTTAAGTATACTCCCGATGGACAGAGAGTAATCGCAGGTCTCAAGAAGATCTCAAAGCCGGGTCTTCGTGTTTATGCCGGCAAGGAAGATATGCCCAAGGTTCTTGGTGGACTTGGAACAGCTATCGTTTCTACCAATGAAGGCGTAATCACAGACAAGGAAGCAAGAAAGCGCGGCGTAGGCGGCGAAGTTCTCTGCTTCATCTGGTAATAATCTGAAAACAGTCAAGGACTGATAATGTAAGAAAGGAGAAAATTTATGTCACGTATCGGAAAACTTCCGGTAGTTGTACCGGCAGGCGTTACCGTTAAGATTGAAGACGGCAACAAAGTGACAGTTAAAGGCCCCAAGGGTGAGATCGCAAGGACATTTGCTCCCCAGTTAGGCATCGAGCTTAAGGATGGACAGGTTATCGTAACACGCCCCAATGACTTAAAGCAGAACAGGGCTTTACACGGCCTTACAAGAACACTCATCAACAACATGGTAATCGGTGTTAACACAGGTTATCAGAAGACACTCGAAATCAACGGTGTTGGATACAGAGCTGAGAAGTCAGGAAAGACCCTCACACTTAACCTTGGTTATTCACATCCCGTAAAGATGGATGATCCCGCAGGTATCGAGACAGCTGTTGAAGGCAACAAGGTCATCGTAAAGGGTATCTCTAAGGAAGCTGTTGGTCAGTACGCAGCAGAGATCAGAATGAAGAGACCTCCGGAGCCGTATAAGGGCAAGGGTATCAAGTATGATTACGAAGTAATCAGACGTAAAGTCGGCAAGACAGGTAAGTAATTGAGAAGGAGAGTGCAAAATGATTACTAAAGAGTCAAAGAGCGAAATTCGCGCAAAGAAGCACGCTAGACTTCGTCATTACATCTCAGGAACACCTGAGAGACCTCGTCTCAGCGTTTTCAGAAGCAACAACCACATGTATGCTCAGATCATTGATGATACAGTTGGAAAGACCATCTGTGCAGCTTCTACACTTGATAAGGCTGCTAAGGATCTTGAGTTCACAGACAATACTGAGGCAGCTGCTTTTGTAGGAACAGAAATCGCAAAGAAAGCACTTGAGAAGGGTGTTACAAAGGTTGTTTTCGACCGCGGCGGTTTCATTTATCACGGTAAGATCCAGGCACTTGCTGATGCAGCACGTGAAGCCGGTCTTGAATTCTAAGGAGGAGGAGAAAAATGAAGAGAGAAATTATCGATCCCAAGTCATTAGAACTCAATGATAAGGTTGTTGCCATCAAGCGTGTCAGCAAAACCGTTAAAGGTGGACGTACAATGAGATTCTCCGCACTCGTGGTAGTAGGAGACGGCAACGGCCACGTTGGTGCAGGTCTTGGAAAGGCAGCCGAGGTTCCCGAGGCTATCAGAAAAGGTAAGGAAGCTGCATCAAGAAATCTTGTAGAAATTGCAAGAGACAAGAATAATTCAGTACCTCATGACTATTACGGACAGTTTGGAAGCTCACAGATTCTTCTTAAGAGAGCTCCCGAAGGTACCGGTGTTATCGCCGGCGGCCCCGCACGTAGCGTACTTGAGCTTGCAGGCATCAAGAACATCCGTACAAAGTCACTCGGTTCAAGAAATAAGGTTAACTGCGTACTCGCAACTATCGAAGGCCTCAAGGCTATGAAGACACCTGAGAAGTGTGCAGAGCTTCGTGACAAGACCGTAGCAGAAATTCTGAAGTAATAGGAGGATACTATCATGGCAGAAAAGTTAAGAGTAACCCTTGTTAAGTCTCCTATCGCTCAGGTTCCGAAGAACAAGAAGACCGCTGAGGCTCTTGGATTCAAGAAGCTTCATCAGACCAGAGAGTTCCCGGACAATGCAGCAGTCAGAGGTATGCTGAAGCAGATCCAGCATATGGTTGAAGTCGAAGAGATCTAACCGAGGAGGGACAAAATGGAATTATCAAATTTAAGACCGGCTGAAGGTTCAAAGCATGCAAAGAACTTCCGTAAGGGCCGTGGTCACGGTTCAGGAAACGGAAAGACCGCCGGTTACGGACATAAGGGCCAGAAGGCCCGTTCAGGCGCTCCGAGACCTGGTTTCGAAGGCGGCCAGATGCCTCTGTACAGAAGACTCCCCAAGAGAGGCTTCCTCTGCAGAAACAGAGTTGAGTATGTTGGTGTTAATGTAAGCACACTTGAAGAGAGATTCGAGGACGGTGCAGTAGTAGATATCGATGTTCTTTTCGAAGAGGGAATCATCAAGAAGGAACTCGGTGGAGTTAAGATCTTAGGAAATGGAGAGCTTACCAAAAAGCTTACTGTAAAGGCAAACAAGTTTACTGAGACAGCAAAGCAGAAGATCGAAAGCTGCGGCGGTACCTGCGAGGAAATCTAATATGTGGAAATCCATAGTAAATGCATTTAAAGTGGAAGAAGTAAGGAAAAAGCTTTTCTACACACTTCTCATGCTGGTGATCATCAGATTCGGTTCCACACTTCCCATCCCGGGAGTTAACACTACTTATTTTGCAACACTGCTTAATACAGTATCGGATACCGACGCGTTCGGATGGTTCAATGCAATGACAGGTGGTTCATTCACGGACCTTTCAATCTTTGCACTGAGCATCACTCCGTACATCACATCATCCATCATCATCCAGCTTCTCACAATTGCCATTCCGGCACTTGAGAGACTGGCAAAAGAGGGAGATGACGGCAGAAAGAAGATTGCTGAATACACACGTTATGTCACAGTTGCTCTTGCTCTCATCGAGTCAACAGCAATGGCAATCGGATTCGGCGGAAGCGGACTTCTTTACGACTACAACTTCTGGAGTGTCCTTGTCTGCATCATTTCAATGACTGCAGGTTCAGCACTTCTTATGTGGATCGGTGAGTGCATTACCGAAAAGGGAGTAGGAAACGGTATTTCAATCGTCCTCCTCTTCAACATTTTAGCATCACTTCCGGATGATCTCGGAAGCCTTGTGAATACGTTCATCAGGGGAAAATCAACAGCTGTTGCAGTTGTGGCAGCAATCATCATCATCGCCGTAATCATCGGCATGGTAATGTTCACTGTTCTCCTTGAGAAGGCTGTAAGAAACATCCCCGTACAGTATTCACGTAAGATGCAGGGAAGACACATGGTTGGCGGAAGCTCATCAGTTATCCCGATGAAGGTCAATACTGCAGGAGTCATTCCTGTAATCTTTGCCTCATCACTCATGTCCATCCCCACAATCATTGCCCAGTTCACAAACGTTGACTATTCAACCTTCGGTGGAAAGCTCATTTACCTCTGCAATTCAGGTACATGGTGCAATCCTCAGATCCCGTGGGCTAATGTAGGACTTGTGATCTATCTTGCATTGATCTTCGCGTTTGCATATTTCTACACAGGAATTACATTCAATCCTCTTGAGATTGCAAACAACATGAAGAAAAACGGCGGCTTTATCCCCGGCATCCGCCCCGGTAAGCCCACCAGCGATTATCTTAATCGCATCCTTAAGTACATCATTTTCATCGGCGCCTGCGGCCTCATCATAGTATGTATCGTTCCGATCTTATGTTCAGGTCTCTTTGGTGTCGGACGCCTTTCCTTCATGGGCACATCACTCATCATTATCGTTGGTGTCATTCTTGAGACACTTTCAGCAGTTGAGTCAATGATGCTCGTAAGGAATTACAAGGGATTCCTTAATGACTAAGTAATCTTAAGACATGCAGACGGTTTTACCGCCTGCATGTCAACCTTGATTTAAGAGAGCTCTCTCAGAAGGGGAAAAATGAGAATAATCATGCTCGGAGCACCAGGTGCCGGAAAAGGCACCCAGTCGACATTCTTCGCAGAACGCCTCAACATCCCGCACATTTCAAGCGGTGCCATCTTCCGTAAGCACATCCAGGATCAGGATGAGATAGGAAAAGAGGTAAAGGACATCATCGAGAGAGGTGAACTTGTGCCTGACCGCATCGTTATTGAGATGATAATGGAAAGGATACTTCAGAGGGACTGCCAGAGAGGCTACATCCTTGACGGTTTCCCGAGGACATACCAGCAGGCCACTGCGTTAAAGCATGCGCTTTTAGAGTTCGGAGAGGAAATTGACCATGCAGTCTATCTCCATGTGCCGGATGAAAACATTAAAAAACGTATGCCCAACCGTCTTGTGTGCCCCAAGTGTGACACTCCGTACAACATCATGTCAAATCCCCCGCTTGTACCGGGAGTATGCGACAGGTGCGGAGCCATTCTGCAGGAAAGAAGCGATGACACGGAAGAAACCGTTCAGAAGCGACTTGAGACTTTCCATTCAGAGACAGAACCGATCAAGGATTATTACCGCCGTAAGGGCCTCATAATTGAAGTAGACGGAACAAAAGATCCCGACGAAGTATATAAGGACATCGTAAAAGCGCTGGTACATCATGGTAACCATTAAGACAGAACGTGAGATACAGCTCATGCGTGAAGCAGGGCAGATACTTGCAAAAGTTCATAAGGAACTTGAAGGCTATGTAAAGCCCGGACTCACGACACTGGACCTTGACACAAAATGTGAAAAACTCATAAGAAGCATGGGGGCAGTTCCTTCCTTTAAGGGATACTGCGGATTCCCCGCATCAGCCTGTGTTTCCGTAAACGACGAGGTCGTGCACGGAATTCCCTCGGCAGACCGTTACATTGAGGAAGGTGACATTGTCACACTTGATGTGGGAGTCATCTGGAAGGGCTGGCAGTCTGATGCAGCACGTACACACGCCGTGGGAAAAATCGACAGTGAGGTACAGGAGCTCATCGACCATACGAGGGAAAGCTTCTTTGTGGGAATCAAAGCCGCAACTGACGGGGCAAGGGTCAACGACATTGGAAGGACGATTGAGGATTACATCAACCAGTTCGGATATGGGATAGTTGAAGACCTTGTGGGCCACGGAATAGGCAGGGAGATGCATGAGGAACCCGAAGTTCCCAACTTCGCCTGCAGAAGCCGCGGAATGAAGCTCCGAAAGAATATGACCATTGCGGTGGAACCCATGATCAACCTGGGAACATGGATGGTCGAGGAGCAGGATAACGGATGGACGTTCGTGACCTGCGACGGTGCACCTTCAGCACATTACGAGAACACGATCCTCATTACCGAGGGAGAACCGGAAGTCCTTTCACTTCTTCCGGAGGAAAAGAAGATTTATAACGTTAAATAAAAAGGAAGGCTATGTCGAAAGCAGATGTAATTGAACTTGAGGGTACGGTAGTTGAAAAGCTTCCCAATGCCATGTTCCAGGTTGAACTTGAAAACGGACACCAGGTACTGGCTCACATAAGCGGAAAGCTTCGTATGAACTATATCAGGATCCTTCCCGGAGACAAGGTGACACTCGAGATGAGCCCTTATGATCTTTCAAAGGCGCGTATCATCTGGAGAGATAAATAAATTAAGTCCTTGCCAAAGGAAAAAATTTATGATATATTAATTATTCGGCGGCTGTCGCCGATTTGTTGGAAAGGAGATTGGAAATGAAAGTCAGATCTTCAGTAAAACCTATATGCGAAAAGTGTAAGGTAATCAAGAGAAAGGGTATCGTAAGAGTTATCTGCGAGAACCCGAAGCACAAACAGAGACAAGGCTAATCATTAAGAAGGAGGAAAATCATGGCTCGTATAGCTGGTGTTGACCTTCCCAGAGAGAAGCGTGTTGAAATCGGTCTTACCTATATCTATGGTATCGGTGTTTCATCATCAAAGCGCATCCTTGCGGAAGCAAAAGTTAACCCTGACACACGTTGCAAGGATCTTACCGACGACGAAGTAAAGGCTATTGCAGAAGTTATTGCTGATTCTCAGATGGTTGAAGGTGATCTTCGTAGAGAGATTGCTATGAACATCAAGAGACTTCAGGAAATCGGATGCTATCGCGGAATTCGTCACAGAAAGGGACTTCCCTGCCGTGGACAGAAGACCAAGACCAATGCAAGAACTTGCAAGGGTCCGAGAAAGACTGTAGCAAACAAGAAGAAGTAATCAGGTTTTGTGATTTGCATGTTTTAAGCATGGGAACAAAACATTTAAAGAAAGTAGGTTAGTTTATTTATGGCAAAGAAAGTGTCAGGCGGCGCTAAGAAAGTAGTTAAAAAGCGCGTCAAGAAAAACGTTGAACACGGACAGGCACATATCCAGGCTTCTTTCAACAATACCATAGTTACATTAACTGATGCTGAAGGAAATACCCTTTCATGGGCAAGTGCCGGCGGTCTGGGATTTAGAGGTTCAAGGAAATCTACTCCCTATGCAGCTCAGATGGCTGCAGAAACTGCTGTAAAGGCAGCTTTAGTGCATGGTTTAAAGACAGTAGATGTTATGGTAAAGGGACCTGGTTCAGGTCGTGAAGCAGCAATCCGTGCTCTTGGAGCATCAGGACTTGCAGTAACCAGCATTAAGGATGTGACACCCGTTCCTCATAACGGATGCCGCCCCCCGAAGCGCAGAAGAGTCTGATTTTGGAGGTTAGAAATGGCAGTAGATAGAGTTCCTGTTCTTAAAAGATGCAGGTCCCTTGACCTGGATCCTACATATTTAGGAATAGATAAGAAGTCCAACAGAAAGTCTCAGAGACAGCAGAGAAAGCTTTCAGAGTACGGAATGCAGCTTCGTGAGAAGCAGAAGGCTAAGTTCATCTATGGTGTACTTGAGAAGCCCTTCCGTAATTACTATGCAAAGGCTGAGCGTATGGAAGGCATGACCGGTGAAAACCTTATGGTTATGCTTGAGTCAAGACTTGACAACGTACTCTTCCGTATGGGTTGGGCACGTACACGTAAGGAAGCCAGACAGATCATCGACCACAAGCACGTTAAGGTTAACGGACATGGTGTAAACATTCCCTCATACCTTGTTAAGGCTGGTGACGTAATCGAGATCAAAGAGAAGAACAAGGCTTCACAGAGATATAAGGACATCCTTGAGATCACCGGTGCCCGTTCAGTTCCCGAGTGGCTTACTAGCGACAAGGAAAATCTTAAGGGCAGCGTTGTAGAGCTTCCCAAGAGAACAGCCATCGATGTTCCCGTAGACGAGATGCTTATCGTCGAGTTGTATTCAAAGAACTAATTACGTTTGTATACACAACATGCGTATTTATTACGCATGTTGTGCGTATCTTTATTAAAAGGAGTCCAGGATGTTTGATTTCGTAAAACCCAAGATTGAGATAGTAGAGATTTCAGAGGACAATAGATACGGAAAGTTCGTATGTGAGCCCCTGGAGAGAGGCTATGGCATCACACTGGGCAACTCTCTCAGACGTATCATGCTCTCTTCACTCGTTGGTACAGCTGTTAGCCGTATCCAGATCGACGGTGTTCTTCATGAGTTCTCATCGATTCCCGGCGTCAAGGAAGACGTTACGGAAATCATCATGAACATCAAGGAACTTGCAATCAAGAATTCGAGCGAAGATGATGAGCCGAAGACAGCTTACATCGACTGTGTGGGCCCCTGTGTAGTAACAGGAAGAGACATCCAGATCGACCAGGATCTTGAGATCATGAATCCCGACCAGGTCATCGCTACATTATGCAACGCCGAAGCTAAGCTGAGCATGGTTCTCACAATAACTAACGGACGTGGATATGTAAGTTCTGACCGCAACAAGACAGATGATGCCCCCATCGGCAGCATCGCAATTGACTCAATCTACACACCGGTAGAGCGTGTCAACATGAACGTTGAAAACACACGTGTAGGCCAGCAGACAGATTTCAACAAGCTTACACTTGACGTTTACACAAACGGCACCATTTCACCTGATGAGGCAGTAAGCCTTGCGGCAAAGGTACTTTCAGACCACTTAAGCCTCTTTGTTGATCTTTCAGAGACTTCAAAGACTGTAAGTGTCATCAACGAAAAGGTTGATGATAACAAGGGCAAGGTACTTGAGATGAGCATTGATGAGCTTGAGCTTTCAGTTCGTTCATACAACTGCTTAAAGCGTGCCGGTATCAACACCGTCCAGGAGCTCTGCTCCAAGACAACCGATGACATGATGAAGGTTCGTAACCTTGGAAGAAAGAGCCTTGAAGAGGTTCTTGCAAAGCTTAAGGAACTCGGACTTCAGCTCAGCAATCAGGAAGAACTTAATTAATTAAATATGCCCCCTGCCGGTAAATCCAAAAGTGTTCGGCAAGGCATGCCGGTAAGACCAAAGAGCACGGCGGAAAGGAAAAAACCATGGCAATGTACAGAAAGTTAGGAAAGACTTCTTCACAGAGAAAGGCACTCCTCAGAAACCAGGTAACAGCTCTTCTTTACAATGGAAAGATCATCACAACAGAAGCAAGAGCTAAGGAACTTCGCAAGACTGCAGAAAAGCTTATCGCTATGGCAGTTCGTGAGAAGGATAACTATGAGGAAGTTACCGTTAAGGCTAAGGTTGCCCGTAAGGACAAGGATGGCAAGAGAGTCAAGGAAGTTAAGGAAATCGATGGCGTAAAGAAGAAAGTTACAGTTTACGATGAAATCGAGAAGACTATCAAGAAGGATAAGCCCTCAAGACTTCATGTTAGACGTCAGATGCTTTCAGTTCTCTACGATGTAACAGAAGTTCCGGAGAAGGCTGCAGGCAAGAAGCGCAACACAAAGAAGGTTGACCTTGTTGCAAAGCTCTTCGACGAGTATGCACAGAAGTATCAGAGCCGTAACGGTGGTTACACACGTATCGTTAAGATCGGTGAGCGTAAGGGTGACGGCGCTATGATGGTTCTCATCGAGCTCGTTTAATAATAATCCTGAATGTACGGCACGGAGGTGGATATCCACCTCCGTGTTTTTATCCAACAGTTAAGTCAAGTTTCAGGCTTTTGAGCCGTTATGTAAGGAAACTGTCAACATTTCGTAAATTGAAAACTGAATACCCGGAAGTATAATTAAAATGTAAAGTTATAAATATGCCTCCTGGGGGTTTATATGAAAAGAATTAATAAGACTATAGTCATTTCGCTGATAGCTGCCTTTATATGTGCCGGTACGGTTTCAGCAGCAAGCTATATAACTTCGATGAGGGTTACGCCCATAAGAAGTATTAAGATTTCAATAGATACAGAGTCTCTTACAGCCGGAGAGATACTGGGAGATGCTTCAAGCTATATTTCAGTTCCGGATAATGAATACTACTCATTAGACGGGGCAGAATGGGATGACGGAAATTCATACCTGACAATTGGTGACACACCTAAGATGACTGTATATCTTTCAGCTATCCCCAAGGAAGTTGACTACTCAAGTTATACAAAAATATGGCTGTTCTCAGGAAGTTATTCTTCATCCAGCGTTTCTGTTTCTGGTGGAAGCTTTGTAAGGGCTTTTGTGCAGGATTCAGGATATGTCCTTGAAGTGACTGTGCAGCTTAAGTCAGTAAGGGGGCAGTATACGGCTCCTGAAGTTTACTGGGATGAACAGACCGGTGTTGCAAGATGGAACCCGACGGAAAACGATTCGGGAATATATGACGTGATCTGCCATAGGGACGGGCATACGGTAAAGAAACTTGAGGATTATCAGGGAACTTACTACAACTTTTATCCCTACATGACTAAGGAGGGTGACTACACCTTTAAAGTACGTGCCAAGGCAACAAGTGCTATGTCACAGAAAGGAGCCCGTTCCTCTGAATATGCGGAATCAGGAGATCTTTACATTGATTCTACTCAGGTTTCAAACGGATCAGGACAGGAAAGCGGAAACGGTACCCCGTGGAATGGTTCCTCTGATGCGGGGAATGCAGCTTATCCAAATGGCACTGGTACTCAGAACGTAGCCGGATGGGTAACAGATTCCAAGGGTGCAAGATTCCGTTATCCAAATGGAACATATGCAGGCGCCGGATGGCTCAAATTGAATGGCAGCTGGTATTTTCTGGGTGCAAACGGACTGAGGCTTTCCGGATGGCAGAAGGATGCTTCTTCAGGACTATGGTACTACATGGATAATTCCACAGGCGTCATGAAGACCGGATGGCTCCATGACGGTGACAAGTGGTATTACTTAAGGCCTAATGAAGGCGGTCCACAGGGCTCCATGGCAACCGGATGGCTTTCGATTGACGGTAAGAATTACTATTTAAATGCGAGCGGAGTAATGGTTACAGGCTGGTATGAAATAGGAGGAAAGTGGTATTACTTCTGGCCGCAGGGTTCAACTTCTGACGGCAAGTACGGATTCCTGGCAACAAATACTCAGATTGGGGATTTCTATATTGGTGCGGACGGCACCTGGCAGAATTAAACGCTTTGGGCGGAGGACAGACCTCCGCCTTTTTCTGTTTATAGTCAAGATGGCATAGAACCTGTTCTTTTTGTTGCTTTTTTTGTGCACCTTAAACCTTGTTCATAAGTATTTTTTTTGATACACTTCTCATAACGATACAAGGAGGCAGGAATAGACATGAACTCAGATTTTACCATTGAATTCAACGAATACATGCCGTTAAAGGAGCTTGTTTTCACGACACTTAAAAAGGCAATCCTTAAGGGCGAACTTCAGCCCGGTGACCGTCTTATGGAATTACAGCTCGCTGAAAAGATGGGAGTTTCCCGTACACCCATCCGTGAGGCCATCCATAAGCTTTCAAAGGAAGGACTTGTAACACTCATTCCCAGGAAGGGAGCAGAAGTTGCAGGTATTTCAAAGAAGATGCTCACAGATGTCCTCCGCGTAAGGATGAATCTTGAAAAGATGGCATTCAGCCTTGCCTTTGAAAATATAAGCGCTGAACAGATCAACGAACTGTCCGAGCTTGCAAAAGCCTTTGAGGAGTCAGTTGAGAGCGGTGACATCTTAAAGATGACGGAAGCTGATGAGAACTTTCACTTTGTCATTTATGACGCAGCCGATAACAATAAGCTCCGTGAGATATTGGGAAACCTCAAGGAAAACATGTACCGTTACCGCCTTGAATATTTAAGAAACCCCGAGTACCGTGCACTCCTTATAAGTGAGCACTATGCAATGGTTGAAAGCCTTTCTGAAAAGGATCTTGAGAAGGGACTCCAGACAGTTGAAAAGCATATCGCAAATCAGGAGAAGGCAGTCGTCCAGAAGCTGAAAGAGGAAGAGGAAACCAAAAAGTCAAACGAATAAACTGACGCATTTTTTTCACTAAATTTTCATACACTTTAAAAATAAACTGTGGCATACTTTAAAAGCGGTATTCCGCAGTTTTTTAATGGAGCAGATAAAAATGAACGAAGAGACTAAAGAGAAAAAAAGTGGTTATTCCATTGCATGGAAGATATTTCTTGTGTTGTGCTTTCTTGCCGTTGCAGCACTTGCTGCAAGAAGGATACTCACGGCAACAGATGAGGTGGATGTAACGCCCTTATCAACGGTTTCTACCATGCATCCCGAAATAAATGATATAGAGATAGAGACTTCACTTGTGGCCACAAAGATGCCGGGCGACATGTATTACGTCATTCCCATGGCGGCAGGGGAAGTAAAGAAGATATATGTCTCAGTAGGTGACCATGTCAACAGTGGTGACAAAATCTGCGAAATAGATAATAAAAAACAGGTTGATGCCGCAAAGATACAGCTTGATGCCGCACAGGTACAGGTAAATACCGTAGAGGAGTCAATAACACTTGCAAAGACGAACCTTGACCGCATGGAGGCTCTTTATAAGGCAGGCGACATTTCCGCCCAGAGCTATGAGCAGGTAAAGGCAAGCTATGACCAGGCGGTTGCAGGCCTCGAGGGTGCAAAGCTTCAGTATGATGGCGCAAAGCTTTCATATGATACACAGCTTGAATTTTCTACCGTTACAGCTCCCGCAACAGGCACCATAGAAACCACGAACATGACCTTAAATAACATTGCCACACAGTCTTCCCCCATTGCCGTCATTTCAGCTGACGGAAGCGGAAAGCTTCAGTTTAACGTTACAGACAGGCTGCTTGGTTCAATTAAGGCAGGAGATAAGGTAAAGGCTGAAAAGCAGGGTGAGACCTATGAGTGCATTGTCACTGAAGTATCAACCATGCCCGGGCAGAGTACGGGACTTTATCTCGTTGAAGCTGAAATAAAAGATGACAGCAGGATTCCCACCGGTGCTTCCGTTAAGGTTCACTTTGTTTCTGAAAGTGTTGAAGATGCACTTACCGTTCCGACTGACAGCATCTATTACGACGGTGGCATCTCTTATGTCTTTACCGTGACTTATGATGCCGTCACGGACGACGCTGCAACGATACTTCCCGGAAATGCTCCCGCAACCGTTCACAAGATCCGTGTTTCCACCGGTTTATCAGACAGTGAAAGAACTGAAATAACCGAAGGAATCTCTTCTGATGACGAAGTGATAAAGACCTGGACCGCACAGCTCTACGAGGGTGCGAAGGTTCAGGTTCTCGGAGGATCCGCACAATGATCCGTCTTACCAAATCAGTATTGAAAAGGCCGGTAACGACACTGCTGTGTGTTCTCACAATAGTGTTCTTTGGCGTTATATCGATTACAAACACATCCCTTGAACTGACTCCGGATGTCAGCCTCCCGATGTTCATAATTACAACCACCTACAGGGGGGCGGCTCCTGCAGATGTTAATGAGCTTGTCACAAAGCCCATAGAGGACTACTGCGCAACACTTGGAAACGTGGATACGATCACAAGCATGTCCTATGAAAACTACGGGATGACCATGATCCAGTACGATTATGGTACTGACATGGACAATGCTTATTCAGAACTAAGGAAAAAGCTGGATCTTGCAAAAGCCGCGCTGCCTGACGATGCGTCGGACCCCCTCATCATAGAGATGAACATCAACCAGCTTTCCGCCATGTACATATGCATTAATAACACGGCGGTCAACAACATCTATAACTATGCTGAAAAATCAATAGTTCCTGAGTTTGAAAAGCTTACCGCCGTAGCCTCCGTAGGGCTTTCAGGCGGTAATAAGGAATATGTGAGCATTGAACTCATACCTGAAAAGGTAAAAAGCTACAGGCTTGACATAAGCACTATTGCGGGACTTGTCGGAGCCGCAAGCTATTCGATGCCCGCAGGAAGCACAAATGTCGGCAGTACTGACATGACCATTTCATCCGGTGTCACTTATGATACGGTTGATTCATTAAAGAGGATTCCCATAACTGCCGGAAACGGTAACATCTTATATCTGGAAGACATTGCGGTCATTTCTAGAAAACAGAAGGATTCTTCTTCCGTAGGACGATATAACGGAAATGACACGGTTCTATTACAGATAGAGAGAAACCAGCAGTACACTGCCGTGGACGTTTCAAACCAGGTTAAGGAAACAATAGATGAATTAAAGGCGAAGGACCCGAATCTTGACTTCATTGTAGTCGAGGATACCGCGGACCAGATCAAGGAAGCACTTGACACGATGTTAAAGACACTGGCAATTGCAGTCGCCATATCAACGGTAATACTGCTTTTGTTCTATGGTGACTTAAAGGCTTCAATGATAGTGGCCACATCAATACCTCTTGCACTTTTGATGGGATTTATCCTTATCTGGGGCATGGGATACACCATGAACGTAATAACCTTAGGTTCACTTGTCCTTGCCGTCGGCATGATGGTGGATAACTCCATTGTCGTTCTGGAGTCCTGTTTCAGGGTAATGGAGGAAAGGGTAGACAAAACCTTCCATGGTTACATCAGGGCGGCAGTCAGGGGAACGGATGTGGTTGCGGACTCCATCCTGGGTTCAACGCTTACAACATGCGTCGTATTCCTTCCGCTTGCCTTTACTACAGGACTTGCGAACCAGTTCTTTAAGCCCATGTCATGGACCATAGTGGTATGTATGGCCGCATCACTCATTTCAGCCATTTCGATTGTGCCGCTCTGCTATGTTTTCTATAAGCCTGTTGAAAAGGAAAAGGCACCGGCATATAAGGCCATCCGCCTCATGCAGAATGGGTACCGCAGGTTCATGAGAAAGGTCATCAGGAGGCGCGCCATTGTAATAATAATCACGCTGTTGCTTTTTGGCGGAAGCATTTACCTTGCCACAACACTCAAAACCTCACTTATGCCTGACATGGACCAGGGAATGGTTGAGATAAGTGTTAACCTTAAACCAAACCTCACTGTGGAAAAACAGGAGGAAGTGATTAAAAAGATTGAAAGCATCATAAGCCTTGATGAGGACCTTGAAAACTACATGGCAAGTTCAGGAGGCTCATCACTTTCGGTTTCCTCATCTGGCGGTTCAGCAACATTCACCTGTTATTTAAAGAGTGACAGGGTAAAGACCACAAAGGAAACGATAAAGAAATGGAGGAAGGACCTTCAGGCTGTAGATAACTGTGACCTCACTGTGTCATCATCTTCTTATACAAGCATGATGAATACAGATCCCAGCTTCTCCGTCACGCTTGTAAACGCTTCATATGATGACCTTAAGGAAAGTGCTCTTCACATAAAGGAAGGACTCATGCAGGACCAGAGGGTGACGGGAGTTTCGTCATCAATGGATAATGCCTCCCCAATAATAAAGATAAACATTGACCCTGTTTCGGCGGCGGCAGAAGGCTTCATTCCCGCACAGGTGTCTTCTTCACTTTATCTTATGATGACAGGCGTTGAGGCTGACACGATGGAAATAGACAGACAGGAACTTTCCGTAATGATAGAGTTTCCGCCTGATGAGTATGATGAGATTGCTGAGGTTGAGGACATAATGCTCACTTCATCAACAGGAAACACGCTTTATCTTAAGGACATTGCGGAGGTTTCGTTTGAGGACAGCCCGGCATACATAGAACGGTCTGACAAGCAGTATGAGTGTGCGATATCAGCAAAGTATACTGACCTTGCAACTTCAAAGACAAAGGATGAGCTTATAGCGGCATATGTGAACCCGAACCTTACTAACGGTACAAAGATTGAAAACGCTTATCTTGAGGAAATGCTCACAAACGAGTTTGACAGCCTGTATGTAGCTATAGCGGTTTCAGTATTCCTTATCTTTGTGGTAATGGCCGCCCAGTTTGAATCACCCAAGTTCTCGATAATGGTCATGACCACCATTCCGTTTGCACTAATCGGATCATTCGGAGTCCTTTGGCTCTTTAACATACCGCTCACGATGCCTGCACTTGTCGGATTCATCATGCTGATAGGCACGGTAGTTAATAACGGTATTCTGTATGTAGATACGGTAAATCAGTACAGAAGCGGGGATTTCGATGGTGCGCTGACTGATGAAAACGGTAATCCCATAGGGATGGAACTTGACGAGGCACTGGTTGAGGCCGGGGCAACGAGACTCCGTCCCATCCTGATGACCACGCTCACGACCGTCCTTTCAATGCTTCCCATGTGCATCAAGGGGGACGGTGCAGGTGCCTTAATGCAGGGCCTTGCCATGGTTGAGTCAGGAGGCCTTGTAACTTCTACCATACTGGCACTTATAGTGCTTCCGGTATATTACAGGATAATGAACGGCAAAAAGGATATCCGCCGTAACTACGCGGAACTGGAGTGATTATGAAGACATTTAAGAAAGCCTTTATAGTAGTTTTTGGAGCGTGCCTGATCTTTTCAGGGACCGCTTCAGCCGCAAGCCCTGAGTTTGCCAGGACACAGGAGGAGTGGGCAGTACTTCGTGACAATGTTCTTACATATGAGGAAATACCTTCCTTAGTTAAGGAATATAATGCCACGGTACAGAAAAATGCGGCGGATTATGATGTTGATAACCTGAAGCTGAAAAACGCGGAACAGACAAACGATGAGCTCATACGTATGGCTGACGAGTATGACAGCATGGCAATTGACGCTGAAAGTGTTACAGGGGGTGCAATCACGGCGGCTTCATACAGGATGCTTTCAGACCAGTTAAGAAGCCAGGCTGAGGAAAACACTTCCGATTACCGTGTACTTTTATTACAGTATGACCGTGCGGAAGCGGAGATAGTAAAGACGGTCCGTGAGCTTTTCATTAACCGTTATAAGCTTGAGCTTAGAAACAACTATAATAATCAGAACCTGGCGTATCTTCAGAGAGCATATAATTCAGCAAGGAATAAGGCTGCATACGGTGCCGGCACCCAGCTTGAGGAACTTACGGCCCTGCAGGCACTTCAGACAGCCCAGGCTTCACAGATAACGGATGCAGCTGAACTTTCAGCTGATTATAAAAAGCTTATAACACTCTGCGGGTGGCAGTATGATGCGGCAGCAGAGATAGGGCCCATGCCGCCATTTGACATAGCCAACATAGCAATGGTGGATAAGGCTATGGGAACAGAAAATGCGCTTAATAACAGTTTCACGATAAAGACAGACGAAATTAAGCTTGAAAACGCAAGACAGATGTCATCCGGTACGGTCATACAGAAATGTGAGGCACAGCTTAATTCTGACAGGATCACCGTACGTACTGCAGTGACTTCCGCATATGATTCGCTTCAGCTTGCAAAGGCGACATATGACAGCCTGTGTGCCATAGTCACGGTACAGGCGGGAAGCCTTGCAACGGCTGCAAGGCAGCTTAACCTGGGAGTGATTTCCCAGTTTGATTATGTCACGGCTGAAAATGCTTATAACAAGGCGGTATATAACCGTGATGCCTCGCTTTATGACCTCATACTTGCAAGGATTGATTATGATGCTGTAATTGACGGGTTAGGATAAATGAAAGTTTTAAAGAAAAAGCTAACAATTGGTATATTGTCAGTAATGCTCGCTGTACCTGTGACGGTCAGCTCTTTTGCTGCCGGACCTGGACAGTTTGCATCATTAGATGATGAAACGTATGCACGTCTCATGGACAATAAGGCAGAATGGGATGAGATAGAAAACCTTGTGACATACTATAATCCGACTTACAGGATGTATGCGGATTCAGTTGATGCAACAAATGATGATCTTTCAACTGCAAGGGATACGTTCCGCGATGAAATGAATGACAGCATCGACCTTATTGATAAAAATCTTGAAACTGTCAAAAAGCAGCGGGATGACCTTTCTAAACTTCCACAGGCCATGCCCATAGACCAGTACGGCACAACTGCCGGTATGGCAGGTGCCCAGCTTTCAGCAGCAGAAGATTCCCTGAAGGAAGCACGTACCCAGGCTAAGGAAGGACTTAAGCAGGGTAACAAAATGGTAGCAAGTACCATTGATAAAACTAAGAAAGCCCTTAAACCCGCGAGACTCCAGCTTACAAAAACCATAGAAACACTTTTTATTTCGTATAGCCAGCTGCTTATTAACAGGAGTCTTTTTGAAAAGCAGGTTTCCCTGTATGAGACCATGTTAGGGACACAGAACGCACTGTATTCACAGAACATGGCTTCGGCGGCGGATGTTGTTTCAGCTACGGCCACACTGGCACAGGCAAGGGTGACACTTACGCAGGTCGATAATGGAATAAACCAGCTTCGTTCAGCAATCGGGATACAACTGGGCTGGAATATTGACAACCCTCCTGAAATAGGCACAGTGCCTGCCCCGGATATAAGTTTTGTACTCACTACAAACAAAGAAGAAGACTACAAAAAGGCAATTGAGGAAAACACTGCGTATGAGGAAATAGGAAAAGTAAAGAATTATAACGGAGCTTCTGCCGTATATCAGAGGGATGCGGTAATTAATGAGGCAAACGCGGAGTATTCTGCAAAGCTTGATTCATTATATGCCGCCATGCAGGAAAAGAAACTTCTTTATGATGCCGCACAGACTTCGCTTTCCATAGCCGCCCTCTCAAAAGATAAGGCCCAGAGGATGTATAACCTCGGACTTACGGGAAAGGCTGAGTATGAAGGCATGCAGCTGCAGTATTTAAGCAGCGAGGCAGCAGCCTCCTTAGCCTCGTTATCATTAACCCAGGCAATCAATGATTATAAATGGGCCGTAAAGGGTTTAATGTAAAAGGTAAAAAATTTGTAACAAAAAAGAATACAATATTTTGTGGCGTTGTGTTAAGATATACAAGAAGAGGCGGAAGCCTTGTCTATTTACTTACGCAATCAAAGTGGAGGACCACGAAAAATGAAAAGAAGATTAGCACTGATTCTTACATTGAGCCTTATCATGGGAGCCATGCTCTCAGTAAATGCTCGGGGTGAATGGATGCAGAACGCAAACGGTTATTATTTCGTGAATAACGGAAATGCCGTTGTAAGTGACTGGGTAAGAGTTACAAATAATGATGGTACATATACATATTACTACATGGGTAATGACGGCTACATGTCAAAAGGCTGGACAAAGATCAATGACAGCTGGTATTACTTCAAGGATTCAGGTGCAATGGTAACAGGCTGGAGACAGGTTGACGGTATCTGGTATTATATGAATCCTACATCAGGAAAGATGCAGACCGG
>JAKSPD010000028.1 GCA_024405115.1 Lachnospiraceae bacterium
CACGAAAACCTGTGCCTGCGGTTATTTTGCCATTTTAAATTAAAGCTTTCAAACATTTACATATAATTTCCGTCTTATAAAGTTTTTCTTCCAATGATTCCTGCTTAAAAAAACCGGCTGTTTAACAGCCGGCTTTACTTTCAGCAGTTCCTTGATTACGGTCAAATAAACCTGATTTCAGGATGTATGTTGGTTATGGCAAGTTCCTTTATTTTTTCCAGCACAACTTTGGCAGGGGCTTCCGCCGATGTATTAAGCACTGCATCAATAAGCGCATCCGTCATTTCCGAAGGTGCATAAATATCATTGATGTCATGAAGCTTCACCTTAAGGTCCTCAATGCTTACATCAGCATTCACGTCTCCTCTCGGCTCGTATGCTCCGGAGTTAAGGACTCTTCCATCCTTAAGAGTTACCTCGACCCTTGAGAAACGCTTGCCTGGGAATACCTTGTCATATTCAGGCTCACGATGGAAGTGAATCTTTTCAATGGTTCCCGGCACCCTCGGATCAAGCATCTTATCCGTGCTGCTTTCTATCGGTCCGCATTTTCCGAAAAGGAGAATGGCAGCTATCGGATAGATTATGTTGTACATTGCCTCATCCTCGCAGGTGGGCGCCTTACGGTAAAGCGTCCCTGCGTTACCAAATGAATATACGTCAATGCTCTCAACATCATCGGCGGTAAAGCCGTTTTTCCTTATAAGGTCCGAAAGTGCCAGCATCGGGCTGTGCGCCCAGCGGCAGCAGGAATAGAACTTGATGTAAAGGTCAAACATGTAATATGTCTCACCAAGGGTGTCAATGTACTTAATGTACTCATCATCAAGTATCACGGGGTTTCTTCCGGTTATGCCCGTCATGGCCATTACGACTGCCTGGGTGCCTGCATGCTGCCCAAAATAGATGCCGTCCTTATTCATGGATGGAACAAAAGTAGAACGCTTTGCGGGAACAACAGGGGTAATGAAATCAGCTATCGATATTGCCATCTCAAGCTTTTCATCAGAAAGTCCCATAAGCTTTCCAACAGCCGCCGCCGTACCGAAAGTTGAATATGAGCCTGAACTGTGATCCCAGCCGTAATAGTTCCTTATTGTATAACCGTCCCTTATTGATACCTCATAGGCAACCACAAGCGCTGCCAGCAGTTCACCATAAGTGCAGTTACTCTTTTCAGCTGCCGTAATGAGTGCCCCAAAGAAGCCTGCACCGGGATGTCCCCTAAGGAGACTGTATCCGTCATCAAGGTCAAGGGCATTGGCCGCCATACCGTTTGCAAGAGCCGCACCTATCAGATTGCTCTTTTCACCGGTAGCTAATACTGTGCAGTCACCTGAGGGATAATTCTCCCTTACATACTCTGCAGCCTTTTTGGAGCTGTTATTCTTTGCTCCCGTCGTAATTACCCCGGCAAGATCCAGAAAGCATTTTTTTGCCTGATTGCGGACATTGTCGCTCATTGTGTCCCAGCTTGTATCCTGTATAAAGGAAAGAAGCTTTTTCAGGGCAACCCTGTCATTCATTATACCTGCCTCCGAAATTATTTCTTAAATCCGTCCTTTAAAAGAACGCTTCTGTTGAATACAAGGTGATCAGCGCTTGAATCCCTGTTGTCTAAGCAGAAGAATCCTACACGCATGAACTGGAACGTGGGCGCATTGATGCCGGTACGGTTTTCCGCCCTGTCAAACTTAGCCGCGATTTCCACCATTCTCTTCTCAACCTTGCAGCCCTGTAAAACTTCAAGGCTGTCGGGATTAAGTGCCTCGAGGAAGTTCTTGCCGGGGCCGTCGGGTTCCGGATCACTGAAGAGGTTGTTGTACATACGTACTTCCGCATCGACGCAGTCGTTAGTGTCTATCCAGTGAATGGTTGCACCCTTTACTTTACGTCCGTCTGCAGGATCTCCTCCCCTTGACTCGGGATCATATTCAGCCAGGACTTCAACTATCTTTCCGTTTTCATCCTTTACACAGCCGGTGCATGTAACAAGGTATGCTCCCTTAAGACGCACCTCATTGCCGGGGTACATTCTCTTGTACTTTGGAATGGGTTCCTCAAGGAAGTCCTCCGCATCCATCCAAAGGTGCTTTGAGAACGTGATCGTATGTGTGCCTGAATTCTCAACAGTGGGATTATTCTCAAGTTCAAATGTCTCCACCTTGTCTTCAGGATAGTTTGTGATTGTAAGCTTAACGGGATTAAGTACGGCCATTGTTCTTTCTGCCGTCATGTTAAGGTCATCCCTTAAGCATCTTTCAAGCTCTGAATACTCGATGACGCTTGTATTCTTTGCAACTCCGATGGTGTCACAGAAGTTCCTGATTGCCCTTGCAGTATATCCGCGTCTTCTTAATCCGCAGAGGGTGGGCATTCTGGGATCATCCCAGCCTGAAACATAACCCTCTTCAACGAGCTGACGAAGTTTACGCTTGCTCATGACGGTATGGTCAATGCCAAGACGGGCAAACTCGATCTGCCTGGGCTTGTAGAAAGGAATTGAAACATTCTCAACCACCCAGTTATAAAGCGGCCTGTGATCCTCATATTCAAGTGAACAGAGTGAATGTGTGATGCCTTCAAGCGCATCCTGGATAGGGTGTGCAAAGTCATACATCGGGAAGATGCACCACTTGGTTCCCTGACGGTGATGATTGATGAACTTGATCCTGTAGATTACGGGGTCCCTCATATTGAAGTTACCGCTTGCAAGGTCGATTTTCGCACGGAGGGTCATCTTTCCTTCCGGAACTTCCCCGTTCTTCATCTTTTCAAAGAGCGCAAGGCTTTCCTCGATGGGTCTGTCCCTGTAGGGGGATTTTGCGGGAGTGGTCGTGTCTCCCCTGTATTCCTTGAACTCTTCAGGAGAAAGTTCACATACGTAAGCAAGGCCCTTCTTGATGAGCTCTATTGCATACTCATAATCCTTGTCAAAATAGTCGGAACCATAGAAGAACCTGTCTCCCCAGTCGAATCCGAGCCAGTGAATGTCCTGCTTTATGTTTTCAACATATTCAGCATCTTCCTTTGCGGGATTTGTGTCATCCATTCGAAGGTTTGTGATACCGCCGAATCTCTCCGCCATGCCGAAATCAATGCAGAGAGCCTTACAGTGTCCTATATGTAAATATCCGTTGGGCTCCGGAGGAAAACGGGTATGAACAGTCTTGCCCTCGTACTGACCGCCCTCTGAAATGTCTTCCTTGATGAAGTTGTAGATGAAATTGGTATTCTCCTCTTCATTTACCGAAGTTGAAAGAATCTCTTCTGCCATAATAAATAGTCCTTTCCGTCATAATTCTCCAATTTACCAACATATTCTACCATTTTTGCTGATTAAAGCAAACAAAAAATGAACCTGCAGGAAAAAGTATTAGATATGTTTGATTTTGACTTCTTAAAAGTATATTATACGAATATCAAAAAGCAGGAGGCTCCACGTGTATTTTCTTAAGAAGGCAAAAGAATTATATGATTACTCCGTTTCGGTCAGAAGGTATCTGCACGAAAACCCGGAACCCTCATCATTTGAATTAAACACTGTCGCATTCATTCAGGGCGAACTTGAAAAAATGGGGATTAAGTATATAAACATCCCGGACGGCGGGGTTCTCGGATTCATTCATGGGGAAATTCCCGGTGCCACGGTCATGCTCCGCGGTGACTGCGACGCACTTAAGATACATGAATCGGCTGATAATGCCGCAGGGCCCAAGGTCTGTGTGAGCAGGAAGGACGGACTGGCTCACTGCTGCGGTCACGACATGCACACCGCGATGCTCCTTACCGCGGCAAAAATCCTTAAGGATAACCGAAAGACCCTGAAAGGGACCGTCATCCTGATGTTTGAACGTGGTGAGGAGGGAGGCGGAAACACCTACCATATCCATAAATACCTTCAGGAGAACCGGATAAAAATAGATGCATGCTTTTCACAGCATAATGACCCTCTTCTGCCTTATGGAAAAATCGCCATCAGTGAAGGCCCGCGTTTCGCAGGAAGCTTTGTATTCAACGTAAAGATCACGGGAAAAGGCGGGCACGGTTCAAGGCCCGACCGCTGCAACAATCCGATTGACTGCTTCCTTGCAATAGCAGGCGAGTATAAAGACCTCCGGATGAGAATGGTATCGCCCGATGTGCTTTTTACCTCATCCATCAACATGGTGAATGCAGGTTCCGCCCATAACATCACGCCGGAGGAACTTACTTTCAGCGGCACCGCCCGGACATATGATTTCGAATCCGGATTAAGGTTCAGGGAACAGTTTGAAAAGACCATAAGGATGAACTGTGAAATCTTTGGATGTACTTATGAAATAATTCTCTGGAAAGGGCCCACGCTGCCCGTCATCAATCAGAAGGATGTCACCGCCTATGCAAGGTCCGTGACTGAACTGACGATAGGTAAAGAAAACACCGTTAACAACACTCCTGACCTCTGCGGGGAAACATTTGGGGTTACGACCGCATATTACCCATCAGCCATGGCTGCGGTCGGATCAGGAAACGAAGCGGAAGGGAAATATTTACCGCTTCACAATCCACAGTACGACCCTGAAGAAAAAGCACTTCCCTTCGGAAGCGCGTATTATGCGGCCTGCGCCTATATGTACAGTGATTCTGCCCCGGAAATAAACTTTGAACCTTTCGCCGGGGACATTGACGAGCTGTTCAGACTGACAAACCGCCCGGTACCGCCGCACAGGGACAACTTATAATAACGAAATGACTTTGAAAGAATTAAGCCTAAGGCTTTTGTCTACACATAACGAAAGGATAACATCATGTCAACTAAAGAACTGTCCAGACGTCTTAACAGTTTCGGTGCATCCGCAACCGGAGTCGTCCATAATAAGGTAAACGAACTGCAGCGTGCAGGAATTCCCATTCTCTCGCTCAATGTGGGGGAACCCGATTTTGACACACCGGAAACCGCAAAGGAAGCCGGAATTGCCGCAATCAGGGAAGGCTGCACAAAATATACCAGCACTAACGGCTATGCTGCCTTAAGACAGGCTATCGCCGATAAGCTTCTGCGCGACAACGGGCTGAAATATGACATTAACGAAATATGTGTCAGCACCGGGGCAAAGCAGGCTATTTTCGAGGCAGTAATGGCAATATGCAATGAGGGCGATGAGGTTCTGATTCCCGTTCCGTCATGGGTAAGCTATTCCGCAATGGTTACAATAGCCGGTGCCGTTCCTGTCCTGATTCCTTCAAAACCCGACTATTCCCTTGATATCGGGAGAATCGAGGCATCAATAACATCACGTACAAGGGCAATAATCATCTGCTCCCCCAACAACCCTTCCGGAGCCGTATACAGTGAGGAAAGCCTCCGTGCACTTGCAGGGCTTGCCATAAAGTATGATTTCTTTGTCATCTCCGATGAAATCTATGAGAAGCTCATATATGACGGACTTGAGCACAAAAGCATTGCTTCGTTCTCTCGTGATGCCTGGGAGCGCACCGTTACGGTCAACGGTTTTTCAAAAGCTTATGCCATGACAGGATGGAGACTCGGCTATGCCGCGGCCAGAAAAGACATCATTAAGGCCATGATAAAGCTCCAGGGCCAGATCACTTCCTGTACAAGTTCCATTTCACAGAAGGCAGCCGTCGGAGCGCTTTGCGGATCACAGAGTGAAATGGATGAAATGGTAAGCGAATTCAAAATAAGGCGGGACTTTGTCTGCGAACGCGCAGCCAGAATCCCGAATGTGTCTTTTGTAAAGCCCCACGGGGCATTCTATCTCCTTCTGGACGTATCTTTTTACCTCGGTAAAAGCCATGAAGGAAAAGTAATCGACAGTGCGGTTTCACTCTGCGAATACCTCATCGATACTGCCCATGTTGCGGTCGTTCCCGGAGACTCATTTGGTGTGGAAGGTTTCATAAGAATTGCCTATGCCAATTCCATGGATGTCCTGTCAAAGGCCCTTGATGAAATCGAAAAAGCCCTGTTATTACTGGAATAAAAGGGAACTTTTGTACGGACTGTTGAAATACCTGCAAATTAAACATAAAGACGCCATGTAAAACAAAAAAGGCGCCATGTAAAAAAAATAAGCTCCGTGAACACGGAGCTTTTTTCGAGGCGACGACCGGATTTGAACCGGTGATCACGGTGTTGCAGACCGACGCCTTACCACTTGGCTACATCGCCTTATATTGTTACCCGCTTTTAGCGAGCTTTATTAGGTTACCATATATATACGCTTTGGTCAAGTGTTTTTTACCAGTTCTTCGGATCATACCTGTCAGTTTTTGAAAGAATGTCCATGCACTTTGCAATATTTGCAATGTCATCATCGGTGAGAGGCGTCATGCCGTCATAAAAGCCGGTATCCGGGTCCGGGAAGTTGAGGGCCTCACCCCATTCCTGTGTTTTAGAATCCTCGGTACGCCCATAGAGGTGAAGATGGAAAAAGGGCTTGTAAGGTTTCTGTTTTCTGAATGCCCAGTTTCCGTTCTCCTGGTAATTGATTCGCGCAATATTGACCCCTCCCAGGGCCATACCCTTAACAAATGCCTCACCGGCCATCATTGAAAGTCTCACGAATTCCTTTGCCATGGCTGGTGAAAACTCTGTACGGTCATTTACCGGCACCTTTGCCGTGATGCATATGTGCCCCCCGTCCTCACGCGGAATATGAGGGCTTCCATGCGTGTAAAGAATGAAATTTTCTGTTTCGTATATAATTTTTCTTTCAGCCATTTTTCTCCCTTTATCTGCACAGCCTGTCATGGACCTCATTGATTTCTTCTTCCGAAAGTCCGCATTTATCTGATAATATCTTCCTCATGAGCCTGCTTAACGCCTCACCGTCAGCATTTATGTCAGCAGTTTCTCCGGTAAGTACATTAAACGGTTCAAAGAGCCTCTTTTCACGCTGAAAAAGCCACTTTTGTGATCCCGGTTCGAGGAAATGGATGTTTTCATATGACTTCATGAAGTCAGCGGATATTTCCTCCATGGATGCTTCGCAGAGTCCCTCCAGCACAATGCACACAAGCCCGGTCCTGTCACGTCCGTAACGGCAGTGAATGTAATAAGGCCCCTCGTTTTCAATTATCCCAAGGCACACCTTCTTCATGTTTTCGGGGAACGCCACGTCATTAGGACTGAACGTCATTCTTACAGGCACGACAGTAAGGCCCGAATAGAATGAACTTGAGTAGCCCTCATACATGGCTCTTTTCTCCTCATTCTCTCCGTCAAGGTTGATGGCGGTCTTAACGCCTGTCCCTGAAAGAAGCCTGTCAGCATAGAAAGCCCTGTTATCCGCCGGGTTTATGGGGCTGAACCCTCTCCACAGCCTGCCGGGGACTATGTTTCCCGCCTTTACTGACCTGAAATTCGTAAATGCCTCATCTGAACCGTAATCATCACGCTCACCGCCCATCGAGATTGAACGCAGGTTGTATTCCCTGATATATCCATATTTTTCCTTCATGGATACCGTCACCTTATCTCCTGCCCTGATTCCGTTATCCCTTGCGAAGGAATCGTTATAGTTAAGGGCCACCAGCATGCGCTCGTCAAGGTCGATTTTAAGGATTATCAGCTTATGATTGTCGACATCGGTGTAAGCCGTACCAACAGGCATTGTAAAGCGCCTTTCGCCGATGGTGACCTCCACTATGTCACCCGGTTCGAATCCCGATGAAAAGAATTCCTTTGCGGTAACAGTAAGTACGGCAGCACCGTATCTGCCTATCTCCTCAACCTCTGTAGTTATTACCGGTAATTTATCTTTCATTTAACTATGGTAAGAAGCACTATGGAGACGCCGCCGATGGCGAATCCGATAAGCTTTCTCCTGCTTATTTTTTCGTGGAAAAGGAAATATCCCGCCATCATGTCACAGATGATGCATATCCCTGCTTTTAACGGATAAAAGACCGTACTGTCCATCATCAGAAGAAGTGACACCGTAATTATGTGTGTGACTCCGCCAAAGATCCCGACAATCAGGCCGTTGAGGTTCTCACGGCTTAAAAGTTTCTTTGTGACCTTCATTTCCGCCTTTTTCTGACAGAACGGAAGGTACACGCACAGCGCAAGTGACGCAAAAGTGAAACCAAGTATCAGGAACATTGAATTTTCCGCAGGAACAGTCTTCGTCTGCACCTGCTGGAAAAGTGACATGAGCCCTGTCGAGACCCCGTATATCACGGAATAAAAAGCCCATTTTCGCGAAGCTTTTTTAATGTTTGCCGCCACTTCCTCCCTGCCGGGTGCTATGAGAAGGTAAACTGCCAGGAACATGATGATGATTCCGAATACCTTAAGGAAAGTGACCCCCTCATGCCAGAAAAAGAATCCAAAAAGGATGGGGATGACCATTGCAAAGTTTGCAAAAAGCACCGTAATGGCCATCGGACCGTTTCTTAAGGCCTTTATTGTGAAAATGGCGACAAAGGCCATTGATGTTCCGAAACATAATGCCATGAGCACGGTGAACCCGGAAACCGCGGTTATGCCGTGCCCAATCATTGAAAGAGGCGCACCGATTGCGCAGGCAATTATGTTGTAAACACAGTTGTCGCCCTCGGTGCACTCTTCTCCCTTGGCAAATAAATTTTTAAAAATGTTCGACCCTATCGCACAGAGCACGATGAGGGCGAAAAGTAATACTGTCATTAATTCTTCTCCGGCATACCGTCATCACCGACATGGTATTCTGCCACTCCGTCTTTTGAATTAAGAAGGAAGCTGCAGGGGTCAGTTATTGAATAAACAGTGATCCTTGCAAGTGAGGCATTCACTCCCTCGGGGGCATCAGATAATTCCGTGTGGTCATACTCCTTATACATGCTGCCTTCAAAACGTCCCACATAAGAAGCCTCGCCGCCATTTATGTCATAAATGTCGATGAACTGCTCATCATCCTCTGAATCCTCAAAGGCATATACATAGAATACCTCGTCATTATTGAAGAGCATGAATGATACCTTGTTTGCGAAAGTATCAAACAGCTGTTCATTGCCGTCAACGTCAATGCTTATCTTGTCAATGATACCGAATTCATTGAATCTTGCGCCTGCGGCGATGTTTCCGACACTGCAGGTATAAACCGCGTCATTATCAAGATATGCGGTATATGCGCCTGCGGCCACACGGAATTCCTTCCTTATAACCTCAGGATATTCATCGAACTGAAGCATTACAACCTGCATGCCATCGGCGAAAGGCGCAAGCTCATAAGGATTGAACCAGAAAACGGCCCCGTCACCTGTAAGGCAGAAGTTGTACTGGGGTGTATCAGTGTCATCAGGCGCAGCGTCAAACACATAGCTGTCAATCGTCCCGTCAAGGTCAAAGAAGTTAACATCAGGATACTGCGCATTAAGCTTTTCCTTGATGTAGTACGCAAGGTCATCCTGGTTCTTGAAAACGTCAGCTGCTGAAAGAAGCTCACCTGTTTCCGTCCTGTAGTTTCTTCCTGTCACTGAATAATCCGGATGTGCCCCGCCGTACCAGCCGGAGAAGCCGCACTTTACTGAAAGCACCTTTGAATCGGCACGCATTATTTCCGCGCCCTGCATGTGCCTGAAATAGTCATCCTCAGGAATTTCATTTTCAGCAAACTTGTTTCTCTGCTCAAGCACCGCTTCCTGATAATTTCTGTAGTCCTCAAAAAGGGCCTTGTTAAGTTCAGGATAAAGTTCCCCTTCACTTTCAGAGGCATGTACCTCCGGATATGAAACCTCGTATATAAATAAATTTGTGTCAGGCTGCTGCCCTGTCTCCTGATTGTTCGTCACAAGCGGATGGAACAGGACGGGGGTCTCTACCGGCCCCTCAGGTTCAGCCTTTGTGGTTTCCGGAACAGCCGTGGTGGTTTCCGGGGCTTCCGTCGTGGTCTCAGGTGCAGCAGTGGCAGTCTCCGGCGGTGCCGTTGTTTCCGGTGCCGCAGTTGTTGTTTCCACTGCCTGCGTCTCAGGAACTGTCACGGGTTCTTCCTTTTTCCCGCACGCTGAAAGCACTGTCATTAAAAGTGTCGCTGTAATTACTATTGATAAAACTTTCTTCACTGTTTTTCTCCTCATAAAAGAATACTTTATCTGTTAACGGTGACATGGGGTTTACTCCCATCTGCCATTCAGTACCCATACCCGCTTTTCAATTATACTTTATACCACCTGCACAAAAAATATTCATCTTACAGTTCGTTTAAACTATGTTAAGATATACATGGAGGAATTATTATGAACATAGTGCTTCACGAACCGGGCATCGCCCTTAATACAGGAAATATCGGAAGGACCTGCGTGGCCACAGGTACCGCCCTTCATCTCATACGCCCTTACGGCTTTCGCATAAATGAAAAGGAAATAAAGCGTGCCGGTATGGATTACTGGGAAAGACTCCGACTTTCAGAATACATTGATTATGAAGATTTCACCACGCGTAACCCTGATGCAAGGATCTGGTATGCCACGACTAAGGCACATCAGGTTTACACCGATGTTTCTTACGGGCCCGATGACTTCATCATGTTTGGAAATGAATCAAGGGGAATCCCGGAGGAAATCCTTGTAGAACACCCTGAAAACTGTATAAGGATACCCATGCTTCCTGATGAAAGATCCCTGAACCTGGCCAATTCCGTCGCGATAGTCTTATATGAGGCCTTAAGGCAGCAGTCATTTGAGGGATTAGAGCTTAAGGGTGAGCTTCATCATTTAAGCTGGTAACGGGCACACCGTGGTGCTTCATAAAGCTTTCCGTGTACGAAATAATTATATGACCTGCACCCTCCGGCACAGTATATTCCCATTTCACACTCCGCACACTTACCTGTGAGGAGTTCTTTTCTGAATTTTCTGTTATAGGCGAAAGCCTCCGGGTCCTCCCATATGTCCTTAAGGGAACGTTCCCTGAGATTTCCTTCAATGAAGCAGTCATCATACATCGACTCACAGCCGCGCACGTTTCCTACGGAATCGATACCGATGACCCTTATACCGGCTGAGCATCCGGGAAATTCCGCATACGATCCCCTGTTTCCGCGAAGGTACCCCTCCGAAGGCGTAAAATATCCGATGTTGTCCGCTATCCCAAGCGCAAACGGAACCTCATTCATATTTTCCTCAACAAATGAGATCACCTCGCCGGGATCAAATGCATACGGGACATTCATTTTTGCCGCATTGCCCATCGGTGAGCACGCCTGAAGCTGCCATGCATAAATGGGGTATTCCCTGAGCACGGATAAAAGCTCAGGAAGTCTTTTTACGTTCTCACTGTTTAATGTGCTTATCACCGATGCAGGTATCTTTGCCTCACAAAGCCTTCTAAGCGCATCCATGGCGCGGTCATAGCTGCCTGCCTGACGATACCTGTCATGTATGTCCTTTGGACCGTCGATTGATACTGACACTGATTCGATATTAAGCTCTTTAAGTTCCGAAAGTATTTTTTCAGCAAAAAGAAAACCGTTCGTGATTATGTTCACACTGATACGGTTTTCCATAAGTCTTGCAACGATTTCCTTCCAGTCCCTGCGCATGAAGACCTCGCCCCCTATGAGCGAGACCCTTTCGCAGCTTAAGGCCCCTAATTCATCCGCCACATGGAGACACTCTTTAGTTGTCAGCTCGTTTGCCCTTGCCCTGCCGCCGCTGCTTCCGCAGTAACGGCAGGAAAATGAGCACGCAAGGGTTATCTCCCAGACGCACATGTTTAAACAGTACCGGGTCATTTTTCATCCATCTTCCGCCCGCATTCCTGGCAGAATTTCTGTCCTATCATTACCTCTGCGCCACAGCAGGGGCAGAATACGCAGCCTTCTTTTGGCTCGCCCTTTGGCTTTTTTGCATCAGAGGGTGTGGATACGGGTCCGTTCGCCCGGGTACCGTCATCTGAGATGCCATCCATGATGTTGCAGGGCCTCGGGCCTGCGTATCCCGCAAGGATCTGCGGAATGGGCTGCGGACCGAAATACACGCACTTCATCGCAGGATCGTTAGGATTTATGGGTCTTGCTCCCTCCGGATACGGCATTCTTTCCTTATCATCCATGTTTAATTCCACCTTCCTGTTTCTTTGGCAGATTCAATGAAATGAATCACGTTTTCTTCAGGTATTCCCTCATGGAAGGAATGATCCGTTGCTATTATAAGTCCGCCGTCGAAGCCCGCGGTATCAACCACTTCCTTTATGGCGGCATCAATTACCGATTTGTCACTCTGGCACATTACGCCTGTGGCATCGACATTGCCCACTATCGTGACACGGTCGCCTATTCTCTCCTTTGCTGACTTAAGGTTCATGCCGGCCTTTACCTGAAGGTTCGTGAGGGCATCGATTCCCATGTCCGCAAGGTCCAAAAGCACTGCATCGATGTTTCCGCATGAATGGAAAAGGACTCTTCCGCCGGCTTCCTTCCAGGCCTTTATCTGCTTTGCAAGTGACGGGAAGAAGAATTCACGGAGCTTGTCAGGCGCTATGAGCGTGCTTCCGTTCATTCCCATGTCATCTGCCACGTAAAGGGCATCGCATCCGGCTTCTATCGCCTTAAGGCCCACCTTTGTCCAGTAATCGTCAGCGGCCTCAATTATCTCCTTTAAAAGCTCCGGATCATCATACATTGCAATCGAAAGGTTCTCGAATCCGAGTGCTATGAAGAGGAAGCCGAAGGCACTTCTTACCCCGCCGAATACCGCAACTTCACCGTCTGCCTCCAATACGGCCTCACGAATCTCCCTTACGTCATCTTTCGTAACCTCAGTACCCTTGATCACCTCAAGGAAATCCTCATCAGCCTCGATTGCACTGTGTGCCATTCCAAGGGGCCATGATGTTTCAGTTACCTTATTTTTTATACCGAAACGGTCAGTAAACGAGTCCTTACCGTCCCATTCTGACTTAGGGGGAATAAGGCATGTATACGGAGCGGCATGTACCATGACTGCATCCATGCCGATGGCCTTTGCAAGACGTACTGCCTTTCTGCCTTCTGCGGCATAATTTTCCTCACCGATGTACTTCACATACATGTCGGGCTTATTTACGACGTCAAAAACAGGGAGCCTGTCAGCTTTTCTTTTTTCAAATGCGCATATGGTGCGCTGTCTTCCTGTATATTCCATAAATACCACCTTCTGTTTATTCTTTCGGTAAGTATATCATCTAAGGTTCATTAATTCCACAATAAAAGTTTCCGAAAAAAGCAGACGTGTGAAATCAATCTCACACGTCTGTCGTTTCTCTAATATTAACCCAGGTTACGCCATGGCGCTTTCAAAAAGGCCTTTCACCTTTCCTTCCACGTTCTTGAAGAAAAAATCCTCATCTGACGTTGAGAAGGATGCGGTTGAAAAGAGAAATTTCTTTTCAAAACTGCAGCTTTTTACGGCACTCTTTCTGACCACCTTTACTTCGCCTGAGCCTAACGCTCCTGCAAAGATTATGATGATCCTGCTGTCCGTTATGGCCACCATCTTCCGGTTCGCCTCATTGACACCGGTAAAGATACAGTTAAGTGTTTCACCCTCTGATAAAAGCCGGTGCAGGGACATGAGTTCCTTCCTGTAATAGAAGTCACTATAGATGCCAAGTTCACGGAGCCTGTTGTCCAGTTCTGCCCTGTTCATATATTACTTAAGAGCAGAGTCCTCTCTGATGAATCCAAGCTTCTTTGCGATGCAGCATGTGCATGTAAGGTCGCCTGTTACGTTAAGGGCTGTACGTCCCATGTCAAGGATTGCATCGATACCAAGGATCATTGCGTAAGCACCTGCAAGTACTGTACCTGCCTCAATGGGAAGATTGATGCCCTGCATTACCATTGCAAGCATGATTGCGCCGGCACCGGGAACGCCGGCGGTACCGATTGAAGCAAGTGTTGCAAGAAGAACGATCATTCCCATCTCACCCATTGTAAGGGCACGGCCAAATACTGACATTACAAGGAAGAATGTGCAGACACCCTGATAGATAGCTGTTCCGTCCATGTTGATTGTTGCTCCGAGAGGAAGTGAGAATCCGTAAACTTCCTTGTCAACACCAAGGTTCTCAGCAGCTGCCATTGTTGTGGGAAGCGTACCGTTTGATGAACGTGTAACGAATGCAGTGATGAAGGGAAGTCTTGCTTCCTTGAAGAAAGTACCGATCTTAATCTTATAGATCTTAAGAAGTCCGCCGTAAACAAATACGATGTGGATTGCATATCCGAGGAAGCATGCGATGGTAACTGTAAGAAGCGCACCTGCTACCTTTGCGCCGTTCTTTGCAAATACTTCGCAGATAAGAACTGCAACACCTATTGGAGCATACTGCATGATTCCTGCAACTATCTTAAGCATGATCTCTGTAAGGCAGTCAAAAACCTCAAAAGAGGTGTTTGAAATTCTTCTGATTCTCTCGTCATCTGAAACCTTCATGAATGAGAGGCAGAGACCAAAGAGAAGTGCAAAGAAGATAACCTGAAGAACCGTCTCGTCAACAAGTGACTTAAGCACTGATGTGGGAATAATGTTTGAAATAACTTCCCATACATTTGTCTCAGCTGTCTTTCCTGCTGCGTCAGCTGCAAGCTCCGTTACTGCCGCAAGCTCTGCATGGGGCTGGAAGATGTTGCCCATCAGAAGACCGATGATAACACCGAAAGCTGATGTAATAAGATAAATGATAACGACCCTGATACCAACCTTGCCGACATTGGCAGGTGATACCGAAGATGCACCGACTACAAGTGATCCAAGGATCATGGGGATGATGATCATCTTAAGAAGTCTTGTGAAGATTGTTCCGAACATTGAAATCCATGCGGGAAGAGCAGTAACCCCTGAAGATGCAAGGATAATGCCTGCTACGGCACCGATTACAAGGCCGATAAGAATCTTGTAAAGTACATTGAATTCAAGATACTTTTTCAATAAGCTTTTCTTTTCCATTGATAATTCCTCCTAAATATGTGCGCCACAGACGCCATGCAGGCATTATAGCACAATGAACTAAATTCAGTAAACCTCGCGCGAGCATTTTCGTTGTTTTTTACAATTTGGTGACCGGCTATTTATCTAGAATGACAGTGTGAAATAAATAACACAGTTATGCCCAACTATAAAGAAAATTTATATCAACCCAAATTTTTCTTTATATTTTCCTCTTTCACATACATTTGATTGACTTTCTCACTCTAAAGCGGTAGATTTGCGGTGCAGCCGGGTCAACCGGCATTTTCAAACCAAATATGGAGGATATCAGTTATGAAAAAGCTTTTGGCATTAGTACTTGCAGCAGCAATGGTACTTTCGATGTCTGCATGCGGAACTTCTGCAGCAGGTTCATCTGAGGCATGGAAGTTCGGCGGTTCAGGCCCCCTTACAGGCGGTGCTGCCATTTATGGTAAAGGTGTTGCAAACGGAGCGCAGATTGCAGTTGACGAGATCAACGCAGCAGGCGGAATCAACGGCGCCAAGATTGAACTCAAGTTTGAGGACGACGTAGCTGACGGTGAGACAGCTGTTAACGCTTATAACTCACTTATTGACTGGGGCATGGATGTCATGATCGGTACTGTTACGACAGGCGCCTGCATCTCAATGTCAGCAGTTGCTTATAAGGACAGAACCTTCTGCATCACTCCTTCAGCTTCATCAGCAGATGTTACAGCTGATAAGGACAACATGTTCCAGGTATGCTTCACAGACCCCAATCAGGGAGTTGCTTCTGCAGACTATATCGCAGACAAGATCAAACCCGCTTCAGTAGCAGTTATCTACAGAAACGATGATGCATATTCACAGGGTATCCGTGATACATTCGTTAAGGAAGCTGCAGCAAAGGGACTTAACGTTGCTTATGAAGGAACATTCACAGAGGCAACATCAACAGACTTCTCCGTACAGCTTACAGCTGCAAAGGAAGCCGGATGCGACCTTATCTTCCTTCCAATCTACTACCAGCCCGCATCAGTTATCCTCAACCAGTCAAACCAGATGGGATATGCTCCTGTATTCTTCGGAGTTGACGGTATGGACGGAATCCTTACAATGGAAGGATTTGATCCCAAGCTTGCTGAAGGCGTAATGCTTCTTACACCTTTCGCTGCTGACTCAACAGATGACCTTACAGTTAAGTTTGTAAAGACTTACAAAGAGAAATACGGTGAGGTTCCGAACCAGTTCGCAGCAGACGGATATGACTGCATCTATGTTGCAAAGGCAGCTATCGAAAAGGCAGGCGTTAAGCCCACCGACAAGAGAGAAGACATCTGCGAGAAACTCATCAAGGCAATGACAGAGATCAAGGTCAATGGTCTTACCGGACAGGGAATGACCTGGTCAGCAAACGGTGAAGTTGCTAAGGGCCCTGCAGCCGTAGTTATCAAAGACGGCGTTTATGTAACACCCTGATCTGCCAATTATTAAAAAACAAAAAAAATGATGCTTTCCGCGGCCGCCTTACGACGGCCGCAAAAGTGTCTTAATGAAAGGAACAGAAAATGGAATTTCTGTCATATCTAATCTCCGGTATTTCACTGGGTTCAGTATACGCAATCATAGCCCTTGGATATACCATGGTTTACGGCATAGCGAAAATGCTTAACTTCGCTCATGGTGACGTTATCATGGTAGGCGGCTATCTTTCGTACTATGCAATGTTCTCATTCGGACTTCCCTGGTTCGTGGCACTTCCCGCATCAATGATTGTCTGCGCGTGCATTGGAATGCTCATCGAAAGACTTGCATATAAGCCTCTTCGTCAGGCTCCCTCTCTTGCAGTACTCATTACTGCCATCGGTGTGAGCTATTTCCTTCAGAACTCAGCTCTTCTTATCTTCGGTGCCAACCCGAAAACATACTCAAATCCTTTCCAGTCAGTAAATCCTGACGGATCAATCAATGCAGGTATCTCACTTTTCGGCGGACAGCTTACGATCACCTACGTTTCGATCGTAACAATCATCTCCTGCATAATCATCATGCTCGCCCTCAACTTCTTCACATCGAAGACAAAAATGGGAAAGGCCATGCGTGCATGCTCAGAGGATAAGGGTGCTGCGCAGCTTATGGGAATAAACGTTAACCGTACCATTTCAATCACCTTTGCAATAGGTTCAGCGCTTGCAGCAGTAGCCGGAGTGCTTCTCTGCTCAAGCTACACGCTCATTCAGCCTACCACAGGTTCCATGCCCGGCATCAGAGCCTTCACGGCAGCCGTTTTCGGCGGAATCGGTTCCATTCCCGGAGCTTTCCTGGGCGGGCTTCTCATCGGTATCATCGAGTCACTTGCAAAGGCTTACATCTCAACACAGCTCTCAAACTCAATAGTTTTTGCAGTGCTCATCATTGTACTGCTTGTTCGTCCTGCCGGCCTTCTTGGTAAATATGTGCCGGAGAAAGTCTGAGGTGGGATATGCTTAAGTGGTTTAAGAATGCAAAAAAGGAAAACAGGACCGATTACCTTACATATCTCGGAGTCGTTCTTGCTTTCATCATCATAGCAATCCTTAACAACGCCGGGCTTCTTCCGCGTTCAAGGGCCGGCCAGCTGGTTCCCATCTGCTGCTACATAGTAATGGCAGTATCCCTTAACCTTACGGTTGGTATACTTGGTGAACTTTCACTCGGACATGCAGGCTTCATGAGTGTCGGTGCTTTTTCAGGTGTTATTGCTTCGCAGGCTCTTGCAGCCTCCATACCAAGCGCACCGTTAAGGCTTCTCATAGCCATGGTTGTAGGAGCCCTTTTTGCGGCTGTTGCAGGTTTCATCATCGGTATGCCGGTTCTTCGTCTGCATGGTGACTATCTTGCAATCGTCACCCTTGCGTTCGGTGAGATCATCAAGGAGATCATAAACTGCCTCATAGTGGGTTCCGATGCAAACGGACTTCACGTAATCTTCAACGTAAAAGGACTCAAGACCGCGGAAGACCTTAACCTTCTTGAAGGCGGTAAGATCATCATCAAGGGTGCACAGGGTGCCGCGGGCACGGAGACTATCTCGTCATTCACCGCGGGTTTCATTCTTGTAATGATTACCCTCATCATCGTCCTTAACCTTGTAAGAAGCCGTTCAGGCCGTGCAATAATGGCCCTCAGGGACAACCGTATCGCAGCTGAGTCAGTCGGCATCAACGTTACCGAGTATAAGATGATGGGCTTTGTCACATCAGCAACACTGGCAGGTGCAGCAGGTGCGCTTTACGGACTTAACTATTCAAACCTTCTTGCAACAAAATTTGACTTCAACACTTCCATCCTCGTACTTGTATTCGTCGTACTTGGTGGACTTGGAAATATCTGGGGATCGATCATAGCCGCCACGGTACTTACGATCCTTCCCGAAGCACTTCGTGGATTCGACAGCTACAGAATGCTTGTTTATGCAATCGTGCTTATCCTCGTAATGCTGGGAACCAACAATGAAAAGCTCAAGATCTTCTTTGCAGGACTTGCAAAAAAAGCAAAGAAGGCTAAGAAAGGAGGCGCATGATGGGAAAAGTAAAATCTGTTAATGACAGCCCGCTTGTTCCGCTTCCAACAAACGCATTCGTTCCGGAACGTGATCTTCTGAAGACTCCCATTCTTGAGACAAGACACCTGGGAATCGATTTCGGCGGCCTTAAGGCAGTTGAGGACTTTAACCTCATCATCGGACGTACTGAGATTGCCGGTCTCATCGGACCGAACGGAGCAGGTAAGACAACAATATTCAACCTTCTCACAAAGGTATATCAGCCCACAAGGGGAACCATCCTCTTTGACGGATACGATACACACGAAATGGACACAGTTGCCCTAAACAAGGCAGGCGTTGCACGTACTTTCCAGAACATCCGTCTTTTCAACAACCTCACGGTTGAGGACAACGTAAAGCTCGGTCTCCATAATGACATTAAGTACGGAATGGTGCCCGGAATCCTTCGTCTTCCTTCATACTGGAAAGAGGAAAAACGTTCACACGAAAAGGCAATGGAGCTTCTTTCCATCTTTAACATGGAAGGAATGGCTTCCTGGCAGGCAGGCTCACTTCCCTACGGTGCACAGCGCCGTCTTGAGATAATCAGGGCCCTTGCCACTGACCCGAAGCTTCTCCTTCTTGATGAGCCTGCTGCCGGCATGAACCCATCAGAGACAGCTGAACTCATGGAGAACATCGTGGCCATCCGTGACAGGTTCCAGATTGCGGTACTTCTCATTGAGCATGACATGAACCTGGTAATGAGTATCTGCGAAGGAATCGCGGTACTTAACTTCGGTAAGCTCATCGCAAAGGGAACACCTGAACAGATTCAGGCAAACCCTGTAGTCATTGAAGCATACCTTGGAAAAAAGCACGGAGAGGAGGCATAAGTAATGGGCGAGATATTAAGAGTTGACAACATGAACGTTTATTACGGTGCCATCCATGCCGTAAAGGGTATTTCATTCAACGTAAACGAAGGTGAGATCGTTACACTTATCGGCGCCAACGGTGCCGGAAAATCCACCACGCTTCAGACTGTTTCAGGTCTCCTTAAATCAACTACCGGCGACATCCGGTTCATGGGTGAGTCACTCATGCACGTTCCCGCGCACAAGATCGTTGAAAAAGGCCTGGCACAGGTTCCAGAGGGAAGACGTATCTTCCTTCAGATGACGGTTCAGGAAAACCTTGAGATGGGCGCATTTGTAAGAGGAAACGAAGGTATTGAGGAAAGCCTTGAGAACGTTTTTGAACAGTTCCCGAGATTAAAGGAACGCCGTACCCAGATAGGCGGAACACTTTCAGGCGGTGAGCAGCAGATGCTTGCAATGGGTCGTGCCCTCATGTCAAACCCGAAGCTTCTCATGCTTGACGAGCCCTCAATGGGTCTGGCTCCCATCCTTGTGGAACAGATCTTCGACATCATAAAGGAACTCCATAAGAGGGGAACCACCATCCTTCTGGTAGAGCAGAATGCACAGATGGCCCTTTCGGTTGCTGACCGTGCATACGTCCTTGAAACAGGCCGTATCACACTTTCAGGAACGGGCGCGGAGCTTGCCGCATCTGACGAAGTCAGAAAGGCTTACCTCGGAGGCTGAGAAAATCAAACAGATAAACGGCGGTGCATCCGTACTGCAAAAAGGCAGCTGGCGAAAAACGTCAGCTGCCTTTGTTTTAAGATTAATTATTACTGGTCAAGCGCGACCTGAGTCATTATCATCGAGCCTGTGATGAATGCATCCTCATCAATTACAAGGTCACACTGGTGCGCCACACCGGTACATCCCTTTTCAGGATTTCCTGTTCCGATGTGCCAGAAGGTGCCGGGTCTTACCTTTTCAAAGCAGGAGAAATCCTCCGAACCCATTTCCTTTCCGAAATCCATGACCTTTTCTCTGGAAACTATCTTTTCCGCGGCCATAATGGCCTTTTCAGTAACCTGCGGGTCATTATTAACGGCATAAGTTGAAGCTCCTATCTCTACCCTGACGGTTCCGCCCAATTCCGCGGCCGCGTCCTCACAGATCTTTCTTATACGTTTTCCGATAAACTCTCCAAGCTCATCGTTAAAGTACCTTGTTGAGACCTTCATCTCCGCATGGTCAGCAATTATGTTGTGGGTGGACCCTGCATGCAGGTATCCGATGGAAATAATGTGCTCCTCAAACGGGCTTATCTCCCTTGCTCCAAGGAAATAAATACCCTCAGAAGCCCTCAGGGCCATTGCAAGCGCGTCATGTGCATACTGCGGAAGCGTCGCATGAGCGCTCTTTCCGTAAAAATCCACGTTATAGGTGTGGCATCCGGCCATGGTGGGGCCCTTGTGCCAGCACATCGTGCCCGTGGGGTGCTTGTTGGTCATGTGCTGCCCGTAGATTTCATCGACATCCGAAAGGACGCCGTTTTCAATCATCGTGACGGAACCTTCTCCCTCGCCCTCTTCATTGGGCTGGAACAGAAGCTTTACACGGCACTTAAGAACACCTGCCTCCTCTGCCCTTTTAAGTGCCTGTGCGGCACCAAGGAGCATTGCGGTATGCGTGTCATGTCCGCAGGCATGCATCACACCGGGAATCTTCGAGGCATAGGGAAGTCCTGTCTCTTCCTGTATGGGAAGTGCGTCCATGTCAGCACGAAGGCCTATCGTGAACACGTGTCCTTCTTCTCCCACCGCGGGTACATCGGTTAAAGCTTCATCGCCGTAATTGATATATCCGACCACGCTTGAACGGCAGAATTTTTCCGTATACGGAATTCCTATCCTTTCCAGTTCCCCGGTTACCACGGCAACGGTTTTCGGAAGGTCAAGCTCAAGCTCCGGATACATGTGTATCCGGTGCCTTAAGTCTTTTATTCTTTCCTCATCGCTGGGTCTGAAATAATCTTTAGCGTTCATTAGTAAATGGTCTTTCCGTCGTCAGTTGAATCCCATGCCTTAAAGGGAGCTGCCATTGACTTTGAAACATAGCATACGCCCTTTCCAAGTCTCATGATGGATGCGGGGCATTCCATTGAAACGGGTCCGTAAAGCTCAATACGTGAGATCATCTTCTGCCATGAGCCGTTTGAACCGTAGTCGATGCAGTGACGCTCGAAGGTCTCCCTTGCATGATGTACGTCTCTCGGTCCTATTGTTGCAGCCTTGGGCGGAATGATCCAGCAGTCACCTGCTCCGCCTACTGATCCGAAGAGTGAGTTCTCAGCAATCGTAAGGGGGCTTTCGGTAACGATACGGCTTCCAAGTGTAAGGAACTCTTCCATTGAATCTGCGTGGAATTCCTTTGTGTCGGGGTCGATGAATGCAACGTGTCCCGGCCATCCTGTAGCTGAATAGAGAATATCGGCGCCGCCGTCTCCGCACTCGTCGATCATGTCTGAATAATGATCAACGTTGTCGTTGTTGAGTGTGTGCCACTGTGAGATGTCGGGTCTTAATTCGGGATCAATGTTGTAATAGAAGAACTCCATGAAGGTCCTTCCAAGTGAAGGTCCGTAAGTATGGGGAGCTACGTTTCCGTCCTGGTCTGCCCACTCGTCCATTGCAAATGCATGTACATTACGGCAGTTTACACGGAAACGGTTGATCATTCTCGCAATTGCGGGATACTCTGTCTGCTCGTGGTTTGTGGAAATGAAAGTGAATTTCCTGTCATAAACGTCACTTTCCCAGATACGGTGGAAAAGGTCCATGCAGAAAAGAATCGTGGGATCCTCAACTACCTGTACTGAATAACCGTTTTCATTGGTGTATTCCATTTCCTCGGGTTTAATGTTTCTGCAGCGCTCAAGTGTTTCCTGCGAATACTTCGGCAGGAACGTGGCATAGTCGTACTTAAAATCCTTGTTCATATATTCCTCCTTAAATAATTATCAAAATACATTGACAATATCATAGCACTCTGAAAAAATTTGTGAGTATTCTTTTGTATTCTCGATGTACGATTTTGTAATTTTTAAAGCCTTTCAAAAAAATAAAATCACACTAGTCACGCTTTTTGTGCTATCATACATTCATGAGATACGTTCCTGAAAAAGACATCAGTTATAAGAAACATGCACCCGTCCGCGTGTTCACGGTCACGAACTACGTCTCCGCCGACTATGTGGAGGGCAGGTACTCCTACAATGACGTCCACTCCCATCCAGATGCATGGGAGCTTGCATACTGTGCGGAAAAATCACTGCGCGTCCATAAGAACGGGGAAGAGATAAAGCTTCAAAGCGGAGAATTCACGCTCATAAGCCCAGGCACGATGCATGACTACATGGCTGAAAGCAGTTCGTCCAGGTTTTTTGTCTTAAGCTTTACCTGCAGCGGTGATGAAAATCTTTATCCCGTCGATAACACGGTCTTTAATACGGACAGCTTTCAGGCAGGCCTCTTTTCCAGAATGATCCATGAGATAAGCAACACATACCGTCATGACTACGGCCTTGAGGAAAGAATCAAGATACTTGATTTTGCACCCATGGATGACGATCCCTTCGGAGGGGAGCAGATAGTCGTCTCTTGCCTTGAGATGATAATCATCTATGCGCTCCGAGGGCTCACGATGCAGGGAAACCGTGTACCCAACGCCGGCGAGTTCAGGAGTGCCATGCGTGACTATTTCATCGGGAACGTCTCGTCTTATATAGAAAGTAACGCTGATGCACTGATGACCGTCAACAGCCTTGCCGCACATTTTTCATACAGCAGGTCATACTTCACTAAACTCTATAAGGATTCAACGGGCAAGAACCTGAAAAACGAGATCGATGCGGCTGTCTTAAAAAAAGTCTGCGATAAACTGCGTGAGGACGGAATGACGGTAACTGCCTGTGCCACACACATGAGGTTTAACAGCCCGCAGTATTTTTCCCACTGGTTCAGGGAGAAAACGGGCATGTCACCCACTGATTTCCAGAACCGGAACAGATAATAAGAGAATACTTGATAAGTCAAGAAATACACGATAAACAAAGGAACACCGATAAATTAAGGTACACCAGATAAATAAAGGTACACCAGATAAATAAAGGTACACCGATAAAAAATACAGCACCTGCCGGGGAACAGGTGCTGTATTTTTACAATTTATTTTCAGGGAATGAGCCTTAAATTCAAATTCATTTTACATTATTATTGTTATAACGCAAATCATAGTTTATAATACTTGCGATAATGATTTGTAATGTTTATACGAGGATGACACATGGATAAAACAAAATTCACCGCATTCATTGTTGCTGCCGAAAAAGGCAGTTTCACAGCCGCCGCCGAGGCGCTCGGATATACACAGCCCGGTATTACAAGGCTTATCAGCCTTCTGGAAGAGGAGCTGGGGTTTCCTC
>JAKSPD010000029.1 GCA_024405115.1 Lachnospiraceae bacterium
GGTAGTGTAAAAATCAAGAAAACCCATTTAAGGCATTACCAGTAATGCATAACTTCAAAATATCAGATTTATGCATTACCTTTTTTGGAAGATTACTTGATGAGCCTTGCAAATCCTGAGAGACAGACGGGACCTCCGATGGCAGCCCTTGCCTCCTCGATTCCGCCCTTTCTCATAAGCTCTCCGATTTCACCAAATACCTTTCCGGTAACCTCACGGTGAAGTGCAAGCACATCATCAGTATGAGCCATTGTCGGATAGATTGCTGTGTTTCCAAGGAAACCTTCCTTAAGCATGAGAACGGTATATAAAGTCTTAAGGACACGTTCCTCCTCGTCAAGGAAGTTAAAGTGTGCCAGGCATGGTATCCCGGTGCACTCAATACGCACACCTGCATCCTCAGCTGCCTTTCGCCAATCCGCCTGAACCGTCTCTCCAACATAAGCGGCATATTCCCAGGCCCTTACCTTCTCCATCTTATTGATGGTTGCAAGTGCAGCAGTGGGTCCTACTGACTCAGTCCAGTATGTTGAACTGATAAAGGACTCATGTGCGCCATCCATTGCGGCCTTTGTTCCGATGACCGCCCCTATCGGATGCCCGTTACCCATTGCCTTTGCGAAGGTGGCCATGTCAGGATTCACGTCTAATATAAGATGGCTTCCGCCGAATGTGTATCTCCAGCCTATTGTTATCTCATCAAAAATGAGAAGTCCGCCTTTGGAATTGATCTTCTCCTTCACATAACGGAGGAAGTTTCCATCGGGAAGGAAATGGCGTATGGGTTCCATGATGACGCAGGCAATGCGGTCGCCATACTCATCCATGATCCTGTCAAATTCCTCATAATCCTCATAGTTAAAGGTTATGCACGACTTTGTAAGACCTTTTACAACACCAGCAGGCTTAAGGCCCGGAAGAAGCTGTCCGTCAAGTCCGTGGTCATCGGCGAGGTTGGCCGCAAGATACCAGTCAGACCATCCGTGATATCCGCAGATGGCAACCATGTCCCTGCCTGTAGTGGCTCTTGCAATCCTTATTGCAACTGCACAGGTCTCGCCTCCGGTACGTGCAAAACGTACGTTTTCAGCCCAGGGGTGGATTTCACAGAGCTTATCTGCAAGCCATACCTCTTCCGGAGGATTCAGTGTGCACATGCTGCCATTTTCTATACGCGTGGTCACGGCCTTTGTAACATCCGTGTCAGCAAAGCCAAGTAAACAGGCACCTATTCCGTTTGTCGTGAAATCATAGTAATGGTTGCCGTCAAGGTCCCATACCTCGCATCCCTTTGCCTTTGTAAAATATGCCGGCCACTGTTCAGGGGCGAACTGCTCCGGGCTCTTCGAAAGAAGCTGGACACCGCCGGGGATGCGTTCCTTGGCATGCTTATATAACTTCTGGGTTTCGTTCATATGCGTTTCCTCCTTGATACATGGGACTTGTCATGCTGTAATTATGTAAGCCGTATACAGATACTGCCCCGGCACCGGTTTTGATAATGTCATCTTATTACTTATGCAATCTGGCTACAACGCCCACGAATGACTAAAAAAAATAAATCGTGTCACTTTTGAGCAGTTGCATGTCGCACGAAAAAGTGGTACTTTTAGCGGGAATTGTTGTTTTCTGAAACCTTTCAGAACCTGCCACGTGAACTATCTGGTTTTTTGAAGGAAAATCGCCTGTGTGTCTGAAACGTTTCAATTTATGAGGTAATACTATGAAGCTTCTTATAATCAATCCGGGATCAACCTCGACGAAGATGAGCATTTTTGAGGATGCGGAAGAACTTTCCACTGAAAGCGTCTTCCACGATGCCCCCGTTCTTTTACAGTACGAAAGCGTAAATGACCAGGTGCCCATGAGGACACAGTGCTGTGTTGACTTTTTAAAAAAGCACGGGCTCACGCCGATGGACATCGACATTTTCGTAGGACGCGGAGGCGGTGCATATCCGCAGCACAGCGGTGTGTGCGTCATTGACGAAAGGCTTGTGCAGGATACACGCGACATAGTGGGAGGAAGCGACCACGCCTCTAAGCTTGGCGTACTTGTTGCATGGGAACTGGGACACGAGATTGGAAAGCCCATGTACACCCTCGACCCCACAAACATTGATGAGATGATTGATGAGGCGCGCGTTACCGGAATTGACGGCGTATACAGAAAATCACAGCTTCATGCATTAAATCACCGTGCGATTGCCATGGCCCATGCTAAAAAAACAGGGCGCAAGTATAAGGACTGCCGTTTCATCGTTGCACACATAGACGGTGGCGTCACCATCGCGGCTCACGCCGATGGCCGCATAATTGACACTACCGAAGGTGCCGGCGGTGACGGACCGTTTGCACCCACAAGGATAGGATCCGTACCTGTACTCGAACTGATCAGCTGGCTCGATTCCGGCCACACTACCGAGGAAGTCCGCAAAATGTGCTCAAGGGCAGGCGGCTTCGTGAGCCACTTCGGAACTTCAGATTCAGATAAAGTCCATGCCATGGTTGAGGCAGGAGACCCTCATGCAGTCCTTGTATGGAACACGCTCATCTACCAGACGGCAAAGGCAATTGGTGAAATGGCCACCGTGCTCTATGGAAAGGTTGACGCCATCCTGCTCACCGGCGGCCTTCTCCGCTTTGATGACATCATCAAAGAAATAAAGAAACGCTGCAGTTTCATCGCACCCATCTTCGTATATCCCGGTGAGGCTGAACAGGAAGCCCTGGCTCACGCCGTATTAAGGGTACTTAAGGGCGAGGAGGAAGCATACATCTATTCGGGAGCTCCCATCTGGAACGGTTTCCCGTGGGATAAAGCCTGACCTGTAAAAAGCATAAATGAAATTTAATCTATCAAAAAACGGAGGCTGATTTTTTCAGCTTCCGTTTTATATTAACTGATATCTGATTAAAAGCGGCTTACCGGATCCACTGTCCTGACGCGTCAACCCTGTATCCGTCAGGAGTTACTGTGTCTGCCAGCATTGCCCCAAATGGAACTGCCGCAGTGTTTCCGGCAAAAGCCCACTTTCCGTCACTTCCGAGAACCCATGTTGCAGCCTGCACCACCTGGTTCATGTAATACCATTTTCCATCGACCATTATCCAGCCCGTCATCATTTTTCCGTTGCTGCTCAAAATTTGCAAAAAAAACGGAAGCTGGTCTACAGCTTCCGTTAATGAGCGAGAGGGGGCTCGAACCCCCGACCCCTTGATTAAAAGTCAAGTGCTCTTCCGACTGAGCTACTCGCCCTTCCACTTCTCATTTCTATCCGATTTTCCACACCCGAAAGTGCACCGGATGCGATGGAGAAATACACCGCGCTTAACAAGCCTTACAATACTATCACAAGTTAATACCAAAGTCAACTGTGAAGATTGAAGGTTTTCTGTTATACTAAATGCAGTGGAAAAGGAGCGCACTATGTACAGATACATTTTATGGGACATCGACGGAACGATTCTTAACTTCCTCGCGGCTGAAAAAGCCGCCATAAGGAAGTGCTTTGAAATACACGGGCTCGGGACGTGCACTGACGAGATGCTTTCGGAGTATTCGGAAATCAACAAACGCTACTGGGAGAAGCTGGAACGCGGCGAAATGACCAAGCATGACATCCTTGTGGGACGTTTTAAGGAGTTTTTCCAAAATCACGGACTGCCGGTAGATGTTGCAGAGCCTTTTAATGATGATTACCAGGTACGGCTTGGTGACACCATTGTTTTTAACGACCACGCCCCGGAGGTACTTAACACACTTAAGGGACGCGCGGTGCAGTGCGCCGTAACAAACGGCACAAAGATTGCACAGGAAAGAAAGCTTGAACGTTCCGGTCTCAATAAGATTCTCGACCATATTTTCATTTCGGAGGACCTGGGATTTGAAAAGCCTGACAGATGCTTCTTTGACATAGTGTTTAAAACGCTTGGTTATCCTGATCCTTCAGAAATGATAGTAATAGGAGATTCCCTTACAAGCGACATCCAGGGCGGAATCAATGCCGGAATTGACTCCTGCTGGTATAATTTCGAAAAAAAGGACAGAAAATCCGATGCTGCATATGAAATCACCAGTTTAAGCGAGCTTACTGAGAAAGGCGGCATCCTGGAAGCGTTGCTGGAGGATGAAAATGCCTGCGGATGAATACTGAATATGGCTGTTTTCATAGTGTAATCTGTACAAAAAAAGCCTTTACATTAAGTGCAATATCACAGTTATTTTTTCCATGCTTGACTCATTGTACCTACGATGATACAACTATCCCATAAGGAGGATTTTGCGCTATGACAGTTCCGGTAACTTTTACAAAAGGCACACCCGAGCATTATGAGGAATATAAACACATCTTCGATAACTGCTCACTTATGGATCACTATGCAAAGAACCCCGATGTGGACGTTCTTAAAGAGTGGCTTTATCCGCATCTTCTGACCGGTAATGTCATCATTGCAAATAACTCCCAGGGAGAGCCCATCGGAGTGATGACATATCATTTCAATGCAATGTTCGGCGCATGGCCTTATCTCGGACTTTTAGGTGTTGCTGAAAACTACCGCGGTGAGGGAGTAGGCAGCAGCCTTATCGATGTGTTCACGGGCATCTGCCGCGAGGCAGGATATAAGAAATGCTTCATCTGCGTTTCAGCCTTCAACCCGAGGGCAAAGAAACTTTACCAGTCCAAGGGCTTCAAGCAGATTGGAAAGATTGACAACTTTGCTAAGCAGGGACTTACAGAGTGTGTTCTGATGAAGGAACTATAAAATTGAATTATGACCTGATTTAGGGGGGAGAAAGAACGGGGGTCGCGAGGAACGGTTCCCGTTCTTTTTATTTACGAAAGTGCGTGCTGCATTACTGAAAATTTCTGTAATAATCCAGTAATACGACATGACCATCTATAATTACAATTCCTTTGTAATAAACTCCGTCTGCAAAGCTGCTTATTACAAATTCCGATGAAACGCCCTTTAATAAGAAATCTAAAATAAGGCTGTCGCTTTACTGATAATAAAACATCAATAATGCGACAGCCTGTTTATAATGATTTGTATTAAACTTTTAATGACACGATGAACTTTAATTTAGAACAGTCCGGTGATCTTTCCGTTCTCGTCGACGTCGATCTTTTCTGCTGCGGGAACCTTGGGAAGTCCGGGCATGGTCATTATGTCACCGGTGAGGGCAACGATGAAGCCTGCACCTGCGGAAACCTTTAAGTTCCTTACTGTTACGGTGAAGCCCTTCGGTGCGCCTAAAAGTGCCGGGTCATCAGAGAATGAGTACTGTGTCTTTGCCATGCAGATGGGAAGGTTGCCGAATCCGATCTCGGTAAGCTTCTTAGCCTGCTTCTTTGCGCCATCGGTGAGAACCACGCCGTCAGCATGATAGATACGCTTACAGATTGCATCAAGCTTCTCCTCGATGGTTCCCTCGAGTTCATAGCTGAAGCGGAAGTTGTTCTCTTCCTCGCAGAGACGTACGACCTCCTCTGCAAGTGCGATTCCGCCTTCTCCACCCTTTGCCCATACTTCTGAAAGGACTGCGTTGACACCCAGCTCCCTGCACTTAGCCTCAACGAGGTCAAGCTCCGCCTTTGTGTCAGTCGGGAACGCGTTGATTGCAACGACTGCGGGAAGTCCGTAAACGGACTTAATGTTGTCAACATGCTGAAGGAGGTTCGGAAGTCCCTTCTCGAGAGCCTCAAGATTTTCATTATTGAGTTCTGCCTTCGGAACGCCGCCGTGGTACTTGAGTGCACGTACTGTTGCAACGATTACCACTGCGTCCGGCTTAAGTCCTGCAAGACGGCACTTGATGTCAAGGAACTTCTCAGCTCCCAGGTCTGCTGCAAAGCCTGCCTCCGTTACAACGTAGTCACCGAACTTAAGGGCCATTCTCGTGGCTGTTACAGAGTTGCATCCGTGTGCGATGTTAGCGAACGGTCCGCCGTGAACGAATGCCGGTGTGTTCTCAAGCGTCTGAACAAGGTTAGGCTTAAGGGCATCCTTAAGGAGTGCAGCCATTGCACCCTCTGCCTTTAAGTCATGTGCGGTAACGGGAGCACCCGCATATGTATATCCCACAATGATACGGCCCAGTCTTGCCTTAAGGTCAACGATGTCGCTTGCAAGGCAAAGGACTGCCATTACCTCTGAAGCAACAGTGATGTCAAATCCATCCTCCCTCGGAACGCCCTGAACCTTTCCACCCAGTCCGTCCACGATGTGACGCAGCTGTCTGTCGTTCATGTCAACGGCTCTCTTCCAGGTGATTGCCTTGGGATCGATTCCTAATGAGTTGCCCTGCTGGATGTGGTTGTCAAGCATTGCTGCAAGTAAATTGTTGGCCGCGCCGATTGCGTGGAAATCACCCGTGAAATGAAGGTTGATGTCCTCCATGGGAATAACCTGAGCATATCCGCCGCCTGCCGCGCCGCCCTTTACTCCAAATACCGGTCCCAGTGAGGGCTCACGAAGTGCTACAACAACGTTTTTGCCAATCTTTTTAAGTCCGTCTGCAAGACCCACTGATGTAGTGGTCTTTCCCTCTCCGGCCGGAGTGGGGGTGATTGCTGTCACGAGGATGAGCTTTCCGTCTTTGGCATCAGCCTTGCCGCCTTCTGCCACCGGTCTCTTTAAGATGCCGTAATCAATTTTTGCCTTGTACTTTCCGTACAGCTCGAGGTCGTCCTCACAGATCCCGAGTCCCCTGGCAACTTCAGTAATCTTTAATGGTTTTGCTTCCTGTGCTATCTCAATATCAGTCTTCATGTTACGGCCTCCTTATTAAAATTGTATTTATTCTGCAATCAAAAATAAATATCACGAAAGCTCCGTCCTGAGCTTATTATCATTTTAACTCAATAAAAAAATTTTACTATCGTAAAAACCATAAAAATCCGATTCTATTACATAAAAAATATGGCAGGGTGTACACACCCCGCCATATGGTCACCGTCTTGATATTTTTCTTAATTCTTCTGCATCACATGAAGCTTCATGAGAGACCTTTAACTGGAACATCGCGCTGACGTCCCTAAGTGCCCTCTGTTCCTCCTTAAGCTGATGTGAAAGCCAGTCATCCTTTGAATCGCGGATGGCATCAGAAGCTGTCATTGCGCGCTTTCCGCTTGCCGCATAACCGGTCTTTGCTGCTTTTGCCGCACGTGCGGCCGCCTGATCAGCACTGCCGTATTCAGCATTTCTGGCCGGTTCTACACGGCTGGCAATGGTCGAGGGCCTTTTCTGGTTTTTCCTTGCCATTCTTTTAGAGGTGGCAAACCTGACCATTGCAAGTACGAAGATAAGCGCAAATAATGAACTTAATACTTCTTCCATAATTACAGGATTTCCTTAACGCCCTTGGCGATTCCTGCAAGGTTTGAAAGATCTGAAGGAACGATGATCTTTGTCGCCTGTCCGTCTGCCATCTTCTCAGCTGCCTCATATGAGCGGAGAGCAAGATACTTTTCTGAAGGATTGGCCTCGCTTATGTAGCGGATGGCCTCGGCGCGAGCCTGCTGAACCTTCTTGATGGCCTCAGCTTCACCTTCTGCCTCACGGATGCGCTGCTCCTTGACTGCATCTGCACGGAGGATGGCTGCTTCCTTTTCACCTTCTGCCTTGGTGATTGCTGACTGCTTCTCACCTTCCGCATTAAGGATGACGGCACGCTTCTCACGCTCTGCCTTCATTTCCTTTTCCATGGCCTCTACGATTGAACGCGGTGGATCGATGTTCTTAACCTCTACACGGTTTACCTTGATTCCCCACTTGTCCGTAGCATCATCAAGGATAGATGTGATCTGAACATTGATCTCGTCACGGCTTGTAAGTGTCTGGTCAAGTGTCATGGAACCGATGATGTTACGAAGTGTTGTTGCTGAAAGGTTTTCGATTGCCGCGATGGGGCGCTCAACGCCGTAGGTGAAGAGCTTCGGCTCAAAAATCTCAAAGAATACAACTGAGTCAACCATCATTGTTACGTTATCCTGTGTGATAACGGGCTGGGGCTCAAAGTCCGCAACCTGTTCCTTGAGTGATACCCTCTTTGCGACACGGTAGATGATGGGAACCTTGAAATGAAGTCCTGCATTCCATGTCTCATGATATTTTCCAAGTGCCTCAACGATCCATGCTGAAGCCTGCGGCACGATGCATATGCACCTTACTGCCAGAATGAGCACAAAAAGTGCCACGATTATTAATACAATTATTCCTGCCATATTTTTTTCTCCTTTTTTTGTTACTGCCTAAAGTATAAATGCCACATGAAACTTGTTCAACTAAAATTTTGGCAAATTAGGGAATGTAATCCGATTTTTCCGCAGATTATGTTAATTATTTCACATGGCATGGAAGTCTTTTTCATGATACAATTACATGGAGGCTTCGGGGATGGCTCCCCGCCTTCAGAGTACTAAGAATTAAGAGGTAAACAAAAATGAGCTATACAAAAGATGCACCGGCAGCAATCGGCCCGTATTCACAGGGAGTTCTCGCAGGAAACACAATGTACGTATCAGGACAGCTGGGTCTTGATCCCGTTACAGGGGCCTTCCCGGCCGATGAAATAAAGGCACAGACACGCCGTTCACTCCTTAACATAAAGGCAATCCTTGCCTCAGAAGGACTGACCATGCAGGACGTGGTAAAGACCACCGTTTTACTGAAGGACATCGGAGAGTTTGCAGCAATGAATGAGGTCTACGCGGAATTCTTCACGGAACCTTATCCTGCGCGTGCCGCTTTCCAGGTTGCAGCACTTCCGAAGGGAGGCAGGGTAGAGATTGAGGCCATCGCCGTAAGGCAGTAAAAATCAGGCGACTTATTTCTATAAGTCAGTTTTAAACAAAAACGCCTTCCAATTTTACACCTGTTTTTGTGTTTTATGCCTTAAGTTCTCAAAAACAAGGCTATATGGTATAAAAATTCCCGCCGCCTCGCGCCGATTATGCCGTTTTTACCTTAAGACAGGGACTTAGGGAAAATTTTTTTGAAAAATATACTTTTTTTATACCCGAAGCAGCCAAATATCTAATAAAACGGTAAAAAGCACTCAAATGAGTGCTTTTTTGTGCCGTCAATTATTAATAAATAGATTTAACAATGGGGATTATTACTGTTTTATATGCATCCCGCCCTTGAACACTCCCTTTACGCTGAGCGTCTCATCCAGAAGGACAAGGTCCGCGTCCTTTCCGGGTGCTATTGAGCCTGCATTCGAGTCGATTCCGATTGCCCTTGCGGGCGTGAGGCTTGCCATCCTGATTACTTCGTAAAGCGGTGCGCCCGTATGGTGGAGCATGTTTTTAACTGCCACTGAAAGGGTAAGTCTTGAGCCGTAAAGTTCTCCGTTGATCACGTTCACGTCGGAACCCTTCGTATCACCGCCGGCACAGCAGTCGCTTACCAGCGCGATCCTGTCTGCACCCTTTACCTTGTAAATAAGCTTAAGCCAGTACGGCCTCACGTGACCGCCCAGTGAATCAGCAATCACCTCCGTCGTTATCTCATCACGTACCAGGTTGAAGACATCTGACCCGGGTTCCCTTGTTCCCACAAACATGGTCTCCGGTTCGCCTGAACCGCATAAGATGTGGTTTCCTATGGAAAGTCCCAGTGGAAGCAACTTTTCCAGAAGCTCCGGCTTTGCCTTTGAGTAGCAGACTGAAAGCCTGATCCCGTTTTCATGGCACTTTTCTGCGAACTCCCATGTGCCCTCCTGCATCGGGTCAAAGCACCATGTCTTTATGTGACTGCCGCCTGTCCGCATTATTTCCTCATATTCTTCCTTCCTGCACGGCCAGGCGTTTCCGCCCTCGCAGCCGTAATCAGGGTCAAGGTACGGGCCTTCCATGTGGATTCCCACGATGTTTGATCCCGGTTCCTCCATGGCTCGGTTCACATTTTCCACAGCCTTTACATATGAGTATGCCCCGGCATTTCTCCATAAAGAGGCGAGCATGGATGTGGTCCCGAACTTAAGGTGCGCTTTTGCCGCCTCGGACGGATGGTCAAAGAACCAGTGCTCACCGCTTCCGTGACAGTGGATGTCAACAAAACCCGGAGAAACATAAAGCCCTTCGGCGTCGATTACATGAGCATGTTCTGGAACCGTCGTATCGGCGGAAGCCGCGATGATTTTTCCATCCTCAAAAAGAACAGTTCCCTTTTCCACCCTGTCTTCAAAAATGATATTTCCGTTAATTATGGCTGTCATTCCCATGTTTTCCATACTTCCGGCTGATATCCCGCCGTTGCCTTTTTCCCGTTCCTTACAATAGGTGTTTTTATTATCTTCTGGTTTTCAAGAACCTTTTCGAGCCTGTCTTCCGGAACGAGATATTCAAGAAGCTTAAGAAGCTCCTTGTCCTTTGAATTTTCGTCAATCAGGTTTTCTATCCCGCCTAACGCCGATGCAACAGAGGTGAGTTCGCCTTTGCTCATCCCCTTTTCCTTTAAGTCAACAAACTGTACCTTTATGTTACGCTCCTTAAAATAGCGCTCCGCTTTTTTTGTGTCAAAGCACTTTCTGGTTCCAAAAATCTGAATGTTCATTTATTCCCGCCGTTTCTAGATGGAATTACGTTTTTGACGTCACTCTGCGTAAAGTGCACGTGTTATCTGTCTGTGGACAAAGGATGTTGCAAAGCTGCATTTTCTGACATGCATCATAAATGCGCAGCTTATGGCCTTTTCCGGATCAATAATCAGATATGTTCCCGGTGCCCCTTCCCAGCCAAACTCACCTGTCGAACCGCCGTTTCCGTCCTCATTTCTTATGAATGTACGCACTCCCAGACCATAGCTGTAATTACACAGGTGTGGCCAGTTTCTGTGGAAAGATGCCTTCATATGATCGTCAAGGTGGTCTTTCCGCATGAGGTCAATGGTCTCCTGTGACAGAAGTCTGTAACCATCTGCAGTCGTGCCGCCATTTGCAAGTACAGAGGCAAAGGTACTCATGTCCCAGAGCGTGCTCTTAAGTCCTCCGCCACCGCTTTCCATCTTCCCCCATACAAAGGCATTACCGCTTAAAGGCCGGTTTGACTTCTGGTCATCGTTCATTATGTACTGTGCGGCCAGTTTATAGACATCATTTTCCACGTCCCAGAATCCTGTATGCTGAAGGGAAAGCGGACTGAACATCTCCGTTTCCATATACTCACCCAGTGTCATGCCTGAAACAATTTCAATTATGGCTCCCAGTATGTCAATGCTGAAGGAATATAGAAAATCCGTTCCGGGTTCAAACAGAAGCGGTGTTTTTGAAAGTGCCCTTACAAATTCCCTTATCGTGAGATTCGGGTCTTTCAATGTCTCTTCCATCCCCGGTCCTGAGATCTCGTAAGAAAATCCCGATGACATGCGCAGAAGATCATATATGCGCATCCTGTTTTCAGGTGAATGCGGGCCTTTTTCGGATGATTCAGAAACGTATTTCTGACGTGTCGGATCATAAACCCCGTCCTTATTGCTGTTAAGTTCTGTACCGCCCACAACCATGAGCGAGGCGAACTCTGGCAGATACAAATCGGCATAGTCATACAGCCCGAGTTTTCCCTGTTCAACAAGTCTCATCACCGCAACGGCCGTAAATACTTTTGAACAGGAATAAATCCGGTAAACATCCGTTTCACATGCATGACGTGTAAGTTCATAATCAGAATAACCGTTAAACTGCCTGAACACTGTTCTTCCGTGCACACGCACCTCGCAGGCACATCCCGGAATTATCTCCGGTGGAAGGTTATCAAGAGTATTTTTAAGTAAAAGAAGATTCATTGTTTCTTACCCCGTACAGAATATGGCCGTCACGGCCAGTCACGGTTTCCGCATGGTAAATGGAACTTATGCAGGCTTCCTCAACACATTCCGCCACGGCACGGAACATCTCATCCAAGGAATCATCGTGTATGAATCTGTATTCGCAGAGCGGAACTTCCGGGCTGTGCGGGAAGCGATTGGCTGTAGAGAACATGAATACGATTTCTCCGCTTCCTCCGGAAATCTGGGCTCCCGTCCTTGCCAGTCCGCTCTGGGCACGGTGTGCGCACCGCTTAAGCTGTCTTGCAGTAAGGGGCATGTCTGTTGCAAGAAGCACTATGCAGGATCCCTGGTCACGGGCATCAGCCGCTGGGGAGGCAGTACAATTTTCATCTTCTATGTACTTTTTATTTCCTGTGTCCGTTCCGTTTTCTGCTCCCTTTCCAAACTCTGTGTCCTTTTCGAACTCTGTGTCCTTTTCGAACCCATTCTCACTAATCCCGGCTTCACCCACGTGGACACCACACACTGTAAGGTCTTTCTTTTTTCCAAAATTAGTGAGAAGCAGTGCCCCGACCGTATATTCGGTCCCGCCGATTGAAAGTACCCTGGATGCGGAGCCTATTCCGCCCTTCCATCCGTAACACTTCATTCCGCGTCCTGCGCCCACGGCACCTTCTGAAAAATCCTCAGTGGCATCGGCGATAGCCTTAAGAACATGTTCCTCCTTTACATGGCGTCCGCGGATATCGTTTAAATAACCGTCATTACATTCCATGACGACAGGATTTATCGTTCCCGTGGTAATCCCGATCTCCGGGTGGTCAGGAAGCATGTATGACAGGATTCCTTCAAGTCCGGCCGCCACACTCAGGGTATTGGTGAGCACGATGGGTGTCTCCAGGGTTCCCAGCTCATCCACCTGAATGAGACCGGAACTTTTTCCGAATCCGTTTATTACGTGCATGGCCGCAGGGAACTTTTCACGGAAGGCTGACCCGGGTCCGGGAATTATTGCGGTCACGCCTGTCTGCACTGCACCATCACTTAATGTGACATGACCGACACGAACTCCCGGCACATCTGTTATAAGGTTCCTTTTTCCTTTATTTATCTCTCCAAACTTATATTTTTCTAAATTAATTCCCATGGCTGCTCCTGAATAATTAATATCGGGTATTGCACCTATTATACTATTGTAAATCCATGGTGCAAATACAATTCATTTTCTTCGTCGTTAAGGTAAGAAATCCGTCATGATTCTTTCAACACCAGCGTCCTTACAGTCTTTTCAAATGTTTCTGAATCAAACTCTGCATCCTCCGCGTCAAATACTATTATAAGCTTATCACCCTGAATAAATCCGGCTTTATGATATTCATTTATTTTACGTAAGTTATCCGTGGCATATTTTCTGTCTGTCATCATGCCAAACACCTCGAGATAGAATACATCTCCGTTTTCAGGACTGATCAGTGTAAAATCCGGCCAAAACGTCAGTCCATCCTTAGAAAGTCTGGCATCATACCTGTACGGGATATTCATCCTATATAGAATGTCTGCCACCATAGCTTCAACCTTGGATCGCACTTTCTCTCCATGGAGTGTTTTAAAAACCAGTTTTTCTTCTTTATAGTTTAGCTTGACATAAGCCGAATTCTGCCATTTTTCCATAAGCATCCTGTTTGAAAAAAACGCTTTGGGTACATTTTCTCCGTATAACTCACATAATTCATCATAAACCCGTGCCAGAGCCTTATCGTCGTAAGACGTCATGTCTCCCTCAAGTGAGGATATCAGTGAATTAACGACTGGTTTCACCTTTTTTGCACATTGCACTTCAATATATGCTTTATAATCAGCCAAATCCTTTTTCTTTACATTAATTTCCCTAAGGATTCCATTTTCATCTCTGTACACGTAAGAATAGTGCTTATACTTTCCACTCCTGTGTGCATGTATACTGCCTTCCATTGGAACAGCCAGTATCCCGTCCGTATATTCGCGTAGCTTTTTCAGCTTGCCATATTCAGAAAAATAAAGTTTTTTTAACTGCTCGCTAGAAGTCATATATCTCCCTTCCATACAATCCAAACAAGGACAAATAACGTTTTATTCAAATTGACCTCTCTGTCATTATACTTCAGCACTTTATATAGTGCAATATTATTTCTGAACGGAGTTGGGCGGCACTGTATTACACTATTTTATGTGGTTTATGCCGTTTCTCATTGATTTGTTATTTGTAGGGTAAAAAAAACAAACATATCCAACTGGAATTATGCCGTTTAACCTGGAAATATCTGTGTTGGGGAAAAAATTTTTCAAAAAAGCTGAAAAATTATGCCCTGTTCAAGAGTTTTTCGTTATAAACGGCACAAAGCACTATTTATAGTGCTTTTCTTTGAACATAATAAATAAACAGGCACATTCATGCCTGTTTCCTATAGTCATAATCATTCTCCACAGTTCCTTCATACGCCTGGCGCCGATAACTGCAGACTGATTTTTTGCCATTGCCCCTGCTTAAAACCTTAATCTCATCTGATACCACACCACGTCTCCGTGTGCAGACACTGAAACTCCTTCATTCACGAACCCGAACTTCGCATAATAGGAAATTTTCTCTTCCTTGCAGGTAAGCACAAGACCTTTCCTTCCCTGCAGCCTGGCATCGGAAATGGCACGCTTTATGAGCTCACCTGCAAGGCCGCGCCTTCTGTATGAGGGAATCGTGTTTACCCCGAATATCATCTGCCAGGCACCGGATTCGTCATGCATCGAAGCTTTTTCATACATCTCGTCAGTAAGGTCAGGCTCATCGGTTGCAAAACCGTCCACAAAGGAAACGAGCCTGTCCCCGTCAAACATAAGCCAGAAGTGATCAGGGTAGTATTTCAGTCTTTCAGCAAAGTCTTTCGCCGATGCCGCTTCTGCGGCGGGAAAACACTCTGCCTCAACCGCGGCAATACTGTTAAGATCTTCTAATGTTGCAGTTCTGATTTCCATGACAGAATCCATCCATTGTCTTTATCTCACAGGAAACGTCTACGTTACCTGAGGGCAATTACCGTCAGTAAATGTTTCGTCCTGTCCCCGGTCCTTCTCCAGGAGCAGAGGTTTTCGTTTTCAAAAGTGCATTCTGTGGGCCCCTTGATGTTTTCAGAAAGTACCCCCTCCTCACAGAGTGCCAGCCTCACCGTAACCACCGTCCTTAAGGCTGACAGCCTTAACTGTACTGCTGTGGGTTGAACATGACCTTATCATATGGGAAACCGGAACTGAAAGCTCCGCTGAAAGTGCATCATAACATTCAAAAGCACCCTCGTACTCCGTCTTCCATGTTCCGCAGGCATACCCCGCAGTCACGATTCCGGTATTTTCAAGATATTTAATCCGAGTAAACAATGAACGCCTCCCAAGACAAAAACACGCAGGCACCCTGCTATCTGCACCAGTAAGCCACAACTGACCGATGGCTTCACTTATTAATGATAAAAAGTCCCACAAGGCATATTACAACACCGATAAGTTTATTGGCCGTTATCTTCTCCCCGTACAGCATTGCTCCAACCAGCACAAGAAACAGGGCCAGAACGGAAGACTGCGTTATAAACCCTGTACTCACCTGCCAGCCGGCCTTATAAGCAAAAATCCATCCTGCCTCAAGCCCGGTTATCACAAGACCGAGCACAAACGGTGCCCAGTTGAGCCTGCCATACTGCCTGAAAAGAGATTCCCCGCCGTGGCCAAGTACAAAGAACAGAAGAAGTGACACCGCAGCCCCCACAAGATAAGTGACGGTAAGCAGTGCAAACGGATTAATGTCCGGCATGCTCTTCGAGCAGATCTGATAAAACGTATTGCATATGACTATAAGGGCCATGGGCCAGATGTAACTGAACATAAAACTCCTTCCAATTCCCACATAAAAGCTCATATCGCCTGTGTCAAGGTGATGTGCTCCGTGCCGTCGTGTCAGACACGAACAACCAACGAAAGCATTTTATCATAAAACTGTAAATAATCCATCACAAACCGCTCACGATTTTCTGATATAAATATAGACTGAAGGGGATCGTCCTGAAAATAATAATAATATGAGGTATTAATAATGAGAAAACTTACTACAGTCCTTATGGCTGCAATTATGGTATTTACACTTGCCGCATGCGGAACGCCTGCGGAAACACCCGAAACCGTGGCTCCCGCTGAAGAAACAGCCACAACCGTGGCTGCCACCACGGCACCTGAAACAACAAAAGCTCCTGAAACAACAGCTGCTCCCACCACTGAAGCAGCCACCACGGTAGCTGAAACTGAAGAAGTTGAAACTGAAACTGCACCATCAGAAGAAGCAGAAACCGAACCCTGGAATTACGGTGAGCGCATCGAGGTAAGTGAGAATGGTGAGATCCTCACAGTCCGCCTCGAGGCAAATGCCACAACAGGCTACCGCTGGAGTCATAAAATCTGGGATGAAGGTTCACTTGAGCTTCTTACAGATGAGTACATCGAAAAACCGCACGCTGACGGAATGGTTGGGGTAGGCGGTGCCTGGGTAGGAAGCTTCAGGCTTACAAGTGACCGTGACGGCCGCAACTACATCAACTTCTATTATTCAAGGGGTGAGATGGACGTTCCCGCTTATGTAGTTGACATCTTCTTTAAGGATGGAACGCTTCAGGTTACCGGAGAACACTTTAACAACCTTGACCTTTATGAATATGAAGACGGTGAGTTCAAAGACATCAGCCTTAATTTCGAAAACATGTTTGAAGAAAATGAACTCAGTTTCTATGCCACCGCTGACGTCCTTTCACCCATGGTGTTTAATGACGAGGAGTATAACAAAATCACGCTTGGTGACAGGTTCACCGGAAAAATGTACGGAACAGACGTTGAAATAGAAATCGAAATGCTTGAAAAGATAGATGACTACAGCTGGCGCATCAATCCAGACAGTGAAGTGTTATGCTACAACAAACGTCTTAACGGCTGGATCATCATGGGAGATGACGATGACATCCTCTATAACATTGATAAGACCATCAGCGTACACTTCACAAATGAGACACGCATCAATGACCAGATGGAGGAAATCTTAAATACAGGCAACTCGGGAACCATCTATGACAAGCTCCGTGATTATAATCACGTGGAAGCAAGCCTTACAGTAAAAGACGGAGTAGCTACAGACATCACCATCTTCTATCATCCGTAATTATTTAACCACATAAATCAACGCTCCGGATATCAGTTTAAGCTGGTGTCCGGGGCGTTTTTCTAATTAAAACTCTTTTTTTATATGTAACAATAGTGTAGAATTACTGAGTGATACAGGCTTATGCAAGGCTGTATATAAAGATTCATCAGGGGGCAGAAAATGGATCCGAGAGAATTTCTGGACATCATGCACGTGGCTGAAAGACTAAAGGATGAAATAAGGCACTGCACAACATCTAAAAGAAGACCGGAAAGCGTGGCTGAGCACAGCTGGCGTATCTCGCTCATGGCGCTTCTGCTAAAAAATGAATTTCCGGAAGCAGACATGAATAAGGTAATGAGCATGTGCATTATTCATGATCTCGGTGAATGCTTCACGGGAGACATTCCCGTTTTCATGAAGACCGACAAAAACAGGGTTACGGAAGACCGGCTTCTTAATGAGTGGGTAGAAAGCCTGCCACGTGACATCTCGGACATGCTGTCTGCGCTCTATGCCGAGATGGGTGAACAGAAAACACTGGAGGCAAAGATATATAAAACACTGGATAAACTTGAGGCGGTGATCCAGCATAACGAATCCCCCATTGACACGTGGGAGGATTTTGAATATGAACTGAACCAGAAATATGCCCTTGACATCGTAAATTTTTCTGACTGGTTTACACAGTTGAGAAAAGAAATCCTGAAGGACACCATTGACAAAATAGAAAAAGAAAAATAAGAAGACTTATTTCACTCTTTTGACTGTTTATCCTCTCATATCAGAAAGATATATTGAATATATTAAAGCCAAGCTGAGGATGCATGGTGCATCCGGGCAAGGTCAGGAGGAATAAAAATGGAAAAAAGATTATACCGTTCAGTAAATGACAAAAAGATTTGCGGAGTCTGCGGTGGCATAGCTGAATATACAAACCTTGACCCATCCCTGGTCCGGATCATAACCTTACTGCTGTGCTTTTCCGGGGGTGTGGGTGTCATGGCATATTTCATAGCAGCACTTGTCATCCCGGAAAATCCCAATTAGGTAATTCTTTAAGAAAAAGCAGGTAATTGAAAGCTGGTGTAAACATGAAGGAACACAGAAAAAAGATGACGGCACCCATCATTATAACGGTACTGGTCATCCTGTACTATATCTTCTACTTTGGAATGATAATTACGACAATTGAACCGAAATTAGCAAAAATTCTCCTGGGAGTCATTCCCCTCATTCTCTCAGCAGTATCCATCTGTGTATGTGTCCAGAGGATACGCGAGATAAAGGGTGGGGAAGAAGACGATCTCGATAAGTATTAAAGGAGGGAAAAAATGTTTTTAGTTAACACTGATTATATTTCCGGCAAAGAATTTGAAATGATCGGAATGGTTAAAGGGAGCACCATACAGTCAAAGAACCTCGGCAAGGATATCACACAGGGACTTAAGACACTGGTTGGCGGTGAACTTAAAGCCTACAATGAGATGATGAACGAAGCCAGGGCCCTGGCTACAAAGCGTATGGTTGCCGAGGCTGAGGAGCTCGGTGCAGACGCAATAGTAAACATACGTTATGCTTCATCCGCAATAATGCAGGGGGCAGCAGAGGTAATAGCATACGGAACAGCTGTAAAGTATAAATGATGCCGCCATGCCACGGTTTGTATTATTATGGTATCGCGAGGCCGCAAAGGCCTCGCTTTTTGTTAGAACGCCTTCCCTGAACCAGGCTTATGCAGCCTCGGGCTCGAAGGGATCGGCGATAGCCACCACCTTTTCAGGCTCGTTGTGAGCTGTTTCTTGGACCTCGGGCTCAATCTTTGCCTTAAGCTTCTTCTGTTTCCTTCACGGCTTCTTCTGTTTTCTTCACGGCTTCTTCTGTTTTCTTCACGGCTTCTTCTGTTTCAGCGTATGTTTCTCCAACAGGCACTTCCGCAGCCTCTGTGTTTTCCTGGAGCTGTGCTCCGGTATCAGCCTCTTCCCCTTCAGCAGTTTCTTCCCCAGCTGCTTCTTCTCCGGTTGCTTCTCCCTCAATAGCGGCGTTCTCAGCAGTGGCGTTTTCGGCAGAGGCGTTTTCGGCAGAGGCTTTTTTCTTCCTGCCACTTATTACAAAGACGGCAATGATTGCAACTGCAACAATTATTGCAGCAATTATTAAAAGCGGATTCTGATTCTTAAGCTTTATGCTTATCTCTTTGTCCGAAAGCAGGTCATACGTTACAGTATGTTTGTCCTCGGAGATTTTTCCGTTTGCTTCAATCACTTCATCTTCAAATGTGAAGTTTAGAGGGAATTTAAATACGACGCCTGCTTCCCTCATGCTTTCCATGTCTTCTCCAAAACCAAGACCCTTTGAATCAATTACTGCATTGATTCCTTTCTTTGAGGCCTCAAACGTAGTGAACAGACTGCCTCCATCGGATGATTCGGTTGTTTCCCCAATCCCGCTCATGGCACTCTGCATCGGATTTCCCTCGTTCATTATTTCGTTGAGTTCTTCATAACTCTTGAAAGACTTAGATTCTGAAATTCCATGTATCTTTTCACCGTTGTAATCGATTTCCTCATAATCCTCCATTGAGGAATCAACACCTTCGGATGTGACCATGGTCCAAAGATCCTCGTCAAATCCTATTGTAAATGTGATTTCACCACTTCCATTCTTTTTTACGCTTGTGGTAATGTCCATGATCATGGCGCATCCGTTAAACATCAGCACCATAACGGCTGCAAGGATGACTGCGACTGCTTTTCTTATTTTCTTCCTATTCATTTATTCTACCCCTTTCTTTTCAGATGAACATGTCTGTTTCTTTTCACGCTTTTTCCTGTTTGTGATTATTGCTTATTAGAAAAATCGGCCCCCGATATTATCGGGGGCCAACACACAACCGATTTTGTTTCAGGTTAATTACCTCTTACATAGTAATCAAGACTGCTAAATTTTTCAAATCCTATTACATTCGAGGCAGTGAGCCTTGCAAATTCCTTCATCAGGTCATCAGAGGCAGGAATGTAAATGATTTCCCTGCCGTCTATTACCGTATATATCATTTTTTCCTTATAGGGATTCTGAAGTTCAAAGACAGCGTTATAGTTCGTGGCATTTTCACTGTTGAAGCTTTCCGTAATGTCTACCATTGAAAACTCCTTGCTGCCCCTGTTGTTGGAAACATTCACTCCCGATATGGTAATGTTGACTCCCTTCCAGGTATTGCTCACGACAGTCCAGACTCCCTGCACTTTTGCAATCCTGTCAGTCTGTACAGGAACGGCCTGGCTTCCTCCGAACTCACTTGTATATAGTAATGGTTTTCCGGAAGTATTGACATCAGCCACGCTTAATCCCAGTGACAAAACTGCATCAGAGTTCTTGATTTCACCAAAGTAGCCGTTATGGACCGTCTCCAGCTGAAGTGTTACATTATTGTATGTATAAGTTGCCGGACCGCTTACCATCATTCCGTAGTTACCGTCATGATTGGGGTTCAGAAGGTAGTAATGTCCATTGTCATTTATGACGCCTTCGTACATAACTCCGTTCGAATCCATGAGATACCAGTTTGAATCCCTGTTCTGGTTGTTCTTATCATCGCATACCCATGAATCCCTGATCATGTTACCTGAACCATCCAGGATCTTCCAGTTTTTGCCCTATTTATACCAGTATTCAGATATTGCATTTCCTGCCGCAAATACTGTCAGTGAGGTCACTGCCGCTAATAAAACAGTCGTCAGAAAAATAATAAGTTTCTTATTCATCACAGCCTCCAAAAAAGTGACACTAACTCCAACTCCATATTATTATTGATATTGTCCTGTGTCAAGCCAGCTTACTGCTGTTCCTCCAGATATTTTACCACTTTCCCGTGTTCCCCGGCATATTCGATTTCAGATCTTGTGCTATCGCCGATGTATCCGCCGACATTGATCACAAATATCTCATCCGCCATGTCAATTTTTCTCTTATGCATGTCGTCAAGCATATCCTTTGTCCCCGGGGCCCACACTTCATCATCCCCTGAATGGCCGAACAGGCCCACGCTTATTACAATATTTCCTTCAAGCGTAAGTTTCTTCTGCACTTCCATGAACTGATCCTTAAACCTTGTACTGCCACATAATGTGACAACATGATACTTACCAACCATTTACAGTCCCTTCTGTTCCGTTAACATAATCATCCATACTTTTATGAGGGTTTTACCGTTTATATTATAGCCTTGTCCGCCTGTTCCGTAAATGAAAACAACCGGGTTCATCTGAAAAACCTGTCTGTAATGCAATTATTCTCAATTGACATGCATGCTTTCGGAAATATAATTAAAATATGACACTTATGTGAGGTGCACCATGAAAGAACAGATAAACATAGACTTTCATCCCATGGAAATGGATGCCATGGCAGCTTTTACAGACGGAAGGCCGCAGGACGGAGAAAAAATCCAGGCTGAGTTCGTTGAATATGTTAAAGAAGAAATAAAAAAGCGACTGCGTCGCTTCAACACCCCTACCCCTCAATCTTGAGGGGTTTT
>JAKSPD010000003.1 GCA_024405115.1 Lachnospiraceae bacterium
TAATAATTCAATTACACATTTTGTAAGAATCATGTCCTACATATTGTGGTATAATACAGGCTGAATAGTTGTATTTTGGAGTTTTATGGATTTTTCACGTAACAGCATCAGAAACAGACTTGATGACATAAAGTATGGGGATACGAGGGCGGCAAACCGTCTCTGGTATTTTATTAAGTCTGCAATAGCAACGGCAGTTCTTTTGTGTGCGGTGACAGCGGTGTCGCTGGGGCTTGGTGCAGTTACGGGAATAATAGAAAATTCACCAAAGGTGAAGGAACTTACGTTCAGCCCGGTGGGTTATGCATCAAAGACGTATGATGCGGCAGGAAACCAGATAGCAACACTTGTCCAGGCAGGATCAAACCGTGAAGAGGCTAAGTATGAAGGGTTCCCTGAAAACCTGATAAATGCCGTGGTGGCAATTGAGGACCAGCGTTTCTGGGAGCATGACGGTATTGACCTGCGTTCCATCACAAGGGCAATAAGGGGACTTATAACCGGTGACAGTTCAGCCGGAGGCGGTTCAACAATAACCCAGCAGCTCATTAAAAACAGCGTCTTTAATGGCGGCATGGAGGATGGCTTTGCCCTTTATGAAAGAAAATTCCAGGAGTGGTACATAGCGCTTTCTCTTGAAAACCAGCCTGACAAGAAGAAGGAAGACATTAAGAAGGAAATCATAACGGACTACCTTAATACAATAAACCTGGGTAACAACACGCTGGGCGTGAAGGTGGCCGCAAGAAGATATTTCGGAAAGGATGTGAAGGACCTTGACCTGGCGGAGTGCACTGTACTCGCCTCAATAACCAAAAATCCTTCACGTCTCAACCCTTTAAGGCATCCTGAGAACAACCAGGACCGCCGTCTTGAGGTACTTAAAAAGATGGTGGCACAGGGATATATTTCCGAGAGCCAGGCTAAGGCGGCATCTTCAACGGAGGTTTATGACAGGATCCAGAAGTATAACGAGGAAAGAGTCACTGTATCAGCAGATGTGTACAGTTTCTTTACCGACCAGCTGATAGCCGAATGCCTTAAGGCGTTAAAGGAAGAACTTTCACTTACGGAAAAGGAAGCGAAGGACCTTCTTTATTCCGGTGGCCTTACGATTTACACGACACAGGATCCAAAACTTCAGAAGATCGTGGATGAGGAGATTAATGATCCGGAAAACTATGATACTGCAAAGTACAGCATCAAATGGCGTCTGTCCCTTACAAAACAGGACGGAAGTACCGTTCATTATAATGAATACAGCGTCTATAAGATGGTAAAGGATTCTGATCCGGACTTTACAAATCTTTTCAGGTCAAAGGAAGCTGCGGCCGATGCTGTTGAGGCCTTCAGAAAGTCTGTTGTCGGAAAGAAGGACACGGTCATTTCAGAGACGCTCGACTATACACTGGAACCACAGGTGTCATTCGTGCTCATCGACCAGAAGACAAGGGAAGTTAAAGCCATCTCAGGAGGCAGGGGAGAAAAGGAATACTCACTTACCACAAACCGTGCGACCAATACCTACAGGCAGCCCGGATCCACTTTCAAGGTGATATCATCGTTTGCCCCGGCTATTGAGGAAAACGGCGCCACATTAAGCACAGTCTACTATGACTCCCGCTATGAGCTTGCGGGAAAGGAATTCAGGAACTGGTGGCGGTACGGACAGTATTTCGGATGGTCATCCATCCGTGAGGGAATAGAGTTCTCAATGAACGTTGTCGCCGTAAGATGCCTTGTTGAGACGGTTACTCCCGAAGAGGCATTTGAGTATGCAAAGAGGCTGGGAATCACAAGCCTTACGAACGAGGACATTTCAGCTGCCACGGCACTTGGAGGACTCACAAAGGGCGTTACGAACCTGGAACTTACAAATGCGTTCGCTTCAATTGCTGACGGCGGCATTTACTCAAAGTACAAGTTCTTTACGAAAATTTATGACCATGAGGGCAACATCCTCATAGATCATTCGGAGACTCCGGAAACCCGCGTAATGAAAGAATCAACGGCATTCCTTCTTACCGATGCAATGAGAATGTCAGTTATACCGCATACGAAGTGGTCCTCCGACTTCTCAGTAAATAACACATCATCAAGGTCACGTCTTGACAACATGGTATGTGCCGGAAAGTCAGGCACGACCACGAGCAACAAGGATGTCTGGTTTGTGGGCTTTACCCCTTATTACACTGCGGGCATCTGGGCAGGCTGTGATGAAAATCAGCCCCTTAATGACTCCGAAACAGGAGAATACAACGGCGGTACCTCCTTCCATAAGGATATCTGGAAGAAGATAATGGAAAGAGTAAATGAAGGAAAGGAAGATCCGGGTCAGTTTGAAAGGCCGGACAGCATAGTTACAAGGGCCGTCTGCCGTAAGTCAGGACTTCTGGCAACGGATGCCTGCGCGCTGGATGTGCGTGCCGGCGAAAATGCAGTTTATTATGAGTATTTTGACGTTAGCAACGTTCCCGCGGAATACTGTAACCATCATAATGAAGACGGTTCGGTAATAATACTGGGTGCAGACCTTGAAAGGGGAGAGACGGACGATACTTATGTGAATGCGGCTAAGGCTGCAGAAGCCGTAGCGGCTGCCGAAGAGGCAGCAAGGCTTGAAGCGGAAAGCCTTGCTGCAGAAATGAACAATAATCCGCAGGCCGATGTGTCACTTGGGCCCGGGTATGAAGGAAACAGGTAATTTGATGGCAGGAAACTCAAGAGGAAAATCCAGAAGAAGGCAGGGGAAAAAGGATAACAGCCTTTATATAAAGATGGCTGCTCCCATTGCAGTTGTATTCCTTCTGCTGGGCGGAATACTGATCTTTGATAAAACAGAAGTAAAGCCGGATCCCGAAACAGAGCCGGTTACTTATGCAGTTACGGAAGTGGAGACCACCACTGAGGCCCCTACGCTTTCGGAAGAGGAATTAGCCGCCCTTGAACTTGAAAGGAAAAAGGACGAGGAAATCGCAAAGTATAAGAACCTGGGTCTCGTTGACACTGACGGTTTCGTGAACCTCCGTTCGGTGGCTGACGCAAATGACATGACGAACATCATAGGGCGTCTCAATGATAAGGCGGCCTTTGAGCTTATTGAGGATCAGGGGGACTGGTATCTCATAGAGTCAGGCGGACTTACCGGTTACATAGCTTCCAGGTACTGTGTTACCGGAGACAGGGCTAAGGAGCTTGCACGTGACGAGATGGCCGAACGCGCCATAATTACTACCGATATCGTGAACATAAGAAGCGCTCCTGAGATAAATGCCGAAAACGTATCCGGAAAGGCAAGGAAGGGAGAACGTTACGAGGTCATTTCCACGGATGGTGACTGGGCATACATAAGCCCGGATTACATAGTGGGTACTAATACGCCTTATATTAATACTTCTGCAGGTAACGCTGAAATCAGGTTCTGCCTTGATGAGGCGAGAAACCGTGACTTAAGGGAACTTGCACTTACACAGTTTGAAAACATAGTGGTATGCAATACCGGATATCTTAACGTAAGGACAAGCACTTCCACGTCGAGCAAACAGAACATATGCGGCAAGTTTCTTAAGGGAAGCGGCGCTGAGCTCCTTGATACCGTGACAGCAGATGACGGAAGCACCTGGTATGTGATAAAGTCAGGTGACATCGGAAAGGGATACGTTGCCGCACAGTACTGCCTTACCGGAAAGGAAGCAAAGGAAATGGCACTTGAGTGTGCCACGCTTACTGCAAGGATAAAGGCGGAAAACTTAAATGTACGTACGGAACCGTCAACTGACGGCAGGGTCTGGACACAGGTGACATCAGGACAGGCATATCCTGTAATAGACCAGCTTGACGGATGGGTGGAGATAGACCTCGATTCATCTGATGATGACAAGGCTTATATCTCTACATCGAACGGATATGTAGAGCTTACCTACGGACTTTCAGAGGCAATGAAGTATTCGCCTGCAGAGGAAGCCAACAGGTTCAGGCAGAGCGTGGTTGATTATGCCTGCCAGTTTATCGGCAATCCTTATGTCTGGGGAGGAACCTCGCTTACAAACGGCTGTGACTGTTCAGGATTTGTACAGTCAGTACTCAAGCATTTTGGTATCTACATTGAGCGGAGCAGTGTATATCAGGCTAAGGAAGGAACGGGAATAAAGAGCGACAAGATGCGTCCGGGCGACCTGATATTCTATGCAAATTCCGAGGGTACAATAAACCACGTGGGCATGTATATAGGCGGCGGATATATGGTCAATGCCGCGTCAAGACGTGCAGGCATAAAGATTTACAAGTGGAATTACCGTACACCGGTGGCAATAAGAGATGTGATTGGTGACAGAGTTGAGTAACACAAAAAAGACTACAACAGCAAAAAAGAAAACTACGGGCGGAAAGACTTCTTCAGGGGCAGGCAGGACAAAAAAGCCCAGCAAGAAGGCCATCCGGAAAAAAGAGCAGTTCATAAAGGGGGAGGCAATGGCAATCATTGCCTGCTTCCTTGCGGTTTTCCTTTTCCTTTCAAATTTCAATTTCCTTGGGAGCGTCGGGACGTTTACCGGAGGCATTATGAAAGGAATGTTCGGTGGAATGTCCTATGTCTTTCCAATCCTGGTCCTTCTGGCCGTGTTCTATGCAGTCTCAAAAAAGGATGAACCCCTTTTCGGACTTAAGATGGGTGCGGTATGCGTGAGCATCCTTCTTGTCCCCGGACTCATCCAGCTCATTTTGGGCGATAAGGACCTTCTTATTTCCGAAAGCTTTAAGACGGCAAGGGAAGGAATGCTTATGAAGCATTCCGCAGGCGGACTTTTTGGAACACTTATTGCAAACGGTCTACGCAGTGCCATCGGAACAGTTGGCGCATATCTTCTTCTGTTTGCATTACTTTTAATTGCAGTTGTGATAATTACAGAGAAAAGCATGATAGGACTTGCCAGGACCGGTGCCGAAAAGACAGTGGTGGCTGCAAAAAAAGGCGGCGAAAAGGCAAAGGAAAAGATTGGGGAGAGCCGTGTAAGGCGTGACATGAGGCGTGAAGCCAATGCCTTACGTAAAAAAGAGGAGAAATTCGAAAAGGAGATTGCTTCCGACAAGCCGTCAATAGATTCAGGAAGGTTTGATCTGCGTGCCACTGAGGAAACATATAATTATCCTGTTTATGACAGTGAACTGATCGGGGAGGAGATGCCAGACGGGGAAACGTCCGTAAATACAGGAAATGACAGGCAGACCGGGGCTGATGAACCTTCTTTGGCAGCCTTAAACGAAATGCCTTCAGAGGCGGCTGCCGTTTCAGCCGAACCTGACTACGGAATTGACGAGGTGCCGTTTGATGAGACTGAGGAAGACCGCTACAAGGCGTATGGAAAGATGCTCCTTAGCGGGAAGCTTGACAGTAAGACTGCGGAAAACCTTGGATATGCGGTTTCAAGAGGACAGGGTGTAAAGCTTCCTGATCCGGTTTATATAACACCACAAAGCGCGGCTGCGGCAGGGACTGCTTCGGATGCCGCCACCGTTATGCAGACTGTCGCGACAACGGCAGCCGTGGGTACAGCAGTCAATAACGTCACCGTGACTGAGGAAACCACTTACGGGGAGGAAGAGATATATCTTGACGATGATTATTCAGGAATGAACGTGGACGACAACCTTCATGCACCTGCCCTTCCTGAGGAAATGGAGTATCCTTCAGCTTCTTTGGGGGACGCCTCTGAAGGGGGTGACATTTCTGACGGTGACGAGCCTGTAGTCATGATCCGGAAAAAGAAGCATGAGGATGAATCATTATTAAAGGTAACCAAGGTACATGAGGAAACAATAGAACTTTCAGGGCAGGAGGCTGCCCCCGGCACCCGGAAGTCTGCAGAGCAGGCTTATGAGGAACTTCAGAAGAAACGTGAAGAGGAAAGGAAAAAGGCCGCCCAGGCAGGTACCCCGGCTGTCCGACCTTATCAGTTCCCACCGGTAAATCTTCTTACAAAGGGTGTAAGGAACAAACCCGTCAACACGGATGAGACAAAGGAAAATGCCAGAAAACTTGAGGAAGTGTTACAGAGCTTCGGAGTGGGGGTCACGGTCACCGATGTTGTAAGGGGACCAAGGGTAACCCGTTACGAGCTCACACCCGATGTGGGAGTAAAGGTATCCAGGATAACTGCCCTTGCAGGTGACATCAAGCTTGCACTGGCCGCAAAGGACCTTCGTATTGAGGCTCCCATACCCGGAAAGAGTGCGGTTGGAATTGAGATAGCGAACAAGGAAAGTGCAACCGTAACGTTCCGTGACATTATGGATACTGACGAGTTCAGGACCGCAAAGTCAAAGCTTACATGGGGAGTGGGTCTTGACATTCAGGGAAGCCCCGTCGTGGGTGATATTGCAAAGATGCCTCACCTTCTCGTATCAGGTACGACAGGTTCAGGAAAATCAGTGGGAATCAACTCCATCATCATGTCCGTCATATACAGGGCACGTCCTGAGGACGTAAGGATGATCCTCGTTGACCCGAAGGTGGTTGAACTTTCAGTTTATGACGGGATACCGCATCTTCTGGCACCTGTCGTGACGAAGCCAGCCGAGGCACTTGCCGTCTTAAGCAAGGCCTGTGAGGAGATGAATGCACGTTACAGGCTCTTTAAGGAAAGCAATACAAGAAACATTAAGGGTTACAATGAGAAGGTTGAGGAAGTCTGCAGCCGTCTTTCAGACGATGAGGAAAAACCAGAAAAGCTTCCTTACATCCTCATAATCATAGACGAGCTTTCAGAGCTCATGATGCATTCAAAACGTGACGTTGAGTCAGCAATAGTAAGCCTTACACAGCTTGCACGAGCGGCCGGGATTCATCTTGTCGTGGCTACACAGCGTCCTTCCGTGGACGTCGTGACAGGACTCATCAAGTCAAACATCCCAAGCCGTGTGGCATACAGGCTCCCCTCGGGAGTTGACTCAAGGACTGTCCTTGATTCCTATGGCGCTGAGTCACTATTAGGAAACGGCGACATGCTCTATAAGCCCGGCGACAAGAATAACCCCTTACGTGTTCAGGGTGCATACCTTTCAGATGAGGAAGTCGAGTCAATCGTTGACTGGCTCAAAAAGCATAATTCAGTAAGATATTCTGATGAGTGGGAGGAGTCACTGAAGGCTCAGCCCGAAAGCTCTTTAAGTGCAGGCGGTGCCGGGATGGACATGACTGCACCTGCGGATGACGGCCGTGACGAATATTTCGTTGAGGCGGGAAAACTCATAATAGAAAAGAAAAAGGCATCCATAGGAAGCCTTCAGAGAAAGTTCAAGGTGGGCTTCAACAGGGCTGCAAGAATAATGGAACAGCTCTGTGATGCCGGTGTTGTAAGTGAGGGTGAGGGCACAAAGGAGCGTCAGATCCTCATGACTATTGAAGAATTCAGGGAGAAGTTTGGAAATGGCAATTCTTAAGGAATGGTTGAATGATCTTTCATATGAGCTTTTGACGGGTGACATTGAGACGGAAGTTTCAGATGTGATCAGTGATTCAAGAAAAGCTGCCGAAGGAAAGGTGTTTGTGGCACTTCCGGGCGCACGTGCAGACGGCCATGACTACATCACGGACGTCTACGAAAAGGGTGTCAGGGTATTTGTGGTTGAAAGGGAGCTTTCAGGGCTTTCGCTTCCAAAGGAGGCATCTGATGTCACCGTTTTGAGGACTTCTGATAACAGAAAGGCACTAGCGGTTTTATCCGCGGCCAGGTTTGGAAATCCTTTCAACAGGATGATTTCCATCGGGGTAACCGGAACAAAGGGAAAGACCACCGTTACCACGATGATTAAGACGGTGCTTGAATCATCAGGACACAAGGTGGGACTTATCGGGACAAATGGATGTTTCATAAGCGGAAAGCGCACACCCACGGTCAATACGACACCTGAAAGCTATGAGCTTCATGAGGACTTTGCAAGGATGGTGGAGGAAGGCTGTGAATATGTCGTGATGGAATGCTCATCACAGGGATTCAAGCTTCACCGTACATACGGACTTAACTTTGACTACGGAATTTTCCTTAACTTAAGTCCTGACCACATAGGGCCTGCCGAACATGAGAGTTTTGAGGAGTACCTTCACTGCAAGTCAATGCTTCTTACCCAGAGCCGTACATGCATAGTAAATGATGATGCGAAGATGACTCCGGACGTCATTAGGGAAGCAGGGATACCGGAAGAAAGAATAAGGCGTTTCTCCATAACTCATGATGCCTTTGAGACGGCAACGGATATTGAGTATATCTGTACTGCTGATTTCACAGGTACGAGGTTTAAGACAAAAGGCCTTTCAAATGCTGACGTGCTTCTTCCGCTTCCGGGGTATTTCAACATTGAGAACACGCTTTCAGTTGTTACCGTATGTGCCCTCTTAGGTATAAGTGATGAGGACATTGCAGAAGGAATACTTGCAACAAGCGTTAACGGAAGGATGGAAGTGGTCGTAAGAAATGACACATTTACCATCTTTGTTGACTATGCCCATAATGAAGTGAGCATGGTGAGTCTTGTGGAGACACTGAGAAACGACTATAAGCCAAAGAGGCTTGTTGTACTGTTTGGCTGCGGCGGAAACCGTTCAAAGGACAGAAGGACCGGAATGGGCGGTGCGGCCGCTCATAGTGCGGATCTTACGATCATCACATCCGATAACCCGAGGTATGAAAATCCGGAGGATATCGTAAATGACATCCATGAAGCATTTATCGCCGCAGGCGGCAGGGAAGAAAACTGTGTATGTGTTGTCGACAGGCGTGAAGCCATAAGGTATGCGATGGAACATGCACAGAAGGGTGACATGATTGCGGTCATCGGCAAGGGTCATGAGGATTACGTGGAGCGTAACGGCGTAAGGACCCATTTCCTTGACAGGGAAGTCATCCTTGAGGAAAAGGAGAAGCTGGGACTTTGAACATAACTTTATCGGAAATATGTGAGGCAGTGGGAGGAAGGATTGTTTCCGGAAGTCCTGACCTTACAGTAAGGAATATAACAACTGCATCAAACATAATTAAAGGGGACGATATTTTCGTCCCTGTTAAAGGTGCAAAGACTGACGGGCATAAGTACATCGCATCAGCATTTAATGGAGGGGCCACGGCTTCATTCTTGTCTGATCCTGAAGCTGCCGGCGACCTTTCAGCCTTTAAGGACAAGGGAATAATACTGGTTTCCGATACCGTGGCGGCTTTACAGGGCTTTGCTGCTTATTACAGGAAAAAGTATGTTAAGATTCCCTATGTGGGTGTTACCGGTTCCGTAGGTAAGACCACCACGAGGGAAATGATTACGAAGGCCCTTTCTGGCGGGCTTAAGACTTATTCCACGAAAGGGAATGCGAATTCACAGGTGGGTGTTCCCATCACCGTTACCGAGACTGATCCCGAGGCTGAAATAGGGGTGATCGAGCTTGGAATATCCGAGTTTGGTGAGATGGAAAAGATATCTGCCCTGGCAGCCTGTGACACATGTGTAATGACCATGATAGGCATAAGCCACATGGCACAGTTCGGTTCTCAGGAGAACATCTTAAAGGAAAAGCTCAAGATCCTTTCCGGATCATCGGAGGATACCGTCTTATTTGTAAACGGTGATGACGGGATACTTAAAAACCTTACTGAGGAAAAGATCCACGCTTACGGGGTCGCAGCCGGCAGGAAAATAGATGTAAGGTATTTTGGAACAGGTGAAAATTCACATGTAAGGGCTATTGACATCGTAAAGGTTAACGGTTGTCCGGAATTTACGTGTGTGATAGGGGATAAAGAAGTACGTATATCACTTTCTGTACCCGGAGACCACATGGTACTTAATTCACTCTGTGCCATGGCTGTCGCTGACCTTTACGGTGTGCCAATGGAAGCTGCCGCAAGGGAGCTTTCCACATTCACCGGATATGAGGGGCGTGGAAACTTTGTCAAGCTGGGACAGGCTGACTGCATAAATGACTGTTATAACGCTTCACCACAGTCAATGAAGAGCGGCCTGTGTGTGCTCAGGGATACCCCGTGCAAAGGAAAAAAGTATGCTGTTCTGGCGAGCATGCTCGAGCTTGGACAGGATGAAGAAAGATACCACCGCGAGGTGGGAGAACTTATCAGCAGGGAGTTTCCTGAACTTGATGTATTATATACATATGGTGAACTTGCAAAGCTGATTGCCTGCGGTGTTAAGGGAAATACAAGGGTAGAGACGTTTGAGGACCTGTCCGGGCTTAAGGACAGGTTAAATAAAGAACTTTCCGAAGGTGACCTCGTGTTACTTAAGGGTTCCAATTCAATGGGACTTTCAAAACTTCTTTCATGAGTTATGCGAAGGTAATAATAGATATATCGGCGGAAGCCATTGACAGGGCTTTTACATACAGGATACCGGATGAACTTACTGAAATGGTCAGGCCGGGCGTGCGTGTAAAGGTTCCTTTTGGTACCGGAAACAGGCTGAGGAACGGATATGTCATTGAACTTTCTGAAACGGTGGATTTTGATGAATCAAAGGTAAAGGATATTGCGGGGCTCTCACCAAAGGCAATGAAGGCCACCTCGGACCTTATCGAGATAGCCACGTTCATGGCCAGGGAATACGGTTCAACCTTAAATCAGGCACTTGTGACGGCTCTCCCTGTAAAAAGGGAGATCAGGAAAAACAGCCGGAGGACAGACCCCGTTAAGCGCATCGAGGAGCTTGGATACGGCGAAAAGGAAGATGAGGTTTTAAATGAGGAACAGCAGAAGGCTGTTTCTGAGATTCTTTCCGAAACAGGCCGGCCATCACTTTTATACGGCATTACCGGCAGCGGAAAGACGAGGGTATACATTGAACTCATAAGGCGCATGCAGAAAGAGGGGAAGCAGACAATCGTGCTGATTCCCGAGATATCCCTCACTTACCAGACAGTGAACGAGCTCGCCTCGCATCTGGGCCAGAGGATAGCGGTCCTTCACTCAAAACTTACCGAAGGTGAACGCTACGAACAGTATGACAGGGCACAGAAGGGTGAGATAGATGTGATGGTGGGTGCAAGGAGCGCCATATTCACACCGTTTGAAAACCTGGGACTCATAATCATTGACGAGGAACATGAAAAGGCATACATCTCTGATACTTCCCCCCGTTATGACGTAAGGGAGGTGGCGGTAAGAAGGGCAGAGCTTTCAGGGGCTAAGCTTCTTCTTGGAAGTGCCACACCAAGTGTGGAAAGCTACAAAAAGGCCCTGGACGGGGAGTATTCACTTTCAGTAATGAAAAAGAGGGCTTCATGGGGGGCAAGGCTTCCTGAGATTATCGTTTCCGACATGCGCGATGAACTGGCGCAGGGAAATAAGAACGTTTTTTCACTTAAGCTCTATTCCCTCATATGTGACAGGCTTGAAAAAGGCGAACAGACGATGCTCTTTTTAAACAGGCGCGGATATGCGGGATTTGTATCGTGCAGAAGCTGCGGTTTTGTGGTAAAATGTCCGCATTGTGACGTATCACTGACTGCCCATAACGACTGGTACCGTGATCCTGACACGGGGGTCAGAAAGGCGGCGCTTCTGTCATGTCATTACTGCGGGTACACGGCTCCCATGCCGGGCAGGTGTCCGGAGTGCGGTTCAAAGTTCATAGCACCTTTCGGCACCGGAACACAGAAGCTTGAACAGGCTGTTAAACGCACATTCCCCGGGGCAAGGGTATTACGGATGGACGCCGATTCAACACAGGCAAAGGATGCGCATGAAAAAATACTTTCCGAGTTCAGGAACGGTAATGCGGATATCCTCATAGGAACCCAGATGATAGTGAAAGGCCACGACTTCCCGAATGTCACGCTTGTGGGGATAGTGGCGGCGGACCAGAGCATAAACGTGCCTGACTACGGTGCTGCCGAAAGAACATACCAGCTTCTTACGCAGGCCTCCGGCAGGGCCGGAAGGGGCGAAAAGGAGGGTGCCGTAGTCATTCAGAGTTATGAACCTTCCCACTATGCCATCCAGATGGCTGCAGGGCGGAATTATGAGGATTTCTATAAAAGGGAAATGGGTTTCAGGAAACTCATGAAGTATCCTCCGGAGGTGTCCCTTTTATCAGTGAGGCTCCAGTCGGAGGATGAGGGGCTTCTGGATGAGGCATCGGCGAGAGCCGCGGGATTACTGACTGAACAGGGAAAGTATGTGGGAGTCACGGTGATAGGGCCATGTGAGGCGGGAGTATACAGGGTAAACGACGTGTACAGAAAGGTTATTTACCTGAAACATGAAAAGAGGGAGATACTCCTAAAGCTCCGTGACACGCTGCAGGAGTTTATCCGTACCGAATATAAAAACAGGAAGATATTTTTAAATTATGACATAAAGTGAGGTAACCGAGAATGGCACTTCGAGAGATCAGAAAACAGGGCGATCCCATACTTACTAAGGAATGCAAACCCGTAAAGGAAATGAACGGGAGGATGCAGGACCTTTTAGAGGATCTGTTTGACACAATGTATGAAGGAAACGGCTGCGGGCTTGCGGCTTCCCAGGTGGGAATCCTTCGACAGATGTGTGTTGTTGATGTGGGCGACGGGGAACAGTATGTGTTCATTAACCCGGAGATCATCGAGGCTGCCGGAGAGCAGACCGACAGTGAGGGATGTCTTTCAGTGCCCGGTTACTGCGGAGTGGTTACAAGGGCGCAGCACATAAAGGTAAGGGCCCTTGACGAGAACATGGAAGAATTTGAACTTGAGGCGGATGACTTTCTTGCGAGGGCCATCCAGCATGAGATAGACCACCTCCACGGACACCTTTATACTGAAAAGGTTGAAGGTGAACTCATGACAGTGGGTGAGGGTGAAGAAGAGGAATCGGAAGAGGAAGACGTAGAAGAATGAGAATCGTTTACATGGGCACACCGGACTTTGCGGTGCAGCCCCTTAAGGCACTTTACGAGGCAGGACATGAGATACTTCTGGTCGTAAGCCAGCCGGACAAGCCGGTCGGAAGGCATGCGGAGTTAAAGCCCACTCCCGTTAAGGAAGCCGCACTTGCTTTAGGACTTCCGGTGATGCAGCCCTTAAAGGCCACAAATGAGGAATTTCTTACGGAGCTTGAAAGACTGGCTCCTGATGTCATAGTGGTGGCGGCATACGGAAAGATTTTAAGGAAGCGTCTCCTTGACATCCCGAAGTACGGCTGCGTGAACATCCACGGTTCACTTCTTCCAAGATGGCGCGGTGCCGCCCCCATACAGTGGGCTGTAATTGAAGGTGACGAAAAAGCCGGACTTACCACGATGCTCATGGGAGAGGGACTTGATACCGGGGACATGCTTTTAAAGGAGGAAGTGGTGCTTTCCGCGGATGAAACGGGAGGATCACTTTTTGACAGGCTTTCTGAACTGGGCGGTCCGCTTATCGTAAGAACGCTTGAGGGTATCGAAAAAGGTACCATAACACCCGTTCCCCAGGATGATTCACTTTCAACTTATGCCCCCATGCTCACAAAGGAGATGGGTGAGCTTTCATTTGATAAAACAGCAGCTGAGATTGAAAGGCTGATCCGCGGGCTGACGCCATGGCCCGGAACATATACATACCTTAAGGGAAAGCTATTCAAGATACATAAGGCGGAGGTTTCCTCTTTTGTTCCGGTGGGTGATCCCGGAACGTTCTGTGTTGATGAAGGATGCCTTTATGTGAAATGCGGAGATGAAACTGCACTTAAGCTTCTGGAGGTTCAGATAGAGGGCAAGAAGAGAATGCCGGCGTCTGACTTCCTAAAAGGAAGCGCAAAGCTCTTGGAGGAGTAATGCAGTACATAATTAAGGACAATAAAAATGCCAGGGATGTGGCACTTTATGCGCTTATCAACATCACTGATGCAGGTCGGAAGGGAAATGTCTTTCTCAGGGAAACGCTCGATAAGCAGCAGGAGCTTGAGCCACGTGACCGTGCGCTATGTGAGCATGTGGTGTCAGGTACGCTCGACCACCTTTATGCAATAGATGAGGTGATAGGAAAGTATTCAAAGACTCCCGTAAGTAAGCTTAACCCTTATATCAGGGGAATCCTGCGTTTATCAGTGTGCCAGCTTTTATATATGGACAGGATACCGGCCTCTGCTGCCATAAACGAGGGGACCGAGCTTGCCAAAAAGCATGGGCTTACAGGACTTTCGGGCTTCGTGAACGGTGTTCTTCGCAATGTCTCAAGGGACAATGAAAAGGGTGTTTCGGAGGACACGAAACTGAGGCGTGTCATGGAGGAGGGCCACATAAGGTATTCTGTTCCAAAGTGGCTTTACGTAAAGCTGGCTGACGATTTCGGGATAGATGCCGCGGAAAAGCTTTTTGAGTCATGGCTCCTTCTGCGTAAGACTTCAGTAAGGTTCAACCTTTCAAAGGATCTTTCGGAGGATGAAATCGTATCACTCATCCGTTCTGACGGTATCGAGGCTGAAAAGATATGTGATGTGCCTCCCGTATATGAGCTTTCAGGCCTTTCAGGTAACGGCGTGGCCACACTTAAGGCTTTTTCGGAAGGATACATAACGGTGCAGGATGCATCGGCCGCTGAGGCCGTTGCCTTATGTCCTCCTGAAGAAGGAAACTATGTCATTGACCTGTGTGCGGCACCGGGAGGAAAATCCCTGGCTTTCGCTGATGCAATGTGCGGTACCGGAACGGTAGATTCAAGGGATGTATCTGAACAGAAGATAAGGCTTATTTCTGAAAATGCCAAAAGATGCGGTTTTGAAAACATAAGGGTGAGCGTAAAGGACGCCCTCAAAAAGGATAAGGACATGGCCCTGATGGCGGATATCGTGATTGCGGACCTTCCGTGTTCGGGACTCGGCGTGGTTGCAAAAAAGCCTGACATTAAAAAGAACATCACCCCTGAAACCATTACTGACCTTCGAAACCTTCAGAGGGACATACTTGAGAATGCAGTGACGTATGTGAAGCCCGGCGGCCGTCTTTTATATTCCACATGTACTGTGACAAAAGAGGAAAATGAGGAAAATGCGATGTACATTGCGGAGAAGTTCTCATTAAAACCTCTTATCATGAAAAGGATAATGCCGGACGAACACCATGACGGTTTCTTTATTTCGGTATTTTTAAAACCTGATGACAGCAGAAGAGAAAATTGATAAAATAGATATATGTGGGCTTATGCCCGATGAACTCACTGAGGCTTTTAAAGAACTTAATGAGCCTTCATACAGGGCAAAACAGGTGTACGGCTGGCTGCATAAGCAGAAAGCTGCTTCTTTTGATGAGATGACAAACATCTCAAAAAAGCTCAGGTCAGCACTTTCGGAAAAATACCGTGTGACGGTCATGAATCCCGAAAAGGTGCTTGTTTCAGGAATTGACGGTACGAGAAAATATGTTTTCTCCCTTTTTGACGGGAACGTGATTGAAGCCGTGTTCATGCGCTACCATCACGGTAACAGTGTGTGCATCAGTTCCCAGGTGGGATGCAGGATGGGATGCACATTCTGTGCATCGACACTTGAAGGCTGTGTGAGGAACCTTACCGCGGCGGAAATGCTTTCCGAGATTTACAGGATAGAGACTGACACGGGTGAAAGGGTATCAAACATTGTAATAATGGGTTCCGGTGAACCTTTTGATAATTACGACGAGGTCATCAGGTTTATTAGGATGATTTCTGACGAAAACGGGGCCAACATCTCCGCAAGGAACATAACGTTAAGTACCTGCGGACTTGTTCCGGGAATCATACGGTTTGCGGATGAGGGTCTTCCGGTAACACTTGCCTTAAGCCTTCATGCACCGTATCAGGAACTTAGGGAGCAGATGATGCCGGTTGCAAGGAAATATAAGCTCCCTGAAGTACTTTCCGCATGCAGTGAGTACTTTAGAAAGACAGGAAGAAGGATAAGCTTTGAGTATTCGGTTGTGCGTGGCGTGAACGATACCCCGCAGCATGCAAGGGATCTCGCCAGGCTTATCAGAAACATACATGGACACGTCAACCTCATTCCGGTGAATCCGGTCGAGGAGACAGGATACGAAAGTCCGGACAGAAGTTCCGTGGAACAGTTCAGGGACATTCTTACGGATGAGGGTATCAATGCAACTATCAGAAGAGAGATGGGCCGTGACATATCATCGGCCTGCGGACAGCTGAGAAGGAGACACATTAAGGATGCAGGCGTTTGCACTGACTGACATTGGAAAAAAGAGGGCTTCGAACCAGGATTATGTGTTTGAAAGCACGGTTCCCATCGGGAAATTCCCGAACCTTTTCATACTTGCTGACGGAATGGGAGGCCACAAGGCGGGAGATTACGCTTCAAGGTATCTTACCGGGGAGCTTGTTTCTTTCATTTCAAAATCCGTTGACGATGCACCGGTCAGGGTATTGCAGGGGGGCATTTCCCTTGCCAATTCCCTTATATACCGTAAGGCCAGTGAGGATGAGGATTACCGTGGAATGGGTACCACGCTGGTCGCTGCCACGGTAAGCGAGGGTTTCCTTACAGTGGCTAATGTGGGGGATTCAAGGCTTTATATCATTAATAATGAGATACGTCAGGTCACAAGGGACCATTCACTTGTTGAGGAACTTGTGGGCATGGGTGCCCTTACGCGTGAAAGTGACGCTTACAAAAAGAAGAAGAACATAATCACAAGGGCCGTGGGCATTGAGCGTGACGTCCGTCCTGATTTTTATGATGAGGAGTTAAGTGACGGTGATTACGTGCTTCTTTGTTCTGATGGCCTAACAAACATGGTTGATGATGATACCATACTTTCAACAGTCACCGGAAACGGCAGTGTGGAGTACAAGGTAAAAGAACTGATAAGGACCGCAAATGAAAACGGCGGAAATGACAACATAGCCATCATCCTTTTCAGGTATACGGAAGGCGGTGATATAAATGCTTGAGCCAGGCAGCATCCTTGACGGAAGGTATACCATAGAATCAAAGATCGGACAGGGCGGAATGTCAACTGTTTACCGCGCTGTTGACGGAAAGCTTGGAAGAAGCGTTGCAATTAAGGCACTTAAGGAGGAGTTTTCCTCAGACGATGATTTTGTCCTTAAGTTCCGAAATGAGGCCCAGTCAGTAGCCAGCCTCGTACATCCCAATATCGTGGGAGCCTATGATGCGGTTGACGAAGGTGACCTTCATTACATCGTCATGGAACTGGTTGACGGTGTTTCGCTTAAAAACTACATTCAGAATAAAAATGCCCTTTCAAATGACGAGTGCATCGACATTGCACTTCAGACGGCAGAGGGTATTTCCGCTGCCCATAAGGCGGGCATAGTCCACAGGGACATTAAGCCGCAGAACATCATCATCTCCAATGAAGGAAAGGTGAAGGTGGCTGATTTCGGTATCGCAAAGGCGGTAACGGGAGAAACCATCAGTACTGCAATTCTGGGAAGTGCCCATTACGTTTCACCTGAGCAGGCAAAAAGCGGTAATTCCGATGAGCGCAGTGACATTTACTCACTCGGAATCACGATGTATGAGATGATCACGGGAAGACTTCCCTTCGACGGTGAGAACACGGTAAGCGTCGTGATGGCACACATCAACACGGCAATGGTACCGCCCAAGGTTTATAACGATGATATTTACGGAAGTCTCAACGACATCATTTTAAAGTGTACCAGGAAAAATCCTAAGGAACGTTATCAGTCGGCAGATGAACTGATTGCGGACCTGAAAAAATGCCAGGAAAACCCTGACGGTCACTTTGTTTCGCTCTATGAGACTGAGAAGAAAACAAAGTCGCAGGAATCCGGCGGAAACGCCCGGGAAAACGGTGAAGGCCATTCACGTGGAAGAAGCCGCAGCCATCCCGTTGACACGCTTGTGAATAAAAAGGTGCTTCTGGGCCTTGCGGCAATGGCATTCTTTGCAGTGGCGGCAGTTCTGCTTGTACATTCCTCGAAAAAGCCGGTGAAGGTACCTGAAGAGACAACGACAACCGAAGCGGTGGTTACCACACCTCAGGAAACTTCATCAGCCGTTGACATAGTCATAGCTGCTGAACAGACGGTTCCTTCCATTCTCGGACTAACCGAGGAGGAAGCCAAGGCCCTTCTTAATGATGAACATCTTGTCCTCGTAATAAACAGCGAAGAATATAACGATGTTTACCTTGCCGGAAGGATAGTTAACCAGAGCCCGGCTGAGGGTGAGGGTATTAAGAAGGGAGACAAGATATATGCCGTGATCTCCCTTGGATCAAAGCTTGATTCCGTTATAAACTCACTTAAGGGAATCACCATTGAAGAGGCTACAAAGAGGCTTCTTTCAGTAGGGGTAAACGTAAACGGCACAAAGAGGCAGTTCTCGGATGACGTTGATGACGGCCTTGTAATCGGTTACCTCCTTGACGACATAACTGCTGAGGGTGAGACCAAGGCATCAGGAGAAAACGATGACAATCAGATCTCAAGTGAGGCCATATCGGGTTCCAAGGTGACAGAGGGAAGTACGGTAAAGCTCCTTATAAGTGCCGGAAAAGAATCAGAAGGCGTCATTATGCCCACACTTACGTCACTTTCGTATCAGGAAGCAATTTCCGTTATCATGAGTAACGGACTTACAGTTGGAAGTGTTGTAATGATTCCTTCAGATGACCCGCCAACCGGAAAGGTTACCGCTCAGTCCATACAGCCTAACGAGCTTATCAAGAAGGGTACCGAAGTGAACATCCGGGTTGACTGGAATGAGGGAACTCCGATTGAGCCTGAATCAACTACGGCCGCTGAAACGGTAAGCGAAACCACAGGTGAGGATGAAGTGATATCTCCTGACTTCTGGTATGGAAGCATTGATACTGAATATCAGATAGGGGAGTTCATCGGTCCGGCTGTAAGTGCGAATACGGTAAATGTGGCTATAAGGCTTTTACAGAGGGTAAGCGACGGATACGAGTACACGACCCTTTCTGAACCGAAGCCGATGTCAGCAGGAACAAGGTTCCCCATTTGTTTCAGGCATATACGTGGTGTCCCCGGCATTGACAAAGGGACTGTTGAGGTATATGATTCCGATACAGGAAATTCAATCGTTGCATATGAAATCAATTTCTATCCTGCACAGTAAGGAGTCCGGATTTGACAGGCAAGATAATTAAGGCTATTTCGGGCTTCTACTACATCAGGAGCGAAAATCAGACATGGACATGCAGGGCAAAGGGCGTCTTCAGAAACATCGGCGTAAAGCCGCTTGTGGGTGATGATGTCACTTTTGATGCTGTTTTTCCGGAAAGGCTTGAGGGAAACCTCACAGGTGTCCTTAAAAGAAACAATGTGCTCATAAGGCCGCAGTGTGCCAATGTGGACCAGGCACTCATAGTTTTCGCAGTACGTGAACCGGACCCGAGCTTTAACCTTTTGGACCGTTTTCTGATACATATGGGAATGCAGGATATTCCCACAGTCATTTTTTTTAACAAGACTGACCTTGATACTGACGGGAATGGATCTGTGTACAGGGATATCTATGAAAAGGCCGGTTACAGTGTCATAACAGGTTCCACGACGGATGAACGGACCATCGGGGAGGTCGTTACGGCCTTAAAGGGAAAGACCACAGTTCTTGCAGGGCCTTCGGGTGTGGGGAAATCCTCCCTTACGAATAAACTATATGAAGGTGCCGGGATGGAAGTGGGTGAGCTTTCCGAAAAGATTAAAAGGGGAAAGCAGACCACAAGGCATACGGAGCTGTTCGCAATGGATGACCAAAGCTTCATTCTTGATACCCCGGGATTTACTTCCCTTTATGTGGATGGCGTTCCCTCTGAGGATATCAGGTTTTATTTTGAGGAGTTTACCGGGCCGTCAAAGGAATGCCGTTTCAACGGATGCAGTCATGTGAACGAGCCGCTAAGCATGTGCATGGTAAAAAAGTATGTAAATGAGGGCAGGATCAGCCGGTTAAGGTATGACGACTACTGCCAGATATATAAAGAAGTAAAAGAAAGCGAACATAAGTACTAGGAGGCACACAATGAAAAGAATTTTATCACCGTCAATCCTGTCAGCGGATTTCTCGAAGCTTGGCGAAGATATCAAGCTTATCTCTGACGCAGGAAGCGAATTCATCCATATCGACGTAATGGATGGAAGCTTCGTTCCCAACATGTCCATCGGACCCTGCGTTATCAAATCCAACAGAAAATGGTCTGACAAGGTTTTCGATGTTCATCTCATGATAGACGAGCCCGCAAGATACGTACAGGATTTCAGGGATGCGGGAGCAGACCTCATCACGGTACATTATGAGGCTGCAAAGCATCAGGACAGGGCAATTCAGGCAGTTAAGGCAACAGGCGCAAAAGTGGGCATGGCACTTAACCCCGGCACACCCGTAGAGATGCTGGAGGACCTTCTTCCCCAGCTTGACATGGTACTTCTTATGTCAGTTAACCCGGGATTTGGAGGACAGAAGTTTATCCCTTACACAATTGAACGTATCAAAAAGCTCCGTGCCATGGCCGATAAGGTAAAGCCCGAGCTTGACATAGAAATCGACGGCGGTGTTACACTTGATAACGCTGCTGACATCCTTAAGGCAGGGGCAAACATCCTGGTAGCAGGAAGTGCGGTATTTAAAGGCGATACTGCAGGTAACGTAAAGGCATTCCTCGATATTTTCGAGAACACATGATAAAATAGGGACATCACAGTTTAGTTTTGAAATGAGGGTATGAAATGTTAGACATTAAGTTTGTAAGGGAAAATCCCGATGCGGTAAAAGAGAACATAAAGAAAAAGTTCCAGTTTGAAAAGCTTCCGTTAGTTGATGAAGTAATCTCACTTGATGCTGAGTTAAGAAGCGTTCAGCAGGAGGCAGATGACCTCCGTAACAGAAGAAACGTCCTTTCAAAGCAGATTGGCGGACTTATGGCAAAGGGCCAGAAGGAAGAGGCAGAAGAGGTTAAGGCTGAGGTTAAGGCTTTCGGAGACAGGCTTGAGGGGCTTTCTGCAAAGCAGAATGAAGTTTCTGAAGAGCTTACAAAGAAGATGATGGTCATCCCCAACATGATTGATCCTTCAGTTCCCATCGGTAAGGACGATTCAGAAAACGTTGAGGTGCAGCGCTTTGGTGAGCCGCTTGTTCCTGATTTTGAAGTTCCGTACCATACAGACATCATGGAAAGCTTTGACGGCATAGACATGGATGCAGCAGGAAGAGTTGCAGGAAACGGCTTCTATTACCTTATGGGCAACATCGCAAGACTTCACGAGGCAGTTATTGCCTATGCAAGGGATTTCATGATCGACCGCGGTTTCACATACTGCATTCCGCCTTACATGATCCGTTCAAAGGTGGTTACAGGCGTTATGAGCTTTGCTGAGATGGATGCCATGATGTACAAGATCGAGGGAGAGGACCTTTATCTCATCGGAACCAGCGAGCACTCAATGATCGGTAAGTTCATCGACCAGACAATTGATGAGGAAAAGCTTCCCATCACCATGACTTCATATTCACCCTGTTTCCGTAAGGAAAAAGGTGCACACGGAATTGAGGAGAGAGGCGTGTACCGTATCCATCAGTTCGAGAAGCAGGAGATGATCGTTGTTTGTGAGCCAGAGGATTCAATGAAGTGGTATGATGTTCTCTGGAAGAACACCGTTGACTTCTTCCGTACACTTGACATCCCTGTAAGGCAGCTTGAGTGCTGTTCGGGAGACCTTGCTGACCTTAAGGTAAAGTCATGCGACGTTGAGGCATGGTCACCCAGACAGAAGAAATACTTTGAAGTAGGTTCATGCTCAAACCTCAGCGATGCTCAGGCAAGAAGGCTTAAAATCAGGGTAAAGTCAAAGGATAAGGGAAACCACTTTGCTCATACCCTCAATAACACATGTGTTGCACCGCCCAGAATGCTCATTGCCTTCCTTGAGAACAACCTTCAGGCTGACGGATCAGTTAAGATTCCCGAGGTTCTGAGACCTTACATGGGCGGCATGGAAGTGATGGTTCCGAATTATAACTCAATCACTGCAAAGAAGAATAAATAAGGAGACCAGATGACCGATTTATTGGCCGGCCTTAATGACAAACAGAAGGAAGCGGTTCAGTACACAGAAGGACCGCTTCTTATTTTGGCAGGAGCAGGCTCGGGTAAGACAAGGGTGCTCACTCACAGGGTGGGCTATTTAATAGAAAGAGGACTGGCAGAGCCCTGGCAGATCCTCGCAATAACTTTCACAAACAAGGCTGCCGGTGAAATGAGGGACAGGGTTGATACGCTGCTCCCGGGAAACGGGCAGGATGTTTTCGTGTCCACTTTCCATTCAATGTGTGTAAGGATGTTAAGGAGGGACATAGACCGCCTTGGTTATGACCGCGACTTTACCATATATGACACGGATGACCAGAAGACCCTCATGAGGGGAATCCTCAAGGACCTGAAGATGGACCCGAAACAGTACCGTGAAAGAGGAGTTCTTTCAATTATCTCAGCCAGCAAAAACGAGATGGTGGATGCTGACGATTATGAGCAGGGTGCCTCAGACTTTTACGAGAAGAACATTGCAAAGCTCTATAAGGAATATGAAAAGCGTCTTCGTAAGAATAACGCCCTTGACTTTGACGACCTTCTCATAAAGACGGTTGAGCTTTTTGACGAATATCCTGAGGTTCTCGAAAACTGGCAGCGCCGTTTCAGGTACATAATGGTCGATGAGTACCAGGATACAAATACCGTGCAGTTTGAGATAGTAAGGCTTCTTTCAGGAAAGTACAGGAATCTCTGCGTGGTGGGCGATGATGACCAGAGCATCTATAAGTTCAGGGGCGCAAACATTGAGAACATCTTAAGCTTTGAAAAGAGTTTCCCCGGTTCAAAAGTCATAAAGCTTGAACAGAACTACCGTTCAACAAAGTCAATCCTTCATGCGGCAAACGAAGTCATTAAGAATAACCATGAAAGAAAGGCAAAGACCCTCTGGACAGAAAATGAAGAGGGCACGCTTCCTACCTTTACTGAGTATGAGACCGCGTCAGAGGAAGCCGACAGGGTAACGGATGCAGTAATGCGCTCAGTTTACAGAAGATGTGAACAGGCGGTACTTTACCGTACAAATGCACAGTCACGTCTTTTTGAAGAAAAATGCATTGCAAAGAGCATTCCATATGTGATCGTGGGCGGTGTCAACTTCTACCAGCGCAAGGAGATAAAGGACATTCTGTCATACCTTCGAATAATTGCAAACGGCGTTGACGATCTTGCAGTCGGAAGGGTCATAAATGTTCCTAAACGCGGAATAGGTGACACGACGTTCCAGAAAGTAATAGATTTTGCAATGCTGGAAGGAATAAGTCTTTATGACGCACTCTGCCGTGCAGATGAGATAACGGGACTCAATAAGGGAACACTGGCAAAACTAAACGGTTTCACGGACCTGATCGAAGGTTTCAGGTCAAAGGTACTTAACGACAACGTGAGCCTTAAGGAACTCATCGAGTCAGTAAGGGATGATACGGGTTATGCTGAGGAACTGGCAAAAGATGATCCCGTAGAAACTGAGTCAAGACTTCAGAACATAGAGGAACTCATCTCAAAGGCTTCTGATTTTGAGGAGGAGGATTCTGAAAACTCCGAACACGAGGAAAATGAAACAGGGCTTACAAGCCTTGCAAGATTCCTTGAGGATGTTTCACTGGTGGCGGACATTGACAGGACGGATGACACCGGGGATGTCCTCACCATGATGACACTTCATGGTGCAAAGGGTCTTGAGTTTGAAAAGGTGTACCTCTGTGGAATGGAGGAGGGGCTTTTCCCGTCATATGCTTCCATTAATGTAGATTCTCCTGATGAGGAAATCGAAGAGGAGAGACGTCTCTGTTACGTGGGAATGACAAGGGCAAAAAAGGAACTCTGCATGAGCAGCGCCCAGACAAGAATGACAAACGGCGAGACCCATTCATCACATCCATCACGTTTTGTGGATGAACTTCCCCGTGACGGAGTTGAGATTCACAGAAAGAAGAAAAAACAGGCATCATGGGAAGATTTAGATGATGATTATGATAATCCCATCCCAAGAAGAGGATTCAATAAGCCGCAGAGCTTTGCTGCTGAATTTGGCGGTTTCGGGTCAGGCGGAAGCAAAAGTGTGAATATCTCAAGGGGATTTGGCTCTCTTGACACGACTCCTTCAGGAAAGAAGAAATCCGCTTACATGGGTGCCTTTGTAAAAGGCTCTGAGATGGTTAAGGAAAAACCTGATTACGTGGTAGGAGACAGGGTAGTAAGTGTCAAGTTTGGGCAGGGAACCGTTAAGGAAATCCTTGATACCGAAAGGGATTATCAGATAACCGTTGATTTTGATAAGTTTGGAACAAAGAAACTGCTTGCTGCTTTTGCGAAGCTGAAGAAGGTATGATGGAAGAATTATGTAAACTTGCCGGCAGGTGTGGCGGCTGTTTTTACCAGAAGGAAACACACGAGGAAGAACTGAAGCTTAAAGAGGAACTTGTAAAAAAGCTTCTTTCGGAGAGCTATGGGGAGGATTTCCTCTTTGAAGGAATTCTTGAGAGTCCTCTTGTTGACGGATACCGGAACAAGATGGAATACAGCTTCGGTGATGACAGAAAGGACGGACCGTTAACTTTAGGACTTCATCAGAAGAAGAGTTTTTACAATGTCATCGATGTGGACTGCTGTAAAATAGTTCATGAGGATTTTAATGTAATTGTCCATGCGGCAGGCGATTACTTCAGGAACCTGGGGCTCACATATGTAAATAAGCACACGCATGTGGGGTATTTAAGATATCTCATTATAAGGCGTGCGGTTAATACCGGTGACATTCTTGTGGATATTGTGACATCGTCACAGTCACCCTATGCAGGCCTTAAGGACGAACCTGCGGAGACACTTTCGGAAGATGATATTCTTAAGGGGTTTACCGGAAGGATAGCCGGACTGCCGCTGGAAGGCACGATAAGGGGTATCCTTCACACCGTAAACGATACGTTATCGGATGCAGTCCGTGATGACGGGACAAAGGTGCTTTATGGAACGGATTTCATAGAGGAGGAACTTTTAGGGCTTCGTTTCAAGATAAGCCCGTTCTCATTCTTCCAGACTAATTCAAAAAGCGCGGAAGTACTTTATGAAAAGGCACGTGAGTATGTGTCCTCGTCACTTTCTATGGACACTACTGTTTATGACCTGTATACGGGAACGGGAACGATTGCGCAGATGATAGCCCCTGCCGTAAAAAAAGTCGTGGGAATCGAGATAATTCCGGAGGCGGTTGAAGCCGCAAAGGTAAATGCCGAAAGAAACGGGCTTTCAAACTGTGAATTTATCGCCGGTGATGTTCTTACAGAACTTGACAGGGTACAGGATAAGCCAGATGTCATAATTCTTGATCCGCCGCGTGACGGAGTTAATCCGAAGGCTTTAAGAAAGATAATCGATTACGCCGTTGATACCATAGTGTATATAAGCTGCAAACCCGAGTCACTCGCACGTGACATAATGCCACTTAAGTTTTCAGGGTACAGGCTTGTGAAAGCCTGCGCGGTAAATCAGTTTCCACGTACCAGACATGTTGAATGTGTCTGCCTTTTCAGTAAGAAATAAGCTGCACAGAACAACTGTTAATAATATGCACCGATGTTTAAGAATAATACAGATAAAATATCTGCCTTAAAGACATAATAAGTATGAAAGAGATCAGTGAACACCAAATATACAATCTGTTAGATGATAAATACAGCAGAATTGGATGCGATTATGTGATCCTCTCATCAGATGATGAGTACAGAGGGATAGAAACACACAAAAAGGCAGTCATCACTGCCTTTGAAATACTTAATATCAGGTTTTCCCCTTATGAGTTAAGCATCGATATTGAACCAGAAAAAATGTCTGCAGTCAGAAGCAGTGCTGATGAGCTGCTTAGTATTCCTTCTGATGAATATTTTGAAGGAAGGAAAAAGGCAAACAGGAATTATACAGTCCCTTCACCCATTCCCTACTGGTATGCTTTCCTGGAACCTCCGGGAGGCACACCATATATGAAGTCTGATTTTACTGAATTTAACGATGTTCTTTTTCCAAATAAGGACAGCATCGAAGTATACAGATGGAATGATGACTTTTCAGGTTATTTTGATGACGGAAAGGAATGGTGGGGCACCGGCCTTTGGAGCGCTTACGATGCAGAAACAGGCATATTTGTCATTATTTGTGCCTCATTGACGGACTGAACAGTGCGTGAAATTAATGGGCAGCCAGAATGATTAATGAAACTTATATGCAATGATTAAACGGGAAACATATGGTTTACCATAGTATTTACAGGAATATACTTCGGCAATGGGAGAATGCTATCAAGAATTCATGGACTGAAAACCTGCCATGACTGACGGTGTACAGACTGAAGAACGTATTGGAATTTTATCCTGAAAAAATGAAAATGTTATGACAATAAGAAAGTGCCGTTTCCTTTACCGGATGCGGCACTCTTTTAATACTTATCTGAATTTTACATCAGCTGGAATGGCGGGCGCATGGAGTTAAGCTGCTCCGGGGTGAGTCCGAATTGTTCAGAGTTGTATTCATCTATCACCGGTAATTGCCGATTTCGACGGAGATATTACATAATAATTGTATATTGACAAAACAGTCAAACTGTATATAATATAAATATACAGTAAGAACAGTATAGACGGTATAGACAGGGGTGGCATAGTGAACATACTGATTGACAATAAAAGCGGAACACCGATCTATGATCAGATTTACACGCAGATCAAAAGCCAGATAATAAGTGGGTCCTTATCAGAGGATGAAATGCTTCCGTCCATAAGGGGACTGGCTAAGGACCTTCGGATAAGCTTCATCACTACTAAAAGGGCTTATGAGGAACTTGAAAAGGAAGGATACATATACACGCTTCCCGGAAAGGGCTGTTTTGTGGCTGCCAAAAATGTGGAACTTCTAAGAGAGGAAAACCTTAAAAAGATAGAAGAACATATAGATGAAATCGTAAAGCTGGCTGTATCCTGTGATTTAAGCAGGGAGGAGCTTATGGAAATGATCGATTTCAGTCTGGAGGAAAAGAAATGAATGCACTTGAAATAAGTAACCTTACAAAAACATATCCCGGATTTAAGCTTGATGACCTTAGTCTTACACTTCCAAGCGGCTGCATAATGGGGCTTATCGGGGAGAACGGGGCAGGAAAGAGTACCACCATAAAGCTTATTCTGAACATGATACATAAGGATGGCGGTACAGTCAGGATATTCGGAAAAGATAACGGGCAAGAATTTGAACTTGCAAAAGAGGACATCGGCGTGGTTTTGGACGAAGTGGGTATCCCGGAATGTCTTAACGTCACCCAGATAGGAAATGTGATGAAGAATACTTTCAAAAACTGGGATGAAAGCGAGTTTTCACGCCTTACAGGGAAGCTGGAGCTTCCGCAGAATAAGGAATTTAAGGATTTTTCGCGCGGCATGAAAATGAAGACGGGAATTGCCATTGCACTTTCACATCACAGTAAGCTTTTAATTCTTGATGAGGCAACAAGTGGTCTTGATCCCGTTGTCCGTGACGAGGTCGTTGAAATGTTCAGTGACTTTACAAGAGAGGAAGACCATTCAATACTCATTTCATCGCATATCGTAAGTGACCTCGAAAAGCTTTGTGACTATGTTGCTTTTCTGCATAAGGGAAAACTGATGCTGTGTGAGGAAAAGGATCAGTTACTGGCGGAATACGGGCTTATCAGATGTACTAAGGAGGAACTGGAGACACTTCCAAAGGATGCCGTTAAGCATAAAAGGGAAAATCCGTACGGTGTGGAGGCGATGGTTTTAAGGAACGCGGTTCCGTCTGAAATAAACGTAAGCCCCATCAGCATAGAAGAGCTGTTTGTGTTCATGGTAAAGGAGGCGCGATAAATGAAGGGACTTCTTTTAAAAGACTGGTACATGATGAAAAAGTACTGCAGGATGTACATTCTTATTACAGTCATCTTTCTGGGTGTGTCCATCGTAAACACAGAAAACCTGTTCATTGTTTTCTATCCATGTGTTCTTTGTGGAATGATTCCGGTAACATTGCTTGGATATGATGAAAGAAGCCACTGGCTTTTGTACAGCTGCACGCTTCCGTATTCAAGAAAACAGGTGGTTTCAGCAAAGTATCTAATAGGCCTGTGCACACAGGTGGCGGTACTGCTTCTGACTGCGGCCACACAGGCTGTAGCGATGAGCGTTAACGGAACGTTTGCAATAGGGGATTTTCTGATTCTTATTTTCGCCATGCTTTTTGTATCAGCTTTTGCTTCTTCAATATCACTGCCGTTTATTTTCAGGTATGGAGTCGAGAAGGGAAGACTCGCTTACTACGTTATGATAGGATTTGTCTGTGCGGCAAGCTTTTTGGCATCAAATCTTTTGGGCGACAGATCATTTGCAGCTTCAAACTCTGTACTCATCTATCTGTTATTAGGGGTATTCGGGCTGGGTATCTATGCCCTGTCATGGTACTTTTCAGTAACCTTTTATCAGAAAAGGGAACTATGATCCTTTTTTCTTGGAAAACCATTGACAGCTAAAACGTAAAGTGCTATATTTTTATTGAACATATGAACAACTGTTCAATAGTAAAAATGTTTTGGAGGCCGTCAGATGAAGAAAACATACAAGATAGAAGTTGACTGTGCAAACTGTGCAAACAAGATGGAAGAGGCAGCAAAAAACACAGAAGGCGTAAAGGACGCCGTTGTTAACTTCATGGCACTTAAGATGACAGTTGAATTTGTGGAGGGTGCCGATCCTAAGGAAGTAATGAAGAAGGTACTCGATAACTGCAGAATAGTGGAAGACGAGTGCGAGATATACCTGTAACTAAAAGCCCGGAAACCGGGCTTAAATGTTTATAAGAGGTAGAATTTATGACAAAAAAACAGAAAAAGGTTCTTATAAGGATAATTGTTTCAGCCGTACTGATACTGATCATCAGGCGTTTAAATATCGCGGACCCCGTTTTGGAGTTCGTTCTTTTTATGATTCCGTATCTTGTAATAGGATATGATATTTTAAAAAGGGCCTTTAAGGGTATAATTAAAAAACAGGTCTTTGACGAAAACTTCCTTATGGCAGTGGCAACCGTGGGAGCCATATGCCTTGGTGATTACTCGGAAGGCGTTGCAGTCATGCTGTTTTATCAGATAGGCGAGCTTTTCCAGAGCGTGGCTATAGGAAAAAGCAGGAAAAGCATATCTGAGCTCATGGACATAAGGCCTGATTATGCAAACATTGAGGATGAGGACGGAAACCTCATTAAGGTGGATCCTGATGAGGTTGAGACAGGTTCAGTCATACTTGTAAGTCCCGGGGAAAAGATTCCGATAGACGGTATTATTACGGAAGGTGAAACCACCCTGGATACAAGCGCCCTTACAGGTGAAAGCATCCCAAGAAAGGCAGAGGCCGGGGACGAGGTGATAAGTGGCTGCATCAGCTTAAGCGGACTTATCAGGATAAGGACTACAAGGGAATTTTCAGAATCGACGGTATCAAAGATACTTGAACTGGTTGAAAATGCAAGCTCCAGAAAATCAAGGTCCGAAAATTTCATATCAAAGTTTGCAAGGGTATATACCCCGGCTGTTTGCTATGGTGCACTTACCCTTGCGGTGATTCCCCCTGTGATTCTTCTAATTGCCGGAAGGCAGCCCCTATGGGGCAGCTGGGTAATGAGGGCACTCACATTTCTTGTCATAAGCTGTCCGTGTGCCCTGGTCATTTCCATCCCGCTAACGTTCTTTGCAGGGATAGGAGGGGCAGGAAAGGCCGGAGTGCTCGTTAAGGGCTCGAACTATCTTGAGGCACTTTCAAAGGCAAAATACGTGGTGTTTGATAAGACAGGCACAATGACTGAAGGTGTATTCAGGGTAAACGATGTCGTAACTGCGGACGGTGCGCCTTTTTCAGGGGAAGAAATGCTAAAAGCCGCAGCTTATGCCGAATGTTATTCCTCACATCCTATAAGTAAAAGCCTTAAGGATGCGTATGGAAAAGAAATTGCAGCTGAAAGGGTCAGTGATGTCGAGGAGATAAGCGGGCACGGGGTAACGGCGCTGGTATCGGGAAGGAAAGTTGCCGTAGGTAATGATAAGCTTATGGAAAAGCTTTCACTTACCGTGCCAAAGGAAGAAGTCATCGGAACAACGGTTTATGTGGCCATAGATGGAAAATATGCGGGCTTTATCGTGATATCGGACAGGATAAAGAAAAGCGCGAAAAAAGCCATAGCTGATCTTAAAAAAATAGGAATAAAGAAGACCGTCATGCTGACCGGTGATATAAAGCAGGTGGCAGACAGCACGGCCATGGAATTAGGAATTGATGAAGTCTACAGCGAACTGCTTCCTTCGGACAAGGTATCAAAGGTAGAAGAGCTGTTAAGTTCAATAAACGGAAAGGAAAAGCTTGTTTTTGTCGGGGACGGAATCAATGACGCCCCCGTCCTTACGCGTGCGGACATTGGAATTGCCATGGGAGCTTTGGGGAGCGACGCGGCAATCGAGGCAGCAGATGTGGTTCTGATGGATGATGACCCTGAAAAAATTGCGAAAGCAATCAGGATATCCAAAAAGTGCATGAGGATAGTTTACGAAAATATTTACTTTGCAATCGGGGTCAAGGCAATATGCCTCGTTTTGGGCGCATTTGGAGCGGCAGGCATGTGGGCTGCGATTTTCGCAGACGTGGGAGTGATGGTTATAGCGGTCCTTAACGCAATAAGGGCGCTTTCAGTAAAGAACATGTAATCAGGGAGGGATGGAACATGGTGGAAAAATACAGCGAGGATGACCTTTATACTTTAGCCGATCTTTTTAAGGTATTCGGAGATTCCACAAGGATCAAGATACTTTTCATGCTTTTTGAATCAGAACTGTGTGTATGCGATCTTTCGGAAAAACTGAACATGACCCAGTCAGCCGTCTCACACCAGCTTAAGATATTAAAGCAGAATAAGCTGGTGAAAAGCAGGCGTGACGGGAAGTCGATCATTTACTCACTTGCAGATGAGCACGTTGTATCAATTATCTCGCAGGGACTTGAGCATATAGAAGAGGACTGACATCAGGTGAGCATATGGAATTCCGTAAAGCAACGGTAAAAGACATTGACAGAATTTCGGAAATATATGACCTTATTCATACTGAGGAAGAAAACGGAAATGCTTCAATCGGCTGGGTAAGAGGTGTTTATCCTGTAAGAAAAACGGCAGAGGATGCGCTCACGGCAGATGAACTGTATGTGCTTACAGATGATGAAAGGGTTGTGGCTTCCGCAAGATGCAACCGGGTGCAGATGCCTTCTTATGCACTGGGAAACTGGGGGATAAAGGCAGAGGATAAGGATGTATTTGTCATGCATACCCTTACGGTTGATCCAAAAGTGGCAAGAAAAGGGTATGGAAAAGCGTTCGTAAAGTTTTATAATGACCTTGCAAAGGATAGAGGATGCAGTGTACTCAGGATAGATACCCAGATTAAGAACATAACTGCAAGGAGTCTTTATACAAAGCTTGGATTTAAGGAAGCCGGGACAGTCCCCACTGATTTCTGCGGGATACCGGGGGTTGACCTCTGTCTTCTTGAAAGGAACGTATTATGAGAAATACTACTCTCTGTTATATAGAACGCGGTGATGAATGGCTTTTACTACACCGTACCAAAAAGGAAAATGACCTTAATAAGGACAAGTGGATAGGAGTCGGAGGAAAGTTTGAGGACGGTGAAAGCCCTGAGGAATGCCTTCTCAGGGAAGTGAGGGAAGAAACCGGACTTATACTTACGAGCTACAAATTCCGTGGAATAGTCACGTTTGTATCAGATGTATGGGAGACGGAATACATGTATCTTTTTACAGCTGACGGTTTTGACGGAATACCGGGTGAATGCGACGAAGGTGTTCTTTCCTGGATAAAGAAGGAAGAGTTCAGGAAGCTTCCGCAATGGGAAGGTGACAAGATATTCCTTAAGCTTATTGAGGAGGGCGCCCCGTTCTTTTCTCTTAAACTGAAATATGAGGGCGAAGATCTCGTTTATGCGGCACTTGACGGAAAGAGGATAAAATGATGAAAAAGGGTATTGTTTTTTTTGATCTCGACGGAACACTTCTGGATAATTCCTGTGATCAGGTACCGGATAGTGCGCTTTTAGGCCTTTCTGAACTTCGGAAAAACGGGTATGTGATAGTCCTTTCAACAGGGCGTGACATGGATACCCATTATTCCGTCAAGTATAAGGACATAGTAAAACCTGATGCCATCATCCACAGGAACGGAAACAGGATCACCATTGGGGAGGAAGAACTTTTCATCCACTACATGGATAAGGGACTCTTAAGGCGTATCATTGATTTCTGCCTTATTAACGGACTCTGTGTCGGAACTTCCATAGGGGAGTCTGACTACTTTACAATCCCTGAGGAGAAGACAAGGTCAGATGTTTCCTACCGTGGGTTTTCTGAAAGAAACTACAGGTCCGTGGAGGAACTTTTCAATGATGATATCCTTGTTTCAGCAATTGATTTTGCCGGTAACATTAAAAAGGCAAAGACACTTGTGGAGGCAAAGTTCCCGGAACTTACGCTTTTCCCGTTCAATTCAGGAACAGGTGCGGATGTGGTAGAAACGGGTTTTTCAAAGGCTGACGGCATGGTCAGGCTGTGCGAATACTACAGGATTCCCATTGAGAATACATATGCATTCGGGGATTCGCAGAATGACATTCCAATGCTTAAAAAAGCAGCGGTGGGTGTTGCAGTGGGAAATGCCGCAGATTCAGTGAAGGAAGCCGCTGACATGGTGACAGACCACATCAGTGACGGTGGTATATATAACGCATTAAAACTTCTAAAGCTTATCTGAGGGTGAAGAAATGAGAAATGAATTACTTAAGTTAAGGGACATTTTAAGGGAAAACAGCATAGACATCTTTATAACGGCTGACTCCGATGACCATATCAGTGAGTATCCCGACGAGCATTTTGCATGCATGAAATTCATATCGGGTTTTACCGGTACTGACGGAACGCTTGTCATCGCTCCATCAGAGGCCGGTTTATGGACTGACGGAAGATACTTCATACAGGCAGCGGCAGAGTTAAAGGATTCGGGGATAACACTCATGAAAACAGGTGAACCGGACTGCCCCGAGATGGAAAAATGGATATATGAGCATCTGCCGGAAGGCGGAACGGTTGCTTTTGACGGAAGATGTGTCTCAGCATCATACGCCGAGAAGCTTCTTTGGACGGTCAGGGATAAAAATATCACCGTGATTTCTGACAGTGATTTTGTGGGCGAGGTGTGGACGGACGGAAGGCCTGTCCGCAAGGCTGAGCCTTTATGGATACTTCCACAGAAGTATACCGGTAAGAGTGTTCATGAAAAACTAAACGATTTAAGACATGATCTTTCTGAAAAAGGTGTCAGTGCACATGTCGTAACCGCCATGGATGATGTAGCATGGCTTTTAAACCTCAGAGGTAACGATATCCCTTACTGCCCGGTTTTTGACGCCTTCCTTCTGATAAACGGGGAAGATGTCAAGGTGTTTGTTTCCGAGGCGCATCTTTCAGATGAAGTAAAAGAATACCTTACCGATATGGGTATAGGCTTATGTACGGATACTGAAAAAGTATATGACGAAGTAAAAATGATTAATTCCGGGTCCGTGCTTCTGGATAAGGGCGCGACATCGTTCAGGATGCTGAGTTCAGTTCCTGAGGGTGTTGAGGTAATTAACGACATGAGCCCGATCACAATTAAGAAGAACCGTAAAAACAGCGTGGAATCTGAAAATCTGAGAAAAGCACAGGTTAAGGATTCGGTGGCTGTCACAAAATACATGTACTGGTTCAAAAAGCATGTGGCTGAAGGAAAGCTTACAGAATGCAGCACTGCCGAAAAACTTCATGAGTTCCGTGCGGAGCAGGATGGTTTTTTGGGTGACAGTTTTGAAACCATAAGTGCATACGGCGGTAATGCCGCCATGTGCCATTATTCCCCGTCAAAGGATAATGACGTGGTAATTCTTCCAAACGGGTTATACCTTGTGGATTCGGGCGGACACTATTATGAGGGAAGCACTGACATTACAAGGACCTGGGCATGCGGCCCTTTGACGGACGAGGAGAAGAAAGGATATACACTTACGGCAATGGCCAATCTCCGCCTTGCAGATCTTAAGTTTAAGGAAGGAACATCGGGTCAGACCATTGACCTTGCGGCAAGAAGCGTTTTCTGGAATGAGAGACTTGATTTTAATCACGGAACAGGACATGGCGTGGGATATCTTCTCAACGTACATGAAGGCCCTGCCGGAATAAGACCGAAGGTCACTGAATCTGCACGGTACGGTGGAATGTATGAAGGTGTGTACGTATCAGACGAGCCCGGACTTTATATCGAGGGAAAGTATGGTGTAAGGCTTGAAAACATGATACTGTGTGTTAAGGACTTTACAAATGAGTACGGGACATTTATGCATTTTGATACGCTGACGCTTGTTCCGTTTGACCGCGATGCAGTCGATAAATCACTGATGAGTGCGGAAGACATAATGCTTTACGACAGGTATCACAAAAAGGTCTATGAAACCATTTCGCCATATCTTGATGAAGACGGGAAAAAGTGGCTGGGTTCCATGTGCATGCCGTTATAAGCTGACTCCCGGGGTTATCCTGTTATTAAAGTGCAGATGTCAGAACGTGACTGTCCCTGACATCTGCACTTTTTTCAGTTGACTATTTTGAAAAAATCTGCTAATTTTAGTGTATCTGAAATCTTATTTGGGTAAATTCTTAAACCACAGTTCCCGGTAAGCTATAGGAAATTATCATGCGCGCTGATGCGCTTATTTCTGTATGCAAAAGGAGGAACTGGAAAAATCATGTTTGCAAACGTAAACTGTGCCGGTCTTTTTGGAATCGAAGGATATCCGGTCGAGGTTGAGGCATATGCCACAAATGGGCTGCCTGGGTTTTCACTGTTCGGGGCACTTTCCTCAGAAACCAAGGAGGCGCAGTACAGGGTATGGAATGCCCTTAAAAGCTGCGGTTATAATCCGGAACCCCAGAAGATCACAATGAATGTTTCGCCGTCTGATGTCAGAAAAGACGGGACGGCATATGATCTTCCCGTAGCCGTCGCCGTTCTTGGGGCTCTTTCTGTTATTGACACTGAAAAACTAAAGCACATTGCCTTTTTTGGGGAACTGGGACTTGACGGTGAAATAAAACCGGTCAGGGGAATACTTCCGCTTTGTTTCTGCATGAGGAACGCCGGCATCAGTTCAGTCATTGTACCGGAGGAAAATGCAAGGGAGGCCTCACTTGTAACGGGGATAACGGTAATAGGGTGCAGGAAACTCTCAGAGGTGATCAGTATTTCGCTTGGAAATACAGAGGAATTAAACAGATGCACTTATATAAGGACGCCGGATTCCGTGTCAGTGGAATCCAGGCACAGGTATGACGTTGATTTTGCGGATGTCAGGGGACAGGAATACTTAAAAAGGGCTGCAGTAATTGCCGTATGTGGAAGGCATAACATACTGTTTTCAGGTCCTGCGGGAACAGGGAAGACAATGATTGCAAGAAGGATGCCCACGATAATGCCTGACCTTTCGAGGGATGAGGATATTGAGATATCAAAGATTTACAGCATCTGCGGCCTCTTGAACGAAGGAAGGCCGCTGCTTTCAGAAAGACCTTTCAGGGCGCCGCATCACGGTATTAGTCAGGCAGCATTTGCAGGCGGCGGACAGAATGTCCTGCCAGGGGAAATGTCACTTGCATCCTCCGGGATACTATTTCTTGACGAACTGCCGCTTTTTCCCAGGGCGGTTCTTGAAACGATGCGTCAGCCAATGGAGGAACGGAAGATAACCGTCACAAGAATCAAGGGAAGCTTTACCTATCCTGCAGATTTTCAGCTTGTGGCGGCAATGAACAACTGTGCCTGCGGTTTCTGGCCTGACAGGAGAAAATGTACGTGCTCACCGGCTCAGATTAAGGCATATAACGGGAGACTGAGTAAACCGCTCATGGAAAGGATTGACATATGTGCCGAGGCACGGCCGATAAGTTTTGAGGAGTTCGTTGACAGGGAAGACATGAAGGTAAAGGAAACATCGGAGGTAATCAGGGAAAAAGTAAAGAAGGTTCATTTATTACAGGCGGAAAGATTCAGGGATGATGCGAACATACTTTTCAATTCGCGAATGGGTGTCCGTGAGATAGAAAAATACTGTGTGCTGGGGAAGGCCGAGGAGGCATATATCAGGGAGGTATATTCAGTACGGGGACTTTCGGGAAGAACATACCATAAGGTACTGAAGGTTGCACGTACAATAGCAGACATGGCTGGCAGCAGGATGATTGAAAAGGAGCACCTGGCTGAGGCAGTTGAGCTTAGAAGCATTGAGGACAGACTGTTTTCAACTGACAAGGAGGCATATCATGCTTGATGATAAGGAAAGAGAAACACTGTTTATGCTGAACAGTATCCCGGGAATGTATTACGGCAGGTTAAAGGGAATGTATGATTATGCCGGTTCTTTTGAGGATGCCGTTAAGGTAAGCGAAGCTGAATACTTTTCTGCCGGAATTTTCAAAAAGACAAAAGAACCTGAAATGTATGAGGTAAGACGCGGTGACGGAGCATTTATTTCACAGTGCAGGAGAAAATATGAGAAAATGCAGAAAAGCGGAATCAGGATGATAGATTTTACTGAGGAAGACATGCCCAAAAGGCTCCGGTGCATTCCTGACCCTCCGGTAGTTCTCTTTGTTTACGGAAACTTTCCTGATGACGGGATTCCGTCTGTTTCAATAATCGGATCAAGACAGTGCAGCGAATACGGAAAAAGTGTGGCGATGTTTTTTGGAAGGGAACTGGCCGCGGAGGGAGTCCAGGTGATAAGCGGGATGGCAATGGGGATAGACTCCTCCGCATCGGCGGGAGCCCTTGCAGGAGGAAACAGGAGCTATGCCGTCCTTGGAAGCGGAGTGGATGTCTGTTATCCTCCATCGAGCAGAAATCTTTACAATGAAATGAGATCAGGAAAGGGAGGTATCATTTCTGAATTCTGCCCGGATGCTGCAGGTATCGGTTACCATTTTGTGCTGAGGAACAGGCTGATAGCCGGCCTTTGTGATGTACTTCTGGTCATAGAGGCTAAAACAAAGAGTGGTACGGCTACGACTGTACAGTATGCACTTAATCAGGGAAAGGATGTTTTTGCGCTTCCGGGAAGGATTACCGACCCTTTGGGAAAGGGATGCAATAAGCTTATAAAGGATGGTGCGTTTATTCTTACCGGACCTGATGATGTATTACAGTATCTTGGAATAACGGGAAAGAATGCAGGTAAGACGTTAAAGGAACAGCGTATGGGTGGCCTTTCTGCAACTGAAAAAAACATCCTCAGATGCATGGGACCGGAGCCGATGCACATAGAGGATATAGCTGAGATGTCAAAAACGGATATTAATGAAACACTCGGAATTCTGAGCATGCTCGAACTGCATGGAAACATAAAGTCTGTAGGTTCCGCATATTTTGTGAAGATATATATATGATATAGATTGAACCATTCCGATAATTCCTGTATAATCGAGAAAAAGGAGGGTTTGTTTATGCTAAAGGAAGAGTTTACATATAAATCATCTGACGGGGAGACCGACATCCATGCCATAAGGTGGATACCTGACGGGAAAATAAAGTTGGTTTTACAGATTGCCCATGGTATGGCGGAATATATTGACAGGTATGATGCTTTTGCAACATTCCTTGCAGGCAAGGGAGTACTTGTAACAGGCAATGACCATCTGGGCCATGGAAAGAGCATCAGGGATGAGGAGGACCTGGGTTTCTTCTCTTCAGCTGACGGAAACCGGAAGGTCCTTTCGGATATGGATGAGTTAAGAAGAATTACTAAGGAAAAGTATCCTGATGTTCCTTATTTCCTTATGGGCCATTCCATGGGATCATTCCTCTGCAGGCAGTACATAGCTGAAAGCGGAGACAAGCTTAATGGTGCGATAATAATGGGAACCGGATTACAGCCTGCGTTCCTGACAGCCCTTGCAAAGTCGTTATGTACGATAATTGCTTCATTTAAGGGCTGGCATCACAGGTCACCATTTATCGATAACATGGCCTTTGGAAGCTATAACAGCGGTTTTGGCGAAAAGGGCGGCACCGACTGGCTGAGCGTGAATAAGGAAAACGTGGACAGATATAATGCGGATCCCCTGTGCGGGTACATGTTCACGTTGAACGGCTATTACAACATGTTCCATTCAATCAATAAACTGGCAGATAAGAAATACATTGCCAACATGCCGAAAAAACTCCCGGTGCTAATCACATCGGGAGGTAAGGATCCTGTCGGGGACGGTGGAAGTGCACCGGCATTACTTACAGGACAGTTTGAAAAAATGGGAATGGAGGATGTCACCCTTAAGCTTTATCCTGATGACAGACATGAGATACTGAATGAGGATGACCGTGAAACCGTATATAATGACATTTATACATGGCTTAAGAGCAAAGTATGATTTCGACTGCCATACGGTCGCCGATGTCCCCCTGCTTGACCCTGGTTTCCATTTCAATACAGAGTTCTGTAAGACAGCGCATGTCCATGAGGGAACGTCCCTTTGACTTATCACGGAGCTTTCGGAGCTGCCAGTCCTTTATTCCGGTCCGGCTGAGTATTTCAGCATCGGAATAGCGGAGCTCTGAAAGTTCCTTTATTATGTAAACCTGGTTGAACTGCTTTTCAAGCATGTACAGGATACGCATTGGTTCAATCCTGATGGAAAGCATATCCTCTAAGAGCAGAAGGGCCTTTTCAGTGCTTCCTGAAAGTTTCAGGTCGACCATGTCAAATACCCGGTCTGACACGGTCTTTGAACAGATCGTGTCGACGTGTTCAATGCGGATGTTTCTGCCGGCATATGAAATAAGCTTGTCCAGCTCTGTTTTAAGGTTCTGCATGTTGTAACCGGAAAGGTTTGTGAGTTCCTCAATGGCACGTGAGTCAGCCGTACATCCGGCTTCCTTCAGATAGGACCTGATCCACGTCCGGATGTCTGCCTTAGCCGCATTAGCCGCTTTCCAGTCCTTTGTTGAATCCACCGTGGAGTACTTATAGATTTCACCCTTCTGCTTAACAAGCTTTGTGAGCTTACCGGCTGAATCGCAGTCCTGTTCAACAAAGATCATAAAGGTGAATTCCGGAAGACCATCAAGTGAACTGTACACAGATTCATCGGGGTTCCCCTTAAAAAGCCCTGTATCCGAGAGAAGGATAGTGCGGTTTCCACCAAAGAAGGGAACTGTCCGGGCAAGGTCAAAGACCTCCTGATAGTCAGTGTCCTTTCCTTCAAAAGCATTGAAATCAGGACTTCCTTCAGTACCCAAAAAAGAGAGGATTTCCTTCTTCTTTTCGGTTTTAAGGTATTCCTCGTCGCCACAGATAAGTATTATGTTTTTTACTTTTCCGTCCATGCGGATAATTATACAATATATTGAAAAAACTTCCAATATATTCTTGACATATCAGTAGTGAAAAGGTAGAATACACAAAGTGTGTTTACACCAAGCTGTCCGTGTCCGGATTAGTGGAAACATCTTATTATTGGAAGAAGGAGGTGTATTCGAAATGGCAAACATTAAATCTGCAAAGAAGAGAATCCTTGTTAGCGAAGTAAGGACAGAGCGTAACAAGGCCATCAGATCAAAGGTTAAGACTTACGTTAAGAAGGTTCAGGCTGCAATCGAGGCAGGTGACAAGGCAGTAGCAGAAGCAGCTCTCAGAGATGCAATCTCAGAAATCGAGAAGGCTCAGTCAAAGGGCGTTTATCATGCTAACACAGCTTCCAGAAAGGTTTCAAGACTTTCAAAGGCAGTTGCTCAGATGAACTGATAACATGACTATAGCAAGATCCCCGGAACCAACCCATCCGGGGATTTTTCTGTTGTTAAAGCATAAAGGAAATGATATATTATTCGCATGCAGAATTTTGACCAGAAAAAAATCAGAAATTTCAGTATCATTGCCCACATAGACCACGGCAAATCGACACTTGCGGACCGTATCATCGAGATGACCGGTCTTCTTACGAAGCGTGAAATGCAGGCCCAGGTCCTTGACAACATGGATCTTGAAAGGGAAAGGGGCATAACGATCAAGGCACAGACGGTACGTACAGTCTATAAGGCCGATGACGGCGAGGAGTACATATTCAACCTTATTGACACTCCCGGCCATGTTGACTTCAATTACGAGGTTTCAAGAAGTCTGGCAGCCTGCGATGGTGCGGTGCTTGTTGTTGATGCCGCCCAGGGAATAGAGGCACAGACTCTCGCCAATGTATACCTGGCCCTTGACCATGACCTCGAGGTGTGCCCTGTAATCAATAAGATTGACCTTCCCTCTGCTGATCCGGAGCATGTGGCCAATGAAATTGAGGATATCATTGGACTAGAGGCGCATGACGCGCCGCGTATTTCCGCAAAGACCGGGCTTAATGTCAAGGATGTCCTCGAGATGATAGTGAAAAAGATACCGGCACCAGAAGGTGATCCTGATGCACCTCTAAAGGCGCTTATATTTGACTCCGTCTATGATTCGTATAAAGGTGTAATCATTTTCTGTCGTATCAAGGAAGGAACCGTAAGGAAAGGGATGCCCATCAGGCTGATGGCGACCGGTGCCGAATATGAGGTTACTGAACTTGGATATATGGGTGCGGGAGAATTCTTCCCGGGTGAGGAGCTAAAAGCCGGAGAGGTAGGCTACATCTGCGGAAGCATTAAGAATATTGCTACCACACGTGTGGGCGATACAATAACGGGTGCTGAAAATCCTGCTGACGAGCCGCTGCCGGGATATAAGAAGGTCACTCCCATGGTTTACTGCGGAATGTACCCGCAGGACAACGCAAAGTATCCTGAACTTCGTGACGCGCTTGAAAAGATGAAGCTTAATGACGCCTCACTTTTCTATGAGCCGGAGACATCAGTGGCGCTTGGCTTTGGATTCAGGTGCGGTTTTCTGGGACTGCTTCATCTTGATATAATTGAGGAAAGGCTGGAAAGGGAGTTTAACCTGGACCTGGTGACTACCGCTCCCAGCGTTATATATAAGATACATACTCTGAACGGCGACTGTATTGACCTTACAAATCCCACGAACATGCCTGACCCGGCAACCATTGACTATATGGAGGAACCGATTGTCAATGCGGAGATCATGGTGACCACTGAATACACAGGCTCAATCATGAAGCTGTGTCAGGACAGAAGAGGCGTCTATCTTGGAATGGAATACCTTGAGGAGACAAGGGTGCAGCTTCATTATGAGATGCCGCTCAATGAAATCATATATGATTTCTTTGATGCCTTAAAATCAAGAAGCCGCGGATATGCCTCATTTGACTATGAACTAAAGGGCTATAAACAGAGTAAGCTCGTAAAACTTGACATCCTTGTAAACCACGAGGAAGTTGACGCACTTTCATTCATTGTCTTTGCTGATTCCGCCTATGAGCGCGGAAGGAAGATGTGTGAAAAGTTAAAAGACGAGATTCCGCGTCAGCTTTTCGAAATTCCCATCCAGGCGGCAGTAAACAGCAAGATAATTGCCAGGGAGACAGTAAAGGCGCTGCGTAAGGATGTCCTTGCAAAGTGCTACGGCGGTGACATCTCAAGAAAGAAGAAACTTCTTGAAAAACAGAAGGAAGGAAAAAAGAGGATGAGGACTTTCGGAAATGTGGACATTCCGCAGTCTGCATTTATGGCGGTACTCAAGCTTGATGATGAGTAATTATTAAGAAAGAAGAGGGAAGAACATGTACACACATGTAGTATGCTGGAACTTTAAGGATGAGGTAGAGGAAGAGGACAAGCCGGCCTTAAAGGCTGCAATGAAGGAAAACTTTGCCACCCTTCCCGGAAAGGTGCCCGGATTATTATCAGTTACATTTGTCGATGAACCGCTTCCGGGTTCTACAAGGGAAATCGGGCTTGTGACAACACATGAGAAAATGGAGGATATTGCCGCATACGGAAAGCATCCTGCACATGTGGCTGTCGCCGATAAATATGTACGCCCTTATACCAAAGACAGGGCATGTTTAAATTTTTAATAAAAAAATATTCCAAATACTTGACTAATTATTCCTTTTGTGTATAATGGGTAATCGTTGGGTATATAAATATTTTTTTGGAGGAAAAAATAATGAAAAAGTTTATGGCAGTTTTAATCGCAGCAGTTATGGTACTTTCACTTTCTGCATGTGGAAAGGCAGCAGCTCCCGCTGCAAATTCAAAGCTTCAGACAGTTAATGCCGGAAAGCTTACAGTAGCAACCAGCCCGGACTTCGCTCCCTATGAGTTCTACGCTATTGACAAGGATGGAAATCCGCAGCTTGCAGGTTTTGATATGGCACTTGCTGCTTATGTGGCAAAAGAGCTTGGCCTTGAGCTCGAGGTCATTCCGATGGATTTTGACGGAACAATCATGGAACTTTCACAGGGTAAAGTTGACATGAGCCTTGCAGGATATTCAATCACTGAAGAGCGTAAGCAGGTTATGGATTTCTCAATCGTTTACTACGGCGGCGGACAGTCATTCGTAGCATCAAAGAAGACAGCTTCAAAATTCACAGACCTTGCTTCAGCTAATAATAAGGACCTCACCATTGAGGCACAGACCGGTTCAATCCAGGCAGGGCTCATGGCAGAACATACACCTGATGCAAACTGCATCCAGATGACAAAGGTTACTGATATCGTGGCAGAGCTTGTAAGCGGAAAGTGCGATGGAGCATTCATCGAGACAGCAGTGGCAGAGAGCTATCAGAAGCAGTACCCCGATCTTGTAATCGTATGTGAGGTTCCCTTCGATTCAGAAGGTTCTGCAGCAGGAATCAAGAAGGGCAACACAGAACTTGTCAATGCTGTAAATGATGCCATCAAGAAGTGCATCGCAAGCGGAGAGTTCGACAAGTACGTTGAAGAGGCAAAGGTTCTTGCAGAAGGCGACATCATCGAGGGTCTTCTCGACCAGTAATTCCAATATTCTTTAAACTGTAATTTCTAAGTTTAAGGGGCGGGCATAAAAGTCCGCCCCATTAGCGCCCCTATAAGGAGATAATAATGTTTTCAGCCCAGGGTTTCCAGGCAACCTGGAAATATATAGACCTTTTTAAGCAGGGACTGTTATGCACAGTCCTGCTTTCTGCACTTACAGTGTTTTTCGGATTTATTCTTGCTCTTTTTCTTGCAATCATGCGCCTTTCAGATGTAAGGCCTTTTAGGGCGCTTGGTATTGATGAGAACGGCCATGCCATAGATGGAGGTTTCAAGGCGGCCCTTGCAAAGTTCAACCCGCTTGACTTTATAGCGACAGTATATGTGGAAGTGTTCCGTGCAACTCCCATGCTGGTTCAGCTCTTTATTATATATTATGTTGTTTTCCCGGGTATTCCGCTCCCGAAGTTTAAGATTTTCGGTTCGATTCCCTTTGACCGGTTCATTCCCGGAGTTGTTGCACTTGCCATGAACTCCGGTGCATATCTGTGTGAAATCATCCGTGCCGGAATCCAGTCAATTGACGGGGGACAGAGAGAGGCGGCAAGATCCCTTGGTATGACAGGAACACAGACAATGCGTCATATCATTCTTCCGCAGGCGATTAAGAATATCCTTCCGCCCATTGCAAATGAGTTCGTTACGATAATCAAGGAATCTTCAATCTGCTATACGATCGGTGTTCAGGAGATAATGTATGCCGTAGCCGCCACAAAGGGAGCAACATACAGAATTGCGGAGCCACTTATAATAGCAACGCTCATATATTTCTGTCTCACATTCCCGACATCTAAGATCATTGCTTATTTTGAACGTAAAATGAGCAAGGGTGACAAGCGGTAAGGAGGATCAAATAATGAGTGAAAGCCTTATTAAGGTAACAGACCTTAAAAAACATTATAACAAGGGAAAAATCAAGGCCCTGGACGGAATAAGCGTTGACATCAATCGTGGGGACGTAATGGTAATAATCGGACCTTCTGGGTCTGGAAAATCTACTTTTTTAAGAAGCCTTAACCTGATGGAGCAGCCTACAAGCGGCCAGATAATTTTTGACGGGGTGGACATTACCGCTAAGAAGATAAGAAATGAAGCCGGGAAGATGGTGACTCTCGACATTGATAAGCACCGCCAGAAAATGGGAATGGTTTTCCAGCATTTCAACCTGTTCCCGCATATGACGATTCTTCAGAACATGACCCTTGCACCCATTCAGGTTAAACACATGGATAAGGCCGTTGCAGAGGAAAAGGCCATGAAGCTTCTTGACAGGGTGGGCCTTGCAGACCGTGCGGCAGCTTATCCCATCCAGCTTTCCGGAGGCCAGAAGCAGAGGGTTGCCATAGTACGTGCTCTCATGATGGAACCTGAAGTGATGCTTTTTGATGAGCCCACTTCCGCACTTGATCCTGAAATGGTTGGTGAAGTTCTTGATGTTATGAGGGAACTTGCAAATGAGGGAATGACCATGGTCGTGGTTACACACGAGATGGGATTTGCGAAGGAAGTCGGAAACCGTGTCCTTTTCATGGCTGACGGACTTCTTGTAGAGGAAGGGACACCTGATGACATTTTCAATCATCCTCAGAACGCGAGGTTAAAGGAATTCCTTTCGAAGGTGCTCATCTGATTACGCTTATCTTACAAAACTGTTAACTCCGTTGTTTTTAACATACTCTTATGTTATAAAAAAACGGCAGGTGAAAGTATGAGTATTTTTTTCAATAGGAATCATATGAAAAATAACAATGCGCGCAGCCTGAAAACGGCTGCGCTTATTTTTATATTTGTTCTGGCATTTTCTGCATCGGCGGCAGGCGCTCCGGGTGACGAGGTAGGGCCTTCAATGTTCATTTCCGCTGAAGCACCATCTGAGGTGACTGCCAGATTCGGGCCTTCAGTTTTTAATACTGCAGAAAAACTGACAGGTACATCCACGGAAGAACTGTCGGGTGGAATGATCATGTTTCTGAAGAATAAATCCACCCTGCAGCAGCAGTTATGCGGTTTCGTAAGAAGTTCCGATGGAAAAAACGTCGTCATTGACGGCGGCGTGGAGCAGGATGCTGAACATCTTTACAATGTTATCAAGGAAAATGGCGGCTATGTTGATGCATGGATAATCACGCATCCTCAGACGGACCATGTCGGAGGCCTTTACGCGATTTTAAGGGATCACAAAAATGACATAGACGTAAGAAATATTTATTACCGTTTCTTTGAGTATGAATGGTATGAGAAGGTGGACCCTGCTGAAATAGGAATGCTTTACCACCTTATGCAGGTTTTTGCAGAAGTGTCTCCTGAAAGACTTCATTCTGACATAAAGAGAAATGATGTCATTAACCTTTCAGACAGACTTTCAATAAGGGTAATGAATGATCCCAAAAAATCAGAGGGGTCCTTTGCCGTCAACGGTTCAGGAATAATGTATGACATTACAGTTGACGGTAAGCATCTGGTTATACTTGGCGACATGAGCGAAGCAGTCGGTAACGAACATTATTCGGAAGGTGTTCTTGAAAACCTTACCTGTGATTATCTTCAGATGTCACACCATGGACAGAACGGTGTCGGTGAAACCTTCTATAAAGTATGCAATCCCGTTAACTGTATCTGGAATACAACTGAACTTATTTATAACGCCAAACGTGGGAATTATATGGGATATCTCACATATCTCACAAAAGAGTGGATATCAAAGCTTGGTGTCAGGAACAACTATACGACAGTGAAAGATGATGTTGTAATAAGGTAATACTATGTCAATTACGGTGAAAAAGCTGGTCGTTGGACCGATAGAGGAAAACTGTTACATTGTATATGACCCCGATGATACGGAGAAGAAATGTTTTATTGTGGATCCGGGTGCAGGTGGAAGCCGTATCATAAACTGCCTTAAGGCAGTCAGGCTTACGCCCACTGACATTTACCTTACACATGGACATTTTGACCATATAATGGCCGTGGGCTGGATATTAAGGGAATTCCCGGAAGTCAGGGTTCATGCTTATGAGGCTGAAAAGGCCGTAATAGATGATCCTGAGAAAAACATGCTCAGGGGCATGGATCCCGGAGAATGGACAAAGAATGTTGATTATGTAAAGGAAGGAAACGGACTTGTCCTTTCCGGTATTGACGTAAGGGTGATATTTACCCCGGGCCATACTGAGGGAAGTTCATGCCTTTATCATGAAAAAGACGGAATCCTCTTTTCAGGCGACACGCTTTTTAAGGAGTCAGTAGGAAGGACTGACTTTCCTTCGGGAAATACTGCAGCCCTTACAGCGAGTGTACGAAATAAGCTCATGAATCTTCCCGGGGAAACAAAAGTCTATCCGGGGCATGGTGATGAGACAGTGATAGAGCATGAGAAGATGTATAATTTTATAATGTTTGATTTCTAAGGAACGGCTTATGAAGGCAATTAGTTCAAAAACAGTGGCCTGGCTTCTTGCCGCCTGTGTATGCATAGTGCTTTTATGTATGCCCGCTGAGGCGGCTGTGAATTCAGGCTGTGGACATTCGGAAAACTGCAGGGATGAGAAGAACTTTGGTCCTGTGACAGAAACAGAACCGGCAAAACCACAGGAAACCGCTGTTAATGATGGGGAGTACTACTACTTCAACGGAAAGAAGTATGTCATTTCTGAATACTGGGGAGAACACTATCTTACCGGTTACGGCCCTGATGATGACGGAACATCCATAACAAGGTCAGGTAATTATGCTAAGTCCGGGTACACTGTTTCGTCCACATATGCAAATCTCGGAAAGGTGATGCTTATAAAGGCGGTAAGGGGAACTGCTGAAACCGGCAATATCTCAAGATATGACGGTGTGTATGTCTGTCAGGACACGGGAGGACCGGCTGTCGAAACAGGTATCCCTACAACAATGAATACGCCCGTGGTCGACATTTATTTTGATTCCATAGAGGAAGCGGATTTCGTCACGGAACGTGGCTGGATAACAGCAAAGATTTATTTTTTAAGGGAAGTTAACGAGTAATGGAAAAGAAACTGGAAATCTACGTACATATTCCTTTCTGTGCCAAAAAGTGCAATTACTGCGATTTCCTTTCAGCCTGCTTTCCTTATGAGGATCAGGAAAACTATATAAAGAAGATCATTGAGGAACTCATTGATACCTCCGCTTTTGCCAGGGGGTATACTGTGAGTTCTTTGTTTATAGGGGGAGGCACGCCCTCACTCATAGATCCGGACGGAATAAAGGCTATCATAGATACGATAAGGAAATTTTACAGCGTTTCGGAAGATGCGGAAATTACGATTGAGTGCAATCCCGGATCAACGCTTAGACATAAGTTTGTCAAATACAGGGAAGCCGGAATTAACCGCCTCAGCATCGGTTTACAGTCAGCGGATAATGAAGAGCTTAAGACTCTTGGCAGGATACATACTTTCGAGGAATTTCTCAAGTGCTTTCAGGTTGCCAGAATGGAAGGCTTTGACAACATAAACGTCGATCTGATAAACTGCTTTCCCACCCAGACTGCCCAGACCTGGAAAAAGACGCTTAAGTATGTGCTTATGCTGAGACCGGAGCATGTATCGGTTTATAACCTTATAGTAGAGGATGGTACACCTTTTGGCGAAATGCAGAAGGAAGGACTCCTTGAGCTTCCTTCTGAAGAGGAAATGGATGAAATAGACAGAATCACCAAGGAAGTCCTGACCCAGCAGAGGTACCAAAGATATGAGGTTTCCAACTACGCAAAAGATGGACATGAGTGCCGTCATAATAAGGGATACTGGACGGGAGTGCCATACCTTGGATTTGGAACCGGCGCGGCTTCTTATTTTGAGGGAATAAGGTACCGTAACGAGTCTGATCTGTATAAGTATCTTGAAAGTCCCACCATGTTTGCCGGTTTAGATGACTTCCTTTTATCCAAAAAGGAGACTGAAAAGCTGACAAAAGAGGAAAAGATGAAAGAATTCATGATCCTGGGGTTGCGTCTTACAGAAGGAGTCAGTGAGACTGATTTCTATACAAGGTTCGGGGTTCAGCTTGACGATATTTACGGAGAAATCCTGGATAAATACATCAGGATGGGACTCATGAAAAAGGACGGATACAGGGTTGGCTTCACAGACCGTGGAATGGACGTTTCAAACATAATACTTGCAGAGTTTTGAGTTTAATTACCGCTTGACAAATGTCGGGCGGTATTATATTATACAGATGTTAGCAATCAAATGATTAGAGTGCTAACAAATCGGAAAGGAAAACGGATATGGAACTTGATGAGAGAAAAAACATAATTCTTAAGACCATTATCAGGAACTATCTGGATACCGGAGAGCCTGTCGGCTCCAGAACCATATCCAAGTACAGCGGCCTTAACTTAAGCTCAGCCACAATACGAAATGAAATGAGCGACCTTGAGGAACTTGGCTATATTGAACAGCCGCACACTTCCGCCGGACGTATTCCTACAGACCTCGGTTACCGTTTTTATGTTGACAGCATCCAGCAGGATTCTGAAAAAAAGCTTGCAGCCTCAACGAATCTCATGCTTGAGCGTGTGGAAAGACTTGAGATGCTTCTCAAGAGAATAGTGAAGAGCCTTGCTGCAGATACGGATTATGCAGCACTCATAAGCGGGCCGTCAATAGGAAACAACAAAATTAAATACCTGCAGCTTTCAGTACCTGAAGAAGGAAAAATACTCCTGATTCTGGTAATGGAAGGAAACGTGATAAGAAACGAGCTTGTAACTATACCTGAAAAGCTTGACTATGAAACAGTAAGAAATCTTGACATAATGCTTAATAACCATCTGGCAGGACTTTCACTTGAGGAAATAAACACGAGCCTTGTTACGGACATGATGGTACAGTCGGGTGCGCACGGTGAGTCAGTCAAGGTGGTAATAGATACGGTGGTCGAACTGATTGAGCATGATTCCGAAAACGGAGAGGTGTTTACATCAGGAGCGAAGAACATATTCAAGTATCCTGAACTGTCTGATGCGGTAAGGGCAACTGAGCTCATAACGGCGTTTGAGGAAAAGGAACAGCTAAAGGAACTTGTCAAGGAGGTCACCACACTTTCCGTGGTGGACGGGAGCGATACAGGAGAGGTAAAGGTCTATATCGGCGGAGAAGGCCCTGTAAAGAATATGCAGAACTGTTCGCTTGTAACTGCAAGTTATGAGATGCGGGACGGCATGAAGGGCGTGATAGGCGTTATCGGGCCCAAGCGAATGGATTATGAGAAGGTCATGAGTACGATGCAGAGCATGAAGGAACAGATGGACCGTGCATTCCGTGACCAGCAGTAAATAGACGGAGGCTATGATGGCAGAAGAGAAAGACTTAAAGGAAGAAGAGACACTGGATACCGAAGAAACAGCTGAAACGGAAGAAACAGCTGAAACGGAAGAAACTGCTGAATCAGAGGCAGAGACTGAGACATCAGAGGAAACAGAATCCGAGACTGATGAAAAAGATAAGAAGATTGAGGAACTTGAGGATAAGTTTAAGAGGCTTTTTGCAGAGTTCGACAATTTCAGAAAGAGAAGTGAGACGGAAAAGGCCGGAAGATACGCTGATGGAGAGAGAAACGTACTCCTTAAGGTTCTTCCCCTGATTGATAATTTTGAAAGGGCGCTGGCTACCGTTCCGGAAGAACAGAAGGAAGACTCTTTCGTAAAGGGAATGGAACTGATTTACAAGTCCTTCATGGACACTTTAAGCGCTTTAGGCGTCAAACCCATAGAAGCTGTGGGACAGCCTTTCAATGCTGATTACCACAATGCAGTGATGCATGTGGATGATGATAATGAACCGGAGAATACTGTAGTTGATGAATTCCAGAAGGGATACATGTTTGGAGATAAGGTTCTCAGATACAGTATGGTAAAAGTTGCAAATTAACGAATTGATATACAGGAGGACAAAAATATGTCAAAAATAATCGGAATCGACTTAGGAACAACAAACAGCTGCGTGGCAGTTATGGAAGGTGGAAAGCCCACTGTTATCCCCAACGCTGAAGGCCAGAGAACAACTCCTTCAGTTGTAGCATTCTCAAAGACTGGCGAAAGACTTGTCGGAGATCCCGCAAAGCGTCAAGCAATCACAAACCCGGACCGTACCATTTCATCAATCAAGAGGGTGATGGGTTCAGATTATAAGGTGACAGTTGACGGAAAGAGCTATACTCCCCAGGAAATTTCAGCAATGATCCTTCAGAAGCTTAAGGCTGATGCTGAAAGCTACCTTGGTGAGAAGGTAACAGAAGCAGTCATCACAGTACCCGCATATTTCAACGATGCACAGCGTCAGGCAACAAAGGATGCCGGAAGGATTGCAGGACTTGACGTAAAGCGTATCATCAATGAGCCCACAGCTGCAGCGCTTGCATATGGCCTTGAGGATGAAAAAGAGCAGAAGGTAATGGTTTATGACCTTGGCGGTGGAACATTCGATGTTTCAATCATCGACATTGGTGACGGCGTTGTAGAGGTTCTTGCTACAAACGGTGACACACACCTCGGCGGAGACGACTATGACAACGCAGTAATGAACTGGCTCGTTGCTGAATTCAAAAAGGCTGAGGGCGTTGACCTTTCAGGCGACAAGATGGCAATGCAGAGACTTAAGGAAGCAGCAGAGAAGGCAAAGAAGGAGCTTTCAGCAGCAACCACGACAAATATCAACCTTCCCTTCATTACGGCAACACAGGAAGGCCCGAAGCACCTTGACATGAACCTTACAAGGGCAAAGTTTGAGGAACTGACAGCTGACCTTACCGCCCGTACAGACGTTCCCGTAAGGAACGCAATGAGAGATGCAGGTGTTACAAATGCCGATCTTGGAAAGGTACTCCTTGTTGGTGGATCAACAAGAATGATCTGCGCACAGGAAGAAGTTAAGAAGCTTACCGGAATGGAGCCTTCAAAGACACTTAACCCCGATGAGTGCGTTGCAATCGGCGCAGCCATCCAGGGCGGAAAGCTTGCAGGTGATACAGGTGCCGGTGATGTGCTTCTTCTTGATGTAACACCTCTTACACTTTCAATTGAGACACTTGGAGGAGTTGCAACTCCCCTTATCAAGAGAAACACGACCATCCCCACAACCGCACAGCAGATTTTCTCAACGGCTGCAGACAATCAGACAGCAGTTGACATCCACATCGTACAGGGCGAAAGAGAATTTGCAAGGGATAATAAAACTCTCGGCCAGTTCCGTCTTGACGGAATTGCTCCCGCTCCGCGTGGAATCCCGCAGATCGAGGTTAAGTTCGACATCGACGCTAACGGTATCGTAAACGTTTCAGCAAAGGACCTTGGAACAGGAAAGGATGCCCACATCACCATCACATCAGGTTCAAACATGAGCCAGGATGACATCGATAAGGCAGTGCGTGAGGCACAGCAGTTCGAGGCTGAGGACAAGAAGAAGAAAGAAGCAATCGATGCAAGGAACGAGGCTGATTCATTCTGCTTCCAGACTGAAAAGGCATTAAAGGAAGTAGGAGACAAGATTTCTGATTCAGAGCGTGCACAGGTTCAGGCTGATGTAGATGCCCTTAAGGCAGCACTCAATGAGATTCCTGCTGACGGTTCAGCAACAGCTGACCAGAACCAGAGACTTAAGGATCTCAAGGAAAAGCTCATGAATTCTGCACAGACCGTGTTCACAAAGATGTATGAGCAGGCTCAGGCGGCTAACGGTGGAGCACAGGCAGGCCCCGGACCTGATATGGGAGGCTTCCAGGGCGGAAACCAGACAGGTTCATCTGATGATAACGTCGTTGACGGAGACTTCAGGGAAGTATAATTAATTAATATCAATTAAAAAGCAGCCTGATGGCGGGGTTTAAAAGCCCCGCCATACAGTGCGTATAAGGACATATATGGCAGAAAAGAGAGATTATTACGAGGTGTTGGGCGTCCCAAAGGACGCAGATGACGCTGCAATAAAAAAAGCATACAGACAGCTTGCAAAAAAGTATCATCCCGATTCAAATCCTGGTGATAAAGAGGCTGAAGAGAAGTTTAAGGAGGCAGGCGAAGCTTATGCCGTTCTTTCTGATGCGGATAAGCGTGCCGCTTATGACCGATACGGGCATGCGGCTTTTGATGCCAATTCAGCGGCCGGACGTGCTTCAGGTTTTGGTGGTTTTGACTTCGGTGGGATGGACTTCTCGGATATCTTCTCAGATCTTTTTGGAGGAAGTTTTGGTGGCTTTGGCGGTTTCGGTGGAAGCCGCAGTTACTCATATGATGGTTATGGCCAGAGTTCCGCGCGCCGTGGTTCAGATGTCGGGGCTAAAATAAAGATAAGCTTTATGGATGCAATTACCGGAGTGACGAAGGAACTTGAAGGTAATTACCGTGATGTCTGCACAAAGTGTAACGGAACGGGAGCAAAGCCTGGTACAAGCCCTGAGACATGTAAGACCTGTGGAGGAAGGGGAAAGGTAACAAGAATCCAGAATAACCCGTTCTTCGGACAGATGCAGACGGTGACCACCTGCCCTGACTGTGGCGGAAAAGGAACGGTAATCAAGGATAAATGTACTGAGTGCCGTGGAACAGGTTTTGTGACCATGAAGAAGCGCTTCAAGGTCGAGGTTCCTGCAGGTATTGATGACGGACAGGGAGTGAGAGTTGAAGGGGGCGGAGAGCCCGGCACAAATGGCGGTCCGAGAGGAGACCTTATTGTCGAGGTACAGGTAACTCCCGATCCGAAGTTCAAGCGTCAGGGACAGACGATTTTTTCAACAGTAGCGGTTCCTTATGCAAAGATGGTGCTCGGAGGCCCCATCCATATCCAGACAGTTGACGGTACGGTTGAATATAAGGTTCAGCCCGGCACCCCTACTGACACTAAGGTCCGGCTTAAGGGAAAAGGCGTTCCATATGCTAACAGTCCCAGGAACCGTGGCGACCATTATGTGACACTGATGGTAAAGATTCCGACATCACTTAACAGGGAACAGAAGCAGGCACTTAAGGAATTTGCCGTCAAGTGCGGCGAGGATCCTGACAAACCGTAATTGACATAACAACAGAATAAATACAATAAAAAATATAACAAAAAACTCTCTTCAGTCGCTTCTGAGCGCAAGATTAAGCTCGCTTCGCTCGCACTCAATGCTCCTTTAGAGAGTTTTTTGTTGTATGTCTTTTTTGATAGCTGCGCTATTTGCGGTTTTATTTATACATTGAAACGGAAGAGGATTGTGTCACCGTCCTGGACAACGTAATCTTTTCCTTCTATACGTACAAGTCCTTTTTCCTTTGCTGCGGCCAGTGAACCGCATTCAAGCAGTTCCTTGTAGTTGATTACTTCTGCCTTTATGAATCCACGTTCAAAGTCAGAATGAATCTTACCTGCTGCCTGGGGTGCCTTTGTTCCTTTTTTGATTGTCCACGCCCTTGTTTCTTTTTCGCCTGCCGTAAGGAATGACATGAGGCCAAGAAGGTCATATGAAGCGGTTATCAGCTTATCAAGTCCTGATTCTGTTATACCGAGCGTCTCAAGGTATTCAGCTTTTTCATCATCGTCAAGTTCAGAAATCTCTTCCTCAATACGTGCGGAAATCACGAATACTCCGTCACCATTCTCCTTTGCATATTCACGGACCTTCTGGACATATTCGTTTGCGGCTCCATCATCTGCAAGGTCATCTTCAGCCACGTTAGCTGCAAAAATTACAGGTTTACTGGTGAGAAGGAAGAGGGAGTCGATAAACTTTCTTTCTTCATCGTCAACTGCCTCAACAGAAGAAGCCATCTTTCCGCTTTCCAGAGCTTCCTTTATCTGCTTCAGAATGACCAGCTGCGCCTTTGCTTCCTTATCATTAATGGCGGCCTTCGTGGTTTTGGCAATTCTCTTGTCGAGTACTTCGAGGTCCGCGAAGATGAGTTCGAGGTTTATGGTCTCAATGTCACGTACCGGATCAACTGAACCGTCCACATGGATTATGTTTGAATCATCGAAGCAACGTACTACATGCACGATGGCGTCACATTCACGGATGTTGGCAAGGAACTGGTTTCCGAGTCCCTCACCCTTTGAGGCGCCTTTTACAAGACCGGCAATATCAACAAATTCAATCACGGCCGGAACCGTGCTTTTTGATTTGTAAAGGTCAGTGAGAAGGTCAAGCCTTTTATCAGGGACTGCAACAACACCTACATTTGGATCAATGGTACAGAATGGATAATTGGCTGATTCGGCACCTGCTTTTGTTATTGAATTGAACAGCGTCGATTTTCCGACGTTGGGAAGTCCTACGATTCCTAATTTCATTTTTCCTATTCCTTTCCAAAAAGCCCTTTATTGTGATATAAGGCGATTCGATACTTTAAATAATACCAAATTTCGGGTGATACTTCAACGAATCATGTAATTATTTTCTGTCGCACAGGAAAGTGGTACATCCCATGTCAAAAGCGGTAATTGGCGTTCCATAAAGTGTCCGCGCCTCACCGGATGCTTTTCCGTCACGAACGGCCTTTGCTGCCCTGATAATCTCGTTAATGATTGAAGGATCAAGTTCAAGGTCACCATGGGAAGAACGGATAAGGTCAAAACGGTTCTTCATTGAATTAAGCTTTTCAAGGCTTGAAATATAGTTTCCCATATTCCTGAATTCTCCAAACAGATAGCTTTCACTGTTTTCTATGGTATCTCCGGCATAGAGGACACGGCTGCTGACATCAAGAAGTGCAATGCTTCCGGGAGTGTGTCCGGGAACATGGATTATTTCTATGGGACGGCCTCCCAGGTCAATGATATCGCCATCCTTAACAAAGTGTACCGGAACAGTTTCAGCAGCACTTTTTTTGTACAGTTCCAGATCATCTTCATGCATGTAACAGAAATCAAAATCTTTGTTACCTGCTATATGGTCGGAGTCAGCATGAGTATTAATAAGTTCTGACGGAAGTCCGCTCAGTGTTTCAGCAATTGACTTCATGCTGAATGTACCTGAGACTCCGCTGTCTATGACGAGCGCTTTGTCATTTCCTTCAAGAATGAATACACGGACAAAATCATCCTCGATCCTTGAAGTATGCTTATCAATATATCCAAGTCTGAAATCACCCTGTATCTTTTTTCCTGTAAAATTCGCGGTGGATGTGGCAGCCAGTTTGCCGTCAACAAAGAACTCAGCCCTTGCACGTCTGAGAAAACCACCCAGGTTGACTGCATATCCCTTTACGGTGCCTTTTGAACCAATCAGGATGGGGCGCATGAAATCCGTGCTCATATCAATGGTATTTCCGTATGCTTCACCTTCAAAAACATCGACTGTTGTTCCCATGGCTACATCCGCCAGCCATGCAATGACTCCTCCGTGCATGGTGCCACCGGTGTTCCTGCAGATTTCACTGACGGTGAAGTCCATGCTCACGGACTTTTCATCAGGATTGACATCTGTTATCGTTACCTTGATTAAATCATCAAGGGCGCATCCGGTTTTCTGAAAGTAAGTTACGAACTTTTCCGCGCAGTTTTTATAATCCATGCTTTTCATAGTCATGCCTTCCGTACATAAATGTCTGTATATATAAGTATATGCTCAAAGAGGTGTTTTGACAAGCGCTCCCGATGGTGGTATATTTCTTTAAAACAAACTTTAACGGATTTAAAAGAGGAAAGTCATGAGTTACAACGGAGCAGATCTCATTTTTCCGCATCTCGGAATAGTGATCGAAAAAATGAAAAACCACATAACAATTGGCAATTTCGACATCATGTATTATGGCATCATAATCGGTGTGGGTTTCATGATTGGCATGCTTATTGCTGATAAGCTTGCTGCAAAAAGAAAAATGGATACTGATGCTTTATGGGGTTTTTACAGCTATCTGATAATATTCGGCGTTCTCGGAGCCAGGCTTTATTATGTTTTATTTAATCTGGATTATTACATCCAGAATCCCAATAAGATTTTTGCCATAAGGGAGGGCGGACTGGCTATCTACGGAGGCATAATAGCCGTTGTGATCACACTTATAATTTACTGCAGTAAAAAAAAGCAGAAATTCGGACAGATGATAGATGTGCTCATTCCCGGTCTGCTTCTTGGGCAGCTGATGGGAAGGTGGGGAAACTTCTTCAACTGCGAAGCATTCGGACGTTATACCGACTCCCTGTTGGCGATGAGGATAAAAAGATCTTTAGTCAGTCCCTACATGATTGATGAGGAACTTCTGAACAACCTGATCATCGACAACGGAGTGGAGTATATCCAGGTCCATCCCACATTCCTTTATGAGTCACTCTGGAACCTATTCGGTTTTATTTTCATTTTATGGTATGAAAGGAAAAAGCAGAAATTTGACGGGGAACTCTTTCTCTTATACATGATTATTTATGGAACGGGACGTTACTGGATTGAAGGATTAAGGACGGATTCTCTCTATATCGCAGGCACTTCATTACGTGTTTCACAGTGCCTTTCAGCGTGCATTGTAATAGTTTCTGTTATCGTCCTTTTTGTGAAATACAGGAAGCTGAAACAGGAAAAATGTAATTTGAAAGATGAAGTTTCATAACTTCTAAACTGTTTTGAAAAAAATACAATATATAAACAGACTGCAACTTCAAGCAGTCTGTTTTTTTATTGACTTTGATGTAATTTCGAGTAAAATATACGTAAAGAAGTGGCAAAAAGTGTCATAAAATGTCAAAAAGTGGTGAATTTCATGTTGATGGGTGAGTACAATCATACATTGGATGCTAAGGGCAGGGTTACGGTACCTGCCAGGTTCCGTGAGGAACTGGGCGATTCATTCGTTGTCACCCGTGGCTTTGAAGGCTGCATCACGGCATATCCCAGGGAAAGATGGGAGAGGATAGAAAAGAACCTTATGTCACTTTCACTCACGAATGCGGCAGGCAGAAAGCTTACCAGGCTCTTCCTTGGAAATGCCATTGAGTGTGAAGTCGACAAGATGGGCAGGATACTCATTCCGCAGCCTTTGAGAAACGCAGCATCCATAGTTAAGGACGTGGTTCTTACAGGACTGGGAGACAGGGTTGAAATATGGGATCAGGATACATGGAACAGCCTCAATGGTGCTGATGCACTGGAGAATCTTACTGAAGACGAACTTAAGAGCCTGGAAGGACTGGAACTGTAATGGCTTTTGAACATAAACCGGTACTCCTTACTGAAGTAATCGAAGGGTTAAACATAAAGCCTGACGGCATATATGTGGACGGAACGCTGGGCGGTGCCGGACATTCGTATGAGATAGCGGCAAGGCTTACAGAAGGCGGAAGGCTCATTGGGATAGACAGGGATGAAGAGGCAATAAAAGCGGCCACGGCACATCTTGAGCCTTATATGGACAGGGTGACCGTTGTAAGGGGCAATTATGAGGACACCGCCGGGATCCTCAGGGAACTCGGAATAGAAAAAATCGACGGCATGCTTCTTGACCTGGGAGTTTCATCATACCAGCTTGATACCGCGGAAAGAGGCTTTTCATACAGGGAAGATGCACCGCTTGACATGAGAATGGACAAAAGAGACCCGATAACGGCTTACGACGTGGTCAACAGCTACACGGAACAGGACCTTTACCGAATCATAAGGGATTACGGTGAAGACAGGTTTGCAAAGAATATAGCAAAACACATAGTGGCTGAAAGAACCAGAAAACCCATTGAAACTACGTTTGAACTTTCTGAAGTGATCAAGGGAGCAATACCGGCAAAGATGCGTGAGGGCGGAGGTCATCCCGCAAAAAAGACATTTCAGGCAGTCAGGATTGAAGTAAACAGGGAACTTGAAATATTAAGGGAAGGAATCGAAGGATTCATTGACCTTCTTAATCCGGGCGGACGGCTTGCAATAATAAGTTTTCATTCACTTGAGGACAGAATAGTAAAGACTGCTTTTAAAGACGCCGAAAACCCGTGCATATGTCCCGGCAGCTTTCCGGTCTGCGTATGCGGCAGAAAGCCAAAAGGCATAAATGTAACAAGAAAGCCCATAATCAGCGGCGATGATGAACTTACCGATAACCTTCGCGCACACAGTGCGAAGCTGAGGATATTTGAAAGGACTTAACATGGCAACCGGAAGGGTGGCAAGAAGACCCGAATATACAGAGAGAACAAGGTATATCACAGAGGGAAATACCGTCAGGGTAGTAAGAACTGAAACGGATCCCTTCTATGAGCGTGAGAGAAGAAGAAAGCTTCTCATGGAACGCAGCCGCCGCAAGCAGGCAGAGGCCGTTAAGGCAGCACGTAAGCAACAGGTGGTTTCCATTGCATTTCCGATGCTTCTCATACTCATGATATTTGTTTCCGCTTTCTTATATTTCGGTTACAGCTACCTGACATTAAAGTCAAGCGTTGACAGCCATCTTGAGAACGTCAAGGTGCTTGAGACAAAACTTGAGAAGCTGAAAACAGAAAATGACGCCCTTGAGCAGAGCATTGATACGTCAGTTGATCTCAACTATGTTTATAACGTGGCAATCAATAAGCTGGGTATGGTGCATGCAGGGGCTGAAAATGTCATAACGTACGATAAAACAGAAAGTCAGTATGTAAGACAGTATGAGCAAATCCCAGAGTTCTAATAATAAAAAGGCAAAGCCTTTCGAACTCGGGGGCATCAGGTCAGCAAAGCTGACTGTTTTTCTTGTAGCGGTAGTGCTGGCGCTTGCCGGACTCCTTATTAAGGTTTATTCCATCCAGAATGAGAACCAGGATGCATACAATAAGAAGGTCCTTTCACAGCGGCAGTCTGAATATGTCTCAAAGACCATTCCATCAAGGCGCGGGGACATATATGACAGGAACGGAAACCGTCTTGCAACGAGTGAGAAGGTATATATTCTGATTCTTGATCCGGCACAGATGACGCAGGCGGAAGGAGTAAACGCCGACGGAACAAAAACCAGAAATGTTATCGCCCCGACTATAGAGGCAGTTTCGGAGTACTTTGGAACTGATGCGTCGGAACTTCGGAAAATCATAGAGGGAAACCCGACATCATCATATGTAAGGTTCCTTAAAGATGTCAGCTATGATGACCGCCAGGGATTTCTGGATTATCAGGCAGAGAAAAACGCGGATTATCAGGCATCAGCTGACGCATCTGAAAAAAAGAAGAAGATTTCAGGCGTATGGTTTGAGGATAACTATAAGAGAAGTTATCCATATGGGTCACTTGGATGTAACGTCATCGGATTTGCTTCTTCAGACGGTACCAGCGGGACAGGCGGTGTTGAACAGTATTACAATGATACGTTGTGTGGCCTGAACGGACGTGAGTATGGTTATCTTAATGATGACGCCAACCTTGAAAAAGTAATCAAGTCCGCTGAAAACGGAAACACGCTCATACTAACGATTGATTCCGGAATACAGGGCATTGTTGAGAAGTATTTAAAGGAATGGAAGAACGGGGAACCGGGTTCGAAATCAGCGGCCTGCATCGTGATGAACCCTAATAACGGGGAGGTACTTGCAATGGCAAGTACCAACAGTTTTGACCTCAATAATCCTGCAACAAGCGGAGACTATACAGAAGATGAACTCTACAGCATGGGACTTATGCCTGCGGTAAGTGATTATAAGTCGAAACATCCTGATGAAATAACACCTTCTAAGGCGCAGATAGCTGATTATTATACGCGTGATGAGATAATAGCCTTCGGTAAGAGTAATGCCATGTATAAGATATGGCGTAACATATGTGTCAGTGATACATATGAGCCCGGATCGACACAGAAGATATTCACGGTGGCAGGTGCAATGGAAGAAGGCATCATTTCACCCCACGATGAATTTAACTGCGAAGGCCACATTCAGCTGACTGACGGAGTAAATACATGGAAGATAAACTGTGTTAACAGAAACGGACACGGGGTTCTTGATGTCACCGAGGGTATCAAGAAATCATGCAACGTTGTCATGATGAATATAGCCTTCATGGAGAAGGCGGAAACTTTCGTCAAATACGAAAAAATCTTCGGATTTGGAGAATATACCGGAATCGACCTTCCGGCAGAAGCGGACACTTCATCTTTAAGCTTCAGCGACGAGTCGATAGGACGTACGCAGCTGGCAACTAATTCTTTCGGCCAGAACTACAACTGTACAATGATTCAGATGGCTGCTGCCTATGCATCAGTAATAAACGGCGGTAACTATTACCAGCCGCATGTCGTGAAACAGATACTGAATTCGGACGGGACCCTCATCAGGGAGACGGGTTCGACCCTTGTAAGGGAAACTGTATCCGAGGCTACCTGCAATTACTTAAAGAATGCACTGTTTGAGACCGTGGAAAGCGGAACAGGTTCGGCGGCGGCTGTTAAGGGCTATACGGTCGGAGGCAAAACGGGTACGGCACAGAAGCTGCCCAGGAGCGCCCGGACTTACGTGGTTAGTTTCTGCGGCTTTGCTCCGGTAGATGATCCGGCACTCCTATGTTATGTAATAGTTGATGAGCCTGCACTTCCGGGAGAAGAAGCGGCGCATTCGTCTTTTGCTTCAGGAATATTTTCAAAGATCATGGCTGAGGCACTTCCACAGGTGGGTATTTATCCCGAGGGAACACTTGCTGCTGATTACAGGGCACCGGAAGCCGATATTCCTGTTGAAGGAACCGAAAACGTGACGGACGAATACATCGAAGGCGATGCAGAAGACGGGGAAATCCCCGATATACTCACTGGAAGGACAGATTTATGAAACTGGAAGCCGAAACCGGATTATTAAGAATTTTATTTGAAACAGCACTTGTTTCATTCATCATATCCATGCTTGTCGGACCGAAGCTTATTCCGGCACTTCACAAGATGAAGTTCGGGCAGGAAGTAAGGGATGACGGTCCGGAATCGCATCTTAAAAAGCAGGGTACACCCACGATGGGTGGAATCATGATACTTGGTTCACTTATATGTGCCGTGGCAGTAGGATTCGCCGCCATGGGCAAGGTGGATACAGGGGCACTTAAGATTCTTTTCCTGACGGTTACTTTTGGACTTACAGGACTTGCTGATGACTATCTTAAAATAAAGAGGCACAATTCTGACGGACTTATGCCGAAGCAGAAACTTGCCCTGCAGCTTCTGTCAGCACTGATTTTTGCGATATGGGTATGCTTTTCAACGGAAGATGGAATTAATTTAGGAAGGGTGTATGTACCGTTTACCGGTTATGGGGACACGGCACTCTACTTCGATCTTCCTAAATGGGCGTTCATACCTTTCACGGTTCTGGTATGTCTCGGCACAGACAATGGAACTAATTTCACGGATGGTCTTGACGGCCTGTGTTCTTCAGTGACAATCGTAGTGGCACTGTTTTTCATGGCGGTCGGAATCATTCTTTCACCCGGGACGGCGCTTACGTCAGCAGGCCTTATCGGAGCACTGATGGGCTTTCTGATGTTCAATTCTTATCCTGCAAAGGTATTTATGGGGGACACCGGATCCCTGGCCCTTGGAGGATTTGTGGCGGCCTGTGCGGTGCTTAACGGTGCGGAGCTTTACATACTGATTGTGGGATTTATTTATCTGGCTGAGGTACTTTCGGTGATAATTCAGGTTGGATATTTTAAGGCCACCAAGGGAAAGAGATTCTTCAAGATGGCCCCTATACATCATCATTTTGAACTGTGCGGGAATTCTGAAACCAGGATAGTAACAGCATTTACCATAGTCACTGCACTTCTTGCAGGGCTTTCGGTAATCGGATTTCTATATGTAAGGTAATAGCTTTGGACAGACAGGGTAAGATATTAATAGCGGGAACAGGAAAGAGCGGAATTTCTGCAGCCAGAATGGTACTTGACATGGGCTGCAGGGTGGTTCTTTATAATTCTGATGCAGGAACTGATCCTGAAAAGATCCTGTCAGAGTTTTCTGGAAATGATGCGGTTGAGCTGATTACAGGGGTGCTGTACGCCGGTCAGCTTCGTGATGTGGCGGCATGTGTCATAAGCCCGGGAATACCGCTTACAGCCGATTTTGTAAAAGTGATTGACAAAGCCGGTGTTCCGATAATTGGTGAGCTTGAAATGGCATGGCAGGCTTCGAAGGGGCATCTGTGCGCAATTACCGGCACAAACGGAAAGACGACCACGACCTCAATGACCGGGGTGATCCTTAAGGAGTATTTTGACGATGTTCATGTAGTGGGAAACATAGGTGTCCCTTTCTCAGAGGAAGCCCTTCTGACAACGAATGAATCGGTAACAACCGTCGAAGTGAGCTCATTCATGCTTGAAACGATAATGAGCTTCCATCCACATGTGAGTGCAATTCTCAATATCACACCGGATCATCTTGACAGGCATGGAACAATGAAAAACTACATCCGATGTAAGGAGGCAATAACCTTTAACCAGACAGAAGATGATTACGTAGTTTTAAACTACGATGACGAAGAACTCAGAAGATTTGGAAAAAGCAGGAAACTCCGTCCGCATGTAGTATGGTTCTCTTCAACGACGGAACCGGAAGGCGAAGCGCTTTTCCTTAAAGACGGGAAAATCATGATGAAGCTTTCGGGCAGTGAAGAGGAACTTATAGACGTTAAGGAAATGAGCATAATCGGACGCCACAATTATGAAAATGCAATGGCGGCCGCTGCAGTAACACTTAAGATGGGAGTTCCCGGAACGGCAGTCAGGAAGGGACTTATAAAGTTCAAGGCCGTTGAACACAGGATCGAGTTTGTCAGGGAACGCTGCGGAGTGAGATATTATAACGATTCCAAGGGCACAAATACAGATGCGGCAATCCAGGCCCTTAATGCAATGCCCGGCCCCACACTCCTGATAGGAGGAGGCTATGATAAAGGCTCAGAGTTTGACGACTGGGTGAAGCTTTTCCCCGGAAAGGTGAGATACCTTGTACTTCTGGGACAGACAAGGGATAAGATTTCTGAGTGCTGCAGAAAATACGGATTTCGTGACATCATTTATGCCGATGACATGGAAGAGGCGGTAAAGACGTGTGCGTCTTACGCCGATGAAGGTGACTATGTCCTTCTTTCCCCTGCATGTGCAAGCTGGGGTATGTTTAAGAATTATGAGGAGAGGGGACACATATTTAAACAATGTGTGAATGAGCTCTGATATGGCTGGTAATACTCAGGTTGTATATCAAAACAGAATAAATGAACGTGACAGAAATGCACAGAGTCCATCAGTCGTAAAAGAACAGAAAAAGCATTTCTATGATTACACGCTTTTATTTGCCGTGATATTCATGTTTGCGGCCGGTCTTCTTCTTATCTTCTCAAGCTCACAGTATACTGCCATGATAGAGAAGGGAAGTGCGACATATTACTTCAAACGCCAGGCAATGATTGGCGGCGGAGGTCTTGTTGCAGCCATTCTGATTTCGAAGTTTAACTACAGGATATTTAAAAAGGGAATCTGGCCCCTGCTTATTTTCTTTGGGACAATCGGACTTCTCGGGGCAACACTTATTCTTGGACTTGCCGCTAAGGGAAAGACAAGATGGCTCTCATTTTTCGGGGCATCATTCCAGCCGACGGAAGTTGCAAAGATAGGTGTCATTATGACTGTGGCTTTTCTCATAGAACTCATGGGAAAAGGAGTAAACAGGACCAGAAACTTCTGGCTCGTGTTTGCGGCCGGCATCTTGCCCGGATTCATGGTATTCAGCCAGAACATAAGTTCGGGTTTCATTATCATATTCATTGCAGCCGTAATGCTGTTCGTCGCTTCAGAGAAGCACGGCCTGTTCGGGGCCTGCCTTGGTATTGGCGCGGCGGGACTCATTGCCGCCAAGCCTCTCATCAGGCTGGTTATTGAGAAGACAGGATATACCGAAAGGCCTTCACAGTACTGGTTAAGGCGAATACTTGCATGGGCACTTCCCGATGTATACACGGCGGATGCCTATCAGACACAGCAGGGACTTTATGCAATCGGTTCAGGCGGAATCACCGGAAGAGGGCTTGGAGAAAGCATCCAGAAATTCGGAAAGATTCCGGAAGTACAGAACGACATGATCTTTACAGTAATCTGTGAGGAGTTCGGATTCATCGGGGCACTGACTCTTATTATCCTTTATGGTCTGATTATTTACAGGATATACATTATTGCCAAAAATGCCATAGACATGTATGGCTCAATGATCTGCATCGGTGTTATGGCACATCTGAGCATACAGGTGATACTTAACATAGCCGTTGTTACCGGGGTGATTCCAAACACGGGAGTTACGCTTCCCTTTATCAGCTACGGAGGTTCCGCTGCGGCGTTTACGATGATTGAAGTGGGACTTGTACTAAGTGTATCCAACAGGATACCTGTCAGTGACTGATGAGAAATAACGAAGTTTTTTCAGTAATTGAAGATAATAATGAAGAAAAGCAGAAACATCTTTTACTTAGCGGAGTAATGGTACTGTTTCTGCTTATTCTGATTGTCTTAATAAACTTACGGATAACGGACATAAAAGTACTGGGAAACAGAACATATACGGATGAGGAGGTAATTGAGATGATCATGCCTTCAAAATGGGACAGGAATCCTGTGTATGCTTTTGTGAAAAACAGGTTCACTGAGCATAAACCCTTCAATTTCGTGTCTTCCTATAACGTGAACATAACGGGATTTAACTCCTGTGAGATCATCATATATGAAAAGAATCCTGTGGGATATATTGAGTACATGTCAGGTTTCATGTATTTTGACAAGGGCGGGATCATCATTGAATCTGATTCCTGTAAAAGAAATGACATTCCTGAAATCACGGGGCTGAAGTTTGGACACATAGTACTTGGCAGGGAATTGGTAGTTGATAACTCAAATCTCTATGAGGAGATACTCAACATTACACAGCAGCTTCAGGTATACCAGATAGAATGCCAGAGGATAAGCTTTGATTCCATGAGAAATGTCACCCTTTTTGTGGATGAGGGCGATATAAAGGTGAAACTTGGAAGCGATGATTATCTTTCCTCAAAACTTTCACTCCTGAATGATGTCATTGAAAAAATGAGGATGAATGGAATGAAGGGCACGGCCGACCTGTCTTCTTATACTGACAGGGGAGGAGGATCATTCAGTTTCATTCCTGACTGATTGCTATTTCATTAAGAATTTCAAAACATCTTGAAAAAGCTTTTGTTTTTTTATATATTTATACTAGTATAATTTTGAGAGGCGATTACAATGTTAGAAATAAAAATTCCTGAGTCAGATGCAGCTGCAAGAATACTTGTTGTAGGTATTGGCGGTGCCGGAAATAATGCCGTTAACCGCATGGTCGACGAGAGTGTTGCAGGTGTTGAGTTTATAGGCATAAATACAGATAAACAGGCTTTGCAGTTCTGTAAGTCACCCACAGTCATCCAGATCGGTGAGAAGCTCACAAAGGGTCTGGGAGCCGGAGCTCGTCCTGAAATCGGCGAAAAGGCTGCCGAAGAGAGTTCTGAAGAGATTTCACAGGCCTTCAAGGGCGCTGACATGGTATTCGTTACATGTGGCATGGGTGGCGGAACAGGAACAGGTGCTGCTCCTGTAGTAGCACGTATTGCAAAGGACATGGGTATCCTTACCGTTGGTATTGTTACAAAGCCTTTCAGATTCGAGGCAAAGCAGAGGATGAAGAATGCTGAATCCGGCATTGAGAATCTCCGCTCAAGCGTTGACTCACTCATAGTAATTCCTAACGACAAGCTTCTTGATCTTGTAGACAGAAGGACCACGATGCCTGAGGCATTAAAGAAGGCAGACGAAGTTCTTCTTCAGGCAGTTACCGGCATTACAGACCTTATCAATGTTCCCGGACTTATCAACCTTGACTTTGCTGACGTACAGACAGTCATGAAGGACAAGGGCATCGCACATATCGGTATCGGCAAGGCACAGGGAGATGACAAGGCACTTCAGGCTGTTCAGCAGGCAGTGGCTTCACCGCTTCTTGAAACATCCATCAAGGGTGCCACCGACGTCATCATTAACGTATCCGGTGATATATCACTTACTGAGGCAAACGAAGCAGCCATGTATGTTGAAGAACTTGCAGGCGAAAATGCAAACATCATCTTTGGTTCAATTTACGATGACAAGGCACAGGATGAATGCACAATTACAGTCATTGCCACAGGAATTGTTGAGCCTGCCCGTGCAAACAAGTCTTCAAACCTTTTTGATGCGAAGGCATTTGGACAGAAGGCGGCTTCCGCACAGCCGGCACAGTCAGCCACTGCTCCACAGCAGCCCTACAGACCCCAGTCAGGAATGGCAGCAAGGAGTGCGCAGTCTGAGGACGGAATCCAGTTAGGATTCGGTTATGGTCCTAAGCCAACGGAACAGAAACCTGTTCAGCCACAGGAAACAGAACTTGAGACACCATTCAGGCCCCAGTTCAACAGGGACATGACGATAAACATTCCCGATTTCCTTAAAAACAGAAAGTAATCAATAAAGCCCGCCGACAGGCGGGCTTAAGTAATTCCTGATATTAGTATTGTCCCGGAGTTAAATATGGCAGGAAAAAATAAGAATTATAAAAAGCAAAGCATAATTAAGGCGGTGATTTTCTTCATTATCGCCGCGGCAGTCCTTATTTACATGAGGAAGGATTCAGGTGGAAATCCGGATCCCACCCAGCATGAATCAACTTCTTCTTACATAGAGCAGTATACCACTTCAGCACCGCCCGAAACTACAGCTGCTGAAACAAAAGCGACTCAGGCTGGAACTACGGTTTCTGAAACAAAAGCGACCCAGGCTGAAACTACGGCCGCAGTCACCACGTCTCCGGCAGAGACAGATGCATCGGTTACCGTAACGGAAGATGGCGAATATAGTGACAAGGAACATGTGGCACTTTACATACATACTTATGAAAAACTTCCCTCCAACTACATTTCCAAGACCAAGGCGAAAAAACAGGGCTGGGAGGCAACAAAGGGCAACCTCTGGGATGTCCTTCCGGGAATGAGTATAGGCGGTGGACCTTTTGAGAATAATGAAGGAATACTGCCTGAAAAGGAAGGCAGGTCCTATAAGGAATGTGACATAGACTATGACGGCGGGGGAAGAAATGCCAAAAGGATAGTCTTCTCAAATGACGGTCTTATATATTACACGGAAGATCATTATAATACTTTTGAGCTTCTTTACGGAGAACCATGATGAGAAAAATAATACTTGATTTTTATGAAGTTCTTTATGAGCTTCCCCTCATTGATGATAATAAACTGGGTGACGACTTCCCGGTATCCCTGGCTGATGCACCTGAAAACAAGAGTTACGATTACAAGGAACTCATACATGAATACATCGCAAAAAGCATGGATTTTCCTGACTATTACGGAAAGAACCTTGATGCACTTTATGACTGTCTTACGGACATTGATGAACCCACTGCGGTAGGCTTTTTTGTACCTGTGCCTGATGATGATGACCTATCAATTGATTTCATGATCTATCTTGACAGGGTGAAGAAGGTGTTTATGGATGCTGAGAGGGATAATCCTGAGTGTCTGGCTGTTATCTGTGCAGATGATTCGGGTGCATTAACGGACGATGAAGATCCCGACGAGGCACTTTCTGATTTTTTCAGTTCCATATCCGGTGATTTCTTCTGATGCATGAATATGTAAAAAAAGAGTGGTATGTATACGGAAAAAAGGCCCCATTCAATGACCTTTCGGAAAAACTGGGCATTGATCCTGTTACTGTACGCATTTTGAGGAACCGAGACATAATTACTGAAGAGGAAATGAGGCTCTATCTTAATGGTACACTTAATGAACTTTACGATGCCTCAGCTCTTTGGGACATCGTACCGGCTGCCCGGATGATTGTTGATGCCGTAAGAAAAGGAGAAAGAATCCGGGTTGTCGGCGATTATGATGTGGACGGGGTTTGTTCGGCATTCATACTGTGTGACGGGCTTAGGACTATCGGTGCAGCTGTGGATTATGTTATTCCGGACCGTGTAAAGGACGGTTACGGCATCAATATGTCCATAGTTGAAAAAGCACATTCGGACGGCATAAGCCTGATTCTCACGTGTGATAACGGCATAGCCGCTATTGATGAACTTCAGGCCGCAAAAGAATACGGGATGAAGGTGATTGTGACAGACCATCATGACATAAGGCTTGATGACCTTGGAAACGAACTGCTTCCTCCCGCGGATCATATAGTAAGTGCAAAACTTAAATCTTCAGAGTATCCTGAAAAGGAGATATGCGGGGCAGTAACTGCATGGAAGCTGTTAAAGGTCATTTTTGAAAATGCAGGTGTACCGGTAAGTGAATGGAAAAAGTATCTTGAGTTCGCGTCACTGGCAACCATCGGTGATGTGATGAGGCTGACCGGTGAAAACCGCATAATTGCAAAAGAGGGACTTCTTGCAATGAGCTGCGGACCGGTAAACATGGGCCTCAGGGAGCTTATCAATGTGACAGGACTTTCAGGAAAAGCCATTTCATGCTTCCATGTTGGCTTTGTCATAGGCCCGTGCATAAATGCCGGGGGCCGTCTTGAAACAGCGGAAATGGCTTTAAGGCTTTTCATGTCAGACAATGAAAAAGAAGCTCATGAACTTGCATGTGCATTAAAAGAACTGAATGACAGCCGTAAGTACATGACACAGAAAGGCGCGGAAGAGGCTTTTAATGAGGTGATACGCAGCTACCAGGATGACCGTGTACTAATGGTCTACCTGCCGGGACTTCACGAATCAATGGCGGGAATCGTGGCAGGAAGGCTGAAGGAAAAGTTTGGAAAGCCTTCATTTGTAATTACCGATTCCAGTACGGAAACGGTTGACAGGGACGGAACGGTACATCGTATACTTAAAGGAAGCGGGCGTTCAATTGAGAATTATAATATGTTTGAGGAGCTCCGTGCTGTTGAAGGACTGCTTTTCAAGTATGGGGGTCACCCGATGGCCGCGGGTTTAAGTCTTTATGAGGAGAATCTCAGTTCCTTGAGAAAAGCCCTGAATGAAAACTGCCACCTTACGGATGAGAATTTAACACAGAAAATATGGATAGACGCCCCGATGCCCATGTCTTACGTAACTTTCAATCTCGTGGAGGAGTTCGCAAGGCTTGAACCTTTCGGAAATGGAAATGAAAAACCCCTTTTTGCGGAAAAAGGGGTGCGTACCGTAAACATGAAAGTTCTTGGAAAGAACAGAAATGTTCTGAAAATGGACCTTATCTCACATGAAGGGCGTGTTTTCCACGGAATCATGTTCGGGGAAGCGGATGCGTTAAAAAGCGAGCTTGAGGAAAGGCATTCCATAAGCATCATTTACTACCCGCAGATAAATGAATATAACGGTCAGAAGACACTGCAGATGCAGATTGAGGATATAAGGTGATCAAAGGAGATCACCTTTTTCATTAAATGGGAGGTACTCCGGAACGGATATCCTCTCAATTTCGGGAATCATGCCTATCTCGTCGAGATAGCTTTCTGAAAGCATGATTTCAGAAAGATGAAGCGTGTCATGAATCCTGATGACCCTTGGATTTTTCTTGTCAATCTCGTTACAGCACTTAATGGCCACCTGTATCGCCTCCCTGTCGTTTTTCATGATCAGGGGTATTCTGTTTTTCCAGAGTGCCGTGGAGGTGATGGAGTTTACGTACATGGCCTCGAGATCGAGCTTGTCGAAAAGCCTCTGAGTTGTTGCATCGGCAGCGCCGATTCCATATCCGTTTCCATTTGTGTTTTCCGTAAGGTCAAGTATGCAGATGCTCTGTGACTTTACTCCATACTGTTCCCCGCTGTCACCGAATGGGCCTGCAACGTTCGGGTCAGCTCCTGTACCGCTGATGTCTTTACCTATCCGGTCTATGATGAGCACGTCGCAGGATTGAGGAAGGATACGGGGCATGAATTCCCCGGCCTCTTTCAGAAACTCAGGCTCTTTTTCCATGATGTCTTCTTTTTTTACCGCACAGATTCTTCTTGTCTTATCAAAGGCATTTTCAAGTATGGCCACCCCGAAAAGAACCGGAGAGTTATTCAGAACGGTTTTACCGAACAGCTTCACGTTCTTTGCCATGTTCCGGAAGCCCGCCTCATGACATCTGTCGGCACCGTACTGCTTTCCAAGACCTATGGCCATCATCTTCATTAGCCCGCTCTCGACATCGCCTTTAAATGATGTGTGCGGCTTTACACGGTTGAGAATTATTATGCCATCAGCGTCATGGGCATTTTTGTCCATGAATACATCAAGACCCTCGTCATTCTTACCGACAAACACTGTCTCCATGGAACTTCTTATTTCGCAGCCCAGGAATTCTTCGGTGACCCCATAATGGGCAAGGACTTCCTTCTGGCCATCGGCGGTAGCACCTCCATGACTGCCCATTGCCGGTACCACGAACGGCACGGCACCCCCTTTGCGGACGAAGTCACATACACTTTTAACTATCATGTCAATATTAGAAATGCCCCTTGAACCGCATGTGACGGCAATCTCCATGCCGGGTTTTATACGGGAAGTGAAATAATCATCGGAAAGTTCGCGATATATGGTTTCCGGGATGATGTCCCTTTCAATATGGTCATCTGCAAAATTCTGTTTGACAGTAAACATTTTAGGTATGTAAGTATCCTTTATCAGTTCGCTTACGAGGTTTCTTTCTTTCATGTTGTTCCTTTCAGCAGGTTCAGAATTTGTAAGAGAATTTTACACTTAAAATGATTAAAAATCAAACCTCATTGTGATATACTCGTTAACCGAGGTGATGGTATGAGACTTGACAAGTATCTCGCGGATGCCGGAATGGGAACCCGCACTGAAGTTAAAAAAATAATAAGTAAGGGAAGAGTGGAAGTCAACGGTGTCAAGGCCACTGACCCGGGAATGAAGGTGGAGAACGGGGTCGATTCCATAAAGGCGGATGAAAAAGAGCTCTCACTGTCAGTTTTTGAGTATTATATGCTTAACAAGCCAAAAGGAATCATTTCCGCATCAAGGAAAAACAGCCTTAAAAGAGGTGAGAAGGTGCCTTTTGGTGAGGAAAAATATGCAGTGGACCTTATCCGCGAAAGCGTAAAGACTGATCTGTTTCCTGCCGGAAGGCTTGATAAGGATACCGAAGGGCTGCTTCTGATAACAAATGACGGACAGCTTTCGCACAGGCTGCTTTCTCCCGGAAAGCATGTTGACAAGACATATTACACGGAACTTTCCGGTTGTCTTTCAAAAGCGGACAAGCAGAGACTTGAGGAAGGAACGGACATCGGCGATGAGAAGCCGACAAAGCCATGTACAATAAATATTCTTTCCGACAGAAGCTGTCTCATAACGCTGACTGAAGGAAGATACCACCAGATAAAAAGGATGTTCGCGACCTGCGGCCTTAAAGTGACATACCTTAAAAGGATAACGTTCGGACCGCTTGCACTGGACAACAGTCTTGAACCGGGGGAATACAGGCCGCTTAATTATGAGGAACTTGCAAAGCTCCTGTCGGAGTATGAGTCATAAAGGAGGAATCATGGATTATTTAGTAAGAGCGACAGCGGCAGGCGGAATGATAAGGGCTTTTGCCGCGGTGACAACGGATACGGTTGAAACGGCGCGTGCGGCACATAATACCTCCCCTGTGGCGACAGCGGCACTTGGAAGACTTATGACGGGCGCGGTGATGATGGGCGCGGACATGAAGAATGATGAGGACCTGGTTACGGTGAAAATCAGCTGTGACGGCCCCATCGGGGGACTGCTCGTAACGGCTGACAGGAACGGCCATGTGAAAGGCTACGTACATGAACCGGGAGTGATGCTTCCACCAAACGAAAAAGGCAAGCTTGATGTGAGCGGTGCACTCGGACTTGGCGTGCTCACAGTCATAAAGGACATCGGGCTGAAGGAACCGTATACTGGCGATACAATACTTGTATCAGGTGAAATTGCCGAGGATCTTACATATTACTACGCGACAAGTGAGCAGGTTCCCAGTTCAGTGGCGCTTGGCGTGCTCATGAACAAGGACAATACAGTCAGGAAGGCCGGAGGTTTCATGGTGCAGCTGATGCCCGGATGCCCCGATGAGACGGCAGCCGTTTTAGAGGAAAGACTTTCTGCAATCAGTTCAGTCACAAGCATGCTTGACGGCGGAATGACTCCTGAAGACATACTCAATCACATCCTTTCAGGCATGAGCCCTGACATTAAGGAAGTGAAGACAGATGTATCCTTTTACTGCGGTTGCACTCATGAAAGGGTTGAAAAGGCACTTATTAGCGTGGGCAGGGAAGAACTTCAGAAGATGATAGATGAGGGAAAGACAGTGGAACTTTCATGCTCTTTCTGCGGCAAAAAATATCAGTTTTCCCTCGAGGAACTTAAGGAAATGCTTAACAGGGTATAAGCAGGCAAATAATTCTTGAAAAAGCATTTGACAACAGTATTAATTGTGTTATAATACCTTTTGCGCAAAAAGCGTGTGCGCTAGTAGCTCAATTGGATAGAGCGTTCGGCTACGGACCGAAAGGTTGGGAGTTCGAGCCTTCTCTGGCGCGGAAGACTTAAAGGAAGACGTGATGCAGGGCATCACGTTTTCTTTTTGGTTTCAAAAGATCTGCCTTTCCCGATTCACATTGATTTTAACATGCCGTTAGTGTATGATAATTGAAGTGTTTTTATATGGAGGTGACATATGGCATACGCTGATGAAGTGTTCCGGACAATGTGCCGCGATATAATTGATAATGGAACTGATACTACCGGGGAAAAGGTACGTCCCCGCTGGGAGGACGGTACTCCTGCGTATACGGTAAAGAAATTCGGAGTGGTCAACAGATATGACCTTCAGAAGGAATTTCCCATCCTTACCTTAAGAAGGACAGCACTTAAATCCGCCACAGACGAACTCCTCTGGATATGGCAGAGAAAATCAAATAACATTAACGACCTTAATTCGCATATCTGGGATGAATGGGCTGACGAGACCGGAAGCATCGGAAAGGCTTACGGATATCAGATGCAGGTTAAACATGAGTATAAGGAAGGCATGTTTGACATGGTTGACCGCGTGATATGGGACCTTAAAAATAACCCGTACAGCCGCCGCATCATGACAAACATATACAATTTTTCGGATCTTCATGAGATGAACCTCTATCCGTGTGCGTACAGCATGACGTTTAACTGCACCAAGGATAAGGAAACAGGAAAGCTCAAGCTTAACGCCATATTAAACCAGCGCTCCCAGGACGTGCTTGCAGCAAATAACTGGAATGTCGTACAGTACTCGGTACTTGTACACATGATGGCAAGAGAATGTGACATGATACCGGGTGAATTCGTTCATGTCATAGCAGACTGTCACATTTATGACAGACATATCCCGATCATAGAGGAGCTAATAAGCCGCGAGGCTTATCCGGCACCCACATTTACGCTTAATCCTGATAAAAAGCATTTCTATGACTTTACTCCGGATGACGTAAAACTGGAGAATTATCAGTATGGTCCTCAGATCAAAAACATACCGATAGCTGTTTAAAGGGGAATTTATGAAGTCAATAGTCAATGTAAACGAAAAGTGGGGAATAGGCAGAAAGGGTGGTCTTCTCTGTTATCTTCGCCCTGACATGAAGTTTTTCAGTGCCGAGACCAAGGGAAAGATTGTTGTATATGGACTTAACACGCTTAAAAGCTTTCCCGGCATGAAGCCTTTAAAGGGAAGGATAAATGTTGTCCTGGCGGAAGCCCTGGACATGATCCCGATGGAAAGTATAAAGGCATGCGACTGTTATATAGATGATGTTTCAACCGGAAGCGATATTCAGTTCTTTGGAATGGACGGTGCAACATCACTTATCGCATGCACCTCCCTACCGGAGCTTCTGGACATACTTGCACTTTTCAACGGTGATGACATCTATGTCTGCGGTGGAGCCTCCGTATATGCACTCATGCTTCCCTACTGTGACACATGTCTTGTCACAAAGAACTCCTGTACCGATGAGGCAGATGTTTTCTATCCTAATCTTGACGAGATGCCTGACTGGGAATGCGTCTGTGAGGGAGAGGACAATGAGTATGAGGGCATCCACTACCGTTTTACGACATATAAGAGAAAAGAAGAGGAATAATGCGGCATATTCATTTTGAAACGATCGATTCCACAAATACCTATGTGAAAAGTCTTTTACAAAAGGAGGGTCTTCCGGAGATGGAGACCCTTCTTGTGACTGCAGAAGGTCAGACAGCAGGACGCGGAAGAGTAGGAAAAAGCTTTTCAAGTGAAAAAGGAAACGGCCTTTACATGACCGTGGCTTTTTTTGTGGGAAAACGGCCTGAGGAATCACTCTTCATAACGACAGCCGCTGCAGTGGCAGTGCTGGAGACTCTGGAAAAAGCCGGTTCGGGTGATCTTAAGATAAAATGGGTAAATGACATTTTCCAAAATGACAGGAAAGTATGCGGAATACTGACGGAGGCCGTAACTGATAAGGACACATATCTGATGGAGTATGCGGTCGTGGGTGTCGGAATCAACATTGATGCTGACATTAAGAGGCTTCCTGACATTGCCGGAACCCTTAGAAATCTGTCAGTGCCAAAAGAGGAACTTGCCGTAAAGCTGGCGGAGAAAATCAAAGAATACAGCCTTATGGCAATTGCTTCGGATCATGGAAGGACGGAAATCCTGGAGGCATACAGGAGGAAGTCACTCATGACCGGCCGGGATGTATACTGGGAGGAAAACGATTCCATGACAACTGGTGTGGCAGTCGGAATTGACGAAGAATGCAGACTTATCGTTGACACCGGTGAAGGAAGGAGAACCCTGGATTCAGGATATATTTCGGTAAAACCTTTGATTTGAACAGCAAGCTGTGTTAAAATATCAAAGAGGAAAGACGCTGCGGTCTGAAAGGACAGGTGGCAAATGATAAAAAAATACTGGAAAATCGTGTTACTGGCGGCCGTGGCTTTTGTTTCGGCTGCCTTTTATCTGCTTTCCCCTGAATCAGGGGAAATAGTGGACAGGAGCATGCAGCTAAAGGAGACAGAAACGGCTGTATTTGAAGTTATAGGGGATAAAGCGGAAGATACGGGACTGAATGAGGAACCGGATGTGGATGATACAGGTTTCACTGAACTTCAGAGGGCACAGATTGAGGAAATCGTGAGAAACTGTATATCCTCTGAAATTGAAAGGTCCGTTACGGATTCCGTAAGGGATGTCATTACAAAACTTCGTGATGACGGAACCCTTACACAGGCCCTCTATACTTATGCGGATATTCAGTCCGGACTAATAAATATTAATAAGGCTGACAGCAGTGAGCTAAAATCACTGCCCGGGATAGGAGATGCAAAGGCTTCGGCAATAATCAGGTATCGTGAGGAAAATGGAGGCTTTCAGAGTATTGATGAGCTTCTTAATGTCAGCGGCATTTCAGAAAAAATACTCGAAAGCATAAGAAATGATATAACTGTTTGACTGTTTATTTTTCTGTTTTAAGGTGGTATAATTTATCCTGTAGTTTTGTGACTGAATATAAGGAGCAAATGTATGGAAGAGAATTTTAACACTGAAACAGAAAGTTCAATCAGGATTTCCGATGACGCCCTGGCTGCAATTGCGGCACTCGCAGCTACTGACATAGAGGGTGTTTCCAGCATGGCAGGAAATGTTACAAATGAAATCGTTGCCAAACTCGGCGTGAAGAACCTTTCAAAAGGTGTAAAGATAAGCTATGACGGGAAGGAAGTACGTATTGAACTGTCACTTAATGTTGACTATGGGACAAATATACCGTCAGTGTGCGAAAAGGTAAGAAAGAAAGTCAAGGATCAGGTTGAAAATATGACAGGACTTCCGGTTGCGGAGGTCAGCATTCATATTGCCGGCGTTGAACTGGATAAATAAATTTGAGGTAAATATAATGAGCAGACATGAAATCAGGGAGCAGATATTCCTTATTATGTTTTCCCTAACTTTTCACAGCGATGAAAACATGAGGGACCTTATCTTAAGATATCTTGACGAGACCTGTGAGCTTAAGGTCACTGACATGGAGAGAGCTGAGATACTCAGAAAGACCATGGACATAGCCGACAAGGTTTCAGAGCTTGATAAAAAGATTGATGCCGTTTCAGAAAGCTGGAAGCTTTCAAGAATGGGAAAGGCAGAAGCTGCGATATTAAGGATCGCGCTTTATGAAATGCTTTATGATGAGGATGTTCCCACTAAGGTTGCTATTAATGAAGCCGTTGACTTAGCAAAGGAATATGGAAGCGATGAGTCTCCGAAGTTTATAAACGGAGTGCTTGCTAAACTTGTTGAAGATTAAATTAAACTGAACTTTACTTCAGAAATGCCCGGTATATATTCTGTAACCCAGATTAATAATTACATAAAGAACCTGTTTTCAAGGGATTTCTGTCTTCAGAGGGTGACCGTGAAGGGTGAGGTTTCAAACTGTAAGTATCATCCTGCCGGTCACATCTATTTTACCCTAAAGGATGAGAATGCCGCCATAAACTGCTGTATGTTTAAAAGCAGTACGCCGGGGCTTTCTTTCAGGTTGTCTAACGGACAGCTTATCGAGGCCTCCGGCCAGATTACCGTATATGAGAAGGGCGGGACATATGAGCTTTATGTAAGGAGTGCTGTACTTTCCGGAACCGGTGATCTTTATGAAAGGTTCCTCAGGCTTAAGAATGAGCTTGAGGAAATGGGAATGTTTGATGCGGTCTATAAGAAGCCTATACCGCAGTATGCAGGCAGGATAGGAATAGTGACGGCGGAAACCGGAGCAGCCATAAGGGACATAGTGAATGTATCACTCAGGAGAAATCCTTATGTTGACCTGTATCTGATGCCATGTCTTGTACAGGGTGAAAATGCGGCTAAGGACATAGCAGCTGCAATCAGGCGTATAGATGCCTGCGGAATGGATGTGCTTATAGTGGGCCGCGGAGGTGGTTCCATAGAGGACCTGTGGGCCTTCAATGAGGAAGTTGTTGCCAGGGCAATCTTTGAATGCAGGACTCCTGTTATATCTGCTGTGGGACATGAAACGGATTTTACGATAGCTGATTTTGTCTCTGATCTTCGTGCCCCCACGCCCTCAGCGGCGGCCGAACTGGCAAATTTTGACTTTAATATTTTTGAGTCGCAGATGGAAGGTTACCGCCAGGGTATGGAAAGGATCCTTTCTCACAGGCTGAATGTGGCAAAGGCAAATCTTGCAGCCGGAAAAGCAAGGGTGAATGCCGCGGGGCCTTTTGAACGTTTAAACAGAATGCGGGAAAGCATTCCCGATATAACAGAGAAGATGGAGATGATCCTATCCGGGAAAATAGGAAGGCTTCAGTCAAAAAATGAACTGCTTACCCAGAGGTTGTCCGTATCAATGAATAATAAACTCCTGGAGTGCAGGCACCGGCTCATGATGGATGCCGGTAAGCTGGATGCGCTGTCCCCGCTTAAAAAAATATCCGGCGGATACGGTTATCTTATGAGTGAAAAGGGAGCAGTAAGAAGTACGTCGGATGTGAATTCAGGTGACAGAATAACGGCATTTGTATGCGACGGAAAGATCATCGGTACTGTTAATGAAGTTATAAGAGGTTGACATATGGAAGAAAAACTTAACATTGAGCAGAGCTTTGAAAAACTTGAGGAGATTCTCACAAAGATGGAAGATGAGAAGACCGGCCTTGAGGAATCGTACACCCTTTATGAGGAAGGAATGAAAATAATCAGGCAGGCTGAAGAGGGAATCGACAGGGTAGAAAAAAGGCTCAAGGTCTTTTCCGGCAATACCGATGGGGGTACACAGGATGGAGTTTAAGGAAAAACTGAAATTATACAGTGCATTTGCAGACAAAACAGTTTGTTCTTATCTGCCAAAGGCAGATGAAATGAGAAGTACCATCATAGAGTCTTCTGATTATTCCGTGGTAAACGGGGGTAAAAGACTCCGCCCCATAATGATGATGCTTTCCTATCAGCTGATAAAGGGAAAAACAGATGAACTTCCCGGAGAAGAGGACATGGAGATACTGGGTCCTTTCATGGCGGCACTTGAAATGATACATTCATCAAGTCTTGTGCATGATGACCTGCCCTGCATGGATAATGATACGTTAAGAAGGGGAAAGCCTTCCACATGGGCAAAATTTGGTGAGGATATGGGTACACTGGCGGGTGATGCACTGCTTTTGTATGCTTTTGAAACCGCTGCAAAGAGTAAGGCAAAGCCGTCACTTTCACTTAATGCAATGAAGGTCCTGGCAGAAAAATCAGGTATTTACGGAATGGTTGGAGGTCAGACACTTGATGTTGAACTGACAGGCCGGAAACCCACAAGGGACCAGCTCGTATTCATATATGAAAATAAGACGGGAGCACTCATAGAGGCGGCGTTCATGATTGGTGCCATTTTGGCAGGGGCAGGAAAGAGACAGACAGAGTCATTAAGAAAATCAGCCCTTGACATCGGTATGGCCTTTCAGATAAGGGATGACATACTTGATGTCACTTCAACGGAGGCTGAACTTGGTAAACCCATCGGATCTGACTCTGAGATTGGAAAGGTTACCTGGCTCACTGTTTTTGGAATGGCAAAATCCGAAAAGGATGTGGCTAAGTATACGGAAAGGGCCGTTAAAACAGTTGAGAAACTTGGTGGTCACGAATTCTTTGAGGAACTTTTACGGTATCTTGTGACAAGAAACAATTAATCGGAGTATTCCATTGCTAGAAAGAATAAACGGACCCGGTGACCTTAAGAGCCTCAGGTATAAGGAACTTGAAACACTGGCCGGGGAAATCCGTGAATACATCATAAATACAACAGCTGTAACTGGAGGGCATCTCGCCTCCAATCTTGGCGTGGTTGAACTGACCATGGCCCTGTTCAGGGTGTTTGACCCGCCACGTGACAGGATCGTCTGGGATGTGGGGCATCAGGCCTATACACATAAGATTCTTTCGGGACGAAGGGATGCACTGAAAACCATACGTCAGACCGGAGGACTCAGCGGTTTTCCAAAGACAACCGAGAGTCCGTTTGATGCTTTTGATACGGGCCACAGTTCTACTTCAATATCGGCGGCACTTGGAATAGCACAGGCAAGGGACTTAAAAGGCGAGGATTATTCAGTCATATCCGTCATCGGTGACGGAGCCATGACAGGAGGAATGGCTTTTGAAGGTCTGAATAATGCATCCAGGATGAAAAAGAACTTCATAGTGGTACTTAATGATAATAACATGTCCATTTCGAAGAATGTGGGCGGTTTGTCAAATTATCTGAACGGAATACGTACCTATAAAGGATACACAACCCTGAAGAAAAACGTGGAAACGGGTCTGAGGAATGTCCCTGTAGTGGGAGACAAGCTTGTGACGGAAGTGAAAAGGGCCAAGGACTCCATCAAGCAGATGATAGTACCCGGGATGATGTTTGAAGACATGGGAATAACTTATCTGGGTCCTGTCGACGGGCATGATATAAAGGCGCTTGAGAGGGCGCTGCGTCAGGCCAAAAAGCTTGATCATGCCGTAATAGTACATGTGATTACAAAGAAGGGCAAGGGATACGGACCAGCGGAAGAAAATCCTGAGAATTTTCATGGCGTGGATTCATTCAATCCTGAGACAGGGGAAAGGATTAAAACTTCCAGGGGAAGATCTTATTCCTCATGTTTTTCTGAAGCACTTCTTGAATTGGCGGACGACGACAGCAGAATAGTGGCAGTGACGGCCGCCATGCCTGATGGAACCGGTCTGAAGGCTTTTTCTGAAAAGTATCCGGAAAGGTTCTTTGATGTGGGCATTGCAGAGGCACATGCAGTCACAAGTGCCGCCGGAATGGCTTCAAATGGTCTTAAGCCCGTAGTAGCCATATACTCTTCGTTTTTACAGAGAGGGTTTGACCAGCTGGTTCACGACGTATGCCTTCAGAATCTTCCGGTTGTATTTGCCGTTGACCGTGCAGGGCTTGTAGGTTCTGACGGAGAAACCCACCAGGGAATATTTGACATTTCATTTCTCAGTGAGATTCCAAACATGACCGTGATGGCACCCAAAAATGCAGCTGAATTAAAGAAAATGCTTAAGACAGCATTCTCACTTTCATCGCCCTGTGCCATACGTTATCCAAGAGGAACGGCATATGAGGGACTCGGTGAGTTTGACAGTGATATTGTACCTGGAAAGAGTGAACTCCTTTATAAAGGAAACCGTGTGGTACTTTTTGCACTTGGTTCAATGGTCAGTACAGCTGAACATGTTCGGGAAAAACTTAAGATAGATGGCATAAATGCAACCCTGATAAACGCAAGGTTTGCCAAACCGCTTGACGAGGAAATGATCAGGACTGCCGCATTTGAACATGAACTGTTTGTTACCCTGGAAGAAAATGTACTGCGTGGGGGAATGGGAATCATGGCAGGATGCATAGCACGTGAGGCAAATGAGCATATACGCGTGCTCAACATTGCACTGCCTGACAGCTATATTGAGCATGGCGATGTGGATACGTTAAGAAAAATGCTTTCAATCGATTCTGAAAGCATTCTTGAAAAGATAAGGAACTGCCTTAATGAAGGATAAGAAACGACTGGACGTACTGCTTTTTGAAAGAGGCTTTTCTGAAAGCAGGGAAAAAGCAAAAACTACAATAATGAGCGGGATTGTCTATGTCAACGGACAGAAAGAGGACAAGTGCGGAACATGTTTTCCGGATGATGAGGAAACCGTCATCGAGGTAAGAGGTGCAACGCTCAGGTATGTTTCAAGGGGAGGTCTTAAACTTGAAAAGGCAGTGGATACCTTTGGAATAGAACTTACCGGACTTACCTGCATGGACATCGGTGCTTCTACCGGAGGATTTACGGACTGCATGCTGCAGAACGGGGCAGCGAAAGTATTCGCGGTAGATGTAGGACATGGACAGCTTGCATGGAAGCTTCGCAATGACGACAGGGTCGTATGTATGGAAAAGATGAACATACGGTACATTACTTCGGATGACATTGGCGGTGAGATGCTTTCATTTGCCTCAGTGGACGTTTCATTCATCAGTCTGGAGAAGGTACTTCCACCTGTATGGCCGCTTCTTTCAGACGGGGCGGAAATGGTCAGCCTTATTAAGCCTCAGTTTGAGGCAGGACGTGATGAGGTGGGTAAAAAAGGCGTGGTAAGGGACAAAAAGGTTCATGAGGAAGTTGTTTTAAGGATATCCGGCTTTGTAAGGGAGATGGGTTTTTTGATAAAAGGCCTGACTTACAGCCCCATACGAGGGCCGGAAGGAAATATTGAATACCTTATTTACATAAAAAAGCCAGACAGCCCTGATGAAACGGACGGCATAACTGTCAATGATGACATTGTGGAGAAGCTTGTGAATGAGAGTCACAAAGTGCTAAGCTGACAGAAAGAGGAAAATATGAAACCAGACAGAAAAACGAAGATACTTGAACTTATTGGAAAGTACAATATTTCCAATCAGGAGGAACTAAGGGGATACCTTCTGAAGGAAGGTTATGACGTGACACAGGGAACTGTTTCAAAAGATATGAGGACACTTATGCTCACAAAGGTACAGGGAACTGACGGAAAGCTGTATTACAAGGCAGTTTCCACAGGTGTCGACATGACCAGAAAATACCTCAACATCCTTCGTGACGGTTTTATATCAATGACTCCCGCCATGAACATACTTGTGATCAAGACTGTTTCCGGAATGGCAATGGCGTGTGCCGCGGCAATAGAAGAGCTTAACATCATGGGAATAGCCGGATGTATAGCAGGTGATGACACCATATTCCTGGCCATCAGAAGCGAGGAGGAATGCCTTGCAGTGATGCAGGAGCTTTCAAGACTGTTTGAGGATGACAAGAGCGAGGGTTAAAAATGCTGCTCGAACTTAATGTTAAGGACATTGCGCTTATAAAACAGGCTGAGGTCTCATTTGACCGCGGCCTTAATATAATGACCGGTGAAACAGGAGCCGGTAAATCCGTTATCATAGGTTCTGCACTAATGTGCCTTGGCGGCAAGGTGAAAGGTGAGGTTATTCGTGAGGGGGCAGAAAGCGCTTATATAGAGCTTGTTTTTTCAGTGGACAGCCAGGAAAAAAAGGAAAAGCTGCAGGCCATGGGAATTGACATTCCTGAAGATGATGTCCTTATAATGAGCAGAAAACTGAGCCGTCAGAGGAGCGTAAGCCGTATTAACGGTGAAGCGGTCTCACTTTCCGAACTCAGGGATGCCGCCTCTGTCCTGATAGATATTTACGGACAGAATGAGTACCATACACTTCTTGATACAAAAAAGCATCTCGAGATCCTTGATGCTTATATGGGTAAGGCGGCCGCCATGCAGAGAAATGAAGTGGCTTCTGCGTACCGTGAGTATGTATCAGCAAAGAAGAAATGTGAAAGCTTTACTCTTGATGAGCAGGCCAGGGAGCGGGAGGTCTCTTCCTGCGAATACGAGATAGAGGAGATAGACAGGGCACAGCTTCGGGAGGGTGAGGAAGAGGAACTCGCCGCTTTTTACAAAAAACTCAATAATTCAAAAACGATTCTTGAGACTTTGGGAAGGGCTTATTCAATCGTATCTGAAATCAGGATGCAGGATGCGATATCCGCCGCGTCTTCAGCAATGCATTATGATGAGGGGCTGAAGGACATATATTCGGAACTTCTGGATGCACAGTCTATACTGAGCGACGCCGAGAATGAGATCAGTTCATATGTTTCCTCACTGGAGCTTTCAGAAGAGGCGCTGAATGAGACTGAAATGAGGCTTGACCTCATCAGAAGCCTTGAGAATAAATACGGACGTACTTATGAAGATATCATGGAGTACAGGGAGCGCCGTAACGAAAGACTTTCTGAACTCATTTCATATGAGGAGAGAAAGCTTGAGAGTGAAAAGGAACTGGCAGCTTCTGAAAAGAAGCTCCGCGGCCTTTCGGAAATACTGTCGGGAATAAGAAGGACAGCTGCCGTAAAACTCTGCAATGAGATAAAGAATGAAATGCTCGAGCTGGGATTTGAATCAGTCAGGGTTGAACTTTCATTCACTGAGAAAGAGCCTTCGGCAGATGGAATGGATGCCGTGTCATTCATGGTGTCGCTTAATCCCGGGGAACCGATGGGACCAATTTCACACGTTGCATCAGGTGGAGAGCTTTCAAGGCTGATGTTAAGCATTAAGACTGTATTAGCCGGGACAGATGACATTCCCACCCTTATATTTGATGAAATAGATACCGGAATAAGTGGAAGGACGGCACAGAAGGTAGCGGAAAAACTTGATATCATTTCCAGAAGTCATCAGGTCATCTGCATAACACATCTACCGCAGATAGCTTCCATGGCTGACACCCATTTCCTCATTGAAAAGAATGAGGAAGAGGGAAGAAATGTCACAAGAATAAGAAAGCTTTCCGGCGATGAATCGGTTTCTGAACTTGCCAGGCTCCTGGGAGGGGCAATGATAACCAAGGCAGTATACGGGAATGCGCTTGAGATGAAGGAAATGGCAGAGAACATAAAGAAGGGACACCTAAATGGCAGTTAAACGAAAAAAAATCCTATTTGCTGTCAGTGAGGCGGTTCCGTTCATTAAGACAGGCGGACTTGCCGACGTGGCCGGATCATTACCGAAAAACCTGGACAGCAGGTATTTTGACTGCAGGGTCATAATGCCCAAATATACATGCATGAAGGCCGAAAACCTGAAGACACTGAAGTTTCTGTGTTCCTTCACCGTTCATCATGACGGAAGGGACATATATGCCGGTGTTTTTACGCTCACAAAGGCAGGAATCAGGTTTTACTTCATTGATAACGAGGAGTTTTTCGGTGGGGATAAGCCATATGGTGACTGGTATTATGACATAAGCAAGTTCTGCTTTTTTGAAAAGGCGGCCCTGATGGCCATTAAGGCTGTTGATTTCAGGCCTGACATTATTCACTGCCATGACTGGCAGACAGGGCTTATTCCGGCCTATGTGAATGAACTGAGAAGTGATCCGTTTTACAGCAGGATAAAGACGGTTTTCACAATACATAACCTGAAGTTCCAGGGACGGTGGGGCATTGACCACATGAAATGGATAACAGGTCTTCCGGACAGCTATTTTACCTCCGAAGGACTTGAATATTATAACGATGGAAACATGCTGAAGGGCGGTGTGGTTTACGCAGACGCCGTTACGACGGTTTCAAGAACTTATGCAGAGGAAATCAAAACACCGGAGTATGGCGAAGGTCTTGACGGGCTTATGAGAAAAAGGGCATGGGCCCTTCGCGGAATAGTAAATGGAATTGATTACAGGGAGTTTAATCCTGAAAGTGACCGGCTGATAAGTGCTTTCTATAATTCGGAAAATTTCAGCCTTGTTAAAAACAAAAACAAGAAGGCACTGCAGAAGGCATTAGGACTTTCAGAAGATGACGGAAAACTTCTTATCGGCATGGTGACCAGACTTACTGATCAGAAAGGTCTGGACCTTATCGGGCAGATACTTGAAACTCTTTCAGGGGATGACATCCAGATTGCGGTTGTGGGTACCGGCGATGAAAGATATGAGGCAATGTTTATGGAGGCCGCGCAGCGTCATCCCGGAAAGATTGCCGCGTACATAAGGTACTCTGATGAGATGGCTCATAAGGTATACGCCGGTGCTGATGCTTATCTGATGCCGTCAAGGTTTGAACCCTGCGGACTGTCACAGCTTATAGCATTACGTTACGGAACTGTTCCCATCGTCCGTGAAACAGGGGGACTTAAGGACACGGTGATACCTTATAACCGTTACAGCGGAGAAGGTACGGGATTCTCGTTTGCGGATTATTCGCCGGAGTGTCTTCTTTCATGCATAAGGTATGCTGAAGACGTATTCAGGGAGAATAAGGAAGCCTGGGACGGGCTGATAAGAAGCGGTATGAATACCGACTTTTCATGGAAGTCATCGGCATTGAGCTACCAGGAACTTTATGACTGGCTGATAGGATGATATTTACGAAAAACAAAAGGAAAAGATTTATAATTATGATCATGGCACTTGCAGTTTCTGCGGTGCTTCTTTCCGGTTGTAAGGGAATAGAACTTGAGAATAAGGCTGAACAGATTGAGGAATACACCAGGGAACAGGCCATGATCCTCATAGTGAATGAACGCAACCGTTATGAAAACGTATATTCAGAGGGAATCTGGGGGCTGTCGGCGGAAGACGGAAAAACGTTTGACCGCACGGTGATAGAAAGTGTCAAGGATTTCATGGAACATATAAAGCTTCTCTGCATGATGGCAGAAGAGCGGGGAATCTCCCTTTCAAGCAGTGAGAGGGAATTAATAAAAGAGATGACCGATGCTTACATGGATTCACTTTCAAAGGCCGATCTTGAGTATATCGGCTGTACCCGAGAAGATGTGCTTAAAATCTATACTGATTACTTTACTGCATGCCGGCTCGCCGCGGATCTGACATCCTCTGCGGATACGGCAATAAGTGATTCTGAGGTAAAGGTCATCAAGATTATGCAGATAGCCACAGACGATGAGAAAAAGGCCAAGGCTATCCTTAAGAAACTAAAGATCGACAGGTCTGAATTTAACTCACTTGCCAGCCGTTACAGTGAAGCCGACCAGATAGAACTGACATTGAAAAAGGGTTCCGGGAACGGACTCATGGAAAAAACCGCCTTTTCACTCGACGAAGGTCAGATATCAAACATTCTTGCCATTGGTGGAATGTATTACATAATCAAGGTTACTGACGGATATGACCAGGAAGCCACGATGCAGAGAAAGGAAGGCATCAGGACGGCACTGGATACGCTTGCATTTAATGAGGTTGTAAAGCCTTTTGAATCAGAACATACGATAGTTTTCTTTGAAAAATTCTGGAATGAAATCAGTTTTCAGGAAGCAAACGATTCAGAAATTGACTGTTTCTTTGATATTTATAAAAAAATCACAGGTTAAGGAGATATAAGATGAAAGCTGAAGAACTTATCTATAAGAACGAAAACATTGCCGTGAAATGTCCCATGGATTTAATAAAGGCCATGGATTTCTGTGAAGGATATAAATTATTTCTCAACAGGGCCAAAACGGAGAGGGAGACTGTCATCGAGATCATTTCACAGGCCGAAAAGGAAGGCTATGAAGAATTTTCAAGGGAAAAGAAATACAAAGCCGGATCAAAACTGTTTTTTAATAGCAGGGGTAAGGATGCCATCCTTGTTACCATCGGACATGAGGACCTTTCAAGAGGCGTGAGGTTCAATATAGCCCATATCGACTGCCCGAGACTTGACTTAAAGCCGAATCCCCTTTACGAACAGGATGAGACTGCGCTTTTTAAAACGCATTATTACGGCGGTATCAGGAAGTATCAGTGGACTGCGGTTCCGCTTGCCATTCATGGAACCGTTGTTTTAAGGAGCGGTGAAAAGAAGGCCATTTCCATAGGCGAGGCTGATGCTGATCCAAAGTTCTTTATTTCCGACCTTCTGCCCCATCTGAGCAAAAAGCAGGATGAAAGGACACTCAAGGATGGAATTAAGGGTGAGGAGCTTAATGTAATAGTAGGAAGTACACCTTATAAGGATACTGATGAAAAAGAGCCGTACAGGCTGATGGTGCTCAGCATTCTGAATGATATGTTCGGAATGACGGAAAAGGATTTTCTCCGTGCCGAAATTGAAGTGGTTCCTGCTGCTAAGGCATCTGACATAGGATTTGACCGTGCTCTTGTCGGTGCTTATGGTCAGGATGACAGAGTGTGCGCATACACTGCCATGATGGCTGCCTTTGAGGCTTCAGATCCGCGTTATACCACTGTAACGGTGTTTACCGATAAGGAAGAGATAGGTTCATATGGTAATACAGGCATGGACTCACTGTATCTTGATCATTTCCTTTCGGATCTCTGCGAATCTCAGGGAGCAGTAAAAAGGGATCTTTACCGTAATTCCTTCTGTGTATCATCGGATGTGGGTGCGGCATATGATCCGACTTTCTCTGATGTATTTGAAAAGAACAATGTACCTTATCTTGGACACGGCCCCATTATAACCAAGTATACCGGAGCAAGAGGAAAAGGCGGTGCAAGTGATGCCTCTGCAGAAACCATGGCACGTGTAATTTCAATACTTGATGACAACGGAGTATGCTGGCAGACAGGAGAACTTGGAAAAGTAGATGAGGGCGGCGGGGGAACCATTGCCCATTACATTGCTTCACATGATGTTGACACAGTGGATGTCGGTGTTCCTGTACTGGCAATGCACGCGCCATTCGAGTTGACCTCAAAACTTGATGTTTATCATACTTATCTGGCTTTTAAGGCGGTACTTCTTTCATGACTGGATTTCTGGTAAAAAAGTTTGTAAAAAACAATGATGACATAGGCAGCAATGCCGTAAGGACATCATATGGTGTTCTTGCAGGAATCACCGGAATATGTGTCAACTGCATTCTTTTCGTCATGAAGTTTATTATAGGCACGATTACAGGGGCAGTTTCAGTCACTGCAGATGCCTTCAATAACCTTTCAGACGTCGCCTCATCACTGATTTCACTTGTGGGTGCAAAAATGGCGGCTCGTCCCGCTAACGCTGACCATCCGTTCGGACATGGAAGGCTTGAGTATGTTTCTGCACTTGCAGTTGCATTCCTGGTGCTTGAGGTAGGTTTTAAATTATTAAAGGATTCAGTGTCCAAGATTTTAAATCCGGAACCCATTCAGTTTTCCGTGGTTTCAGTCGTGGTACTTGTGCTTTCAATAATGCTGAAGCTATGGCTGTCTGTTTTTAATACAAAGCTGGGAAAGAGAATCAATTCACAGCCCATGCTTGCAACGGCAGCAGATTCAAGAAACGACTGTCTTTCAACCATGGCAACAATCGTCTCTTTACTGGTATTCAGTTTTCTTTCAATCAATATCGATGGGATAGTGGGACTTCTGGTATCGTTCCTTATCCTTAAATGTGGCGTTGAGATTGCAAAGGATACACTTGATCCGCTGATTGGCGGCAACGTGGATATTGAACTGAGCAAAACCATAAAGGAGTTTATCCTTTCATACCCTGAAGTACTGGGGTGTCATGACCTGATAGTTCATAATTACGGACCGTCAAAGAGTTTTGCTTCAGTTCATGTGGAAATCTCTGATACAACAGGTCTTGAGGCTTCTCATATTCTTATGGATGGCATTGAAAGGGACTGTCTGAAAAAGTATGGAATCCAGCTGGTTACCCATACTGACCCTATTGATGTTACAAATCCTAAAACCATTGCTGCAAGGGAATGCGTTGAAAAGACCGTTAAGGATATCGGCGACGGCCGTGTTTCGACTCATGATGTAAGAATAGTGCATGCTTCAGAAGGAAAGTTCAATGTGGTTTTTGACCTTATCGTTCCGTACAGCTACACACAGGAACAGAACAGGAACCTGACAGAGAAGATACAGGAAAAGCTCAGGGAAATCAAACCGGAATACAGCGTGGTAATAACGATAGAACACAGTTTTGCGGAAGCAGATAATTGAATAATAAACTCATTTCAAAAAAAGACCTGATACTGCTGGCAGCGCTACTTTTTGCGGCGCTGTTGGTTTTTTCTGCCTTTGGAAAAATCAGGTCTAAAGGGAATTATCTTATTGTCACGCGGGATGGTGAGGTAGTAGTAAGGGAGTTACTGACGGAAGAAAAGGAGATTAGGATAGAATCTGAAGATGGCGGTTATAACATCATCCGGATTATAAGGACTGATGAAGGAAATTTTGCCGTAATGTGTTCAGAAAGTAACTGCCCTGAAAAGATATGTGTAAACAAGGGACAGGTGGTCCTTACTGATGATCCGATAGTATGCCTTCCGCATAAGATGACTGCTAAACTGGTGAAAAAACAAAAACAGAAACAAAAATGCTGCCAGTAACCGGCAGCATTTTCATAAATAAAAAAATAGCGAGAGGGGGATTCGAACCCTCGACACTGCGGGTATGAACCGCATGCTCTAGCCAACTGAGCTATCTCGCCATATGGGGCCTACAGGGCTCGAACCTGTGACCCCCTGCTTGTAAGGCAGGTGCTCTCCCAGCTGAGCTAAGACCCCATGCAATCGTTTTTCAACGTGCTTTTGTAGTATAATTAATTTACCATGCAATGTCAAGCTGAAATTAAAAAAACTTTACCTTTTACAGATTGTCCATAAGTGATATAATTAACCGATGATTTATCCAAAAAGGAGAATGTTATGTATTTTTTTATTGTAAATCCTAATTCGGGATGCGGAAGCGGACTTAAGGTCTGGAACCAGACAAAGAAATATTTAAATAGCATAAATGCTCCTTATGATGTCTTTTTCACTGCAAAACAGGGTGATGCAATGAATAAGGCCATGGAACTGTCCAAGGACAGAACCGAAGAACTGTATGTCATAGCAGTAGGTGGAGACGGAACCATAAATGAAGTCATCAACGGGCTTGATTTTTCCTCAAATGTAATTTTTGGTTTCATCCCATCAGGTTCAGGAAATGATTTGGGACGCTCCCTTGGGTATTCAGGCAATACTCAGGACATACTTAAGAAACTGTTCACGAACGGCTATGTGAGAAACATGGATTATGGCGTGGTAACTAATGATGACGGTACACTGCGCCGCAGATTCATCGTAAGCTGCGGAATCGGATTTGATGCAGCGGTCTGTCATGCACTCGAAGTTTCAAAAATTAAGGATTTCTGTAATAAGATAGGAATCGGCAAGCTGTCTTACACGATAATCGGGTTCATTGAGTTCCTGAAATCCAAACCGTCAGCCGGTTACATGATACTTGACGGGGACAGGAAGGTTGAGTTCAAGTCGATTTTTTTCATCTCCATGCAGAATCATCCATATGAAGGCGGTGGGTATAAATTCGCACCAAATGCTCAGTGGAATGACGGAATGCTTGATGCAACCGCTGTATGCTCAAGGAGCAAACTGAAACTCCTTCCTATTCTCCTTAATAAGAAAAAGGGATTAAAGGAAAGCGGAATCGTGAGGTTCTTCCCATTCAGCGAGGCACAGTTCCACATTGAAGATAAAAAGGCAATGCATACTGACGGTGAACTTATGGGGTATCAGTCTGATTTTACTGTAAGGTGTGTTGAGGGAAAAGTAAGGATTTTACTGTAATGCGTATTGGTCACGGATATGATGTTCATAAACTTGTTGAAGGAAGGAAACTGATACTGGGTGGCGTAGATGTTCCATTTGAAAAAGGACTTCTCGGACACAGTGATGCAGACGTACTTACCCATGCGGTGATGGATTCGCTGTTGGGAGCGGCTGCTCTTGGTGACATAGGGCTTCACTTTCCTGATAATGACGACATGTACCTGGGAGCGGACTCAATAGAGCTTCTCAGAAAGGTCGCTAACCTTCTTAGTGAACGATGTTATGTTACTGAAAATGTTGACTGTACGGTCATATGCCAGAGACCAAAGCTGAGACCATATATAGATGAAATGAGAAAAAACATTGCTGATGCGCTTTCGGTTGACATCTCACAGGTAAATGTTAAAGCAACTACCGAAGAGCATCTCGGTTTCACCGGTGAGGGCCTCGGAATTGCCGCGCATGCGGTCTGTCTGATAAAGGAAAAGGAAGATTAAGATGAAGATTTTTGACACAATGCAGAGAAGAAAAGTTGATTTTAAGCCGTTGGTTCCCGGAAAGGTAAGCATGTATGTATGCGGCCCCACGGTTTACAATCTTATCCATATAGGAAATGCACGTCCCATGATTGTATTTGACGCTTTTCGCCGTTACATGGAATATAAGGGATATGAGGTAAACTATGTATCAAATTTCACGGACGTGGATGACAAAATAATCAAGGCGGCAAACGAGGAAGGTGTTGATTCCTCTGTTATCTCTGAACGTTACATTAAAGAATGTAAAAAGGACATGGCGGACCTTAACGTAAAGCCTGCAACAACACATCCAAAGGCTACTGAGGAAATAGACGGCATGATTGACATGATCAGCACACTGATCGAAAAAGGACATGCTTATGTTGCAGAGGACGGAACCGTTTATTTTTCTGTAGAGTCAGATAAGAATTATGGAAAGCTTTCTCATAAGGACATGGATGAGATGATGTCCGGACTCCGTGATCTTAAGGTTACCGGTGAGGATCAGAAGAGAAACGTTAATGACTTTGTTCTCTGGAAACCCAAAAAAGAAGGCGAGCCTTCATGGCCGTCACCCTGGTGCGACGGACGTCCCGGATGGCACATTGAGTGTTCAGTAATGAGCAAGAAGTACCTTGGTGAGACCATTGACATCCATGCCGGTGGTGAAGACCTTATTTTCCCGCATCATGAAAATGAGATTGCACAGTCTGAATGCTGCAGTGGAAAGATCTTTTCAAACTACTGGATGCATAACGGGTTCCTTAATATAAACGGATTAAAGATGAGTAAGTCACTTGGTAACTTCTTTACCGTACGTGACATTACAGCACAGTATGATCCGATGGTTCTCCGTCTCTTCATCCTCAGCGCCCATTACCGCCAGCCGCTTAACTTCTCGAGGGAAGTAATGGACCAGGCCAAGGCATCATATGAAAGGATTCTCAACTGCACTGATAAGCTTAATGAATTAAAGAATTCAGCTGCAGGTGATGTACTTACTACGGACGAAGAGGCAGCAAAAGCCCAGATTGAGGGATTTGTAAAGGCTTTTGAGGATGCAATGGATGATGACAACAATACGGCAAATGCTTCGACAGCAGTGTTTGAGATAGTACGTATTGCAAATGCCACTACAAACGATAAGAGCACAAAAGCATACGTTGATTACGTGTACAGCACAATAAAGACACTCTGTGACGGTGTTCTGGGTGTTAATACTGAAAGAAAGTCTGATAACCTTGACGAGGAAGTTGAAAAGCTCATTGCTGAAAGAACAGCTGCCAGAAAGGCTAAGAATTTTGCCAGGGCTGATGAGATAAGAAATCAGCTTACTTCAATGGGAATCATTCTTGAAGACACCAGAGAGGGCGTAAAGTGGAAGAGAGCCTGAAAGAAAATCCAAAGGATGTGAATGCGCTGACGCTTGCCTATCTTGGTGATGCGGTCTTTGAACTGGAAGTTAGAAAAAGGCTGTTTGCGACTGGTTCGCATAAGGTAGAAAAGCTTCATAAAAGGACCACGGGTATCGTGAATGCGGCTTCTCAGTCTGCTTATTTTGGAAAACTGGAACCTATACTTACTGAAGAAGAAGCAGCAGTGTATCACAGGGGAAGAAACGGGAAGACACTAACGGCTGCAAAACACCAGAAGATCTCCGATTACCGGAGGGCTACAGGCTTCGAGGCGGTATTTGGCTATCTTTTCCTTAAGGGTGATACTGAAAGAATATCAGAATTAATGGATATCTGTTTCTCGGATATCCCTGTGGAATCAAATCAGGCGGCTGAATAAAACAGCCGCCTTATACTTATGGAAGGAAAGAAAATCAATGTTTTAAAGAGAATACTGATCACTGCACTGCAGCTTACCTGGGGCCTTCCACAGACAGTCGTGGGCCTTATAGTGTTTCTTTATAACATTAAGGAGCCACATGAGTGGTACCGTGGTTCCATAAGAACAGTCTGGAGGGATAAAACTCATGGTGTGTCAATGGGGCTGTTCATTTTCACATGTAAGGGCGGTGGACCTCATATGACTGAACATGAATACGGTCACTGTATGCAGTCACTGATCCTCGGGCCGTTGTATCTTATTGTAATAGGCCTTCCATCTGTTCTGTGGTGTAATTCAAGGAGGGCGATACAGACAAGATCGGTGACAGGAAAGAATTATTATTCATTTTTCACTGAAAAGTGGGCTGAGAAAAACTCAGCATGGCTCAGAAACAGGGAAAGGGAAAAGCTTTCATGAAATGGAAACAGGTAACAATACATACGACGGTGGAGGCAGAAGACACTGTATCAGCCATGCTCTCAGAATATGGTATTGACGGAGTTCAGATTGATGACAACATGCCCATTTCAGAAGAGGACATAGAGGCTCAGTTCATCGGCATCATGCCTGAAATGGAAGAGCCGGACGGAACTGCAAGGGTGAGTTTTTACCTTCATGAGGAGGAGCCGGGTGAGAAGAAAAAGGATGTACCTGCAGCCGGTCTTACGGACACAACGGATAACTCTTACATAATCAATGACCGGATATATACTGATGATGAAATAGAAACACTCCTTCAGGATATCCGTATCTCAATTGACAGTTTAAAAGAGTTCGTCAATATAGGGGAAGGAAGGCTCGAAGTTTCTGAAAGTGCGGAGGAAGACTGGAGAAATGAATGGAAAAAGTATTATGAACCCATACTGATTGAAAATATCCTCATACTTCCTTCCTGGCTTCCGGTTCCTGATGAATATGAAAAAGATGTTAACGAAGGGAAAATCAAAACCATACTCATTGATCCGGGCGTGGCATTTGGCACCGGTTCCCATGAAACCACAAAAATATGCATTCCTGAGCTGAAAAAATATGTTAAGGATGGCATGAGCATTCTTGATTTAGGAACCGGAAGCGGGATACTTGGGATGACGGCAGTTAAACTGGGTGCAGGACTTGTTACTGCAGTCGACATAGATCCGGCCTGTGAGGGAGTAATATCGGAGAACCTTGAATTAAACGGCATTCAAAAGGATTCCTTTAAGGTTTTTACCGGAAATGTTCTTTCTGATGACGGAACCAGGGAAAAGATTGAAGGAGTGTGCAGGCGGTATGACATCTGTGTTGCCAACATTCTTGCTCCCGTCATCATTTCACTCGCTGGTAAAGGAAACGTTGACAGTCTGCTAAAGAAGGACGGGGTCTTCATATCTTCAGGAATACTTGACACATATGAGGATGCTGTGGTTTCGGCCTTTATGAACAATGACTGCTGGTATGATACAGCCGTGATCAAAATGGGAGAGTGGGTTTGTGTTACAGCAAAAAGAAAATAAAAAGCACTTGCATTAGATAGGATAGTATGTTATTATCCTATGGTTCGCTGGAGTAGCTCAGATGGTAGAGCGCGTCATTGGTAATGACGAGGTCACGGGTCCGATTCCCGTCCCCAGCTTTTTTTGTAAAATGGCTGTATGTAAGGAAAAACCTTATATACAGCCATTTTTTTAATGTTTTAAAGAACGAGAATTATCAACGAATATTGATGTTTATGTGCCACGTTTGATAAAAGTGTGCCACGAAATGTTCAGGCAAGGGATTCAAAATGCTTGTTTGCGAGGTCGTTATTTTTTTTGGATTCTTTACTGAGTGCATGCCGGTAAACATTTTTTAATGTTTCATCTGTTTCCCATCCTCCACGCTCCATGATGTATGCATCGGGAACACCAAGGGAGTGAAGGACCGAGGCTCCGTAATGACGCAGGTCATGAAAGCGGTATGAGGGCACTCCTGCGTCTTTGCAGGCCTTTTTGAATCTTTTGTATACAATTGTGGGGGTAAGAGCGACAATGCGCCCTGTGCCCTTGCCAAGGGCCTTCACAACGTAAGGAGGAAGCGGATGTATCTGTCGGATGCGGTTGTCTTCGGAACGTCCTTCAGGATCCATTCAGTACCGTTCTTTACCATCACGGTATGGACGTGCAGGGTTCCGCGTTTCAGATCCTCATAGGAAGCACCGCAGACTTCGGAACGGCGCATCGGCCCGAGAGCTGCCAGATAGATTGCCTTCTTCAGTTCCGGATCCGATACGGCAAGAATTTTCTTTATGTCATCATCCTCCGGAATGTTGGCCTCATAGGTCTTTTTCTGCGGGAGGCGGGTCTTTATGAAGAAGTCCGGGCGGACGGAGTGGATCACGGATACCACAAAGCCGTGGGTGTTCTTGACGGTCTTCGGGCTGTGGGTTGCGGCGTAATCATTAACAAATCTCTGTATGTCTATTTCCGTGATCTCGTGGATGTTCTTGTCCTGGAACGGAAAACCACGGCGCAGCATGTTTCTGTACTCGTTTATCGTGGTAGGAGACAAAGTGTTGCTTCTTGATTCGATATAAGCGGTGGCAGCATCGAGAAAAGAGATCCTGCTTGCGGAAGCAGTCATTGTGAATTCATAATCTGCGGCAAGGCGTTCAGCTTCTTTTTTTGTTTTGGCCGTGAATGACTTGGTGTGTCGGATTCCGTCACGGTCAGTCCATGTGGACCTGCAGCGGTAGTTCCCGGAAGGTAAAACACGAGCGTTCGGCATGATATACTCCTTTCGGTGAGAATAAAAAAGCACCTCATATTTGAGGTGCTTAAGAAATAATAGATGATCATTCCATCTCGTTTACATTAATTGCAGGAAGCGTAATCGGGGTCATACCGGGCTGTGATGTCATCAGCGAAACCTGGCTTCTAATAAATGGAAACATGATTGCGACTGTGTTTTTATTCATTATTGCTTTTTCGTTACTGTAATCATCAGAATCTAAAGAAAAATCAGCATTGGCGACTACAAGTAAATTCAAATCATTATTGTTAATTTTAAGAGTGAGCTCTACTGAATAGTGATGTTCGGAAAGCTGTGTGACATTACGGTCAATGGTTGTGTTAAGACAGGTGTCTGAGATAATGGGCTTTCTTATAAATTCACACCGGCTAAAGTAGAGATTTAGCATGTTAAGTTTTGATTTAATCTTTGTGATGTCCATAAAAAACTCCTTTAGGCAGCGTCCAAGTCTGTCTTAATGGTTTCATCAGAAGCTAAGGGCGTGTAATTGCATAACCACACATTTTGCTCATACGGAAAAGAAACTGAATAAGCAGGAGGTTCTTCTGGGAAGAAGGAACCTCCGAATATCTCGCGGAATGTGAGTGGTCCGGCATCCTTTATCAAGGAAATGTCAATGCCGCACTTTTGTTTTGCATACTTAATGAAATCTTCAAGCGACATCTTATCTTTCATTGTGCTCCTCCTCATCTATTTCAATAATACTGATATCGGTTATGCAGTAAATGCATTCAATACCTACAACCATATCGATACTATCGGCAAACTTTATAGCATTCTCTATTGCAGGCTGAGGCCTTTGGCGGAAGTAGCCGATAATAATCTTCTTTTCCATACGGTCGGCATAATAGCTGATAAGTGATGACCGGATTTTGATTATAGCTTAAGAATGGGTATATTCATTTACGGCCATTTTGTCGACGGCATTATCCAAAAAAGCAGATACAGAACTCTCAAATTCTTCAAGCGTTTTCGGATCTCTCAAGTCAAAAATATGTTCTGCATTTATGTTATCAACATGAGCTTTAATTACGGCAGGTTTCAGTTTTTGCATCGTCTGACGATAGATATCATTACATTTATTAGAACCATACCAACAGGCTTTAGCTTTTATATCATAAAAATAACCACCGGGACCACACCACAGATCGGCGCTCGTAGACGGTGTAAAACCGTTTGCAAGAATCAACTTCTTGCTTTCTTCATCGGTACCATGATATAAATTATTAAATCTTTCTGTTCTCATAATGCCCTAATAACATTTTAACACATATTGTCAATCACTATATATAGTAAATGATTCCATGAATCAGAAACAATTGTGGTTTGCACCTCAAATATTCAGTTTTCAATGTGCAAGTGGTAGACGAAATACTTTACCAGTCAAAAATTATACGCTATACCAAAGTGATGATACTTTTCAAAATATAACCCCGGGGAAAACGGATACCATAATGTAATAAACATAAATAAATTGCACTTAAAATTATATATTTTGATTATTTTCCGTCTATACGCTTCTGTTCTTCATGCTCGATTTTCTTTATACTCTTATCGGGAGTAGGAAGATCTTCCGGCATGGTGCCGCCAAGCTCCTTGATAGTCTGCCGTACCTTTGCGCCTACCTCATAATGCGTCCGGTTTGCCTTTTCCTTTCCCTGTATGTTTTCCCTGCGGAGCTTTTCATCTGTCTGTGTGGCGCGGAAGAGATTTGCGGCAAGCTCTGTGCTGCCCATGAAGTCAAGAATATCCTGACTCTTTTTTAAGCCCTTTCGTTCATGAATTTCTTTTCTGCCAAGACCGCCGTAAAGGCCCTGATACCCGCAGTTCTGGAAGATGGCGTAATCTTTCGGCTCGACAACGCCGGCACCGTGAGCGGCATCTGCGAGAGACTTGTTGTGTTCCCTAAGCTCGTTCCGGATGGCAAGCCGCTTTTGATCCTCTGTGAGCTGGTTGAATTCATCCTGCAGTTCCTGCCTTCTGGTCTGTATGGCAAAGTAGGTTTGAGCCTGAGCGATAATTTCTTTTCTGGGATCCCCGTTCATGGCGATCAGGTAGCAGGCATAGCGCGAAAGCTCAATATCGCCGATGTCCTTATGCGTTGCTCCTGCTTCGACGATTTTTCCCACGTGGGAAAAATGGTCAGATACATCATTTCCGGCGGCTTCGCATGAAGAAACAGCTTTATCAATTACATTGTTGAATTTATCCCAGCGCTTATACTCCAAAACTGATTGAAGTTCCCTTGCATACCAGAATTCAGCTCCGTATTCGTTAATGTGCCTGATACTGTCAAAAATATTTTCTGTATGTGATTCAGAATAGTGAAAAAAGAACATCGTATCTCCTTTCTATAGCCGGAATGATAAGTGCGCTGCGATTTTGCCGAAGTTGACAAAATCGTCAGGTACGGGTCAGGTAGATCACGCCGTTCCGGAAGCAGAGGCTTACTTGACAATCTGCATGAATCCTGAAAAAAACGCATGTTAATTTTTCAAAAAAATCGCAGTCTGTCAAGCGAGGTATATCACGCCGTTCCGGCAGCAGTATCTTTTCGGTACTTCTCTCCTTCGAGCATTGTTTCCATTCTTTCGATGATCTTTCCTTTGTCTATATCATCAAGGCGGTCATACAGTTGCACCAGGTGATTAAGATTCTGGGCATCTTTGAGGGTGGCCAGCTCTTCCAGCTTACGGATTGTGTAAGCTACAGCTTCATGATATTTGATGTCAGCTTCGGGGAGCTTCCCGCCGGCGCAGAGAACAGAATTCGGAAGTGGATCGTCGGTCCAGCCCATGAGGTAGGCGGGAGAGCAGTTCAATGCATTTGCAAGAACGGCAATCTTATCACGCCTCATATTGGCAATCATACCGTTCTCCCATTTTCTAACGGTGCTTTTTCCAACACCAACTTTATTCCCAAGTTCTTCTAATGTCATATCTCTTTCAGTACGAAGAGATTTAATTCTTAATCCGATATCCATAATTGTATCCTCCGTGGCGAATATAACATAAAAGTGTCATAAAGGCAACGAAAATATCATAAAGGACACAAAAACGATTGACAAAGGAAAATAGGGTGATAATATGAGAGTGTCGTAAAAGACACATTTAAAGAAAGGAGAGCGATATGGATAAAGACAGACTCGAATATGAAATGAAAAAAAAGAATGTTTCAGTAGATGATTTGTGCGAGCATGTTGGAATCAGTAGGTCGGCATATTATAGAAAATGCAAAGGAAAACGGAGCAACAGATGCACAGGCATATGCACAGGGCATTGCACAGGGAGCTGCAGAGGGAATCTTCGAGACACTGTCATTGAGTAAGATCAAAGGTCTTGCTGTGGATGATGATTTTGTGGCAAAGAATGCCAAAGAATTCATAATAGCAATGGAAAAACAGATGGTCGGAGAAGGATCAGAAGAGTTCTTCACGGACATTGCGAACGATGTATCCGATGCAATCATCATGAAAGATAAGTCACAGTGGCAGCAGCTGGTTAATGCAAACATTGCGGCAGGAATGAGTGAAGAAAAAGCAAAGGCTGCAGCTGTACTGGACCTTACAAAACAGGCAGCTGTATCATTCCTTGGCGGAGCGGTATCAGGCGCATTCTTCGGAGCAGGCGCACAGGTTGCCAATAAGTCAAGGGTAACCTCCAATTTGTACACTGACCTCGTTGAGGATTACAAGAGCGGGAACGCTGATGCGGCAATTGACTCAAAATATGATGCTCTTTCTTCAAACCAGAAAGAGCAGGCACTAAATGATGCAATTGATGCCCTTGAGAATGAAAGGGTAAATAGTGAATCAAAAAACATTCCGGAATCCGAACCCGTAAAAGCGGGCAAGGTGACCCAGATAAAGAACCCATATGAAGGTATCATGCCGGTTGAGAGTAAAAGCATAAGGGACAGGTTCGAACTGAACCCCAAAAGTGTAAATGATGCTTCACAAGAGATCAACAGCGCAGAGGCAGCCTCAGTGAATGGGGTAAAAAGTTTCAAAGGATTTCTGAAAGAGAAATACAAAGAGCTGTTCAATAAAAACGGAGGTGACAGAGTAGTCAGGGTTGAGGGCGTATCTTTTGAAGACGGGCCATATGATGTTGCCCTGAATCAGACGCTTGTAAAAAAGGTCATTAACGACAAAAACCTGAGTGCCGAAAAACTGGCCGTAATTGAACAGCTTGATGACATAGTAGAAGATGCAGAATATGTCGGAAGCGGTTCGTATGTTCAGCATGGCTCCAAAAATAAGGATACTGTCAGGTTCGATTATTTCGAAAGGGGCATAAGCATTGATGGAAGGCCGTATGTTGTTGCTTTTGATGTGGAAGTTTTTCCGAGCACCAACAATTACAGAACACATAAGGTAGTAAGAGAAATAAGCCTGACAGACGAATTCACCACCGACATGGCTCCAGAAGCCACCGCAATGAATTACACTACCAGTGCCGACGTGGCTCCAGAAGCCACCGCAAAGGAGGTCCGTTCAGACTTTACCGATATTATAATCCCGGGACAGGAAAAAGTCAAACTGTCTGGGAAAGATAATAAGGGGAGCGATGCAAAAAGACTGGACGCTTCTGGATTAAATGAGAATCAGACAAAGCTTCTTGAGGCCATCAGGGCAAATGACACTGTCACGGCCGAGGATCTTATGGACCGGATGCCGGCAGACGAAGTCGATGAAGTCGTAACATATGGCGATAAAAACGGATCACCAGAAAATGCTTCAAACACTTATGAAACTTCAGGAAATAACAATCAGGCTGAAGTCAGGGTTTAAATCTTATATACAAAAGTATTGAGCTATAAATGGATTAAACCAGTATGGACAAATGCTTTTGAAAAAAGTATGATTATCAATGGTGAATGTGCTTTCATGTTTTCTTTTTCTGATTTGGAAATTATAAATGTACGAAAAGAGAATGATCAAAAATAGTATTAAATGGGTTCTGACAGCACTGCTTATAATGACAGTGTTCATGTTGTCTTCATGTGTACGCGAAACTTCTGAAAAAAAATTTGAGTCGCTGGATGACTTTAACGGATGCACGATCGGAGTTGATAAAGAATCAGCTTACATTCCGCTGCTTGAAGAACGTTATCCGGATTCTGACATTATTCCTTATAATGATTATTCAGACATTATTTATGCCTGCGGTACCGGGAAAATTGATGCATTTGTTGCCGATGAGCCGAACATGGTATGGTATCTGGAGGAGGACCCGAGACTTGGATATCTGCCGGACAGTCTATGCGGTTTTAAATACGGGTTTATGTTCCCCAAGACAGAAGAGGGGAAAAAACTAAGGGATGAGTTCAACATTTTCCTCCATGAATTGAGTGAAAGCGGAGAACTGACGGGAATAATTAACGGGTGGACTGATGACTTTGACAAGGTATTTGAAATTAACATTAATGAGCTGCCTGACACAAACGGAAGGCTTACCTTTGCCACAAGTACGGAAAACGGGGTATTCGACTATCTAAGGAACGGCGAATTTGTGGGAGCTGATATGGATATCGCGGCGCATTTCTGCCAGAGAATGGGTTATGCCATGGATGTGGTTGATGTGGCGTTTGCAGCATTACCCGCTACGTTAAGGGGAAGGGCGGACTTCTGCGGGGCCGCACTGCCAATAACTGAGGAAAGGTCAAAAGCATTTCTTTTTTCAGACCCGTACCTTGACGGAAATGTTGTGATGGGTGCCCTTGGAAGCAGAATAAAGGGATGGAACGTCGAGGCGGATGAGCTGCCATTTTTTGAAAGGGTTGCCGATGAATTCCAAAATACATTCATTAAGGATAACAGATGGAAGATGTTTCTTGTCGGTATAGGAAACACGCTTCTTATTACTTTGAGTGCCATTGTTCTGGGGACTGTACTGGGATTTGTACTTTTCCTGCTTAACAGAAAAGGTGTGAGAGTCATTGGGATTATTGAGGGAAAACTGAGTGACCTGATTGAAAGGATTCCGGTAGTAATAATTCTCATGATCTTTTTCTATATTATTTTTGGAAGATCTGATATAAGCGGCGTTCTGGTCTCCACCATAGGTTTTACCGTGATTTTTGCCGTCAGCATATATGACATTATATCATCAGGAATAGAGTCCATTGATAATGGCCAGGAAGAAGCCGCATATTCTCTCGGCTTTTCTGAAAAGGACACACTGCTTCTGATTCTTCTTCCTCAGGCAATTCAGAAAAGTAGCGGAGCTGTGAAGAGTGCCATGGTCTCTTTAATACAGGGTACTGCGATAGTGGGTTATATTGCCGTGCAGGATCTTACGAGGGTCAGTGACCTTATAAGGGGACAGACATATGAGGCGTTTTTCCCCGTTATTGCAACGGCACTTATTTATTATTTTCTTTCCCTGTTCCTGACCTTTATCATTAATCACATCGGGCTTAAGTTTAATCCTGAAAAACGTGGGCGTAGGGATATACTTGAGGGGGTGAATGAGCATGATTGAACTCCTGAACATATCAAAAAGCTATGGGCAGTCCACTGTGCTCAAGGATATGAGCATGGTCATTAATGACGGTGACATAATAGCCGTGATAGGTCCTTCGGGCTGCGGAAAGTCAACATTGATGAGATGCATTATCGGACGCGATCCGCCGACTTCAGGGAAAGTGTTATATAACGGGACGGAGCTTATAAAAACAGGCAGGGATCTTCCTAAGAGCTGTGAGAAGATGGGAATGGTTTTCCAGAACTTCAATCTTTTCCCACATATGACGGTACTTGAAAATGTAATGGTACCTCAGATACGGGTCCTTGGAAAGAGCAGACAGGAAGCATACGATAAGGCAATATCACTGTTGAGAAAAGTAGGTCTTGCATCAAGGCGTTTTGAGTACCCTGAAGTTCTTTCCGGAGGACAGAAACAGAGGGCGGCAATTGCCAGGACGCTTGCCATGGACCCTGAGGTGGTCTTTTTTGATGAACCGACCTCTCTTCTTGATCCCCTTATGACGGAAGAAGTTGAACACGTAATAGCTGAAATTGCGGGTGAGGGGATAACGATGATGATCGTTACCCACAACATGGAATTTGCCAGGAACATCAGCAACCGTGTTCTTTATCTGGATGACGGGTGTGTATATGAGGATGGTTCACCCGAACAGATTTTTGATAATCCTAAAAAACCGAAAACAAAGGCATTTATAAGGAAACTTAGAGTATACAGCTTTGAAATATTTGGAAAAGATTATGATTTTCCGGAGTTTGTTGCCGGTTTCAAGCAGTTCTGTGCTAAGCAGGGTTTTGAAAGGAAGGAAATCAATGCGGCACTGGCAACCTGCGATGAGATAATTAACGGAATAATTGCACCAACACTAAATGAAGCCAGCCATATCCTCATGCAGGCAGAACATTCCGAATCAACAGGGGAAACAATATACTCTATCAGTTATTCTGGCGACAGGCTTGATCCTCATGATACTGATGATTTTCTTCGCCTTAAGCTGATCGAGCATTATACAGGAGGTTTCCTGTATGAGTTTCTTGAAGATGAAGAAATGCATAACAGGGTCACGGTTGTTAAAAGAAGCATTAAACAGGCGTAATTACGGACAGGAAAACCTGATCGGAGAGCAATAAGAAGAAGTTAGGTTAAAGGAGTAAAGATGAACCCTTACCTGAAACTTTCGGTAGCCGTATTATTACCGGCGCTGAGTTCAGTCATACTTTATTATCTGGACAGGAAAACCATATTCGGAAGGATCAATGGTACGATAAAACAGCTGATTTACGGTATTGTTTTTGGTGCTTTGGCCATTATAGGTACTGAGTGGGGCATTCCCATGAACGGTGCTCAGGTCAACTGCCGTGATGCGGCTGTATTGACAGCAGGCCTTCTATTTGGTGCTCCGGCAGGCATAATTGCAGGAATAATCGGTGGTGTCGAAAGATGGATTGCAGTCGCATGGGGTATTGGAACATATACACGTGTGGCCTGTTCTGTATCTACAGTCATAGCCGGCTTTTATGCTGCGGGTCTTCGGAAATTCATGTTTGAGGATAAAAAGCCCGGGATATGGATTTCGCTTGAGATAGGCATTGTCATGGAGGTCTTTCACCTGACAATGATTTTTGTCACGAACATGTCGACGGTAAATCAGGCCATTGAAGTGGTGAAAAGCTGCACTGCCCCGATGATCGTAGGTAACGGTCTTTCTGTGATGATATCTGTCATAGTGCTGACTTTAGCCTGCAGGGAAAGTTTAAAGATGCAGAAAAGAAACCAGGCACGTATCACCCAGACCATACAGCGGTGGATGCTCTTGGCTGTAACTTTAGCATTTGTGCTGACGTCCGGTTTTGTTTACCGTTTGCAGACGAAGGCCTCTGTCACCCAGGCGGATAATCTTCTTGAACTGGCGCTTGAAGGAACGGCAGCGGACATAAATGCTTCTTCGGATACCAACCTGCTCCGTATCACTAACAGTATAGGCAGGGAACTGGATGACAACAATTACGGAGTTATTGCTGAAAAATACCAGGTGGCTGAAATTAGTCTTGTCGATGAGAACGGAATAATTATCAGGAGTTCTGTACCGGAGTATTTAGGCTTTGACATGCATCAGGGAGCACAGTCAGAAGAGTTTCTGTGTCTGCTTGATGACAAGACGGAATATGTCCAGAGGTACGGTCCGATTGCCAGGGATTCGAACATAAAAAGAAAGTATGCCGGAGTCAGATATGGTCAAGGTTTTCTCCAGGTGGGATATGATGCGGAGCAGTTTCAGAGGGATATTGACGATGAGGTAATAGGATTTACGAAATACAGCCATGTCGGCCAGAGCGGTTACACGATGATCGTTGACGCAAAACTGCAGCCTGTCAGCCTGCCGGAAGGACTTAACCTGGAGGATCTTAACGAGTTGGGGCCCGAAATAGAAAACGCCGGTCAGAATAATACGGTAGTCACAAAGATCAACGGGGAGAACGTGTACTGCCGTTACTGTACGGTTGAGGGTTACTACCTGATTTCAGTGTTACCAGAGGCAGAAGTCTGGAGAACACGTGACATTGCAATCTATATAAATGTCTTTATGGAAATATTGATCTTTGCAGTGCTTTTTGCAATGATCTACATGCTTATAAAGCGGGTTGTTGTCAATAAGATAGATCAGGTCAACAGTTCTCTTGACAGGATAACAAACGGACATCTTGACGAGGTTGTAAATGTCAGGTCAAACAGGGAGTTCGCATCGCTTTCCGATGACATCAACCAGACTGTTGATACACTGAAACGTTATATAGATGAAGCATCCGCCAGAATCGATGCGGAGCTTGAACTTGCAAGAAACATCCAGCTTTCAGTTCTGCCTAATATTTTTCCTGCTTTTCCTAAAAGGAAGGATTTTGACATTTTTGGGTGCACGTATCCTGCAAAGGAAGTGGGAGGAGATTTCTTTGACCTTTACATGACAGGGGATGACACCCTGCATTTTCTGATAGCCGACGTTTCGGGTAAAGGAATACCTGCTGCCATGTTCATGATGAGGGCCAAGACTGAGCTAAAGGGACTGACAGAGACCGGAATGAACCTTGATGAGGTATTTACACAGGGAAACAGAAAATTCTGTGAAGGTAATGATGTGGAAATGTTCGTTACAGCCTGGCAGGGCAGTGTAAACCTTGAAAGCGGTTTGATGTACTATGTGAACGCCGGTCATAATCCGCCTTTGGTTTTCCGTGAAGGTCGTTTTGATTTTCTACGTTCAAAAAGAGGATTCATCCTGGCTGGAATGGACGGAATGACATATAAAGTCCAGGAAATGCAGCTGAAGCCCGGAGACATTGTTTTTCTTTATACGGACGGTATTCCCGAAGCAGCTGACGTGAATGGCGGTTTTTACGGAAATGACCGACTGATCGAGGTCATTAATTCACGTGAATATGAAAGCATGGAGGAACTTTGCGGTTTCCTGAAGGCTGATGTTGATTCCTTTGTGGGGGAGGCTCCACAGTTTGATGACATTACGATGCTGGCGTTCAGGTACCTGGGTTCATCGTCAGCCCCTTCAATGACAGTTAATGAAGCAAAGATCGAGGACATCGAGAATGTAACGGCTTTTGTTGAGGATGAACTTTCAAAAATCGGTTGCCCCATGAAGGCTGTTGTACAGATAAGTGTTGCAATTGATGAGATATTTAGTAATATAGTAAAATATGGGTATCAGGGAAAGCCGGGGCCTGTGACGGTTTCGGTAGAGGCCATGGAAGATCCGAAGCGGGCGGTAGTACGCTTTGTGGATGAGGGAATCCCGTACAATCCTCTGCTGAATGAGGATCCTGACATAAGCCTTAACGCCGAGGAGCGAACTATCGGAGGTCTGGGCATTTACGTTGTGAAAAAGACAATGGATGATGTCAGATATATGTATGAAAATGATCATAACATACTGACGATTGAAAAGAAGTATAACTGAACTGAGGAACGTGAAAATGGAGATAATAAAGACAAAGGAAGGCAGTAACCTGAAGGTGGCAGTTGAGGGTCGTCTGGACACGGTAACGGCACCACAGCTGGAAAAAGAACTGAGGGATAACCTTGACGGAATCAAAGAACTGGATTTTGATTTTGAAAAGCTTCAGTATATTTCCTCAGCCGGTCTGAGGGTGCTTCTTTCTGCGCAGAAGATAATGAACAAACAGGGCGTCATGAAGGTATTCCATGTGAACAGCGATGTTCTGGAGGTATTTGATGTCACCGGCTTTGTGGACATCCTGACCATTGTGTGATTTTTCCGGGTCGCATGTAGGGAGAACAGTTATATTTCCAGACCTGAAAAAACATTATCTGGTTCTTTATGTTAACATGTAATGAGGGCTGTCAATCTGACAACCCTCATATATTTATTATTAATTACCAATCTTGCGGTCCATTGATAAAAACTCCAATAAACATCTTTGCGTTTTGTATAATAAGCATTACTGAATACGTCTTACGATCTCTGTTATTGTAAGATTGATTCCAGTGACTGTAAAACGCACATCATAATCAGCGAAAAAGAAACCGTAACGGCGTGAGCCGTCTGATCTGCTGTCAAAGCGTGAACGTGGATCCTGTGAAAGAACCTTCATCAGTGCCTGTTTCTGAAGACAGGACAGACCTGTTTTCTCTATCAGATCTTCAGGATCAGAAACGTCGAGGGCCTCCCATGTGATCTCGTCCGTATATCCCCCTTTTGCTTCAGGGTGACAGTCATCGTACGGAATATATGGTTTTATGTCGTAAACCGGTGTGCCGTCGACCATGTCTACTCCCGAGACATGAAGAACAGGACCCTTTTCCGTATACTCAATATCTGTAAGACGTACACTTGAAAGCCCAATGCTGTTCGGGCGGAATGGTGAACGCGAGGCGAAGACACCTACGGACTCTTTTCCACCAAGGCGCGGTGGTCTCACGGTAAGATTGTAGTTTTCGTGGTGCTCAAGCGAGAAATCCCACAGTATCCATATGTGGCTGAAACCTGTGAGTCCCCTTACGGCCTCTGGCTGGGAATACTGCGGAAGGAAAGTTATGGTGCCTGTAAGCTCCGGCACGATGCCTGCCTGCCTCGGGATACCGAATTTGGCGGGGAAGTCTGTGTGTATGTATGCAATCGGATTAATTTCCATTAACTGCCGGCCTTTCATGTTTAATTAATCATTAATTTATGATACAATAAAATATTATTATGGTCAAAGAGAATTGGAGCAATCATGGGATACAGTGAATTTATGATAGAGGGAAGAAACGCGGTGCTTGAGGCATTAAGGAGCGGTAAGTCTATAGACAGGCTTTATGTGTTTGACGGTGCACACGATAACGCGCTTGGATCAATCCTCAAGGAGGTAAAGAAGCACCCGGAATGCAAGCTGACCTTTGTGAAGAAGGAGAAGCTTGACGAACTCTCCGAAACAGGAAAACATCAGGGTGTGGCAGCGGTCTGTGCCGCGTATGAGTACTGCGAGATTGAGGACATTTTAAGGAAGGCGGAGGAAAAGGGAGAACCTCCATTCGTCATAATTCTTGATGGCATAGAGGATCCCCACAACCTTGGTGCCATAATAAGGACGGCCAATCTGGCAGGGGCGCATGGAGTGATAATCAGGTTTGACCGGGCGGTGGGGCTGACTGCCACCGTGGCAAAGGCATCGGCGGGAGCCTTGAATTATACCCCGGTGGCCAAAGTCACGAACATTAATGACACCATAAAGAAATTAAAGGACAGGGGTCTCTGGTTCGTGTGTGCTGACATGGACGGGGAGACTATGTATAAGCTTAATCTGAAAGGACCGATAGGCCTTGTAATTGGCAACGAGGGTAAAGGAGTGTCTCCGCTCGTGAAGAAGAACTGCGATTTTGTGGCTTCCATTCCGATGAAGGGAGACATTGATTCACTGAATGCTTCAGTGGCCGCGGGTGTGATGGCATTTGAAATTGTGAGGCAGAGGCTTTCGTAAATTGACTGTTTTATTCATAAATGTTATAATACCTCATTATTTTTAGAGATGCCTGAGTCATCTGACAGAAGGCAGATACGAGAAAAGAAGTCTTCAAAATGGATGATAAACTGAAGATAAACAACATACAGGAAGAGCATGAAAAAGCCGGTATCGACACTGATATCGGTTCTTCTTCATCTGCAGATGACAATGAGAGGACGGTCATGGAAATCCAGAATTCCCTTCGTCCCCTTATTGAGGCGAAGGCTGGTGCGACACCCGATGAGCTGTTTGAGCAGCTTAAGCAGGTCATGCTCTCAAATCATCCCGGAATGGATATCTCAGTCATTGAGAAGGCTTACAGTTTTGCTTCAGAATACCATAAGGAACAGAAACGTCATTCCGGTGAGCCATACATCATCCATCCTTTATGTGTTGCAATCATACTTGCAGGAATGGACATGGACCGCGCTACGATAGCGGCTTCACTTCTCCACGATGTGGTTGAGGACACGGGGGCGGAGCTTTCGGACGTAAAGGAACAGTTTGGTGAGGAGATAGCCTATCTTGTCGACGGAGTAACAAAACTTACCAATATCAACTACGATAAGTCGAAAATTGAACGTCAGGCTGAGAACCTCAGAAAAATGTTCGTGGCAATGGCCCAGGACATAAGGGTGGTCCTCATAAAACTTGCCGACCGCCTTCATAACCTTAGGACCCTGCAGTACCAGTCAAGGGAAAAACAGATTGAGAAGGCGAAGGAGACCCTTGACATATATTCACCCATAGCTGACAGGCTTGGTATCAGTAAGATGAAGGTCGAGCTGGATGACCTTTCGCTAAAGTATCTTGAGCCTGAGGTGTATGAGGACCTTGTTGAGAAAATTTTATTAAAACGTGAGGAACGTGATGCCCTGATTTCGGGAATCGTTCGTGAGGTCTCGAAACATCTGCGGGATGCGGGAATAAAGGCCACTGTTGTAGGAAGGGTAAAGCATTTCTTCTCCATATATAAGAAGATGATCAAGCAGGACAAGAATCTTGAACAGATCTATGACCTGTTTGCGGTACGCATACTTACTGACAGCCTCAAAGACTGTTACGCCGCGCTTGGAGTAATCCATGAGCTTTATAAGCCGATTCCAGGACGCTTCAAGGATTACATTGCGATGCCGAAGCCTAACATGTACCAGTCCCTGCATACGACGCTCATCGGAAAGGACGGTGTGCCGTTTGAGGTTCAGATAAGGACCTTTGAAATGCACAGGACGGCTGAATTCGGTGTGGCGGCCCACTGGAGTTATAAGGAAAAAGGTTCGACCAAGGTGTCGGCAACTGATACTGACAGGATGAACTGGCTCAGGCAGGTTCTGGAATTTAACAAGGAAACTGAATCAGGCAAGGAATTCCTTGACATGGTAAAGTCAGACCTCAACCTGATGACTGATGAGGTTTACTGTTTCACACCCACCGGTGACGTGAAGCAGCTTCCCATGGGTTCCACACCCATAGATTTTGCTTACAGCATCCATACCGCGGTAGGAAACAAGATGGTGGGCGCAAAGGTGAACGGAAGGCTCGTTCCCATTGATTACACCATTCAGAATGGCGACCAGATCGACATAGTCACTTCCCAGAACGCCAAGGGTCCTTCGATGGACTGGCTCAAGATAGTAAAGTCCACTCAGGCAAAGAACAAGATCAATGCCTGGTTCAAGACTGAACGCCGTGAGGAAAACATTGTACGTGGAAGGGACGCACTCACAAACTATTGCAAGACGAAGGGGCTTCAGCTTTCAGAGCTTACAAAGCCGGAATATATGGAAGGGGTCCTCAGGCGTTATGCCATTAAGGACTGGGATTCGGTACTTGCTGCCATAGGGCACGGGGCACTGAAGGAAAGCCAGGTAATTAATAAACTCCAGGAAACAAAACACAGCATCGAGATCAGAAATGTCACTGACGAGGATATTCTCAATGCACAGGGCGACAGGAACTATTACGATGATAAACCCGGACGTACCACGAAGACCGGCGGCATACTTGTTCATGGACTCCATGATGTGGCTGTCCGTTATGCCCACTGCTGTAACCCTGTTCCCGGAGATGAGATAGTAGGATTTGTTACCAGGGGCCGTGGAATTACCGTCCATCGTACCGACTGCATAAACATGATCAATCTTCCTTCTGATGAGAAAGGACGCCTGATAGAAGCTGAATGGCAGGATACCGGTGACAGCGGAAATGATACGTATTCAGCCGAAATCAAGATATACTGCACGAACCGTTTAGGAATGGTGGTTGACATATCCAGGGTATTTACCGAGGAAAAGATTGACATCACCAGCATAAACGTAAAGACCGCAAAGAACGGAACCGGTACGATGACCGCAACATTTGACATTCACGGAAAGGAAGAACTCAACCGCCTGATTGAAAAGCTGCGTCAGATTAACGGAATTATAGATATAGAGCGTACAGCGGGATGATAACAGTAAAAAATGATACATATACTGCTTATGAGCAGGACATAAGAGAGCTTCTCAATGCCTTTTTCCCGGGAGAGGAAATACTCCCGGAGGGGCCTTCGGAAGCTTTTTCTGTTGATATTGACAGACTTATGGATGGAACCGTGCTTACAGGTATCCGTCACGAGGATAAGTCTGTCATAAAAAAGAACCTGTATATATATTTGAATGAAAAGACAGGGAAAAAACTTCCCTGGGGAACACTTACGGGCATTAAACCGGTGAAGCTTGCTGACAAATATCTGTCCACGGGCATTCCTGAGCATGATGTTGAAAGGATGCTCAAGGATAAATATCTGATATCTGACGAAAAATGCTCACTTATAATGGGGATTGCCTTAAAAGAAAACAGCCTCCTAAAAGGACTTCCGCTTGAGAATGGTTTTTCTGTTTACACAGGAATTCCTTTCTGCCCGACAAGGTGCCTTTACTGCAGCTTCACTTCAAATCCGATAGGATTATGGAAGGGGAGGACAGGAGAATACCTTAACGCCCTGCGAAAGGAATATGAGTCACTTACAGGACTCTATCACAGGAAAACCGGAAAGAATAAACTTGATCCGTCTACACTTTATATTGGCGGAGGTACTCCGACGGCACTTTCGGCGGATGACCTTAAGGTGCTTATGGATATTATTTCAGAATATGTTGACATGGATTCACTTCATGAGTTTACATGTGAGGCGGGAAGACCTGACAGCATAACCATGGAGAAACTTAACGTACTAAGGAATCATGGCGTAAACAGGATAAGTGTAAATCCGCAGACGATGAACCAGAAGACACTTGACCTGATCGGCAGGCGCCATACGGTTGAGGAGACAAGGGAAGCCTTCTCACTGGCAAGAAGTGCCGGATTCACCAACATAAACATGGACCTTATAATGGGACTGCCGGGGGAAACGAAGGATGATGTGGCATATACATTATCCGAGATAGAAAAGCTACGGCCTGAAAGTCTTACCGTGCATGCTCTGGCTGTGAAGAGGGCGGCACGCCTTTCAACTGAACATGATCCATGGACGGATTATGAAAGGGCAGAGGGAGATGAGGCGGCTTTGATGACGGCAATGGGTGCGAAATGTGCTAAAAGGATGGGCATGGAACCCTATTATCTTTACAGGCAGAAAAACATAGCCGGAAACCAGGAAAATGTGGGTTACTGCGTTCCCGGAAAGGAAAGCCTCTATAACATCATAATGATGGAGGAAAAACAGGCCGTCATAGGAATGGGGGCCGGCTCAACGACAAAGCTCAGCAGTAAGGAACGTGTGGAAAACATAAAGGACCTTACACAGTACCTTTTGAGGACAGACGAGGTGACGGACAGAAAGGAAAAGCTGTTAGCCGGCTTTTTTGGAAATGAGTGATGAGCGAATTATATGAAAAAATATACGCAGAGGTGTGTAAAATCCCGGAGGGAAGTGTTGCAACATATGCACAGATTGCCGGACGGCTTGGGAACAGGGGACTGGCAAGGGTGGTTGGAAATGCGCTTCATGTAAATCCGTATCCGGGAATCGTGCCATGCCACAGGGTGGTCAATTCCAGGGGGGAACTGTCAGGTGCCTTTGCCTTCGGAAGTTATGATGAACAGAAACGGAGACTTGAAGAAGAGGGCGTTGAAGTAATTAATTTCAGGGTGGACCTGAATGAATTCGGCGTCACCAAATGGCTTGAAAATGGCTTGAAAATAGTACAAAACTAGTATTGTTTTAATTTGCAATTGTTGCTATAATAGCAAATTGGGTCTAAATGACACATTTTTTTGGTGCAAACATTTATTTTTATATATCTTTTAGGAGGATTATCTGATGGCAAAAAGAAAAATGATTACCATGGATGGTAACCAGGCAGCAGCTCATGCTTCTTATGCTTTTACAGAAGTTGCAGCTATGTTCCCCATCACACCTTCATCGGTTATGCCCGAGTATACCGATGAGTGGGCAACAGACGGAAGACTGAATATTTTCGGTCAGCCCGTACAGATCACCGAAATGCAGTCTGAAGCAGGTGCTGCAGGTGCAGTTCACGGCATGCTTTCAGCAGGCGCGCTTACCACAACTTATACGGCTTCACAGGGTCTTCTTCTCATGATCCCGAACCTTTATAAGATTGCCGGCGAGCAGCTCCCCGGAGTTTTCGATGTATCAGCACGTGCTGTTGCTTCACACGCTCTTTCAATTTTCGGTGACCATTCAGACGTTTATGCCTGCCGTCAGACAGGATGCGCAATGCTTTGCTCTTCATCTGTACAGGAAGTTATGGACCTTACTCCCGTAGCTCACCTTTCAGCTATCAGCGGCAAGGTTCCGTTCATCAACTTCTTCGACGGATTCCGTACATCACACGAAATCCAGAAGATCGAGGCCTGGGATTATGATGACCTTAAGGAAATGGTTGACATGGATGCTGTTAAGGCTTTCCGTGAGCATGCCCTTAACCCGAATCACCCCTGCCAGAGAGGTTCAGCTCAGAACCCCGATATTTTCTTCCAGGCACGTGAGGCCTGCAACTCTGCTTACGAGGCTCTTCCCGAGATCGTACAGAGCTACATGGACAAGGTTAACAAGAAGCTTGGCACAAAGTATAAGCTCTTCAACTACTATGGCGCAAAGGATGCAGAAGTTGTAATCATCGCCATGGGTTCAGTAAATGAGACCATCCAGGAGACCGTTGACTACCTTATGAAGAAGGGTAAGAAGGTCGGCGTCATCAAGGTTCGTCTTTACAGACCTTTCTCAGCAAAGGCTCTTATCAAGGCTCTTCCCGCAACTGTACAGAGAATCGAAGTTCTCGACAGGACAAAGGAGCCCGGCGCTCTCGGTGAGCCGTTATGGCTTGACGTTGTTGCAGCACTTAAGGATTCAAAGTTCAAGGATGTTCCCGTATTCTCAGGACGTTACGGCCTTGGTTCAAAGGACACAGCTCCCAACCAGATCGTTGCTGTATTCAACAATAAGACAAAGAAGAAATTCACCATCGGTATCGTTGATGATGTTACCAACCTTTCACTTAAGCTTGGCGAGAACCTTGTTACAACTCCCGCCGGAACAACAAACTGCAAGTTCTGGGGAATCGGTGCTGACGGAACAGTTGGTGCTAACAAGAACTCATGTAAGATCATTGGTGACAACACCAACATGTATTCACAGGCTTACTTTGATTATGACTCAAAGAAGTCAGGCGGCGTAACAATGAGCCACCTTCGTTTTGGTAAGGATCCGATTCATTCAACATACCTTATCACAACAGCAAACTTCGTAGCATGCCATAAGCCCGAGTATATCAGAAAGTACAACATGGTTCAGGAAGTTGTTCCGGGCGGAACATTCCTTCTTAACTGCTCATGGACAGGTGAAGAGCTTGAGAAGCAGCTTCCCGGACAGGTAAAGAAGTACATCGCTGACAACAACATTCAGTTCTATACAATCGACGCCGTTAAGCTTGGTATTGAGACAGGCATGGGCCCGACACGTATCAACACCATCCTCCAGTCAGCATTCTTCAAGCTCACAGGAATCATTCCTGAGGAGAAGGCTCTTCAGCTTATGAAGGACGCAGCTCAGAAGACTTACGGACGTAAGGGTGAAGATGTTGTTAAGACCAACTGGGCAGCTATCGACGCCGGTGCTCAGAACGTTGTCAAGGTAGAGGTTCCCGCTTCATGGTCAAAGTGCAAGGATGAGGGACTTGACTATCCGACAGCTAAGGGCAAGAGAAAAGACGTTATCGACTTCGTTAACAACATCCAGTCAAAGGTCAATGCACAGGAAGGAAAGAACCTCCCCGTATCTGCATTCCTCGAGTATGTTGACGGTTCAACACCTTCAGGTGCTGCTGCATATGAGAAGAGAGGAATCGCTGTCAATGTTCCTGAGTGGAATCCTGACAAGTGCATCCAGTGTAACTTCTGTTCATATGTATGTCCGCACGCTGCAATCCGTCCCGTTGCCCTTGACGAGAAGGAAGCTGCAAAGGCTCCCGCTGACATGAAGACAAAGGCTATGACAGGCTTCGCTGACAAGAAGTTCGCCATCGCTGTTTCAGCTCTTGACTGTACCGGATGCGGTGCATGCGCTAACGTATGTCCCGGATTCAAGGGTGACAAGGCTCTTACAATGGTTCCGCAGGCAGCTGCAGCTTACCAGCAGGCTGGATTTGATTACGCTGTTACACTTCCCGAGAAGGAAGAAGTTATTGCCAAGTTCAAGGCTGAGACCGTTAAGGGTTCACAGTTCAAGCAGCCTCTGTTCGAGTTCTCAGGCGCATGCGCGGGCTGCGGAGAGACTCCTTACGCTAAGCTCATCACTCAGCTCTTCGGTGACAGAATGTACATTGCAAATGCTACAGGATGTTCATCAATCTGGGGCAACTCATCACCGTCAACTCCTTACACTGTAAATGCTAAGGGACAGGGACCTGCATGGTGCAACTCACTGTTCGAGGATAACGCAGAGTTCGGATTTGGCATGTTCCTTGCTCAGGACGCTCTTCGTCAGAGAATGAAGGCTAAGCTTCAGTGGGTAGCTGAGAATGGAAAGAATAAGTCTGTAGTAGAAGCTGCAAAGGATTGGCTTGATACTTATAATGATGGAAAGACAAACGGCGAGGCTACCGATAAGCTCGTTAAGGCTCTTGAGAAGCATGCTGCAAAGGATGACTGCGCAACAGCTAAGGAGATCCTTGAGTATAAGGATTACCTTTCAAAGAAGAGCCAGTGGATCTTCGGTGGTGACGGATGGGCATACGACATCGGTTACGGAGGACTTGACCATGTAATCGCATCCAAGAAGGATGTTAACATCATGGTATTCGATACCGAGGTTTACTCAAATACAGGCGGACAGTCTTCTAAGTCAACTCAGCCCGGTGCTGTTGCACAGTTTGCTGCAGGCGGCAAGGAAGTTAAGAAGAAAGATCTCGCCGGAATGGCAATGTCTTACGGCTATGTATATGTAGCACAGATCGCTATGGGTGCTGACATGAACCAGGCTGTTAAGGCTATCGCTGAGGCTGAGGCTTATCCCGGACCTTCACTCGTTATTGCTTACGCTCCCTGCATCAACCATGGTATCCGTAAGGGCATGGGCAAGGCTCAGGAAGAAGAGAAGCTTGCAGTAGAGTGCGGTTACTGGTACAACTTCAGGTTCAATCCGCTTGCTGAGAACAAGTTCTCACTTGACTCAAAGGCTCCTGATTTCACAAAGCACAACGCATTCCTTAACGGTGAGGTAAGATACTCATCACTTGCACTCAAGAATAAGGAAAGGGCAGCTATGCTTCAGGCTCAGAACCTTGAGGATGCTCAGGCAAGAAGAAAGTACCTTGAGGGACTTGTAAATCTCTACAAGGCTGACTGATGAACCTTAATCAACTAATTGACCGGCTGGAACTTCCAGCCGGTTTTTTTTGTTCAGTGCATAAAAAAAGAAGGCACGCTCATGCGTACCTTCCAGGTATGAAATGATTATTTAAACTATGCTTCCCTCGTATCTGTAACCCCTGTGTTTTGCGAGAAGCGCCTGGATCTTTGCTGTTCCAAGCATTGCGGCCTCGACGGAAGTGTCATAGTTGAAGGCGTTGATGATTGAAGCGAGATAGTCGGAACAGTTTGCCTCCTCGTACCATTTCTTAGTATAGATTTCCATCGGCTTATAGTTAAGGTTTGTCGTTATGATGGAGTCTATATAGCCCTTCTCATAAAACTCATCAAACTTGTCAAATCCCGAGGTGAAAAGCCCGAACGTACAGCATACGATGACCTTTGCGGCTTTTCTTTCCTTAAGTTCCCTTGCGGTATCAAGCATTGACTCTCCGGAAGAAATCATGTCATCTACTATGAGTGCCGTCTTTCCTTCAACAGAGGATCCTAAGAACTCATGGGCAACGATCGGGTTACGTCCGTTAACTACCCTGGAGTAGTCGCGGCGTTTGTAGAACATTCCCATGTCCACGCCGAGGTTGTTGGCAAGATATACAGCCCTGTCCATAGCTCCCTCATCAGGAGAAATCACCATCATGGTATCCTTATTGATTTCCATGTCCGGATATCTGTCAAGAAGCGCCTTTACAAAAGCATAGGTGGGCATAAAGTTATCAAATCCTGTAAGGGGAATGGAGTTCTGAACCCTCGGGTCATGGGCGTCAAAAGTTATAATGTTGTGAACGCCCATGTTCACAAGCTCCTTTAAGGCCATGGCACAGTCAAGTGATTCCCTCTTGGTACGCTTATGCTGTCTGGATTCATAAAGGAACGGCATGATTACACTCACCCTGTGTGCTCTTGAAACGGTGGCACCGATAATTCTCTTGAGGTCCTGATAGTTATCGTCAGGTGACATGTGGTTAGTAAATCCATTTACGGAATAAGTGTTGGAATAGTTTGTAATGTCAGCCATTACAAATACATCATATCCACGTACAGATTCATCGATTACGGCTTTAGCCTCACCGCTTCCGAAACGCGGACATTTAAGGGGAAGAAGGAAGGAATCCGGAGCGAATCCGCGAAGAAGGAGATTATCCCTCTTTTCTTCTTTGATCATCCCTAAAGCGGTCTTTCTGGTTTCAACAAGTGATCGGTCGATTTCAGACGCTATGTTTGCAGCACTTATATGTGCGGCTATCTTAAGCGGTGCAATCGGTACGTTATCTGTAAAATAATACTGTTGCATGATGTACCTCTTTTCAGAATGATATTATTGATTACATAGGTATTGTACCATTGCAATAAGGGCGTTTCAATTGTTAAAATGCAAAATTTAAGTATAAAAGTCATCGCTAGTGTGGTATATTATAATAGTATTCTGTTGGACGTTGAGGGTAATTATGAAGATAAAGAAAGATGCCGTGATTTTTCTGTCAGTAATGTTTCTTGCAGCTGTCTTTTTAATGGCTTTTTTTCTGAATAAATATGTCGGGGATTCTTTTCTGAAGGAATCGGATGAACGTGCAAAGACCGCACTTCAGACCGCAATGCATGAAGCCTCGTCCATGGATGCCGTCAGAAAATCCATAGAAAGCACGTTTGACAACGAAATGCTCAGCCGTGCCGAAACAGCTTCGTATCTTCTCAGAAATATCGAACGGGAAGATACGCTGCAGCAGATCTTAAACAATTACATGACACTTCTCTGTGTTGATAATATCGTCGTCATCAGCAGCGAAGGAGATGTGGAAGGCTTTGGAGTTGCGACCAGAACAGATTTCAGGGATGAGGCTTTCAGCCCGATCACAGGTCTTTCCGAAGCATCCTCGGACAGGCCCGTCGTTGAGGCCCTGAGCGGGGATGCTGTCTACAGATATTACGGAAGTGCCATTGACAGCGGACATATCGCTGTCGTGGTAATGAACCGGCGTGATCTTGACAGTCTGGTTTCGGGATACAGCGGATGGAAATCAAAACTGCAGGATATCGTACCGGAAGGCAGCGGATATGTTATGGCAGTTTCGGGAAATGACGGATCGATCCTTTACCATCCCGAGAAAGAATATATCGGAAAAGAATTTTCCGTGATCAATTCCGGAAATATGGAGCTTTCGGATGAAACTACGGTCACTTCTGCGATTGACGGCATCAAAAGCCGTATTACCGTCAGAAAGATGAACGGGGATTATCTGCTGGCTGTCATACCTTATTCTGATATTTTCGGTTCTTTTGCGTTCCTGGAAGGACTTGTTGTTTTTGTTTTTGCGTCGTTTCTTATTGTGATGGCGATCTATGCGCTTTCGATCCATGAAAGCGAGATTGAGGAGGAGCTTCTTTCGGAATCGGGGAAAAGACAGCAGGGAAAATTCAGCAGAAGGGTCTTTTCCGGGATCCTGCTTTATCTTATCCTGGGAATCGCGGCAACAGGGATCGTCTTCTACTATGTGAATACAATAGGTCTGCTCGGAACTCAGTCAATGATGAATCTGAAAGAGCTGAAGAGAGCGGAAAATGCCATTGCAAAAAACAGTGAGGAAAGGGCGCTTTTTGAAACGGATGCCGAACGTATCGTGAAAGTGAAAGCGGACGTTACAGCATTTATTTTAGATCATATTCCGGAAGCCTCGGATACATCCGGTCTTCAGGAAGCAGCGCATATACTTGGCCTTAATGAAATTACTGTCTTCAACAGTAAAGGCACAAAGACTGCATCAAGCAGCGGTACCCCGTTGACCTATTACGTCGCGGATAATAAAGGTGCCGCTGCGGAATTCAAATCGCTTCTGAAAGGCGGCGGCCGTTTCATGAGCGTTCCGGAGTATGATGAGAACTCAAAAAAGGTCGTTTATCACGCTGCGTCTGTCCTGAACGGTGAAGACAATACAATCAACGGATATGCAGCTGTTGCTTACGAACCGTTCCAGTTAAACAAGATCATAAGTTCCGGAGAGATCTCCAGTCTGCTGAACGAGATCGGAAAAACCTCTAAAGGCAGCTTCCTGGCTGTTTCCGGAGAAACCGGGAAAATTGTTTACAGTACATCGAGAAAAACGATAGGGCTTTCCCTTGACAGTGTTGTTTACTATAACGGATTCAGCGGCTTTCTTACTTTAAACGGAACCGAGTATTTTGCCGACTGCATCATGATAGACAATTATTATCTGATCAACGGTCTTCCTTCCGATAAGATATTGAAAAAAATCGATTCATTTACCTTTGCTGTCTCCGCTGCAGCCGCAGTACTGCTTTTCCTGTTCTCGATCGTACTGTCGCTGAAGATAACAGGCGGGATCAAAGCGGATGCGGGACAGATACTTGAGTTTATTCTTCCCGACGGAAGCATTAAACGCCGGTTTGCCAATGAGGGAAAAATCAGACGATGGAACGAAAAATCGCCTTCCCAGAAAGCTTCTTCCGCTGTTAAGGCGATGATTCTTCTGCTATGTATAATAATTACGGTAATGTATCTTTTCCCGGAAAAGCTGATCAGGAGCAATTCCATCCTTAACTATATTTTCGCAGGAAACTGGGAAAAAGGATTTAATATATTTGCTGTGACAGGAGCGCTTGTAAGCCTTTCCGTCATCGTAGTGATCCGGCAGGTCATCGATTTCCTTCTCAGGCTGTTGGCTTCGAATTCAGATGCAAGGACCGAAACGATCTGCAGGCTTATGATGAGCTTCCTGAAGTACATTACGGCTCTGCTGTGCATCTATTACTGTCTGGCGAAGCTGGGAGTGGATACAGATACGCTTCTTGCTTCCGCGGGACTTCTTTCTCTGATCATCGGTCTTGGAGCTCAGGACCTGATTAAGGATATCCTTGCGGGATTGTTCATCATTTTCGAAGAGGAATTTAAAGTCGGTGACATCGTTACCGTCGATGATTTTACCGGAACTGTCCGCGAGATAGGAATCAGAGCAACAAAGATCGAGGATCTCGGACAGAATATAAAGGTCATCAATAACAATCAGATCAGCGGTGTTCTCAACAAAACACAGAAATACAGCTATGCCATAGTTGATGTGGGAATCGAATATTCCGAATCTGTGGAAAGAGTTGAGGCTGTGCTTAAGGAAGAGCTTCCGGAAATTAAAAAGAAGTATCCGGAAATCATCAGCGGCCCGTCCTACAAGGGCGTAGTGGAGATGTCAGACAGTGCCGTGATCATAAGGATCGCAGCAACCTGCACGGAAGGAAAAAGGATCCCCCTTACCTTTGCGCTCAACAGGGAGGTAAAGCTGATATTTGACAGAAACAATATCAATATTCCTTTTAACCAGATCGTGGTACATAAAGAGGATTAAAAGAATTTCAGGAGATATACAGGAATGAGTAAACCAATGGTGGCAATTGTCGGAAGAGCAAATGTGGGAAAATCCACACTTTTCAATCTGCTCTGCGGCAGTAATCTGAGTATTGTCAAGGACACTCCCGGTGTTACCAGAGATCGTATCTATGCCGACAGTGACTGGAACGGGAAGGAGTTCATACTGGTTGACACGGGAGGAATAGAACCGGCTTCGGAGGATGTGATCATGCGCCAGATGCGTGAGCAGGCGGAAATGGCTGTGGAAATGGCGAATGTGATCATTTTTATGGTAGATGTTAAGGACGGCCTTACCGATATAGATTACGAGGTAGCGGAGATGCTTCGCCGTTCCAAAAAGCCCGTGGTCGTATGTGTCAACAAGGTGGACAGCTTCAAAAAGCAGATGGACGATACCTATGAGTTTTACAGTCTGGGGCTCGGGGATCCGGTGCCGGTATCCGCGGCCGGAAGACTGGGGATCGGAGAACTGCTTGATGAAGTTACCGGACATTTCCCGGAAAAAACCGTCGGGGAAGAGGAGGATGATTCTGTAAAGATCGCAATCATCGGACGACCCAATGCCGGCAAGTCATCTATTGTCAACAGGCTGCTTGGCGAGAACAGAATGATCGTATCCGATGTGGCCGGAACCACACGTGACGCTGTCGATTCAACGATCATGCATAATAAGCAGAAATATACATTTATCGACACGGCGGGTCTGAGACGCAAATCAAAGATAAAAGAGGATGTTGAAAGATATTCCATTATAAGAGCTGTGGCAGCTGTTGACCGATCCGATATCGTAGTGCTTGTGATCGATGCTGTTACAGGTGTCGGAGAACAGGATGCGAAGATCGCCGGGATCGCTCATGAGAGAGGAAAGGGTCTGATCATAGCTGTTAACAAATGGGATGCCGTGCCTGACAAGGATGACAAAACAATGAACAAGTTCACAAAGGAGCTTCGTTCAAAATTTCCGTTTGCGCAGTATGCCGATATCATGTACGTTTCCGCACTGACCGGACAGAGACTGATCAAGCTTTACGATGAGATCGATAAGGTCCGTGAGAATCAGACCATGCGTGTGCCTACGGGCGTGCTCAACGAGATCGTTTCGGAAGCAGCGGCACTCCAGCAGCCGCCGTCGGACAAGGGAAAAAGACTGCGCATATACTATACGACGCAGGTGAGCGTAAAGCCTCCGACATTTATTTTCTTTGTAAACAGCAGAGAGCTTTTCCACTTCTCTTATCAAAGATACATTGAAAACAAATTCCGTGAGGCCTATGGCTTCTGGGGAACACCCATACATTTCATAATAAGAGAACGCGATAAAAAAGAACAAGATAATTAAAACTTAAGGAGGATTAAGGAGAGAATCATGAAAGCAGAAAAATTATATTTGGGCGATATCGTAACCATGGACACAACAAAGCCCGAAGCAGAGGCTCTGTGTGTGAAGGACGGGGTCATTATGTATGTCGGCAGCGAGAAAACAGCCCGCACCTTATGCGATGAAAACACAGAGGTTATTGATCTTGGAAAGAATACCATCTATCCCGGTTTTATGGAGGCACACTGCCATCCGATGGGCGCCGGAAAGTTTCTGGACACAGAAGCACTCTGCGATGTTTCCGCCGGTGAATCACTGGAAGATTATATTAAGATCCTTTCGGATTTTATTGCCGCGCATCCGGACAGAAAAAAGTATTCCGGTCACGGCTTCATAGAACGTGATGTAAAACCGGAAGCTTCCATGCTCGATGCTGTCTGTGCCGATAAGCCGATCATGCTGATGACGGCGGACGGTCATTCCATGTGGCTTAACAGCAAAGCTATGGAAGTATTCGGACTTGACAGGGAAGCTGCCAAAGCTTACGGTCCTGCTACATGCCGTGTATTTGAGGACGGAACACCTACCGGATATATTTCGGAGAACCCAGTCTTTGATATCCGTGCAAAGATCAAGACAGATATCAAAGACGGAGTCCGCGCACTCCTGGCCGCACAGAAATTCTTCTTCAGTAAGGGATATACGGCGATCTATGATGCCGGAATGGAACTTACCGAGAAGTCAGCCCCCGAAATTTATGCAGCTGCTGTTGCCGGCGGAGAATTCAGGCTTCGTACTTATGCCGGCAGCCTTATCGACGAATTCTGCGAAGACATTGACGGTGCCGTGGAATACATCACGCAGCTGCAGGCTGAATACAATAACGAATACTTTAAGGTGATAGGTGTCAAGACCTTCTCAGACGGTGTTGTCGAAGGACATACCGCTTTCCTGATCGATGATTATAATGATCAGCCCGGTTACAAGGGCGTTTCCCGTATGACCGATCATGACAAGCTGGTTCAGCTTTATACAAGTGCTGCCCTTCATGGTATGAACGTGCATGTACATACGGTAGGAGATGCGGCGATCCGCTGCAATCTTGACGCTATGGAGGAGGCTGCCGCCAATACCGGCCTTCTGGATCAGCGAAATGCGCTTGCACATCTGCAGCAGGTTAAAAGAGAGGATATACAGCGTTTTGCCGACCTTAATGTTATGGCTGTTGTTGCTCCGCTGTGGACACCCAAGCATCCCGATTATTTCCAGCAGGAGATTGATTATGTCGGAAAAGAACGTGCCGAGAATGCTTATCCGATAAGATCCTTTGCCGATGCAGGTGCAAACATTACTTTCCATACAGATTTCCCGGTATCCAAAAATGTGAGCATTCCCAATTCCATATATACTGCCGTAATGCGCAGAAATGCCGGAAGCGATCAAAGCTGCACCAGGGAAGCCGACGAATTCATCACACGCTATCAGGCACTTGAGGGACTTACAAAGAATGTTGCCTATATGTGGCATGAAGAGAACCGTCTCGGAACGCTTGAGATCGGAAAGATCGCCAACATGACGGTATATGACAAAAACTTCCTGAAAGACGATCTGGAGGAAGTCGGAAAATCAGAGCTGGTATGCACCATCGTTGACGGAGAGATCGTCTACAGGGCGTGAAGCCGGCAGCTTTCGGTGCAGAAGGGACGTCCCTTACCGAATCCTTAAAAAAGAACAGAAAACAGTAATGCAACATAAAACAGCCTGCCGAAGCAAACCGGCGGGCTGTTTTATACGGTGCGCCCTGCGACGCACATTTCTCATGGATATGCGGTTTTACTTTTTCAGAAAGGAGGTCATCGAACGCGGTCTGATTCCTTTCGGAATGGGGCAATGATATCCCTCGGGGACTTTTTCCCGAAGTTCCTTCTTTGCGGCTTCTATGATATCCGTGTTTTCGTAAAGCTCAGCAGCGGTGGCTGCCATTGCCTTGGCTGCAAATATCTCCATTTCATATGCATAGGGCTGTTTTCCGAAGGTCGTCCACTGCCAGGAATGACCGGGCGCGCCAAAGGGAACCGAACAGCCGTAGAACTGGGCGGTGGGACAGATGTAGCTGACATCACCGACGTCTGTTGAACCGTATTTCTGTGTGAAGTATCCCTTATAGGGCTCAAGCTCGTAATGAAGAGGATGCTCAAGATCGTGCGGAACATCCATCAGAGAGTTTTCGGTGATCTCCTTTGCAAGCTTAAGTGACGCTTCATCGGGCACGGGGATCCCAAGCTCTGTAATCTTCTGATAGAAAACACGCTGCAGCGTATCATTCAGGATCGTATCGGAGCAGGCCTTGATAAAATCATGGCTTTCCGAAGTGCCTGTCATAAGAGCGGCGCCCTTTGCAATATCATTTACTCTTTCGTAGATCTCAAGTGCTGTTTTTGTCTTGGGAGCTCTGATCAGATAGAGGACCTCGGCATGTGCCTGAACCACATTGGGAGAATAACCGCCTGCATCGGTGATGGCATAGTGGAGTCTTGCCTCCTGAATGATATGCTCACGAAGGAAATTGGCACCTGTGTTCATGAGCTCTACGGCATCCAGTGCGGAACGGCCCAAATGGGGCTTTGCGCCGGCGTGTGCTGCAACACCGTCAAATTTATAAAGCACCTGTACATTTGCAAGTGAGCCGTTTTCCTTTATTTCCGATATGTCTGAGGGGTGATATGTCAGTGCCACGTCCGTCCCATCAAACACTCCTGCCCCTGCCATGAAGGTCTTCCCTGAACCGCCTTCCTCACCTGGACAGCCAAAATAGATGACGGTTCCGGGTTTCCCGGACTCTTCAAGATACTTCTTGATTCCCAGAACCGCACCAAAGGTTCCGCCGGCGATAAGATTATGTCCGCAGCCGTGTCCGCAGGAATGGCCGTCGGGTGACTTTACGGATTTTCCGGATTCCTGTTCGAGTCCTGAAAGAGAGTCAAATTCCCCAAGTATTCCAATCACGGGATAACCGCTTCCGAAAGTACCCTTAAAAGCTGTTTTAATGTCGGCAAGATTATCCTCCACGGTAAATCCTTCCGCCTTAAGCGCCTCTTCAATATATGCGGCTGATTTAAACTCCGTAAATGCCGTTTCAGGATTATCCCAGACATAGTCGGAGAGTTCAGTTATTGTTTTTCTTTTTCTTTCGATTTCCTCAATGTAACCCATGTTAACCTTCTTATATTTCTAATCCTGTATCGTCAATAAGTGTGTGTGAAAGTGCTGCCTTGCAGGCAAGCTTATCACAGCGCTCATTTTCAGGATGACCGTCGTGTCCTTTAACCCAGATGAAGTTGACCTTATGAGGCTCCAGCGCCTTTAAAAGCCTCTGCCAGAGGTCGACATTCCTTACAGGACCCGACTTTCCACGCTTCCAGTCGTTTTTGACCCAGTTCTCGATCCATTTTTCATTAAAGGCATCAACGAGATATTTTGAATCACTGTACAGGTCAATAAGGCAGGGACGGTTAAGAGCCTCCAGCCCGGCTATTGCTGCCATCAGCTCCATACGGTTATTGGTCGTGCGCTTATATCCCTGAGACAGTTCTTTTTCATGAAGGATACCGTTGTTGTCCGTATACTGCAGAACAACACCGTAACCTCCCGGGCCGTCAGGATTTCCTTTTGCGGCCCCATCTGTAAATATGCTAACTACTCCCATTTAATTTTCCTCCGAAGGGATATTTTACTATAGTTTTTTTATAATGGCAAAGCAAATCTGCCATTAGACAGGAAAGATGTTTCTGTTGTCAAAGTCATAAGATAAAACTATAATGTCCTATAAAAGAAACAGGAACTATCATTCAGATGTTTGAGTATACAGGAGGAAATTTATATGGAAATTAAAATCACTAAGACGACATCCCCCAAAATAATGCCGCCGGCTGACAAACTGGGGTTCGGATCCGTGTTTACGGATCATATGTTTATCATGGATTACAGTGATGAAAAAGGCTGGCATGATGCGAGGATAGTTCCTTATGGACCGCTTTCATTTGACCCGGCTGCAAGTGTCCTTCATTACGGAACAGAGGTTTTTGAGGGATTGAAGGCTTACCGTCGTCCGGATGGAAAGGTCCAGCTATTCCGTCCGTGGGACAATGTGGAACGTCTCAACAATTCCTGCGCCCGTCTCGGACTTCCAAAGCTTGACCCTGAAGATGCCCTTGCCGCCATAAAGAAGATGGTTGAAGTGGACGAGTCATGGGTTCCTTCTTCAGACGGCGCATCTCTTTACATCCGTCCGTTCCTTTTTTCAACGGATCCTAATCTTTCGCTGCACGGTGTTCATAAGGCAATGTATGTGATCATATGTTCTCCTTCACAGGCTTATTTTTCAACAGGACTGAAGCCTGTGCCCATCATGGTTGAAACAGAAGATGTTCGTGCGGTACGTGGCGGAACAGGTGAGGCAAAGTGCGGTGGAAACTATGCGGCGGCAAATCGTGCGGGAGACCGTGCAAATGAAAAAGGTTATTCACAGGTTTTATGGCTTGACGGAGTGGAGCGTAGGTATGTGGAAGAAGGCGGCGGAATGAATGTAATGTTCCGTATCGGTGATAAGATTGTTACCCCGATGCTTACCGGTTCAATACTTCCCGGAGTCACAAGAAGAAGCGCAATTGCCCTTTGCAAGTCATGGGGCATGGATGTTGAGGAAAGGCTCCTCCCCATTGATGAACTTATCCAGGCAGCAGCTGACGGAAGTCTTAAGGAAGCCTGGTGTGTAGGCACGGCAGCGGTAGTCGGACCCATAGGCCTTCTTGAGTATAAGGGAGTTAAATACGAAATAAACAATAATGAAATCGGTGAGGTCACACAGCGTATTTACGATGAACTGACCGGAATCCAGTGGGGCAGAAAGGAAGATACTTTCGGCTGGACCTGTGTGATTGAATAAAAGTAAGCCTTTAAGATAAAAGTTCCTGATCAGATGGCTTTCTGCGGTCGGGAACTTTTTTATGTAAAAATGCGGATTAAGCCTTAAAACTTAAATACGTTTCTGATGACCGATAAATAATTAATAAAATTAGCACTCAAATCTTGACAGTGCTAACATCGTGTGATATAAATATGCAGGAGGATCGAAAGAACCTTACACTTCACATTATAAAATGAGCATAAGGAGGCTTTTCAATATGAAGTTAGTACCATTGGATGACAAGGTTGTTCTCAAGAAGCTCGTTGCTGAAGAGAAGACAGCATCAGGCATCGTTCTTACAGGCGGCGATAAGGAAAAACCCGCACAGGGTGAAGTTATTGCAGCAGGCCCCGGCGGAATCGTTGACGGCAAGGAAGTTAAGATGCAGGTAAAGGCCGGCGATAAGGTTGTCTATTCAAAGTACGCAGGAACAGAAGTGGAGCTCGAGAAGGAAAAATTCCTTATCGTAAAGCAGAGCGACATTCTTGCAATCATCGAATAATATAAAGGAGCATTTGTAATCATGGCAAAGGAAATCAAGTATGGAGTAGAGGCCAGAAAGGCCCTTGAAGCAGGCGTTAACAAGCTTGCTGATACAGTAAGAGTTACCCTTGGACCTAAGGGTAGAAACGTAGTTCTTGACAAGCAGTTCGGCACACCCCTCATCACTAACGACGGTGTTACCATTGCCAAGGAAATCGAGCTTGAGGATGCATTCGAGAACATGGGCGCTCAGCTTGTCAGGGAAGTTGCTACAAAGACCAATGACGTAGCAGGTGACGGAACAACAACAGCAACCGTTCTTGCACAGACAATGATTAATGAAGGAATGAAGAACCTTGCAGCAGGTGCTAACCCCATCATTATGAGAAAGGGTATGAAGAAAGCTCTTGATGAGGCTATTGCAAGCATCGAGGCTGAAGCACAGGCAGTTGACGGAAGAGCTCAGATCGCCAGAGTAGCGGCTATTTCTGCTTCTGATGATTCAGTAGGCGAGATGGTAGCTGATGCCATGGAAAAGGTTTCAAAGGACGGCGTTATCACCATCGAAGAGTCAAAGACCATGAAGACTGAGCTTGACCTTGTAGAAGGAATGCAGTTCGACCGTGGATACTTAAGCGCATATATGTGCACAGACCTTGAGAAGATGGAAGCTACACTTGATGATCCCTTCATCCTTGTAACTGACAAGAAGATCTCTAACATTCAGGAAATCCTTCCTCTTCTTGAGACCATCGTTAAGAGCGGCGCTAAGCTTCTCATCATCGCTGAGGATGTTGAAGGCGAGGCTCTTACAACTCTTATCGTCAACTCACTTCGCGGAACCTTCAAGGTTGTTGCTGTTAAGGCTCCCGGATTTGGTGACAGAAGAAAAGAAATGCTTAAGGATATCGCAATCCTTACAGGTGCTACTGTCATTTCCGAGGAAGTTGGAATTGAACTTAAGGATGCTAATGTTCAGATGCTTGGCCGCGCAAAGAGCGCAAAGAGCACAAAGGACACCACCGTTATCGTTGACGGAATGGGCGACAAGAAGGCAATTGCTGACAGAGTTAACCAGATCAAGGCTCAGATTGCTGAGTCAACATCAGATTACGATAAGGAAAAGCTTCAGGAAAGACTTGCAAAGCTTGCAGGTGGCGTAGCTGTCATCAGAGTCGGTGCTGCAACAGAAACCGAAATGAAGGAAGCAAAGCTTCGTATGGAAGATGCCCTTAACGCAACGAGGGCTGCTGTTGAAGAAGGTATCGTAGCAGGCGGCGGAACAGCTTACATCCATGCTACAGATAAGGTTGCCGAGCTCATCAGGACTCTTGAAGGTGATGAGAAGACAGGTGCAAAGATCGTTCTTAAGGCTCTTGATGCTCCTCTTTACAGGATTGCAGAGAATGCAGGACTTGATGGATCAGTTATCGTTTCAAAGGTTAAGGAAGCTGATCAGGGAGTTGGATTTGATGCTTACAATGAGACTTATGTTGACATGATCAAGGCCGGCATCATCGATCCCGCCAAGGTTACACGTTCAGCTCTTGAAAATGCAGTATCTGTTGCTTCAACACTTCTTACAACTGAGTCTGTTGTTGCAAAGATCAAGGAACCCGAGCCTCCGATGCCGGCAGGTGGAGCTCCCGGAATGTATTAATTTTTAAGTTTTTTTTGCCCGCCTTTTTAGGCGGGTTTTTTATTTGCAAAAAATGCGTTATTTATATTTTGTAAATTGACGAAGAATTAAAATGTGTTAAAATCAAAGTATATAAACAAGAAAAAAACAATGCATAAAACTTAACAACAGGAGAAATAAGCCATGAACAATTACTCAGATAAAGGTATTTCACGTGCAATAATAAAAAGACTTCCAAGATATTACAGGTATCTGGGTGAGCTTATCGACCAGGGGGTTGAACATATTTCAAGCTCAAATCTAGCTCATTTAATGGGAGTAACGGCTTCCCAGATAAGACAGGATCTAAACAATTTTGGAGGTTTCGGCCAGCAGGGTTACGGATATAACGTAAAGAACCTGTATGATGAAATAGGAAAAATCCTTCACATTGACCGGGTACACAAAATCGTTGTAGTGGGCGCCGGAAACCTTGGCCACGCACTTGGAGGTTACCAGAATTTTGTTAACAGGGGATTTGACATTGTTGCTTTTTTTGACAAGGACCCTGAAAAAATCGGAACCGAAATAGCAGGAAAGCCTGTCTATCCCATGGAGGATCTTGTTGATTTTATTAACAGTAACCAGATAGAAATAGTAGCACTCACAATACCAAAGGAAGGTGCAAGAATTGTTGCCGACATGATAAAGGAAACATATGTAAAGGGAATTCTTAACTTTGCGCATACCGACCTGAATGTTCCAAAACGTATCACTGTTGAAAACGTTCATATATCTGACTATATCATGAGACTATGTTATACAATGCATTCATAAGGGGTAGATATGTTTAAGGCTGAAGATTTCTTTCAAAGGGAAGATGAGGAACACATTATAAAAATCAGGCGTGCGCTTCACATGGTACCTGAAGTGAATATGGACCTGCCGGAGACAACCGCAATCGTGACTGACGAGCTTGAGTCACTTGCCATACCGTATTCACTTAAGTATGCTCCATCAAGCGTCGTAGGGTACATTAATTATGGTAACGTGAATCCGGAGAATGCCCCGGCTGTTGGAAAAGAAAATCATGTGATGACAATTGCCCTCCGCGCGGACATGGATGCACTCCCTATAAGTGAGAATACGGGCCTTCCATTTTCGTCAGAACATCCCGGAAAGATGCATGCATGCGGGCATGACGCCCATACAGCCATGCTGCTTGGTGCTGCGGCAGCGCTTAAAAGGGCCGAGGAAAAAGGAGTCATCAACTGCAGGGTAAAGCTTATTTTTCAACCGAATGAGGAAGGACCTGAAAGCGGAGCCATGGTCATGTGCGAAAACGGAGTGCTTAATGATGTTGACTTCATTTTCGGGCAGCACATACAGCAACAGCTGAAAACAGGAGAGATAGGCTGGATCAAGGGGCCTTATATGGCCCAGTGTCACTCTTATGAAATAGAATTCCGGGGACGCGCATCGCACGCAACTCTTCCTCAGGAGGGAAGGGACGCACTGATGATGGCTGTCAAGGCAGTTAATGACATCTATTTCATGAATTCAAGGGAAATAGATCCTTTTGCAAATCATATAATATCTGTCGGACAGCTGAATGCAGGAACCGCACACAACATAATTGCCGAGCATGCTCATATGGCAGTGTCCGTAAGGACATTTGATGAAAAGCTTGATGGTTTTATAAGGACACGCATACTGAGCATATGTGAAAACGCGGCATTGGAAATGGGCGGAACGTTCAGCTTCATTGAAGATGTCTCAGCCTTTGTGGTAATAAATGACTGCAACTGTACGGACAGACTCATTTCTGCAGCAAAAAAGACAGTGCCTGAGAAAAAAATCCATGAACTTTCAAAACAGATGGGTTCAGAAGATTTTTCTTGTTTCCTTCGTGAACGCCCGGGATGTTTTTCAAGGATAGGAACGGGAAATCCGGAAAAAGGATGTACCGGAGTTCCTCACAACAGCGATCTTGTAATAGATGAGGATGCGCTGTTAACAGGCAGCAAGCTTTTTACCCAGCTCATACTTGATATTTGAGAAATTTGATGATAAAATCATTTAGTTAAAAATTTATACTAAGGAGTCAGTTATGTCAGGCCATTCAAAGTTTGCTAATATTCGTATTAAGAAGGAAAAAAACGACGCAGCAAAGGGAAAAATTTATACGATAATCGGAAGGGAAATTGCCATCGCAGTTAAAGAGGGCGGTCCTGACCCTAACAATAACTTTAAACTTAAGTTTGCCATCCAGAAGGCAAAGCAGAACAACATGCCCAATGATACCATTGAACGTGGAATTAAGAAGGCAGCCGGTGGCGGCGAGGGAGTAGATTACCAGCAGCTCCGTTATGAAGGATATGGCCCCGGAGGAGTGGCAATCATTGTTGATGCACTTACTGATAACAAGAACAGGACAGCTGCAAACGTTAAATCGGCTTTCACAAAGGGACAGGGTTCAATCGGAGCACAGAATTCAGTATCATTCATGTTTGACCGTAAGGGACAGATCATCATCGATAAGGAAGAATGCGACATGGATGGCGATGAGCTTATGATGGTGGTTCTGGATGCAGGTGCAGAGGATATCAAGGAAGAGGAAGATTCATTCGAAATCATCACTGACCCTGATGATCTTGATGCCGTTCATGAGGCACTTGACAAAGCCGGTGTGGCAATAGCCTCTGCCGAAGTTGCAATGATACCGCAGAATACGGTTTCTGTTACTGATGAACAGGCAGTTAAGGGATTAAGAAGGACTCTTGATCTTCTTGATGATGATGACGATGTCCAGCAGTATTATACAAACTGGGAAGAGGAATAATGGCATATGACGGAATCGTGGTTGCTGCCACGGTCAGTGAATTAAATAAAAAGCTGCCTGGTGGCAGTATAGTAAAAGTGGCTCAGCCTGAAAAGGATGAGCTTCTTTTAGGTATTAAGGTAAATAGGGAACAGGTCAGGCTTGCCATATCGGCAAATGCATCCGTACCCTTTGTATGCTTCCGTGAAGAAAATGTTCTATCTCCGGTGAATGCCCCTGCATTCTGCATGTCTTTAAGAAAGCATATCGGCGGAGGCCGTATTTTAAACATAGAACAGGGAAAGAATCTTGAAAGGGTGATCATTTTCCACATAGAGCATCTTGACGAGATGGGAGACCGTGGGGAAAAACTGCTGATTGTAGAACTGATGGGAAAGCATTCTAACATCATTCTTGCAAGACCCGACATGAGCATAATTGACAGTATCAAACACGTCACCGCGCTTCAGTCGTCGCTTCGTGAGGTCCTTCCCGGACGTACATATTTCCTTCCTGAGACAAAGCATCAGGGATTCGGGAAAGTGATGGATGAGGAAATTGCCTACAGGGCCGGCATTGACAGCCGGATCCCATATGAGGAGCTTTCTGTGGAAGAAAGGGGAAGGCTGGAAACTGAAAGAAATAAACTTCTTTCCGGTGTTGATGCACAGAGGTTTTCTCCGAACATCATATATGACGGAGACAGGGCTATGGAGTTTTCGGCGGTGGAACTTTCCTCACTTACGGGTGGAACGTATACTGCTGTTTATGAAGAGTCAATGACTGCCGTAGTAAAGAAGTACTACGAAAAACGGGAGCTTCAGAACAGGATGCGTGCAAAATCCGAGGATATCAGGCTGCTCCTTAAAAATCTTACTGAAAGAACTTCAAAAAAGCTTGATCTTCAGGAAAAGCAGTACATGGAAGCGGAAAAACGTGACATTTACAAGGTATATGGAGAGTTGCTGAACGTATACGGATATGGTCTTTCGGGAGGAGAAAAGGAACTCATCTGCGAAAACTACTATGATGAGAACCGTGAAATCAGGATTCCCCTCGATCCGACAAAAAGCGCTTCGGATAATGCAAAAAGGTATTTCGATAAATATCAGAAGCTTAAAAGGAGTTCCGAGGCACTCAGGCAGCAGATTACCGAAAACCGGAATATGCTCTATCACCTTGACTCAATTAAAAATGCACTTTTGCTTTCTGAAAACGAAGCGGACCTCCGAGAGATAAGACGGGAAATGGCGGAGGCCGGATATGTAAAGGCGTCTTCAGGACTCAGACAGGAAAAAGGGAAGATAAGAAAGGAAGAAAAGAAATCTGACCCGCTTCATTTTGTATCTTCTGACGGTTTTGACATCTATGTAGGAAGGAATAATGCACAGAACGAGGATCTTTCCTTTAAGGTTGCTTCTCCTGATGACTGGTGGTTCCATGCCAAAAAGATACCGGGTTCTCATGTCATCGTTAAAACAGGAAAGGAAGACATCCCGGATAAAACGGTTCTTGAGGCTGCTGCACTGGCAGCTTACTATTCAAAGGCAGGCGGAGAGAACGGGACTTCTTATGTTGAAGTGGATTATGTGAAGCGAAGGGAACTTAAAAAAGTACCTGGAGCAATGAAGGGCTTTGTAATTTATCATACAAATTATTCCATTTTGATTGAACCAAAATCTGATATATGATATTATAAACTAAATATCTTCTGATATTCCGGAGGCGAAAATGAAAGATATTTACAGTATGACAGGCTTTGGCAGAGCCGAGAAGATTACGGATGAATACCGCATCCAGGTAGAGTTCAAATCTGTCAACCACAGGTACCTTGACATTTCAATCAAGATGCCGCATAAGTTCAACTGCCATGAAGCTGCCATCAGACAGCTTATTAAGCAGTATATAGAAAGAGGAAAAACCGATCTTTACATAACGTTCGATGATTATTCAGAGGCAGGAAAAAAGCTTGTTTATAATAAGGATATTGCTGCTGAGTACATGGATTATTTTAAGCAGATGTCAGAGGATTTCGGTATCAGGAACGACATCTCATCATCAGTCCTCGGAAGATTCCCGGAGGTTCTCATAATGGAAGAGACCTCTGATGATGAAGAGCGTCTTTGGGAAATACTTGAGCCTGTCATGGTGGAAGCCATTATGAAGTTCAAGGCCTCAAGAAGTGTCGAAGGAAGTAATCTGCGTGAAGACCTTCTTTCAAAGCTTAATGACATGGAAGGCTATGTGGCAAGGATTGAAAGCCTAAGTCCTTCAGTTGCAGACAGTTACCGCGAACGGCTTTATCAGAGAATACGTGAGACTCTGGATGATTCTGCGATATCTGCAGATGAGGGCAGAATAGTGACTGAAGTAGCCATATATTCCGATAAGGTCTGCACGGATGAAGAGATGGTAAGGCTTAAGAGCCATATCGCGACCATGAAATCTAAGCTTATTAACGGCGGAGCCTGTGGAAGAGAACTTGACTTTATTGCCCAGGAGATGAACAGGGAGGCAAACACAACGCTGTCAAAGGCCAATTCGTTAAGTATAGCTGATACGGCAATTGCGCTGAAGACAGACATTGAAAAAATCAGGGAGCAGGTACAGAACATTGAGTGAGCATACGGGATATGTAAAGGGAAAAGGACTCCTTGTCGTCATATCAGGTTTTTCGGGAGCCGGAAAGAGCCGTATAACAAAGAAGCTGATCAGTGATTACGGATATGCGTATTCTGTTTCAGCTACCACCAGAAATCCCCGTGAAGGGGAACAGAACGGGGTAGATTATTTCTTCATAACAAAAAATGAGTTTGAGGAAATGATCAGTAACGGAAAACTCCTTGAGTATAACTGTTACGTAGGCAATTGTTACGGGACTCCAAAAGAATATGTTCTCCGGCAGATGGAAGATGGACACGACGTGATCCTTGAAATCGACGTGAACGGGGCGGCCCAGGTAAAGAAGGCTTATCCTGAAGCTGTAACAGTATTTGTAACCGCACCTGATGCCTTTGAATTAAAGAACAGGCTTACAGGCCGCGGAACAGAGACGGCGGAAGTAGTAAAGCAGAGGCTTCAGCGGGCAATTGAAGAAACAGAGTCCGTGAAGGATTATGACTTCATGATAATCAATGATGACCTTGATCTTACAGTGAAACACATGGATTCGCTTATCCGCGACCAGCACATGAGAACTGCAAATCAGGTATCTTATGTAGAAACATTCAAAAAAGAAATGACAGATCTCATTAACGGGATCTGAAGAAAAGGAAGGTAATAATTATGGCAATGCTCAGACCCACATATATGGATCTTATCGCAAACGCAAACAAGGATGTCAAGGAAGGTGAAAAGCCCGTTGTACAGAGCAGATACTCTATCGTGCTGGCAGCTGCAAAAAGGGCAAGACAGATAATCACCGAAGAGCCCGAGCTTATCGATGCACCTGATGCAAAGGCACTGTCAATAGCAGTAAACGAGCTTTACACGGATAAGGTTAAGATCCTTGGCGATGGCAACTAAAAAGATTCATCTTGTTTCACTTGGATGTGATAAAAATCTTTGTGATTCTGAAAAGATGCTTGCCCTTGCCGTAAAGGACGGGTATGAGTTTACGGATGTTCCTGAGGAAGCAGACATAATTCTTATAAATACCTGTGCTTTCATTCTTGATGCACAGGAGGAATCCGTAAATACCATCCTTGAAATGGCTGAAAGAAAAAGGGGTGAACTGATCATTACCGGCTGCCTGGCTGAACGCTTCAGGGATGAAATACAGAAAGAGATTCCCGAGGTCGACAGGGTCATAGGAAATTCGGAACTTCAGGATTATCTTTTCAGGGAACATGTTAAAGACCGCGTTGTAACAACAGGCGGTCATTACGCGTACTTAAAAATAGCCGAAGGCTGTGATAAAAGGTGTACTTACTGTATTATTCCTTATCTTCGTGGGGAATACCGTTCAGTACCCATGGAGGACCTGATTTCCGAAGCTGAAAGCCTTGCGGAAAAAGGAGTAAAGGAGCTCATCCTGGTTGCCCAGGAAACCACTGTATACGGTAAAGACATTTACGGGAAAAAGATGCTTCCTGAACTTCTTGGAAAGCTTTCCGCAATTGATGGCATCGAATGGATACGCTGCATGTACATGTATCCGGAGGAGATAACAGATGAACTGATTGAAACCATTAAAGATTCTGCCAAGATATGCCATTATTTTGATATGCCCATACAGCATTCATCGGATTCAGTCCTGAAAAGAATGGGACGTCGTACGACAGGAAGTGAGATAAGGGAAAGGATAAGCTTTATCCGTAATGAAATTCCTGACGCGTGTATCAGGACCACAATGATTTCGGGGTTCCCGGGGGAAACAGAGGATGATCATCAGGATCTTTTGCAGTTTATTGAGGAAATGGATATTGACAGACTCGGGTGTTTCGCATATTCAAGGGAAGACGGAACTCCCGCCGCTTCATTTAGTGATCAGGTTGAGGAGGAAACCAAAACCAGAAGAAGAGATGAAGTGATGGAACTTCAGCAGGAAATGGCCTTCGAAAAAGCTGAAGCAAGAATCGGACATGTTATGAGAACGATTGTCGAGGGAAGGCTTACAGAGGAAGAAGGTAATGTCTACGTGGGGCGTACCTATCTCGATGCACCAGACGTGGACGGATACATATATTTTGACGGCGGGCGTCATGAGTACATGACAGGCGACATGGTAAATGTACTTGTGACAGGGTCTAATGAGTATGATCTTTTAGGAGAAATTGTAAAATGAAATACATAAAAAACATGAATGTTCCGAACCGGCTTACAATGGCAAGGGTCCTCCTCATACCACTATTTGTCCTTTTTATGTGTCTTTCCGTAAAGGGGGGCCAGGTGGAAGCTTTAAGGGCTGCGGCAGGACATGATTTCGTAGTCAGAAGATGGATTTCCGTGATTATTTTTGGAGTAGCCTCTTTTACTGATTTCCTCGACGGCAACATCGCAAGAAAAAAAGGCCTGATCTCCAACTTTGGAAAATTCATGGATCCGCTTGCAGATAAGCTCCTGGTTTGTTCTGCACTCATTCTCCTTTCCGTAGAGGGTTCACTCCCGGTATGGGTAGTGCTTATCATCATCGCGAGGGAATTCATCATCGGCGGTATCAGACAGGTCGCGGCTGACAAAGGTACAGTTATAGCTGCAAGCAAATGGGGAAAGCTTAAGACATGCTCACAGATGCTTCTCTGCATAGTGCTCATCCTTCCCACACTTCCCGTCAGGCTTGGAGCGGCTGTTATCTGGGTACTGATAATAATTGCCACTGCACTTACACTGATCTCACTTATTGATTACATTATCAAGAACAAAAATGTAATGCTGGAAGGCGGTATGTAATTGGTATTCCTTTATATACTGAAATTTCTGGGAGTGCTTCTGCTATGCATTCTCGGGCTTTTGCTTATTATACTGTTCGTTCCGTTCCGATACAGTGTCGAAGGGGAGTACAGGGAGGAAAAGCCGGCAGGAAAAGCCTGTGTCAACTGGCTTTTGCATTTTGTGAGCTTAAAAGTACATGCCGGACCTGAAGGAAAAATAACGGGAAAGCTTAGTATCCTGTGTTTTAAGATTAAGGATTTTTTTAATGCGGATACTGAAGAAAAAGATGAGACAAAGGACATTGAAATCGCTAATACGCCTTATGATGACAGTGTTTTTATAAATGCAGAAAAGGAGTCGGAAACGTCAGTTGCCGACAGAGTTGAGAAAAAGCCGGAAACGGCCTTTATAAAAGCAGAAGAATCAGAAGATACACATAAGGGTAAAACAGTAGAATTTAAGGAACGTAAAAAGACAGATATCTTTCAAAAGATTCGTCGTGCTTATGAACTTTTTGATGAGGAATCAGCAAAAAAATCTGTAAGAAAAGTCCTAAACGGAGTCTTTAAGATTCTAAGATCAGTTTTACCCAGGAAGGGAAAAGGTTATATTACTTTCGGCACAGGCGACCCATACAGCACCGGGGAGATAATGGAGGTTTTAGCTTTCTTTTATCCGCTGTATGGGAGAATTGTAAATGTAACACCTGATTTTTGTGATAAAGTGCTGAGCGGGGAAATTTCTGTAAAAGGCAGGATTTATTTATGCAGGGTCCTTTTCGAGGCGGCACTTATATATTTTAATAAATCAGCTAAACTGCTCTTTAAAGAACTCAAGGAGATTTTCACATGAAAAAAATAACTGATGAGATTACAGCGGATTACAGACTTTCTAAGGACGGACTGGGACTTACGATTGAGGCAATGTTTGACGGAATTGAAGGCCTTGTACAGTCAAAGACGGTCATGGGAGAACCTGTCACAATCGGAGAGGCCACGTTAATTCCGATAAATGAAGTTTCAGCAGGAATGGCAAGCGGTGCCTTTGGAAAGAATCCTGAAAAGAGCGGTGCCGGCGCCATGACGACAAAAATGAGCCCTGTAGCCGTTCTTGTTCTTCAGGGAGACAGGATAAGGCTGATTAACATTAAAAATCAGGATGCAATAACTAAGATAATTGATCTCATTCCAGATGCAATCGACAGGATAACAGGTAACAGGCTGAGTCCTGAAACTGTCGCTAAGGCAAAGGACATTGCATCGAAACTTGGTGTTGAGATTAAAGAGGAACCCGGGGAATAATTTTATGAAAATAGGTTTAATGGGTTATGGGATTGTCGGACGAAGTGTTGCTTCAATTCTCGATGAAAGGAAGGATACTGAACTTAAGTATATATTGGAGCTTCCGGAGAAGTGCGTACAGGAAAGAATGGTGTCGGATTTAGATATCATTTTGAATGATGAAGAGATATCTGTAGTTGTTGATGCACTTCCTGCAATTCATCCGTCATATGAATTTATAAAAAAAGCAATTCTTGCAGGAAAAAATGTAGTCACTTCAAATAAGGCGGCTTTAAGCTATGGTTTTGAAGAAATCCTGACACTGGCAGCTGAAAATCATGTCTGCATAAAATATGAGGCATCATGCGGAGGAACGATTCCGGACATCACGGAGGCAGTAAGACTTTCAGAAACAAATGAAATTACGGCCTGCTATGGAATCATGAACGGAACAACTAATTTTATTCTTGATTCGATGGAAAAAAACGGGTCAGACTTTGACGAAACCCTTAGGGAAGCTCAGAAACTGGGTTATGCCGAAGCAGATCCGACGGCTGACATCGGCGGATTCGATGTAAAGAATAAGATAGCAATACTTTCAGCAACGGCTTACAGGGGATTTGTAACAACCGATTTCCCGGTGTGCGGAATTGAAAAGATTACAAAAGATATTATTGAATCCTTTAAAAAAAAGAACAGGATGGTCAAGCTTCTCGGTCTCTCGTTAAGAAAGGGTGAAAGGTATGCATTGGGCGTGGTACCCGTGGTGCTTCCGTTAACTTCCCTTGAAGCAAATGTGCCGAAGAACTTTAACATCTTCACACTTAAATGCAGCAATGCCGGTGATGTGAAGCTTTATGGCCAGGGTGCCGGCGGATACCCGACAGCTGATGCAGTCGTAAGGGATGTTCTGTTTATGGGAAGCGATATCTATTCGCGGCCGTATTTTCTGAACCAGCTCACATATGATGAGTCAATACTTACAGGAACAGGTTATTTTAACGGAAATACAAAGAGAGGGACTTTAAGCGAGCTTTTAAAGGAAGCAGGTGACACTTTCTTTGCATTTGAGCCGGACTTCTTAAATTAAAAGGTGGCATTATGATTAAGATAACAAAATTCGGCGGAAGCTCTGTGGCAAATGCCATTCAGTTTCAGAAAGTTAAAAACATAATCAGCGCAGACGAATCCAGACGTTTTGTGGTAATTTCAGCTGCAGGAAAAGCCGGTGAGGATAAGAACAAGATTACTGACCTTCTGTATCTGTGCAGGGCTCATGTTGACTACCATGTTGATTACCACGGCATTTTTGGAATGATAAAGGAAAGATTCCTCCGCATAAAGAAAGAACTTGGCCTTTCAGTTGAAATAGAAGATGAGCTTAACGAGCTTGAGGATAAGCTGCCGGGTATTTCCACTGATGAACTTGTAAGCCGCGGTGAGTACTTTACTTCAAAGATGATGGCGGATTACCTTGGATTCCCCTTTGTGGATGCAAAGGACGTGATAAGGTTCAATTATGACGGCAGCGTTGATTTTGAGGCAACAGGCAATGCGCTTAATGTGGAACTTCTGAAAAACGACCGTTTCGTTCTTCCGGGTTTCTATGGAAGTCTTCCTGATGGTACGATAAAAGTTTTGTCAAGGGGCGGATCGGACATCACAGGCTCGATTCTTGCAAAGTGCCTTCATGCTGACATGTATGAGAACTGGACAGATGTTTCCGGTTTCATGATGGCTGACCCGAGGATCATCGAAAATCCCTGCCACATTGACAGAATCACATATGCAGAGCTCAGGGAACTTTCATACATGGGTGCAAGCGTACTTCATGAGGATGCGGTATTCCCCGTAAAAGAGGCAAATATCCCCATTAACGTGCTTAACACTAATAAGCCTGAAGATCCCGGTACGATCATTCTTGATCATATTGAGCCTTCAGAAAAGGACCACAGGATTACCGGTATTGCCGGAAGAAAGGGATTTGCGGCATTCACTTTATATAAGCAGCACATGGTTGAAGACGTGTCCTTCCTTTCAAAGTGCATCGATGTATTTGCCAAGTATGGTGTTTCAGTTGAGCATATGCCTACCGGAATCGATTCAGCATCAATGGTAGTAAAGGAAAAAGATGTGGCCAGCCGGATTTATGACATAATTGCTGATCTCAGGGAGGCAGTTAATCCCGATGACATCAAGTATGTCAACAACATTTCAATCGTTGCCTGCGTAGGCAGAAACATGGCTACGCGTGTTGGTACTTCAGGAAGGCTGTTTACGGCTCTCGGAGAGGAACACGTTAACGTTAAGCTTATCATTCAGGCATTTGATGAAATCAATATACTTGTCGGAGTGGCTACAGAAGACTTTGAAAAGGCTATAAAGGCTATTTATGGTAATTTTGTAAGGAGTGTAAAGTAATGATGTACTACCACAGCACAAGAAGCAAAAACGATAGATTCACTTCAAAGCAGGCGATTTTAAAAGGAATCTGCAGCGACGGCGGCCTTTTTGTAAGTGATGACATTTTAAATGCCCATGTGGACATAAACGGACTTGCTGACTCCACATATGAGGAGATTGCCTACAGAGTGTTCAGGGTCCTTATTCCCGATTATACGGATGAGGAGCTTAAATCATGCATTGGAAATGCATATGTAGGTAAGTTTGAAACACAAGAACTGACACCGGTTACAGAAATCGGAGACAAGTATCTTCTGGAACTTTACCACGGCCCCACATCAGCATTTAAGGATATGGCGCTCTGCATGCTTCCACAGTTCATGTCAAAGGCACTTTCAGGAACTGATAAAAAGATAATGATCCTTACTGCAACAAGCGGAGATACCGGAAAGGCAGCACTGGCCGGATTTGCCAATGCAGAGAATATCGGAATCACCGTGTTTTATCCTCATGGGAAAGTAAGCGACATCCAGCGTCTTCAGATGGCTACTCAGGAAGGCAATAATGTTTTCGTGGCAGCAGTAAACGGAAATTTTGACGACTGCCAGACCGGTGTTAAAAAGATCTTCAGGGAGTTTTCTGACGAATCAATGAAAGAGTACGGCGTTGAGCTATCAAGTGCCAATTCCATCAATGTTGGAAGGCTTGTACCGCAGGTCGTTTATTACTACGAAAGCTACAGGCAGCTCCTAAAAAAGGGAGTTATTAAAGAAGGCGACAAAATATCCTTCTGTGTTCCCACAGGAAATTTTGGAGACGTACTGGCCGGTTATTACGCAAAGCTTCTCGGTCTTCCCATTGACCGTCTTTTAGTTGCCAGCAACGAAAACAATGTACTTTTTGACTTTATCCGTACTGGAATATATGACAAGAATCGTGAATTCGTAAAGACGATTTCTCCGAGCATGGATATCCTGGTATCCTCAAACCTTGAAAGGTTCCTTTATTATGCTTCCGGATGTGACTGTGATTATGTAAAGGAACTGATGGAAGAGCTTTCCACAACCGGAAAATTTACTGTAAATGAAAAGGTCCTCAAAAACCTTCAGGAGACTTTTGACTGCGGATTTATTACAAATGAAGACTCTAAGGATGCAATAAAGGAAGCATACAATAAAGACGGCAGGCTTATTGATCCTCATACGGCTGTAGCCTACAGGTGCGCGGAAAAAATTGACGGAACGGTCGTTATCCTTTCAACGGCAAGTCCCTTCAAGTTTGCAGCCGACGTTTATAATGCGATTTTTGATGATCTGAGTGACGCTGACGGCTTCACATACATGGAAAAGCTTTCAGAGAAGACCGGTGAGGAAGCACCTGAACCGCTTAAGTCATTAAGGGAAAAGGAAATCATTCATAAATCAGTAGTTGACATAGATGATATGAAGGCATTTGCAGAGGAAAGCATTAAAAAGGCTTTCTGATTATATCGTTGCTATTGAATGATTGGGAGAGTGTATATGGAGGAAAAAAAGAAAGATAAATACAGATGTATCGGCCTGATGGTATTTCAGGTGGCTTTTGCCATTTGCGCCCTGATCTTCGTTTTCCTAAGGTTCACTTTGATTTGGGGAGTGATAAAGCGGATCCTTCAGGTACTGAGTCCTATTTTTATCGGAGTGGTACTCTGTTATCTCTGCTCGCCACTCTATAATCTCATCAAAAACAAGCTGGAAGAAAGAAAACTCAGTGTCAGGATTTCAAAAGCCATATCAACAGTCATATGTGTTTTTGCAGTTGCTTTTGTAATATACGGCCTGATTGCACTGATCATTCCCCAGCTCATTGATTCGCTGGCAAGTCTATACCGTCAGATACCCGACTATCTTGACAGGTTTACAAAAGAGTTCGACCGGTTTGTAAGCGAAAAGCGTGACCTCGCGCACTTTATTGGGGCAAACGGAACAATAACGGAATACCTGATGAACTTCGTTGAAAACGTCATTGTTCCGAATGTGGATAAAATTGCCACATCGCTTCTCACTTACCTTAAGAACGTGGCAGTATGGCTTTATAACTTCATCATCGGACTGGTGGCAATGTGCTACCTTCTGAACATAAAGGAAAAGCTTCTCCCACAGTGCAAGAAGATCATCTACGCAGTTATGAGACCAAGAAGTGCCAAGTATCTATGCAACGAGCTTAAAGAGATGAACAAGGTATTCGGCGGTTTCATTACAGGCAAGCTTCTGGACTCACTTATAATCGGAGTGATATGCTTTATTGTACTGAGCATTATCGGTATGCCGTATACCCTTCTGGTTTCAGTTATAGTAGGTGTGACAAACATCATTCCGTTCTTCGGACCTTTTATCGGTGCAATACCTTCAGCACTGATCATTACTATCATCAGTCCCAAGATGGGCCTTATCTTCGTGATATTCATACTGATACTTCAGCAGATAGACGGAAATGTCATCGGTCCCAAGATTTTGGGAGATTCCACAGGACTTTCAAGCTTCTGGATACTGTTTTCAATCCTTTTGTTTGGCGGACTTTTTGGTTTTGCGGGAATGGTTCTTGCGGTACCTACCTGGGCACTTATCATGAGAGGACTTAGAAAACTCATAGAAAAAGGGCTGGAAAAGAAAAAGCTTCCGCTTAAGACGGATGCCTATGAGTTAGGCAAGGAAGTTGAAGCCGAAGAGGCTGGGGCTGAAAAAGCAGGAGCTGAAGAAGCAGAAACTGAAATTACCAAAGAAAACTGAACCATATATAAACTGAATTAAAAACTCTCTCCGGATACTGTATTGTGCGTAAAAATCTTATTCCTGCACGCACGGATCCGGAGAGAGTCTGTTTTTTATCTGGAATTATTATTTATAATTGATCACTGCGCCTTCTTCGGTATACTTAACCATCTCGCGGTCTGCCATGAACTTATTTATGTCATTAAAGAAATCTTCCTTTGAAGCATATCTGAGGGCTGGACCTTCTGTGATCTTTACTGCCTTTTCAGCATCATTCTCGAGGAGAGCCCTTACAGCCATCATGTATACCTTTGAACTCATTACACATGCTGTGTATGGGTCAGTTACCATGTAATCATCACCGTGTCCATGACCTGAACATCCTGAAATGTGGGCGTGAACAGCTCTCATTACGCAGCTTAAGTCTCCCATGTCGGTGGAACCGCAGCCCCAGGGAAGTTCCCTTGTGACGTTGTCGCCAAAGATTTCCTTTGCAACTTCACAGAGAAGGTCTGCAAGGCCGTCATCATTAAGAAGAGGAGAGTAACCGGGGCGGTCTTCGGTAAGAACGGTAGCTCCAAGTGCAAGTGCGCCTGATGCAAGGGCACGGTTTACCTTTTCATTGTTCTTTGCCATGGATTCAAGAGTAGCACCGCGTACATAGGACTGAAGTGTTGCTGATGATGGGATGATGTTAACTGATGCACCGCCTTCGGTGATTATCGGATGAACACGTACATGCTCTTCATCACGGAAAGTCTCACGAAGGGCATTTATAGCATTGAGGCCCTGGGTTGCCGCGTACATGGCGTTAACACCCTTATCAGGTGAACCGCCTGCATGTGAGGCAACACCTTTATATGTAATGGTCTTTGCAAGGCATCCGTTTGAGTTATTAAGGTCAAACCATACACCCTGTCTGCAGCTTGCGTGATTCATGAATGCAATGTCGCATCCGTCAAAGTAGCCTCTGTAAAGGTATTCAACCTTGCCACCTAAATAGTGGATGGTGCCTGCCTTACGGAGGGAATCCCTGTACTCAATCTCAATAAGCTCTTCAGCGGGCACGGCACACAGCCTGATTGAGCCTGAAAGCCCTTCGAGTGCACCAGGTTCCTTTAAGGCAAGTGCAATACCTACGAGAGCGGCGCACTGAGTGTTATGTCCGCAGGCGTGTGCACAGCCGTTTGTCTGCTCCGGGTGGTTGGGGCAGAGGAGTGCATCCATTTCTCCGAGGATGAGAATCTTTGGACCGGGTTTTCCTGTATCTATATCTGTATAGAATCCGGGAATGTCACCGGCATATGTAAGCTCATAACCGGCTTTCTCAAAAATACCTGCAAGATATTTTGTTGTGTTCCACTCCCTGAAACCTGACTCGGGATGCTTCCATACATAACGCTCGACCTCGAGGATCTCATCTTTATGCTTTTCAACCAGTTCGGTAAATTTAATATAGCTCATGTTTCCTCCTTGATGGATAATGATAAAATAAACATCAGCGTTGATTATACCTTTACAATACTGTTATTTCAATGGTAATATTCATCTGTAACGAACACATGTCATTCGTGACAGTTACCTGAATATGGAGAAGAAAATGGACTGGTACAGAATTAAAAGAAAACTTTCTAAAATAGCGGTAAACAATCTGTCTTTATATATTACGGTGATATTTGCCATCGGTTACTTACTTTTAAGGACCGACATGGGAATTGAACTGTATTCAAGGACACTTGCCTTTTATCCGAGGGAAGTTCTTCACGGCCAGGTATGGAGGATACTTACCGCCGTGTTTTATCCGCCGTCAAATACTTCAAATATACTTCTCGGTGCCTTAAGTATTTTCATTTATTATAATTTTGCAAGTGCGGTAGAACGTACGATGGGAAGTACTGAATTTAACATTTATTTCTTTGGGAGTTTTCTGTTCGGGGAAATCGGAAGTATCATATACTATCTGATCACGGGCGTGAATTACCCCTTCATTCCGATGTATACACATTTTTCTGTATTTATGGCCTTTGCAGTTCTGTATGCAGAGGCGCAGGTACTTTTATTCTTTATAATTCCCATAAAGGTAAAATGGGTGGCAATGGTTGAACTTGCTATATACATTTTTGAGTTCTTTGCAGGCGGGCTGCAGACAAAGATAAGTGTTGCGGCCGCTATTATTCCCGTAGTGGTGTTTTATTTTGTGGTTAGAAAGTCGCGAGGGGGCGGGGACATCATAAGCAATCTGAAATTCAGGATCAAACAGAAAAAAAGACAGGCCGAATGGAAGAACCAGTGGAAATAATTACGGAAATTTTAACAAAGAATGTTTAAGAGTGTCCAATATTTGGGCACTTTTTGATTACGAATTTCCATATGTTGTGTCCATAGTCAAAATAACGAAATTTCTTTCAAATTTATGAGTAAATTTCCCCTTGCTTTAGATATTAGTCATGCGTATAATGGTTTCCATAACTCGCTTAATGAGGAATCCTAGATGAGCCAAAAGATTGAAGAGTATGTAGAATATCTTTCCATGGAAGCAGGAAAGTCTGTTAACACCTGCCTTTCATATGGAAGGGACCTTCGCCAGTTTGCTGACTGGCTCTCTTCTGAGTGCCATCTGGCAAGCTTATTTGACGCGTCTTCATCTGACCTTGATTCATATATTTATGACCTTACTGATCTTGATAAGAGCCCTGCCACAATTTCAAGGAATGTAGCCTCGTTAAAAGGTTTTTATTCTTATGCAGTTATGGTGGGATGGTCCGGTACTGATCCGTCGACAGGTCTCAAACCTCCGAAAGTGATCAAAAAAAGGCCGACGATTCTTTCTGACAGTGAGATAATGAAGCTTCTTTCACAGCCATCATCGGAAAATGCAAAGGGCAGGCGTGACAAGGCCATGCTTGAACTGCTCTGCGACACCGGTCTCAGGGTATCAGAACTTCTCGGGATCAAAATGGGAGACATTGACCTGAAAACCAGGAAACTCAATGTGCCCGGAGGAAGGACCAGAACCATCACTTTTGACAAGAGGATATTAAAGTATCTGAAAGAATATGTTGAAAGCTCAAGGAAAGTCCTTCTCGGTGAACACACAGACGAAGGATTTTTCTTTGTTAATGTTGACGGAAGCGAAATGAGCCGTCAGGGTTTCTGGAAAAATCTTAAAAAATACGGTAATGAGGCCGGAATAGAGACTGAACTTACACCCCATACTTTAAGGCATTCGTTTGCGGCACGTGCCCTCAGAAACGGTAAGGACGCAAAAGATGTCCAGAAGACCATGGGTCATGCGGACATCTCTACAACAAATGAATACATGGATTATTGATTAGTACTGCTGAATCCTGTCAGTCGGAGCTTCGCCTGTGTTGCGGAGCTCTTTTATTACCACAAAAAAGGCCGCGCCATTTTCCATGGTGACTTCAACTCGTTCCCCGACTTTTTTTCCAAGAAGCGCCTTTCCAAGTGGTGAAAGGTTTGAAATAAGCCCTTTCCTTGAATCGGAGCGGATTGACGTGACGATTCTGTAGGTCTCTGTTTCGTCATCGTCCTCAAAATAAACATCTACGGTATTATTAATTCCGACAACATCATCACTGGAGCTGTCTTCAATGATCTCGGCAAAGCGCAGCATCTTCTCGAGGTACCTGATTCGGCTGTTGTTCTGGTTATTGTCACGTTTTGCGGCATAATATTCGAAGTTCTCGGACAGGTCGCCCATGGCACGTGCTTCTTTTAAGGCTTTAAGGCTCTGAGGCCTTACGACCATCTTCCTGTATTCGATTTCTTCCTCAATTCTTCTGACGTCTTCTTTTGTGAGCTGCTCGCTTTTCACCTGGCTGTAATCCTCCAAAAATACAAATGTTCTCTTGTAAATATCCTCAGATTATAGTACAATCAACATCGTTTATCAAC
>JAKSPD010000030.1 GCA_024405115.1 Lachnospiraceae bacterium
GGCACACATGGTACAGGTAGATCCCGAGCTTCAAACAAAGCTCATCAAACTCCGCCTTCAGCTTGAGGTCGAGGAGCTCAAAAAGGAAAATGATTTCCTAAAAAAAACGGCGGCGTTCTTTGCGAAGGAGAACCGGTAAGTCCCTGTCACTTCATCGACAGGTATAAAAAGCGCTTCGGCACCGACCGAGCCGGAGGCGAGACGAACCGAAGGTTCGATTCCCGATAAAACAAAAAAAGGGGGCTGTCGCACTAATCGGCGGCCCTTTAAATTACCCATTTAGCTTCGCTGCACCCCACCCGCCCTTAAAGGAAGCCTTCAGCTGCACTGAAGCCCGAGCCTCCTTTTTCGGGCGGGCTTTTTTATTTCGGGCGGGTCTTTTCAATGCCCGGGCTGAAGCGCCGAAAATCCCAATAAAATAAGGCTGAAACACAAAAGCCAGGCTATGAAAAGCCCGGCTGATGTGGTATGATTGTAACTGCTATGAAACAACCTAACAATAAGGATTATACCTTTATCCAGAGCGGATATCAACTGAAACTTCCGCTGAATCCGGAAACTGTCATAGCTTCTGATGACCCTGTGAGACTCTTAAGTCAGTTCGTGGAGGAACTGAACCTGACGGATCTTTATGCGACCTATGACCGCATAAGGAAAAATACGGTGTCTCCCAGACAGATGCTGAAGATAACCATCTATGCGGCCATGAACCGCCTCTATTCTTCCCGCGATATCGAGACTGCCTGTACCCGCGATATCAACTTCATGTATCTTCTCGAAGGGCTTCCGGCTCCTGACCACGCTTCCATCGCCAGGTTCCGTACGCTCCATTTCTCGTGCTGTTCGGAGAACATCCTCGCACAGATGTCGGAATGGCTCTATAGGAACGGTCACATCACCGGCCATGACATATTTATCGACGGCACGAAGATCGAGTCCTGCGCCAATAAATATACTTTCGTGTGGAAGAAAGCCGCGCTCAAAAGCTGCGGGAAACTTCAGGAGAAGGCGGCCTCTCTGGTGCAGAGCTGCGAGGAGAGCTACGGCCTCAGCATGGTCCGTGACGGGAAGGTATCCCTTCACACCATGAAGCGGTTAAGGAAGAAACTTTACCGGATCAGGGAGAGCGAGGGGATCGTTTTCGTGAATGGTTCCGGAAAAAGAAAGACCCTGCTGCAGAAGGACATCGAGACACTTGAGGAGTATATCGGGAAGCTGAAGGAATACGTAAAGAAGATCCATGTATGCGGGGAACGGAACAGCTATTCAAAGACGGATCCCGATGCCACCTTCATGAGGATGAAGGAGGACTACATGAAGAATGGGCAGCTGAAGCCCGCCTACAACCTCCAGCACGGTGTCGATTCCGAGTACATCGTATGGCTCACCATAAGCCCTCTGACGACGGATACCAACACTCTCATCCCGTTTGTGAGGGGCATGGAGAAAAGCCTTTCTTTCAAGTATAAGAACATCGTCGCCGATGCCGGTTATGAGAGCGAGGAGAACTACGTCTTCGCGGAGGAAAACGGTCAGAGAGCGTTCATAAAACCGACAAACTACGAGATCAGCCGGACGAGGAAGTACAGAAACGACATAAGCCGTATGGAAAACATGGCTTACGACAAGGAGACCGATACCTATCTCTGCAGGGACGGAAGGACCCTCAGCATGGAGGAGACCAGGAAACGGAAGACAAAGACGGGATATATCCGTGAGATCTCCGTATACAGGTGCGCCGACTGCAGCGGATGTCCTTATAAGGGAGCCTGCATCCACGGGAACAACTGCAGGACGCCGATGGAGGAACGGAACAAGCATCTCGAGGTCTCAAAGACTTTCCTGGAGAAGAGGCAGGAATGCCTTGAGAGGATCACAGGGGAAGAAGGGACGATGCTCCGGATGAACCGCAGCATCCAGGCAGAGGAATCGTTCAGCGAGACGAAGGACGGGATGGGATTCCGAAGATATCTGAGCCGCGGAAAGAAGAACGTTCCGGCAGAAAGCATCATCGTTGCCATGGCCAGAAACATCAACAAGCTTCACGCGAAGATCCAGTCCGACAGGACGGACGTTCATCTGTACAGTCTGAAAGAAGCCTGAATTTTTGACATCTTAAAAACTTTCATCACATATCCGTGGCCGGCATTGCCAGCCACTTGTTTTCGTACGTAAAATCGGAAGCCGTTCACATTTTCGGCTTAAACACACCGCTTTATTCACAAAAAAGGCATGAAAAATGGGCTGCGCCCTACTGAAAAATTTCAGTATTGCGACAGCCCCATCTGATTATAATAACGGTCCGAACACTCTTGCGATACGGCCTGTCAGCCTGTCTGTCAGCTTTCCCCTGTAATAATCATGGAGTTCCGCTTTGCTGCATTTTGCCATCGTATCGAGGAAATCCTTTTCAATCTCCGGGATGCAGCTGCAGTCATACATATAGGTGGCACACTCAAAGTGATGATACAGACTTCTGTAATCCAGATTGATCGTGCCTACCACGGCCTTCACATCGTCGGAGACAAATACCTTGGCATGTACAAATCCGGGTGTATACAGATAGATCTCCACACCGGATTCCAGAAGAGTATCAAAATATGTCTTGGCAAGATTGAAGACTGCCCTTTTATCCGGGATGCCCGGCAGAATGAGCTTGACATCAACACCTCTTAACGCGGCGAATTTAAGCGCCTGCAGCAGGGCATCGTCCAGAATCAGGTACGGTGTCATGATGTGCACATATTTCTGCGCACGGTCAATGATATCCATATAGACACGTTCGCCTACTCTGTGGCGGTCAAAGGGATTGACGCCGTAAGAAAATACGAATCCGGTTTCCGGATACTTTTCACAGTCCACATTCAGGTATTTCTGATACTCCGGATTTTCCATGCCATAGGACCACATATCCAGAAACATCAGAGTGAGATTTTTGACGGCTTCGCCTCTGATACGGACGGCAGTATCCTTCCAGTGACCATAACGGTTGATGGCATTGATATACTCATCGGCCAGGTTTACACCCCCGTTGAATCCGACTTTTCCGTCGATGACCAGGATCTTGCGATGATCCCGATAGTTGTAATGCGTTGATACAAACGGTGTAAGAGGAGAGAACATCGCACACTGGATCCCCAGCTTTTTCATCATTTCAGGATATCCGTACGGAAGAGAAGCCATTGCACAGGTTCCGTCGTACATAACACGCACTTCGACCCCCTGTTCCGCTTTTTCCTTAAGGATCTGCAGAATCTGTCCCCACATCGTTCCTTCATCGATGATGAAGTACTCCATGAAGATAAACTTTTCCGCTTTTTTCAGTTCTTCCAGCATGGCTGCCCACTTCAGTTCGCCAAGAGGATAGTAGGTGACCTCGCTGCCGGTCGATGCAATGACAGTCTCATTATGGTTGAGATAGTGCACGAGAGCGGCGCTGTCCGGGCTGACTTCTCTGAGCCGGTTCAGCGTTGCTTCATCCTGGGTGATCTCGTTTTTATGCTCCCGGGCAATCTCCATATAAGTATCCTTTACCTTGCGGTTCAGGATATCCCCTTTCGTGTAGATGTAAAAGATCGCTCCGAATACAGAAGTGAAAGCCACGATCAGGATCCAGGTTACTTTGGCTGTCGAATCCATATCCGTATTGATCAGATAAAGAATAACGACAAGATTGAACATCTCCACGCCGCCTGCGATATGTGCGATCCATCCGGCAAAAGAATGGAAGATGAAAAAAAGAGCGGCCACCCCGGCAAGCAGCAGAAGAAGCACGACCCCGGTCCTGCTGAAAATCAGCCGTTTCAGTCCTTTTCTGGGTTTCTCGATCAAGTGTAATTCTTTGTTTTCCATACTATACATATATCCTGTCATTCATGATGGCGACGGGAGTTATTCCTGTCTCCCTGTTATCACCTCACTTATATTATTTCCCGTCTGAACGGATTTTTCAATCTTTTTTTTAAATTGATTTTCGGTTATAATATATTCAGGCTTCTGTGTGAGCGAATGAGTTATAACCGGCCCGTTTTCTGCACCCGATCGGCCGGACTTTTAGAGGAGAAATGATGATAACAAGCAAACCGATACCAAATGAAAAAGTACCGAATCTGAGAGATTTAGGCGGCATGGAGGGCGCCGGAGGAAAGAAGATCCGCAGCGGACTTCTGATCCGCAGTGAGCAGCTGTTTAATGCTTCCGAAAATGACAGGGCAATGCTGGCAGCGTTACCGCTTCGCAGGATCTTTGATTTCCGAAACCCGAAGGAAGCTGCGGAAAAAACCGATCCGAGGGTAGGAGACAGTGTGTATAAGAATCTCTCCATCATAGATGTATCCACCGTTGTCAGCTGGGAAAACGATCGGTCCGACCGGAGCGAGCCGCAGACAAAAGCAGCTGAAAATGATCCCGAAGCAGGGGCAAAGCAGATGTGCTCAGTATACAGGGACTTTGTGCGTACACCGTTTTCAAGAGCAAGATATGCGGAATTTCTGCAGGATGTTCTTAATACGGAAGACGGCGCGGTGCTGTGGCACTGTACACTCGGCAAAGACCGATGCGGCTGGGGCTCGGCTCTTATCCAGGCGGTTCTGGGCGTCAGCAGGGAGGACATCGTTTCGGATTACCTTTTCACCAACGTATGTCTGAAGAATGAGATCGCCGGCATGATGGAGACGCTGAAAAAGATCTCAAAGGGAACGGCTCTTGCGAATTCCGGCAGTGCTCTGGTGGAAGCGCGGGAAGAGTATATTCTTTCAGCCTTTGACGAGATCGACAGACAGTACGGTTCCGTGGATGCGTTCCTCGAAGAGGGACTTGGCGTGGATGCGGATATGAAAGCACGGTTCAGAGAAAAGTATCTGGAGTAATGTGCCGTACCGGTAATACTGCAGTTTTTCAGATGCGGAACAGTTGATTTTTAATTCAATAGAAACTGAATATAAAAAGGCGGAGGAAGCAGTGAGCATCCTCCGCCTTTTGTCAGGTGCGCGCGGCGGCGCACGTTTCCGGTCATTCTGTTATAAGATCATTAAAACTTATCGTATCCGCAGTGTTGATATTTTCATTGAACCAGCGTGTGACGCGGAAGTTCATCGGATCGACGATCACTCTGAAGTAGGTCTCCCATCCGCTGCGCGTAGCTTTGACCTCTTCCTCTGTCATGCAGTTGTATGCATAACCATGCCAGCGGATAAAGTTCATCAGCTCCTCACGGTTTTCCTCGGCCAGTACATAGTTCATATCATACGGGGTTCTGAGACGGTCTCTTTTTTCGACGTATTTTTCATAGCTGTCGATCAGTTCAAGCTCATTTGTCTCTGTATTGATATAATGTGAGTACAGAGGATATTTTTCATCGGCTTTTGACGTATCAATCCCTATTTTTCTGTTCATGCTTTCCCATTCCGACCAGACATCCGTATGAGTGAATTCCGATCTCCAGTCTACCGGGTTGCCAAGCCAGTCACAGCCGGTATATCCGGATTCCTCATTATAATAAGTCATAAAGGAATAACGGATTCCGTCCATCATGTCTACGTGATCGGAAACCGTATGGATCAGATCCAGATACGGAATGGTTGCTTTCATACGTCCGATACCGCTTCCTCCGGTCTCACGGTAAGTACCGTCCGGGTTATGCAGGTATTCCTCCTGAAGGAAAAAGTTAAAGGAATAATCAGCTCCTTCATGCCAGATAGGATGGTTATCGATAAATTCAAGTACGCCGTGACGTCCGGTATCGTCGATCATCGCACATACTTCAAACCAGTGGTTGGATGCGTTTTCGGTCTCAATATTCAGCGTGTAAACATCCAGAGCCGGTTCGACGTCCGGATATAAGCGATTATAGTTTTCATCCACGGCACCTACGTACCTGAGCGCGTCTTCAATGGACAGGTTCTGTGTTGCGAGCAGTGCTGCCACAGACTGTGTGGAACAGCGCAGCGGAGCCCCCGGATTTGTTCCGGAACAGAACCAGATGTAATTGCCGTTTTCGTCCTGCTCATCTCCTCTGATAAGAAGCGCACAGTACAGGGAACCTTTTGTTCCGTCTTCCTTATATCCGAAAGACATCGCATCGGTCGCCATGAAGGGAAGCGTCTTGTATCTGTCTTCGCTGAGACCGCTTTTCAGGATATCCTGATAGCTTTTTTCATCGACTCCGGTATAAGTAAGTCCCCAGGTCGTGTATTTTACATTTTCACCCGGATATATAATGATGTCATAAGAACTGTAATCCGATAAATGAAGATCCATGTTTCGTACAGCTCCGGTCGTTCCGTTTCTGTATGACGCAAAGGTGATGGAACAGCCCTGACCTTCTCTGTATCCGGCGCTTCCGTACCGTTTATTGGCGTTCTCAAGTCCGGCGAGATCGATTCCTTTATACGTAAGCCTGATTACCTGATCCTCCGGAGTATACATAGGTGTGAATTTTACAGTTTCCGCGGCGGTACGGTTTCCTTCCTTCGTGTCTGCGATAATATTTTTCATGCGAACCTCCTGAACATTATGAATTTAATGATCTGTTATCCGTTATTCAAAATCGACTTTCATGTTTACCATCCGGCCTGCCAGAATATGCTTGTTTTTTATCATTCTCCGGTCTGTAAGGATATATGAAATGATGACCTCCGCAAAGAACCAGAAAAAGATATATAAAAACTCTCTGGGCATTCCTATTATGATATTGTTCATCACGGTTAAGAATGTGCCCATCAGAACAAGTCCGATGATATTCAGGGTCACACTTTTTCTGAGGGCTTTCTTTTCTTCTTCCACGGAACCAAGCTCATACATGGCATCTTCTTTCAATGCCTCCCGAATGCGTGTTTTCTGGGTCTCACTCAGTTCGGCTCCGCTGATGAGAAGCTTCAGTTTATATTCGGCCGGAATAAAACGTACTGTGTCGGATATATAGGAAACAAATTCGGGATTGAGTGTTTCAAAACCTTCTACGCTGTACTTGTGGATCACATCATAATAGTCCGTAATTCTGCACGGAAGAATGGCGTGATCTCCATCGAGAAAATGGTCCCTGATGCGCTCTTCAAGATTTGCACTGCAATGATAAAATGTGTTTCTGTTTTCTGATCTCCAGTCCATATCGGCTGCCTCCTAATGGAATAATTGCCCGAATGCGGTTCTTTTCCCGCATCTGCAGTCGGGCAGTCTGAGTAAGTAAACATAATACCATAATTATATTTTTTTTTACATATCTGCATAATACCTCTGCGGGATCTGTTTTTAATAAAAATAGGTCCTTTTCCTCTTTTTCTTCCTGATGGATCTGAAAAAACGGCATATATTGCGCGAACGCGGCCGCCGGAACGGTGTTGAAAATCACCTGATTTATATGTATTCACCGTATGTACCTTGACATATCGTGTTTTTGCGTGATATTGTCATAATATTTGAACTTTATAGGAGGACGGAAATGGAATATATTTCGACAAAAGAGCTGGCAGAATCATGGAACATCAGTATCAGCCGGGTCGTTCGTCTTGCAAAAGCCGGAAGAATTCAGGGCGCACATCTGGTTGGAAAAAGCTGGGTATTTCCGTTCGATTGTCAGAAACCGGCAGATAAAAGAAGAAAAAGCTCTGGCATTCGCTCCGGATCGGTCTTTCATTTTCCGCTGTATTTCCACACCTCTTATTCCGAGGAGGAGATCAGAAATCATTTTTCCGAAAGTGAACGTGCACTCTACGATGCGGAATTATTATTTCTGAAGGGCCGTGTTTCCGAGTCTGTCTCCATGCTGGAACAGCTGAATACACCAAACCAGAACCGGTATGTCCGTTTCGGAGCCCTGTACTATCTCTGCATCGGCAGTATCAGTCTTCACAGCTATTCCAAAGCCAGGCACTATTATCATGAAATAAAGCTGTTATTCTCGGAAGAAACGGATCATTCTCATGAGCTTGAGTTTCCGATCCATGATCTCGAAACCTACTTTGTCGGAAATAATTATTATCTGGAAGAGTTCTATATTGACCCTGAGCATATCTTTCCGTCCGAGATGCAGGGATACCTTCTTCTGGAATCGGCCTATTCGGATATCATACGGTGCCTTATCAATAAGTCGGAAATAAATCCGGTACCTTATCAGATCGTATGCCGGAACGGAACGGCAAATCTCGGAAAGCTTACGGAAATAATGCTTCCGCTTTATACGGCATTCCTTCTGAAAAGTCAGGACCGCAGCGCGGAAAGCAGAGCCTGCCTTCTGCAGGCATGCAGTCTTGCGAAAAAAAACGCTATGGAAAATACAGTCGCGGAAATTCTTCAATACTGTCCCGAATTTCTGACGGAGGTACTGAAAGATAATGATCCGCAGCTCCTTGAGCTTCTGAATGCCGTTTTAGCCAGTACAAACGAAGCTTTTCAGGGTCTGCTGAATTATCTGGAGAAAAGCGAGCTTTTTCAGCTTCTTAATCCGTTCGATTATCAGCTGATCCTTTATGCCGGCAGAGGCGCGACCCATAAAGAAATAGCCTCCGCAATGCATCTTTCCGCAGCAAGCATCAGCAAAAAATATGCGGCTCTTTATGAAAAAACAGGGACTCATAATAAAAAGGAACTTGTCAGGATCTATAAAGAAGTGATCAGAAATTATTGACAGAGATCCGTTCTGCACGGAAAAAGGCAATGTATTAAAGTAAAAAGATGCATTAATGTAAAAATGATGAATTAACGAAGAAAAAACAATGTATTAACATCAATAAATGTCTTAACGTTTACCAATGACTTTTTATTCTGTTGAAAATAATGTATAATCGTCTCCAAGACGCTGATATTACATTGATCACGGGGGGAAAATATGACTCAGAAAAATAAGACAAAGGCAACAGGCGGCGCTGCGCGATCTGAATCGTGAGATCAAACTTGTATTTGACCGCAATGATATCGGAATTCCGTTCCCGCAGATCGTGCTTAATGAGGCCGTGGTACGTGAAAAGGCAAATGCGTCCCAGAAACGTCAGGCAAACGAATTTGTGAAGGAACAGAACGAAAAGACAAAGGATATGAGCTTTAACGGAGTTGGCTGAATACGGCCGTACCGCAGAAAAGGAATGTACAGATGAGTGAATTCTTAGCTTTTTTCTCGTTCGTCATGCTTCTTATTGTGGCATGTCTGATCATAAACGAAAAGGTATTTAAAATTCCGCCGGAAATTGCCCTTCTGATTTTTTCACTGGGAGTGGGAATTCTGTTCCGGCTGCTGATGACTGTGGGGATCATGCGGCCCAGAGGTGTCATATTTGATACGATATCGACATATAGTATAGATGATGTCCTGATGAATATTCTGCTGTGTTTTATGCTGTTCAGCGGTTCCTCGGACCTGAAATTCAAGAGCCTGCTTGAGAATTTCAAACCTATTCTTCTGCTGGCATTACTGACCACGATGATTGCGGCCCTGGTATACGGTGGACTGATATATCTGGTCGTTTCCGCCCTGAGCCTGCCGATCAGCTTTTCCACATGTGTTCTTCTGGGGGCGATCATTTCCCCGACGGATCCGATCGCGGCAACAGGGATCCTCAATAAACTGGGACTTCCGGAGGATATTACGGCGATCATGGAGGGGGAATCACTGTTTAATGACGGAACAGGCGTGGCATTATTTGTATTTGTGAAAGGTATTGTAACACATACTGCAGAGGCGAATTTCTTTGCTGTTATGGCCAGAGAACTTCTGGGTGCCATTCTGCTCGGAGTTATCGTATCTTTCGTATGCCTCAAACTGATCAGAATCACCGCAAACGAGGTCCATCACATTCTCATCTCCTTATTTGCTGTTTCCTTCTGTTATAAGATCAGTGAAGTGATAGGCTGTTCCGGAGCGATCGCATCCGTTGTATGCGGAATCTACTTTACTTCTGTCATAGAAAAATACAGGAAAGCGGGGCTGATCGATCACAGCGGGAAGGTATACGAAAGTTTCTGGTCTACAATAGATAAGATCCTCAACTATATTCTGTATGTTCTGATCGGGGTATCTTTTGTCTATCTGAACGTGAGCAGACATATGCCTGTAATAGCCGCAGCCGCAATTATCATTAATTTCGCTGCCAGATATGCCGGTGTATATGTTTCGACGCTGGCTCTGGGAAAGGCTCCCGACGGGTATACCAATGCAGAGTTTACCACACTGATGACATGGTCCGGCCTGAAAGGGGGACTTTGTCTGGCACTGGTAATGAGTATCATTGGTATTGTTCCGGGCGAAGTATATCAGGAGTTTCTGTTTATTGTATTTATCACGATCCTTTTTACCACGATCATACAGGGACTGACGGTAGCAAAGCTTTATGTAAGACTGAAAAAAACGTGATATATCTGCCGGATGTGCACCGATAAGGATCCGGACATAAAAGGAGGTCTCGGAAGAGACCTCCTTTTATGCTGCTCTATGATGTTCGGAACGCTGCGTTATTCAGCAAAAGCCGCGTTATTCAGCAAAAGCTGCTTTTTTATTTTGCCTGGCGTATGAGCGCCATCGAGTGAGAAACCCCCACTTCAAATGCGAAGCATTAAGCGGTGGGAGTATGTCACAAAGCTGCCGTGTATACAGAGTTCTCGTTTCCGATTCCGTACTGTGTTACGCCATAGATGGCTTTTAATTTTTCCAGCCCGTCCGCATTGGTGACAGCGCCGAACGAGCCGTTATGTTCACGGTTGAAGGTGAGATATACAGACTGTCCGTTGCAGTTATAATAACCATCCGTGTATCGGAGCATTCCGAAGTATCCGTTGTGCTCTGTCTCCAGACTGTAGAAGTTTCCGGTATTGTCCTGCACAAGGCCGTTTGCTATCATCGCACCGTCCTGTGTCAGCAGATACCAGACATTTTTGCCGTTTGCCGTAATAACATCATCGCACAGCCATGCGTTTACTACTGTCTGCCCTGCGCTGTTCCGGATCCTCCATACACCGTATTCATCAGAATACCAGTTCGGGGAGAAGGTAGGCGTCTTTTTGATGCCGACGCCTGCACCGCCCCCGCCTCCGCCGCTGACCGTCTGCTTCGCATAGGTTGCTTTGTACGTCTTATCGCAGGTAGCCAGAGTTATGGTGTTGTCCCAGTAGGTAAAAACATACCCGCTTCTTGTCGGGTTGGCTTTCGGATATACCGGAAGACTGCCTTCTTCCGCCCGGACCGTGGCCAGAAGCTTTCCGTCCCAGTCCGTGAAAGTGATCGTATACACCTTTCCGACGGTCCTGTTCCATTTGGCATAAAGCGTAATATCTTTGGTGACTGCAGTATTAAAGTCGAACAGTGCCGTACAGGAAGCATCTCTGTACCAGTCAGCGAAGGTATAACCTGTTTTCACAGGAGTCTCAGCAGGTCTTACCGCCTTGCCGTTCTTAGGGATCACCTGTGTATCGATGTAGCTGCCGCCGGCAGTGTTGAAGGAGACCGCCGCTTTCTCCGGCGTTTTCTGTTCAAATTTTGCGGTGTAAGCGGCATCCTGCTTTGCCGGTACTATTGCCGGATCCCAGCCAATAAAGAAATAGCCTTCTCTGGACGGATCCGCATGCGTCGGCATTTCGCCTTCCGCCACCTGCGTGGTATCGCTCTTATCACCCATGATCCAGGTGATCGTGTACTTCGGTTTTTCATTCTCTGTCCATTTTGCATACAGCAGCATATCTGCGGTGACCGGAGTGCCGAAGTCATACGCATCACCGCTGCCCTCGCTGTTCAGATACCAGCCTTCAAAAGTATAGCCTGCTCTTACAGGATCCTCCGGCTGTGCTGCCGTATCTCCGTCAGCAACGGCTGCGGGTGAAACCGCAGAGCCTCCCTGAGTGTCAAATCCAACTACATGATACCCTTCAATGGTTCGCTTCCAGGTTGCGGAATAAGTCGTATCCGACTCCGCTATTGTTACTGTCGGATCCCAGCCCGTGAACGCAAAGCCTGCTTTTGAAGGCGCTTCGCCGAAAACCGGGAGAGTGCCGTAGCTCACGGCATCTGTTCGGAGCGTATTATCTCCATCCTTCCATGTGATCTGAACTTCCAGCGGAATCCATTTTGCAAAAAGACTCAGGTCTGCAGTTACAGGCGTTGAGAAGTCATATTCCGTCCGGCAGATCTCATCCGTGTACCATCCTCCGAACGTATAGTGCTCTCTTTCGGGATCAGCCGGCTTTTCTGCGGTCTCTCCTTCGTACACCTCAACCGGCGCTGTCACCGAGCCGCCCAGACTGTAGAAGCAGACGATATGCCATCCCTCCTCAGGCTTTGCAAGGATCGCCGTGTACTCTGCATCTCCGGAGACTCTCTGCAGCTCAGGGTCCCAGCCGATCAGCCTGTAGCCTGTCCTGACAGGGTCATCTCCATACTCCGGCCAGTCCCCAAAGTACAGCCTGTCCTGTCTCAGTATCCGGTCTTTATCCTTCCACGTGACTGTATATCTGGCCAGAGTCCACTTTGCATACACTGTTGTATTTTCAGCGGGCATAGTCGTAAACTCATATTTATTCACGCACTCTGCTTCCTGATACCACCCCTCGAAGATATATCCCTCTGCAGTCGGCTTAACCGACGGCTCCTCAACACCGGCTCCAAAGACAGCAGTTATAGGGCCCGGTCCGCCGCTTCCGCGCCCGTTCAGATCAAAATCGAGCGTATTTATCTGCCTGTCATGCTTAACTTCCAGGTTCAGGCCGCTGCCTGCGGGAATCAGCTGTTCCGTGATCCCATTGGACCGGAATCCGTCAAAATGCTTTTTTTCGGCAACCGTCATGGTTCCCACCAATCCGTAGTATGTTTCCGGACTGCCGGGAGCTTCTTCGTATCCGCTCAGATCAATTTTCTGCAGAAGATGACGGACGGAATATGTCGCTTCCTCAGTGCCGATCGCCGCATATCCGGTTCCTTTCTGCATGTATTCATCTGCCGTCATCTTGACCGGAGCTCCCGTTTCATCCAGAGCATATAGATTCAGAGCATCGGATACGATCAGAATGTCCTGGTCATCCCGGGTATCTATGCGGCCGATCGCCGGAGCGCCCGTTCCGCCATAAGCCACCAGCCTGCCGCCATTGACCGTGATGATCGTTGCGGATTCTCTGGAACCGCCTCCGATTCCTGCTCCGAGATATCCGCCGTACAGTTCCAGATCGCCGCCGTTGATCGTGATCTCTTCCAGGGTTGAACCGGCATTTCCGCTTCCGATGGCATTGCCGAATGATTTTGTATGGATCGTAAGCTTTCCGCGATAAATGATGACCTTACCGGTCCGCCCTACGGTAAGACTGCTGCTGCTGTATCCGGAGCCTATTCCCGATCCGTTTACGGTTCCGTCTATGGATATCACACCTCCGGCTATGACAATGCTGCCGCAGCCTTCACCCCGGCTTCCGCCGATACCGGCGCTGCCCTGAGAAACTTCGGCAATTGTAAGCCTGCCGGTTCCTTCTGACTGGGCATATATGTTCAGACCTTTTTCTTTGTCAGTGTTGATGCCGCCCTTTACCGTAAGGCGGCTTCCGTCCGTCAGAATCAGATGAGCAGGGCTCGAATCCGGTGCACTGTTGCTTATGCGGCTGGCAACAGTTACATCTCCTTTTACTGCGTACCATGTGTCAGATTCAAATGAATACGAATCGGCACTGTTTATGATGATGCACATGTGGCTCTGTACATCCCCGTTCTCATCGATGTATTCGATGAGCTCATTTGGTGCATTACTCGGAGTTGCCGCAAGAAGGCTGACTTTCAGTCTGTTAATGCTGCCGGTCTCCTTCTCAACGATCCTTCTGGGTGCATCCGAGGGCGTGGCCTCGGCGAATGCCGGCAGCGCACACAGAAATGTAATGAACAGTGCCAGTGATAAGGCAAATATCTTTCTTTTGGTTCCTCTCATATGGACCCTCCTCATAAAACCCGAAATCCGGTGCAATCCCGCTGGCCTGCGGCAGCAATCTTACGACGGCTGCGCGTGCCGCTGATGCTTATTTCGTTTCCCGAACACTCTGCGTGTTCCCAAACATATATCAGTATATCATATCCCGGCTCACGGTTCACCATCATTTCCCGGGAACCGGAGGTTCGATCCCCAAAGCAGCAAAAAAGAGACAGCAGAACTGCCTCATTTTCAGAAAAAACAAGTGCGAGACGGGAATACACAAACCAGGCTTCATTCGGGGGGGTGTATCGGCGGGAGGCGGGGATTGAATCAGGAGGTCGTGCTGAAACACGTATAAAATAGAGAGAATACGCACTTCGTCCACGTGTGTCTGCAACCTGTCTGCAAACGCCGCAGGAAAAGCCTCATATTACGACATATTCCCGAATTGTATCATTGTAACCCTGATTGTAACCTGGATTGTAACCGACGGATCCAATATTCAGATTCTTTAATGTCGCCGTAAACTGTGCCCGGCTGTTATTAGGGCAATTTGTCCGCCCGTCACCTGTTTCAAACTAACCACGCTGCAGTTCCTGCTTTCGCATATTTTCAGGATCGCAGATTTATTATGTAACCAAATTGCAATGTTGAAACCTGTTCAAAAGATGGAAACACATCAAAAGATGTAGAAAAGACATACGAACTTGAACAAGTCGACACAAAAATGAGAAAGAAAAAAACAGATGAAAACCCTCTCCTACAAAGGCTTTCATCTGCCAATAAAATAAGCGCGAGACGGGGATCGAACCCGCGACCTTCGCCTTGGCAAGGCGACGCTCCACCACTGAGCCACTCGCGCATTGTTGAAAAATTGATGCCTCAGGCCAGAATCGAACTGGCGACACATGGATTTTCAGTCCATTGCTCTACCAACTGAGCTACCGAGGCGTTAGCTTACGCCCGCTGCCCTGTTTTCGAACAGCAGTGTTATTCTACAAAACACCCGTGATTTTGTCAAGAGTTTCTTGAAATTTTTTATGACGGCGCCCTGTATAAATATAGAATTGCCGTTTTACGGACATTACACAAACAATACGAAAAGGAATTGATACCTGAATAATCAGGTTAAGAGAGCAGAATGATCATGAAACAGAATAACGGCTTTATAAATAATGCCTTTTGCTCAAAATCAAGAACATTGTTGAATTATTATTATCTTAAGACTAAAATATCACAATGTAGGACTAAAACAACAGATTACAGGTTTAAACGATGGACGAGATTGATGTAAAAATAATAAAGGCTCTCGCCGATGACGCGGACAAGAACGCGTCAGAGCTTGTCAGTATCGTTAATCTTTCCGTACCGGCCATTAATAAGAGAATTTCCAGACTGAAATCGGATGGGACGATCAAAAAGACTACAATCGTGACTGACGGAAAGCTTACCGGAAAGCCGGTTATCGCTTTTGTGTTAATCACGGTGGAGAGCTTTGAAAAGTCAGAGGCGCTTATTGAGGAACTTAAGGGTAAGCAGGACATACTGGAACTTTATGCGGTATCCGGCGAGTACGATTACATCTTAAAGCTATGTGCAAGGGATGTGGATGAGCTGGAAGAAAAGCTTCTCAGAATCAAATCTGCGGGAGCTGCGAAAAGCCTGACGATGATGTGCCTTCGGGAATATAAATCGGAAGCAGCGCTGCTTCCGGACTAAAGCAAAAATCAACTTAAAGTATTCCGGAATAAAGCGAAAATCAACTTACAGTATTCCGGAATAAAGCGAAAATCAACTTACAGTATTCCGGACTAAAGCAAAAATCAATTACAGTATATTGAAAGGAAATGAATATGAGACCTTTAGCAACAGCTGAACCATTCGTAACAAATTCACCCATAAGAAGGCTTTTCAATAAGGCGGCAGGCCTTACGGACGTCATCGCCTTCACGGTTGGCGAGCCTGACTTTTCTACACCCGGTTATATCGTTGATGCGGCCATTGACTCGCTTAAATCCGGAAAGTCACATCACTATTCCCCGAATGCGGGATATGACTTCCTTCGTGACGCTGTTTCCCGTGAAACGGAAAAGACCCACGGGCTTAAGCTTGATAAGATCAAAAATGCCATGATCACCTGCGGCGGCATGGAGGCGCTTTCACTCGCCTTCCACGTCATCATTGATCCGGGCGATGAGATAATCCTGGGCGATCCCTCATACTGCAACTACTCACGCATGTGCTGCATCCAGCATGCGACGCCCGTTTTCGTTCCCTGCTACGCGGAGGACAACTTTGCCTTTGACATTGACGCCCTCAAGGCGGCTATCACCGATAAGACAAAGGCCATAATCCTCAACAGCCCGGCCAACCCGACAGGCGGCGTTGCCGATATCGAGAAGCTCCGCCAGATAGCAGAGATATGTGTTGAGCATGACCTTTATGTATTCTCAGATGAGGTTTATAACTCCCTTACATATGACGGAAACGAGGCCGTTTCAATCGCAACCTTCCCCGGAATGCAGGAACGCACCGTAATCATCAACTCATTCTCCAAAAAGTACGCGATGTGCGGCTGGAGAGTGGGATATGCAATCGCTAGGGAAGATATCGTTGACGCGATGAGCCGTTTCCAGGAAAACATCGCCTCAGGCGTAAACGGAGCCGCTCAGTATGCAGCATATGCGGCACTCACGGGACCGCAGGATGACTTTAAGGAGATGCTCCGCCAGTATACCGTAAGGCGTGACCTCGTTGTTGAGGAGTTCAACAAGATAAAGGGTCTTAAGTGTTTCGCCCCGCAGGGCACCTTCTATGCCTTCATAGATGTAAGCGGGACCGGAATGGATGGAAACCGGTTTGCTGATGACATGATCGAGAACGCACATGTTATCGTGGTTCCCGGAGACACATTCGGAACAGAAGGAAAGAAGTACGTGCGTCTCGTATTCGCTACCTCAGAAGCTAACATCCACGAGGGAATCAGACGTATCGGAAAGCGCATGGAGGAACTGATGAAATAAAAGCTGTAACATTCAGCTTTAAAGCATTCAGTTGAGGAAACTTTAACCGCGTTACGGTTTCTCAGGTACAGAAGACTGCAGGCGGTGACGTTATGACCGTGTTCAGAGATAATAAATCAGTTTACTAATATGGAAAACCAGAATGTCAAAAAGGGTCGGGTGTTCTTTACCTGCCTCATCGTTTATTCATCGATATACATTGCCCGCGTGAACATGTCGGTGGCTTCGCCTCAGATGATATCGGCGGGAGCCGCAAGTGTTTCGCAGATAGGTGTGCTGGGAAGCATCTTTTCCATCGTATATGCGGCCGGGCGTCTTCTGACGGGACGGTTTTCTGACAGGAACGCCCCGTATGCGGTAATGGCGCTGGGAGTGGGGATTACGGGCTGCGGCAACATACTTATGGGTTTTGTGCCGCCTTATGCCGCAATGATCGTGATCTGGGGCATGGTGGCTTTCGGGCAGTCGCTGCTGTGGGGCAACATTTTAAGGACTCTGGGCTCCGTTTACGAAGGTGATGAACTGAAGACCCGTACCGCGACCATGGCGGCAACTGTCACGATTGGAACGATAATCGGATACATCCTTAACTCGTGGCTCTGCAGGCAGTTCGGATTCTCGTACGCGTTCATGGTTCCGGGCGCCATATGCCTTCTTACCGGCCTGCTGGACATTGCCGTGATAAGGAAGGTGAAGGTGCCGGAGGTGCCTGAAAAGACGAAGGTGAATATACTTTCCCTCATTAAGGGACGCGACCTTGCGGGAAAGTTCATCCCCGCATTTCTGCACGGCCTTGTAAAGGACAATGTAAGCTTCTGGCTTCCCACCATCCTTGCTATGAAATACATGGTTTCATCGGAGATAACCGGGCTTATGATCATAATCGTGCCGGCAATCGGGATGGCGGGCCGTCTCCTGTACCCGGCACTTTTAAAGGCACTTCACGACAACGAGGACCTCATCACGTTTTACTGCTTCCTTGTGAGTGCGGTCTGCTCCGTGTGGCTCATAGTGGGTGCCTCGTCAGGCCTTCTGGCCACGGTGCTTCTGGGCATTATTTACGCGGCCATGTCCATGAATAACACTACGTTCCTCTCAATCTACCCTGTCAAGTTCATCCGCAAGGGCTGCTCCGCGCAGATAAGCGGCGTCATGGACTTCCTTTCGTACGGTGGTGCGGCAGTGGGTTCCGCCTTCTACGGAATCCTCGCGGAACGCTTTGGGTATGTTTCGCTCTATGTCTGCTGGGCGGTGTTCTGCGTGCTTGGAATAGTGATGCTTATATCGGCGGAAGGCAGGAGATAAGTGACCTGCGGGATACGCATGATAATAGTTTACGCTTGACATTACCACTGCTTATAAAGTAAAATTGACTCGGTATGGTTTTTACTATCATGTATAAACTATAATAAGATATATTTACATATTAGATATCCTTATTTCCCACGGGGCTGCAAGACGCCCTTCCTTATACATCGTAGTGAACATTGATAACTAAATATTTTCAGGAGGTGTATTATGACACCATTGCTTATTGCGATCTTTGCGGTCGTACTGGCAGTGGCATGCTTTCTTATGTTTAAATTTGGAAAGCACAAGGCCACAAGCGAGTATGAGGCAAAGGTCGGTTCGGCTGAAACAAGGGCGCGCCAGATAATTGACGATGCCGTGAAGACAGCTGAATCAAAGAAACGTGAGGCACTCCTTGAAGCAAAAGAGGAGGCTCTTAAGAACAAGAATGAGTTCGAAAAGGAGCAGCGCGAGAGAAGGCGTGAACTGAACAATCAGGAGCAGAGGATCTCAAAGCGTGAGGAGAATGCTGAAAAGCTTCAGGCAGAGCTTCAGAAAAAGGAAAAGGAACTCAACACCAAGGATAACACCTTAAACAAGAAGGCGGAGGAAATCCGTCAGATGCACGCCCAGAAGGTTGCGGAGCTTGAGAGGATCTCAGGACTCACGGCTGACCAGGCAAAGCAGGAACTGCTTGATTCCGTTCGTGAGGACATCAAGCATGACACAGCAAAGATTATCAAGGAATACGACAACATCGCAAAGGAGGAAGCTGACAGAAAGGCGAAGGAGTACATCGTCACAGCCATCCAGAGATGTGCCGCAGACCATGTGGCTGAATCCACAGTTACCGTAGTACAGCTGCCCAACGACGAAATGAAGGGCAGAATCATCGGCCGTGAGGGCCGTAACATCCGTACACTTGAAACACTCACAGGTGCGGAGCTTATCGTGGACGATACTCCCGAGGCAGTTGTCCTTTCGGGATTTGACCCTATAAGAAGAGAAATAGCAAGAGTTGCGCTTGAAAAACTCATCGTGGACGGACGAATCCATCCGGCACGCATTGAGGAAACAGTTGAAAAGGCAAGAAAAGAAGTTGACACGACCATCCGTGAAGCCGGTGAGGCAGCAGTCCTCGAGGCAGGCGTGCACGGACTCAATCCCGAGCTTGTTAAGCTTCTGGGCCGCATGAAGTACCGTACATCTTACGGACAGAACGGCTTAAAGCATTCAGTCGAGGTTGCACAGCTCTCAGGCCTTCTGGCATCAGAGCTTGGATATGACGTGAGAATGGCAAAGCGCGCAGGTCTTCTGCATGATATCGGTAAAGCCGTTGACCACGAGCAGGAAGGAACGCACGTACAGCTCGGAACAGAGATATGCAAGCGTTACAAGGAGCCTGCAATCGTCATCAATGCAGTCGAGTCGCATCACGGTGACGTGCCTCCCACAACTCCCATCGCATTCATTGTGGCTGCCGCCGATGCAATTTCAGCATCACGTCCCGGCGCACGTATGGAATCACTCGAGACCTACACTCAGAGACTCAAGCAGCTTGAGGAGATCACGAACTCCTATAAGGGCGTTGAAAAGTCATATGCCGTACAGGCAGGACGTGAAGTCCGCATAATGGTAGTTCCGAGCGAGGTATCAGAGGACGACATGATCATCCTTTCAAAGGATATCGCAAAGAGAATCGAAGATGAAATGACTTATCCCGGACAGATCAAGGTAAATCTCATAAGGGAGACGAGAGTTTCAGCAACGGCAAAGTAAATCAGTTAATAACCAGAAACGACGCATCGGAAAATCCATGCGTCGTTTTTTCAGAGAGAGTGCATGACAATAAATTACGCAAACCTTATCTTATATCTTTCGGTAATGGGAATCACGCCGGGCCCAAACAACCTGACATGCCTTTACCTGGGCGGGCGCTACGGGCTAAAAAAGTCAATGCGCTTTATTTTCGCAAGCGGTGCGTGCATTTTCATTAAGTCAGTAGTGTGCGGCGTGTTCAGCATGGCACTGGCGGAAACCATCCCGAAGGCGGTAAACATCGTGAAGTGGCTGGGTGCGGCATACATGCTTTATCTGGCATATTCCATGATGAAGTCCGGTTTCGTAAAAGAAGAGGGCGCTGAAGGCGGGCAGGAGGAAAGCGGAAATCCCGCAAAATCCCGGAATGATTCCGTGGAAACAAAAATATGGGCCTGCAGCTCACAAACAGCAGGCGGTAACATTAAAGTCAGGAAAGAAGATTCCGGCAACTCACAAACAGCAGGCGGTAACAGCAAAG
>JAKSPD010000031.1 GCA_024405115.1 Lachnospiraceae bacterium
GGCGCGATGGTCAAGCGGTTAAGACACCACCCTTTCACGGTGGTAACACGAGTTCGAGTCTCGTTCGCGTCATTAAAAAGCTGTCAGTCAACTGGCAGCTTTTTTGTTGTCTAAATACACCCCTCAAATCATCACGGTCATATCTTCTGCAGATACTCAAGGAACCTCCTCACCGCAAGGGAGCTTCCTTTCCTGCTTCTTAATGAAATCCCGATGCTTCTGTACGCGGGCACGTCAAGTGGCAGCAAAGCGACTTTCGCCGATGTGTGTTCCGCCATGAGCCGTGGCAGTATTGCAATGCCCAGTCCGTTTTCAACCATCGCAGGTATTGATGACTCCTCTCCCACGAGAATGCCCGATTCAGGATTCACACCGCAGCGGTCAAAAAGTTCCGTAAGGTCCCGGCCGCTTCCGGTCTCCTGCCTTAGAAACGATTCCCCCTCAACAGCGGAAACAGGATAAAACTGCTTTCCCGCCATCGGATGGTTTAAAGGCAGCACGGCAACAAAAACGTCCTGCTGCAAAAAGACCGTCTCAAGGTCCTTTTCAACGGGAAGGCGCGTAAGCCCGCAGTCCACATTTCCTGCGGCAATCCATTCCTCAACGCTTCCGTACTCTCCCGTCATCAGCTGAAAATCAATTCCGGGATTCTCTTTTCTAAATCCGGCAATTATCGGCGCAAGCAGATTTCCTGCACCGGAAAACATTCCTATTCTTATAAGGCCGCTGCGGAGTCCGTTAAGTTCGTCAACCGCCGCCGCAAGTTCTTCCGCGTCCGCACATAATGAACGGATGTGCGGCATCAGCTGCATTCCGTCGCTTGTAAGCCTTACGCCTGCGTGGCGCCGCTCCAGGAGTGTCACCTTCCACTCGGATTCCAGGTCCCCTATCATGCGGCTTATTCCGCTCTGTGTGTAATTAAGGCTTTCCGCGGCCTTTGTGATGCTTCCCGTGTCGACAGCCGTTATCAGCGCCCTGTATTTCTGTATGTTTCCGTCCATTTTGGTCCTTTGAGATAAGCAGCATAAAATTCAATAACCCCTGTGCCAGGGTTACAGGTGACCTGTCAACTGATTCATAACAGAAAAATGACATTTAATCATATTTATTATGAAAAACAGTCACTTTTGTAATTGTTATAGTTATGATACACTACGGATTGCCGCTTTGCAAGTGATATTAACATAGGGAGGAAACTAATGGCACTTTACCAGAACCGCATAGTCGTAAAGGTCGGCACATCAGCCTTAACGGGTGAACTTGGAAACACTGACCTTCGTGCTTTCGACCGTATATCCTGCGTCTTAAGTGATATACAGAGCATGGGCTATCAGGTCATCCTCGTTTCAAGCGGTGCCATAGCAGTGGGCACAAACAAGCTCAACATGAAGGCCCGTCCGGGAAGCATGCGTTTAAAGCAGGCCGCAGCCGCAGTTGGGCAGTGCCAGATCATTTTCCTCTATGACAAGTTCTTTGGAGATTACGACAAGACCATCGCGCAGATTCTTCTAAGTGCGGAGGACATCCGGCAGGAGGAAAAGAAATGGAACCTGCAGAACACCTTCGACGCCCTTCTGGAGATGGGAATCATCCCGGTAGTCAACGAAAACGATTCCGTAAGCTACACGGAAATCGAAGGAGAAAACAGGGTGTTTGGTGACAACGACCGCCTGAGTGCGGAGGTTGCCGTACTCACAAAGGCGTCACGTCTCATAATCCTTGGGGAGTCGGACGGGCTTACAGGTCCCTCCGGGATACTCACAAAGGTAGAGGCTATCACCGATGAGATATATGCACTTGCGGAAACACAGGCAGGCCGCAAAGGCGGCGCGGGTCTTAAGACCAAGCTTCAGGCCGCATCGATTGCCGGCTCGCACGGAATCGATACATACATACTTAGCGGCAAAAAGCCTGAAGCGATTTATGACATATTAGAGGGAAAACCGGCAGGCACAGAGTTTACCGGTAAAAAATAAGGAGAGAAAAGTTTATGAATATTGCTGAAGTTGTTGTTTTTATCATCTATCTCTGCTTCATGGTAGGCATTGGTATTTACTTCTTCGTAAAGAGTAAGAATGCCGGTGAAAAGGATTATTTCCTCGGCGGACGTCAGATGGGCCCCTGGGTATCGGCTCTTTCAGCCGGCGCCTCAGACATGAGTGCATGGGTTCTCATGGGTCTTCCGGCATCAATTTATGCCGCAGGTCTCGGTCAGGCGTGGATTGCAATCGGTCTTGCAATCGGATACGCACTTGCATGGATCTACGAGGCCGGACGTCTCCGTAAGTTCACCATCGCTGCAAACGACTCGATCACCGTTCCCCAGTACCTTACGAACAGGTTCTTAAGCCAGAGTAAGGCCCTTCAGATCGTATGTGCGGTAATCTTCCTTGTTGCTTACACGATTTACGCCGCATCCAGCATGAAGGCCTGCGGAACACTTTTCAATACGGTACTCGGAGTTGACGCAAAGGTTGCCATGTACGTTGCAGCAGCAATCATCATCGCATACACATTCCTCGGCGGTTTCTCGGCAGTATGCTGGACAGACTTCTTCCAGGGACTTTTAATGCTGGCAGCACTTCTGATTGCCCCCATCTTCGCACTCGGTGTTATAAATGCAGGTGGCGGCTCTGCAGCAGGAACAGCAGAGCTTGGTGCTGACTACTGGAACCTCTTCTCAAACTGGAAGGACATCGTATCAGGACTCGGCTGGGGACTCGGATACTTTGGAATGCCCCATATCATCATCAGGTTCATGTCAGTTGAATCAGATAAGGCCATTAAAAAGTCAGCAAAGATCGGTATTACATGGAACGTGCTTATCGTCATCTTCTCAGTGGCAGCAGGATGCATCGGACACCTTCTTCTCGGTGACATCAGCGACAGCTCAACCGTATTCATTCAGATGGTAAGAATGCTCTTCCCCGCAGTCATTTCGGGAATCCTTCTTTCAGCCATTCTTGCAGCATCAATGTCAACTGCAGACTCACAGCTCCTTTCAGCTTCATCAGCATTTGCATCAGATGTATATAAGCCCATCATAAGAAAGAACCAGGCTGGCGATAAGGAAATGCTCTGGGCAGGACGTATCGTTGTAATCGTCATTTCAGTAATTGCCCTCTTCATCGCATCAGACCCCAACTCAGGTTCAATCATGGGTCTTGTGGAAAACGCATGGGGACTCTTCGGAGCGGCATTCAGCCCCGTCATCCTTCTCTCACTCTTCTGGAGAAAGCTTAACTTTAAGGGTGCCCTTGCAGGTATCCTTGCAGGAGCCATCGTTGACGCACTCTGGCTCATCTGCTTAAGCTCAACAGGAATCTATGAGATCGTTCCCGGATTCATCGCAGGCCTTCTTGTAGCCATCCTTGTTACCAACGCCACCGGCGGAGCAAGCAAGGAAGTTGAGGCCCTCTTTGATAAGGCCGTTAACTACGACGCAGACTGATAATTTAATCACTTACACATTGAAGGTGCTGTCGCCTTATGGCGGCAGCACCTTTCTTTTTTGTCTGACGTAAAGTCTGTAAAAGATACCTGGTCCGGGACGGTTTTTACAGACCGGGAACATTACCCGGGCTTAATTCTTAATATGATGCCCCTCCCGGCCTGTTATAAAACAGTTCGTATATTTTCTTTTTTTATGATAAGATAATTATGTTGCAGTAATGTATTACCCTTCTCATAAGTGCCTGTTGCAGTTTTATCTGCAGCACGGGCATTACGTTTTTTATTCTCATACAGTATCGTCATTCAGACAATGCAGTTTTAATACAGGTTTCCACTTCGCGGAGGAGTCATATGGGAAACGACACAAAGTACTGCCGCAACTGCGGAAAAATGATCAGTAAAAATGCAAATTTCTGCAGATACTGCGGCTATAACTTCACGGCACAGAATCCTGCAGCGGGTTCCGCTCAAAGTCCCGCATATACAGGAACACCGGCACAAAAGCCCGTTTTTACCGGAACCGTTAACGGAAAGCCCGTATATACGGAAGCTCCGGCTAATGTGGAGGAACCCGGAAGAAACTCCGGAAACAGTCCTTCCAGATCAGGGCGCACAGGTAAAACAGCATCCTCATCAGGGCGTTTTAGTGGCAGGAAGTCTTCAAAAAAAGGCTTGGGCGGCATAGTGGTTTTAGCCCTTTTGGTGTTTGCCGTGACAGGATTCATCTTCCCGGGATTTCTGTTAAAGCCTGACGGCCCGAAGACGGGCGCGGGAAAAGAAATCAAATACAGTAAGACGAACGAAACAGATACGCTTTCTTTGGAAAAGCTTGAAACCCATCTTTCAGACAGCGGAGTCAGTGTGGGCCTTACCGAATGGATACTTGATCCGGGACAGGAAGAAAAGCTTACCGTTAAAAGCAAAGAGCCCGTATACGCGGAAAACGGAGATTATGTAATAAAGCCTTATTCCGTAACCTTAGGCGACATCCATGAGATGGATGACTTCGTGGAAATAAGGATTCCCTATGATAAAACCTTCTGTGAAAAAGGTGAGGACCCGGCCGATTGCGTCGGCGGCGTTTATTTTAATCCTGAAACAAAGGAATGGGAGGAAACGCTTTACGACGTTGACAGTAAACGTGGCGAGGTCGTGATATACACGGATCACTTCTCCGACTTTGGCGCCATGACCGTTAAAAATAAAGGCACAAGGGAAGCGATTCTTTCCGGCGGAAGCTCTGGCTACATTTGCGGTGATGAAGACCTTTCCTACCTGACTGAGGATCAGGCAATATCGACTATGAAGGTGATGTGCCAGAATAACGCTGCGGATTCACCCACGGCAAGGCTTGCAGGAACACAGGTAATGCAGGCTGCAATGGCGCTTTCGGATGCGGCCTCCACCGCAGTCGACGTGGGAAGCGCAACATTCAGCATCGCCTACATCCTTGACCTTACGGACAATGCCATGACCGGCAACTATTTCAACTACCACGGCGACACAAACTATCTTGACTACGTGCCCGGGCCGTATGCGGACCCCTCTGTCACCTACACCAATAAGTCCTTCAATGTATACAATAACGACCTTGTAAGGAAATCAGGCGATGTGCTTTCAAACGTGGGTACCATCGTTTCCGCATGTAAGGTGGGATACCTTGCAGGAAAAGCCGCTGCAGGCAAGGCAGAAGATTCAGAGATTTTCCAGCTTTATAAGGAATGCGCAAGCATGGCCGTGACCTTAAGCGGAAGCGTAACACTCTCCGCCCTGATGGGTCCTGTGATGCTGGCAGACACGTTCATCAACTACATGTTCACGGAAGCCTTTGCGATAAAGGAGAGCCAGGTACAGGAGATGTATGTCTGGTTCAATGAGAAGTATCCGGGAACAGGTTCCCCTTACTATACAAGAAAGGGAAGAACCGCCGCAGACTGGAGAAAGCAGATCATAAAGCTTATAAAAGAAAACCCTGGGGAAGACACGGCAGACCTTCTCGAGTTTGAGGTAAACGATTTCTGCAATGACTTCTGGGAGCTTGGCTTTGAAGAGATGGGTGACGTCGTCGCACAGTGTCCAAAGAACATTAAGCGTGTCACGGACACTGACAGAAAGATGCGTGACAAGATAACAGAAGCTTATAAGAAACAGCTTTATGACCTTTTAAACAGGGCCGTGATGCCTTCTGTAAGGGAATACTTCAATAAGCAGATGATTAAGGAAGCCCAGAAGTCAATTGCAAGTGCAAAGAGATACTATAACCAGGTAATCGAGTTTGACATATACGAAGCTGAACACACAGATAAAAACGGCAATAAGGGCATGAAGGCTGACAATGTCTATGCAGGCTACAAGGCCTGCTTTACACCGTTAAGCAGGGATGCCGACATAGGCAGCTGGTCTTCAACGATTCCCAAGAAGAACGTGGGCCAGCATGGTGAGTTCACACTCATCGGACATATCACCTCAGGAAAGCCCGAGTACCTGGCCGTGTATGAGCCTGACGCCAACATTCTTACCGATGTGCCGGTTACTGTGGCCCCGGTTATAATTGAAAAGGTCAACGGAAAACAGCATGCCCAGATTACGATTGAGGAAAAGGTTGTTGAGGACATTTCCCAATTTGACGGAACCTGGTTCGATCAATATGGTGACAGGATTGAGGTTGCCACATACATGGACGGAACCATTTCCTTCTTTAACCTCGGGGATGCTGAAGATACCATTTTCGGTACATATGAAGTTCTGCCAAAGGATGCAAAAATCAAGGTGTACGGACAGGATTTCAAGGGTGATCCCGAAGACACGATGATTGAGATAATAAACCCGACGTGTGACAAGTATGATCTTGGAAGCAACGTGAAATTCTATGCAGGAACGGATAAGTCAAACACGTATCTTGTCCTGTTCTTTAACGGCGGAATGGACGCATATAGGCGTGAGCCGCCGGAAACACAGACAATCCAGTTTGACTATGGCAATACCAACGTGCCGCCGCCACCGGACTGGGACGGCGTGAGTGATTACGACCTCAACTGGCAGGTTATCCCTCCGGGAGATTAATTCTAATCAGGGGCATCATAAAAAAGAGTGCCGGTTTCGCTTTTAATGTGAGTGCCGGCTGCACCACAAAAGCCGCACGGAATACTTCGTGCGGCTTCTTTCTTTCAGTAATCAGAAAAGGGACTGCGCCCTGCTGAAAAATTTCAGTATTGCGTAAGTCCCTTTAAATTACATTTTTCCTTATAAGTTTTGTACGCCTTTAGCTTACCTGAATATCAGATCTTCGGTCTCTCGGGGAATCCGATCTTCTTTCTGACCTTTCTCATGGTCTTTTCTGAATAGTAACGGGCCTTATCAGCATTTTCAACGATGATCTTATCGATGTACGCCTTATCCTTTGAAAGCTCATCAAAACGTTCATGTAAGGGTTGTAATACTGATACTACGGACTCTCCGACTGCCTCCTTGAATACTCCGTATCCAAGTCCCCTGAACTCAGACTCGCATTCCTCAGTTGACTTACCGGTACATGAGCAGTAGATGTCGATAAGATTTGAAATACCGGGCTGTTCCTCAGAATATCTTACTTCTCCGATGGAATCAGTTACGGCACGCTTAAACTTTCTTCTGACGGTATCAGGGTCATCCATAAGGTAAATTGACGCATTCGGGTTCTCGTCTGATTTTGACATCTTTCTCTCGGGATCCTGAAGGCTCATGATCTTACGGCCCTTTTTTCCAAGCCAGATGTCAGGCATCGTAAATGTCTCGCCATAGATGGCATTGAATCGTTCTGCAAGGTTTCTTGTAAGCTCAATGTGCTGCTTCTGATCAACTCCTACGGGAACAAGGTCCGCCTGATAAAGAAGGATGTCTGCAGCCATAAGCGTGGGATATGTAAGAAGACCCGCGTTTATGTTGTCAGCGTGTTTTGCCGCCTTATCCTTAAACTGCGTCATTCTCTGAAGCTCTCCCACGTAGGTATAGCAGTTGAGAATCCATGCCAGCTCCGCGTGCTCTAATACATGGCTCTGATAATAAATGCAGTTCTTTTCGGGATCAAGGCCTGCAGCTATGTAAAGTGTAAGGAGATTCCTTGCACGCTTCCTGAATTCCGCGGGTTCCTGACGGATGGTTATTGAGTGCTGGTCAACAACGCAGAAGAATGTCATGTAATCATTGCACATGTCCACCCAGTTCTTTAAAGCTCCAAGGTAGTTTCCCAAGGTCAGGTTTCCGGTTGCCTGCATACCGCTGAATAATACTTTCTTGTCGTCAAACATATGAACCTCTTGCTTAAATTAATTTCTGTAAAAACTGCAGAAGCAGATTGTTGTCCCTAAGCATGCTCAGAGAATAGCTTTTATTGACCTGATCAATGATCATCCTGCTTATCGGAAAGGCAGGTGTTACATTTACGATCATCATGGCAACCCACACATAAACAGTTGTTTCAGCAAGTGCAAACAGCATGCCCCCTGCGCTGTTTATGAAATTAAGGATCGGAAGATCAAATATCTTGTCAAGTGTTGCCAGAAGTATCTTGATAAGAATGAGCGAAAGTACGAATATTGCCGCAAAACTTATAATGCTGAGTACAAGCTTTAAGCTTGCCCCCGCCATATGAGGAAGTACCGAAGCCTCCACCCAGTTTATCCATGAGTTTGACTGCATCATCAATTCCGTTGCCTTCGGCATAAGCGTTTTTGCTGTTATCACTGCCAGGACAACGCTCACAAGCGATGCTATCATTTTTATAAAACCCTTATGCCAGCCGCGCATTCCCGTAAGCAGGTACAGCACGGCAACGGCAATAAGAACAATGTTATCCTTTAATATGTCCATCAGTAAATGAAATCTTCTTCCTTAAGGATCAGAAGTCCGTCCTTATCGTATTTTGATTTGAAAAGACCGGAGATGCGCTTGCCGATGGGCGGCTTTTCAGCACGGTCCGCCGTCTCCTCAATAAGGTCCTCAGCAGCCTGTTTTGTAAGTGCGATGCCGTCCTCTTCCATGAGTTCAATTCTCTCATAAAGAGCGAGCATGGATTTTCCGGTAATCGTACAGTCAATGTCTGAAGCATACTTGCAGCAGTACTGGGCAAAATCGTCCGTGCTCATGACTTCATCATTGCTTGCAGGCTCATAAAGCGGAACATTCTGGGGCTTCTTGTTGATGACACGTGTCTCATCAGAAACCGGCTCTTCCTTCGGAGCGGGTGCCGGTGCAGGGGCGGGTGCCGGTACCGTATAATCCTTTTTAGCTGCCTCTTCATCCGTTATGAAATCACATACATCAAAGATTTCAGGCTTTTCATCCTCGAGACGGTCAAGTCCGTCAGCATTATCTATAAGAATAACGTTAGTATTCTTTCCTTCACCGATAAGGAATTCGTAAATGACATCTGCAACATCACCTTCAATTTCCCCGGCATGCTCAATGACGAAATCCTTTCCGACGATCTTGGATGCCGCCTTAGCAGAAAGGCCTTTATCCATAAGCTTTTCACCGGTGGTCTTTATTGCGCCGTTTGTGATGCCACGCTGTGCATGAACAAGCTTAAGTTCATCAATTGCAATTTCAAGTCCCTCTGCATCATCCTCTGCCTCAATAATGAGATGATATCCGGGGAATTCCCTGACTGCAGGTGCCGGTGCTGGTGCCGGGGCGGGTGCTGGTGCCGGGGCGGGCGCTGGTGCTGCAGGTTCAGTAAGGGCGGGTTCAACCACCGAGAAGCTTGTCCTGGCCTGTGGACGCGGTTTTTCCGGTTCCGGTTTAGCTGCGGGACTTTCTATCTTTGCAGTTGCAATCTGGGCATCAGCCAGAAGAGTTTCTGCATCGGGATCCTTTACGGATGCCGGAACAAATACGGGAGTCTCAGGCTCAGTATAATCTGAATCAAGGTAATCCTTATCTTCAGTAGTTTCAGGTGTTTCCGCTGTTTCAGCTGCTTCAGTAGTTTCAGGGATAATGAATCCCGCATTTACCGGCTCAGCGGGCTCTTCCTCAGGAGCTGGCGTCATGACAGGCGCGGGTACCGGTGCCGGAGCAGGTGCAGGTGCAGGAGCGGGTGCCGGTGCAGGAGCGGGTGCCGGTGCGGGGGCGGGTGCAGGGGCTGGTGCCGGTGCAGGTGCAGGACGCCTTACCGGTGCAGGGGTTGCTTCCATTGGACCGTTAGCTGCCACATATGCCGCAAAAAGCTCATCTTCATTAGCAATACGATTCGCTGAAAGTCTGTCACCCAGGCTGAGTTCCGGTTCTGCCGGCTGTTCCCTTACGGGCTGTGCCACATAATTGGGATCATTCTTTACATAATGAACGCCTGCGTTGGCAATCGAATTCGGATACAGGAGCGCCCTCTGCTCATCAGAAAGCTTTATATACTTCTGCTTTAATTTGAGTGCCTTTACCCCGTAAGCGGTATTGCCGAACATGAGCGCAATCCTGTCGCAGAGTCCCACGCAGTCCTGAATTCTTCCTGCTGACTCATATGTCGTTGCAAGCTCATACATCCATTTCTCATCCGGTTCATACTGGTTGTAAAGCTCCAGGCACTGGATGAGCTGCGGGTACGGCGCATGCTTTACCTTTAATATCATATACTGGAGAATGAGGCATCCCGGGTCATCCGGTGCTACCGAATTATACTCATGGTAGTAGTCCTCGGCCTTATCCACATCACCGCATCTGACTGAAAGCTCAGTAAGCTTATACAGTATCCTCTTTCCCACGGGGGCACGCTCAAGTGCCATGGAAAGCAGATTCATTGCATCGTCATACTTCCCATTTTCCTCATATACGGATGCGGCAAGGGTGAGCAGATTCGTGTTTCTCACGCGGTTCCAGTCAATACTGTCCACAACCTTCAGGGCGGTGACATAATCCTTGTCATCCACAAGTTTTCTTATCTGTTCCACTTTAAGATTGAACTCGTACTTATCCATCTCTTCTCCTATTTAAGTTCCGTTCTTCCCCTTAATGCTCTTTCAAGCGTTACTTCATCAATGTTTTCTATGTCCCCTCCGACGGGTACCCCCGATGCTATCCTCGTTACCTTTATCGGAAGCTCCAGGGTCTTTACCAGCTTCAATATGTACATTGCCGTACTTTCTCCCTCGACAGTGGCGCTGGTAGCCACTATCAGTTCGCTTTCCGTCATGCTTCCTTCATCAGCCTTTTCCTCATCCAGGTTCTGGAGGCGTGTGAGAAGCTCCTTTAGGCGGATGTCATTGGGTCCTATCCCGAGCATGGGAGAAATGCTTCCATGCAGAACGTGATAAACTCCCTCATAATGCCCTGTCTTTTCATATGCCGCAAGGTCCCTCGAGGTTTCCACCACCATTATCTGCCTGTGGTCACGCCTTTTGCTTCTGCAGATGGGACATATCTCATCGTCCGTCACTGTCTGGCACACCTTGCAGAAATGAACATTTTTACGGGCATTTGTTATTGCATCGGCGAGAGCCCTTACTTCCTCCTCCGGCATGGCCGTTATGTGGAAAGCCATGCGCTGGGCACTTTTCGTACCCACTCCAGGTAAGACCTTCAGTGCCTCAATAAGTCTTTGGATGTTGCTGCCGTAATAATCCATTAAAGACCGAATCCTCCGAGACCGGCACCCAGTCCGCCTGCCATACCGCCGTAAATTGCCTCACTTGCCTCGTTGACCTTGGCAGATGCATCATTTACAGCAAGCATAATAAGCTCCTCAAGTGTCTCAACATCTTCAGGATCCAGTGTTTCGGGATCTATAGTGATCTTGGTAAGGGTCTTCTTTCCGTCCATGACGGCGGTTACTGCACCGCCACCGGCCGTTCCGGTGAACTCCTTAGCCTCGATTTCCTTCTGCTGCTCTTCCATCTGGCGCTGCATTCTCTGTGCCTGTTTCATTAAATTCTGCATGTTTCCGGGCATTCCCATGCCGCCGCCGTAACCTTTTTTCATCTGAATATCCTTTCTAACCTTCTATGTCTACCGGGAAGTTGATCTTTTTTATGTCCTCATCAGTGATGACGGGTTTTTCTTCGTTAAACTCATCCCTTAAGGCCACCCTGGCCATGAAGGCCACATTTACTCCCAGCTTTTTTAATGCCGTGTTGCTCAGCTTCACAAGGCCGTTTTCCTGGTTCTTTGAAGCAAGCGTGAAATTGATCTTATTTTTGAATACTATGAGGATCCCTCCGCGCTCTTCCTTAAGGACAGTTCCCTGGAAAAGCACCTTGTTGGCGGGAGAAAGCTCTGAAATGAGCATGTCCCAGTTCTCACGTATTATTTCAAGTTTTGAACCGATGTGTGTCTTTGGTGCCTCCGCCGGGGCCGGTGCAGCCGGTACTGACGGTGCCGTAACAGAATCCTGTGCGGGTTCAGCGGCCGGAGGTGTTTCCGGTGCACGCCTTACGATGTGCGGTTCTCTCCGCGGTGACTGCACGGAATTTCCTTCGTCAGCCGCCGGCATTGCTGCCGATACATCCGGCGCCTGTGGAGCCGCCTGCGGTGCGGCCGGCATCGTGGTATCTGCCACCGGGACAGCTGCTGGTTCGTTCCACGGAACCGTATCCGTTGCCTGTGTGTTTCTGCTGACACCGGCAGCCTCAGTAATCTGCGGCCTTATATCAGCAGGCTTTGCGACATCTGCCGCAAGGCGGATAAGTTCGACCTCCAGAAGTACCCTCTTCTGTGTGGAGAACCTTGCACGGTTTGAAAGCTCCGCCATGGAGGAAATCATGGAAATAAGCTCTGTCCTCGGAAGAAGTGTAACGTCCTCCCTGAGCCTTGAAAGCGTATCCTCCGTTACCTCAAGAATCTCAGCCCCGCCCCTTGTGGCGTCACAGAGCAGTACGTTTCTTAAGTACCATATGAAATCATTTATGAATAGTCCCGGTTCCTTTCCGGCTGCAATCTGCCCGGAAAGAAGTGAAAGGGCCGTGGTTGCGTCCTTACGGCAGAGCGCCCTGTAAAGGTCTGAAAATACGCTCATGTCTGAGGCACCCAGTACTTCAAGGACTTTTTCATACGTGAGGGTCTCACCCTTTGCAAACGCCAGACACTGGTCCAGTATCGAAAGACCGTCCCTCATTGAGCCGTCCGCCGCCTCTGCAACATAGGCGACAGCCTTATCTTCTGCGGAAAAGCCTTCAGCGGACCTGATCTTATTGATGTAATCGATTATGGTCGCCTTTGACATGCGCCTGAAGTCATAGCGCTGGCAGCGGCTTAAGATAGTCTGCGGAACCTTCTGCGGATCCGTTGTCGCAAGTATGAATATCACATATGACGGGGGCTCCTCAAGAGTCTTTAAAAGCGCATTGAATGCGCCCGGACTGAGCATGTGCACCTCGTCAATTATGTAAACCTTGTACTTTCCTTCCGTGGGGGGATACTCGACCTGATCCCTTATGTCACGGATGTTATCCACGCCGTTATTTGAAGCCGCATCGATTTCAAAAACGTTCATGGAGTTGCCGTTTAATATCGAAAGGCATGACGGGCATGCATTGCATGGATTTCCGCCGTTTTTCTGCGCATTTTCGCAGTTGACCGCCCTGGCCATTATCTTTGCCAGTGACGTCTTTCCACAGCCGCGGGTACCACAGAAAAGATAGGCATGGCCCACCCTTCCGCTCTCTATCTGGTTTTTGAGTGTCCCGGAAACGGCATCCTGTCCCGCAACCTCAGTGAAGGTCTGCGGACGCCATTTACGGTACAGTGCCTGATATGCCATCTGATGCCCCTTTAAAACACGCTAACAGTATGGTACCAAAAGACACCCTTTACGGGCGGTACCAATACATCTGGTTAATTTTAACATCTGGAGCGCATTAATTCAAGTATATCGCGAATTTTTCCTTTTCATCACATGCAAAAATGTAGACTTCCTAAAAACCATCCTGTATAATAAAAAACAGTTTATAAAAGGAGTAAGTTTTTCATGAACATCGAAGGAAAATTTGTAACTGCAGAAGACTATGCCCTGGAAGGAAAAGAAATAGTTATCAGCGGAAACACCATCTCATATACAAAAAGAAACGTATATGAAAACACTTATTCAAAAGTAACCGCGCCTTTTGAATTAAAAAAGTCTTCCTGCCTTCCGACAGATGCCGCATGTCATAACATAGACGTAAAAACTGACAAAAAGCCCGAGCTTGTGTATCACGAGGAAATAATAAACGGTAAGACAGTTCCCTTCATCTCCTCCATGATGATGGAGTATGACGGCAGGGGCATGATCGTGGCATTCACATACGTAAAGGAGGAGTATCTCCCGCTCATAAATGAGGACTTTGAAAGCCGCCTTTACATCCGCTGTAATAAGAGTACCCCCTCTCCCATGATGAATATGGGCGGAGTGGCACCCGCCATGGGTTCAATGATGAATTTCCAGACGATGGGAGCCGGTCTGTCAATGCAGCAGCCCACAGCCGGTAAGACTGCAGTTGTGCCATGGGACTGCACCTGTGGAGAAAAAGGAATAACCGGTAAATTCTGTCCTAACTGCGGTTTGCCCTGTCCGGGTTTAAGCTGAGAAAAAGGGCTCATAAAGTAGATATGATAAAGAAAAGCCCGCATTTTTGCGGACTTTTTAAGTGGCTTAAAATCCTGTGACAATCTTTATTACCAGTAGCACAAGGACAAGTATGATTATGGGGCGGACAATCTTTGCCCCATTTTTCAGTACGAGGCCGGAGCCGATGTAGCTTCCAACCATGGCGGCAAGACCGGAAACGATTCCAAGCGGAATCATGGCCTGACCGTTCAGAAGATATACGATCATGGACGCCGTGCTTGTCGTAAGGTTGACCACCTTCGCGTGTCCGTTAGCATAGCCCACGCCCAGTTTCCCCAGAACCACGAACCCGATGATCAGGAACGTTCCCGTGCCCGGTCCGTAGAACCCGTCATACATTCCCACGATAAAAGCGATGACTGAAAGCGTCAACGCCGTTTTTAAATCAGGCGAAGGGGCTTCGTCACCCTTATGGGCGAAAGCCTTTTTACTTAAGACAACGACCGCAACGACTGGAAGGATGACTATCATGGCGTAGGAAAGAACCTTTTCGCTCATGATGAGGTTGAGCTTTGCCCCAAGCCATGAGCCTGCAAACGCGGCCGCGACGGTGGGAACCGCAAGAAGCGGCACGACCTTCTTATTCTTCCACATGCGGTACGTGGACATGCTGGTGTTGAGGAAGGACTGGACCTTGTTTGTCCCGATCGCCATGTGCGCGGGAAGGCCCGCCAGCATGAACGCAGGCAGGGAAATGATGCCTCCGCCACCGCCTATCGAATCCACGAAACCGGCCAGAAAGCAGAGCGGACACGCAATTAAAATCTGTTTTAAAGAAACCGTCATGACGCAACTCCCCTTTCTTTTTCCTTTAGTTCCTTAAGTATTCCGGAAATAACCCAGATGGCTATCGCCGATGAGAACACATCGCTTACGGGCTGCGAAAGCTGAAGACCAAGAAGCCCTAAAAATCTTGGTAGGATTAACTGCAGCGGCACCAGGCAGATTCCGGAACGAAGGCATGAGACAAAGGTTGCACGAAGGCCGTATCCGATGGTCTGGCTGAGCATGTTTGAGGAAATGATGACCGCCATGAGCGGCAGTGACACAGCCTGGTAACGCAAAAGTGCTGTACCAATCCTTATTACATCCGGATCATCACGCCTGAATACCGTGACTATGGGCTCCGCAAAGATAAATGACAAAACGGCAAGGCCGATGAGCACCAGAAACTGCATCTTTACAAGGAACCTGTAAGCCTCATTCACACGGCCGTACTTCCTGGCTCCGTAGTTCTGTCCGCATACCGGCTGGAAGCCCTGTCCTATTCCAAGTGCCGCTGAATTTATGAGTCCCGTGTACTTATGCACGATTGAGAATGCCGCAATGCACGCGTCGCCGTAAGGATGTGCTAAGTGATTAAAAATGATGTTGGAAACGCTCATGATACCCTGGCGTGCCAAAGACGGCAGTCCGGTATGGATTATGTTAAGGTACATCTTCACTGACGGACGGAACTTCTTTATCGAGATCCTGATGCATCCCTTCCTGAACATGCACATGCAAAGAAGAATCGCAAATGAGATGAACTGGCTCACGCTTGTCGCAATGGCGGCGCCTGCAGTTCCAAGGTCCATTGCAAAGATAAGGATCGGGTCAAGGATGATGTTTAAAACGCCGCCCGTCACGATGCCCACTGCCGCATAAGAGGAGTAGCCCTGGAAGCGGAGGAGGTTATTCATTCCAAAGGACGCCATGATGAAGGGTGTTCCATAAAGCACGTACCTGCAGTAATCCATGGCATACGGGGCTATAGTGTCCGTTGCGCCCAGCCAGTAGACAAGGTCCTCCATAATGAGGTTTCCCACGATGCAGAAGATGATACCCACTATCAGTTCAGTAAAGAACGAAACTGAATTATATCTTTCCGCAAGTTCCATGTCGCCTGCCCCAATTGCACGTGACATGTTGTTGCCGGCACCCTGCCCTATCATGAAGGCAAAAGCCTGGAAGATGGCCATCAGGGAAAAGATGACGCCCACGGCGCCCGACGCACTGGTACCAAGCTGGGACACGAAGAAAGTGTCCGCCATGTTGTAAAGGCTAGTTACAAGCATGGACAAAACAGCCGGTCCCGCAAGGCTCATGATGAGCTTATCGACCGGTGCATTGAGCATCTGTTCCCTTTTTTCTTCCTTTGTCATGTAAGCAGCTGCCCCACTTTCAAAAAATCAGCCCCATTCTATCACCAGATGTCTTTTTAAGGCAATATGGCATCCTGTTTAAATAAAAAAAGCATATGAAATAATGCGAAGTATTCTATTTACTTATGATTACTCCATAGGATAGCTAAGCCCCATCTTTTTTCTTATCTCATCCATGAGACCCATCATCTTTATGATTTCCTCATGCGGCATGTCTTCGCATTCGGTTTTTCCTTCGTTAAGTGCCTTCCTGCAGGCCTCGAACTGGTATTCGTAGCCGGTCCCCGGCTGATCGGGCCTATTTATTCTTTTTATCAGCTTATGTGAGTTGTCATAAACCTCAACATACTCATAGTTATTGACATTTCCGGCCTCAATGTATCCCTTAGTTCCGTATATGATTCCCCTGCGGTCAGACGGGCCTGTAATAGACGAATAAAATTCTGCCGTAACAGGCTTTCCCGTACATTCTCCTGTTTCGGCCCCATCGGCGGTAGCCTCAGGCACTTTATCCATGTATGTCAGAAGCACATGGTCCTCCGCATCGACGCCGGTCTCCGTCCTTGTCATGAATGCGTTTTCAATTTTCACGTCATCCCCAAAGATAATCGAAAGGAATGTAATGCAGTAAATCCCCACATCCAAAAGTGCGCCGCCCGCATACTCAGGAAGCACAACTCTCGGGTTACTTAAAGTGTTATAGCAGAGATTGCACGTGGCGGAACATATTTCGCCTATTGAACCGTCATGAACTATTGCCCTAAGCTCCTTTGCAAGCGGCATGTACCTTACCCATATGGCTTCCGCAAGTAAGATGCCTTTTTCTTTTGAAAGTCTGCACAGTTCTTCCGCCTCGCCCTTATTTACGGTAAAGCTCTTCTCGCATAAAACAGGCTTTCCGTAATCAAGGCAGAGCTTAGTAAATTCCGCGTGGTGTGAGTGAGGGGTGGCAATGTATATGATGTCAACGTCAGGGTCAGATAACAGCCCCTCATAGCTTCCGTAAGCTTTTTTAATGCCGTATTTTTCTGCAAAGCTTTCAGCCTTTTCAAGGCTTCTTGAACCCACGGCCTCTAAAGTTATGTTAACCATTTTGTTTATGGCATCCGCCATGACACATGCCATGCGTCCGGTGCTTAAGATACCCACCCTTAAGCTTTCATACTTTTCCATAAATCACGTCTCCCATTTTTATTCTTACTCTAACGTCCCTGCTATGGCCATAAGCTTCATGGACAGTGTCAGTATCAGCTACCTACTAGATTGTAACCTTATTTGAACCAAAAATAAACAGATATCTTCCATGGTGCTTTTATCTCCTTTTTCACCATACGGCAAAAAGCTGTTCATAATCCCGTGATACTCCATGCTCCACACTAAACATTTCCGGAAAAGCATCATACATTATTGCTTTACATCATATTAACGGCCAGGAACCCATCCCCGCGGTAAAGCAACGGCAGTAATATTTAGTTGCCCCTTTTTATATCTTACGACTAGTGCTATAATCTTCCCATGCTTACAAAGGAAGAAAAATTCATGAGGGCGGCCTTAAGGCTTGCACAGAATGCATACGATCTGGGAGAGGTCCCTATCGGATGCGTCATTGTGCGTGAAGGAAAAATCATTTCCCGTGGCTACAACAAGCGGACCACGACCGGCAACGTACTTAATCATGCGGAAATAATCGCCATAAATAAAGCCTGCAGACTGACAGGCGACTGGCGCCTTGAGGAATGCGAAATGTATGTGACACTCGAACCCTGTCCCATGTGTGCGGGTGCGATAGTCCAGGCACGCATCCCGAAAGTTCACGTGGGCTGCATGAACCCAAAAGCCGGCTGTGCGGGAAGCGTCATTGACATGTTTCATCAGGAAAAGCTCAACCACCAGGTTGAAATGGAACTGGGTCCATTATCCGAGGAATGCTCTGCCATCATGAAGTCGTTTTTCAGGGACCTTCGCGAAAAACATCCCGTTAAAGTCAAGTACAGACCCGAGCTGTAAAAGCATTTTATGCCGTTTCCTTTTTATATTCCCATTAAACGGCATAAAAAAATGACTTTTTTCAAATCAATTATGCCCTTTGAGCCCAAAAATCACTCCTCGGGGTATAAAGGCATCGGCGCGAGCCAAAAAATTATGCCGTTTACCTATATATACAGGCACATACGGCATAAACCACATATATTAGTGTATTTTATCAGACGCAACTGAACTCAAAAACAGTCGTGTCTGTCATCATTAAATGGAGGCATCATGAATATCTGCGGTCTGATGAAAACTACCCTTCTTGATTTCCCCGGACAGGTCGCGTGCACCGTCTTTACAGGCGGCTGCAACTTCCGCTGCCCGTTCTGTCATAATTCCGACCTCCTCGAATTCGGACTACCGTCCGATTACACTGAAGAGGACATCTTTGAGTTTTTAAAGAAGCGCCGCCACACGCTTGACGGAGTGGCCATAACAGGCGGTGAGCCCACGCTTCAGCCTGACCTTCCGGAATTCATTAAAAAGGTCCGCGGGCTTGGTCTCAAGGTAAAGCTTGACACAAACGGCATCAACCCGAAGATGGTGAACGAACTTGTTTCCGAAGGTCTTCTTGATTATGTTGCAATGGACATAAAGGCATCACCTGAAAACTATGCAAAGGTATGCGGCTTTGACTTAAACGGCTGCGCCGATGAATCAATCTGGCCTCACATTTTTGGTAAACTCACCGAAACCAAGAACTTCCTCATGAAAGGGCATGTGCCGTACGAATTCAGGACGACCGTGGTCGATGGCCTCCACACTGAAGAAGACTTCCATGGTATTGCTGCATTTATTGAAGGTGCTGATAAATACTTCCTCCAGTGCTATAAGGACAGCGGCAACATCCTTGATCAGGAGGCGGGCTTCTCGGAGCCAAAGGTGCCCACGCTGATAAAGTACCGTGATATAGTAGCTCCCCATGTAAAATTTGCGGATATCCGGGGAGTCGACATAGAACTTTAATTCAGATTCTGTTATTTATTAAGCCGCAGATTACAACAGGATTTGTCTGTTTCATCAGGATACAGTTTATGATTTTTGACACTCATACACATTATAACGACAACGCATTTGATGCAGACCGTGACAAGATAATAAAGGCACTGCCGGTAAGCGGAATCACGAGGGTATGCAATATCGGCGCGAGCCTCAAAAGCAGTGAGGAAAGTATGAAGCTTTCCGAAAAGTATGACTTCATGTGGTTCACTACGGGCATACACCCGGACGAATGCGGAAAATACACGGGGCACGAAGAATATGAAGATCCAGAAATGCAGAAGTATCCCGGAAACAAAGTGACGCTTCCTGAGGCCATAATGGAATTAAGAAAGATGGCTTCGCATGAAAAGTGCGTGGCGATTGGGGAGATTGGGCTTGATTACCATGGATTCGAGTTCTATGAGGATAAGCCGGGAAAAGAAGTTCAGGCGGAATGGTTTAAGGCACAGCTTCAGCTTGCAGCTGAACTTAACCTTCCTGTGGTGATTCATTCAAGAAGCGCCTGCGACGATACACTTTCCATTATGAAATGGGCTCACGATGAGCTTCAGATAAAGAAAGCCATAATTCACTGCTTTTCCTACAGTAAGGAAACGGCCATGCAGTACATAGAGATGGGATATTATCTCGGGTTTGGGGGTTCTTCCACTTACGAGGGACAGAAAAAGCTTACGAAGGTCCTTTCCGTGACGCCCCTTGACCGCATCCTTCTGGAAACTGACTGCCCGTACCTGGCTCCTGTTCCGCTACGCGGTGAAAGAAATGATTCCAGGAACCTCACGTTTGTACGCGATAAGCTGGCGGAAATTAAGGGCGTGGATGCCACAGAAATTGAAAAGGCTGCCTATGAAAACGGCTGCCGTGTGTACGGATTATAATCTGCTTAATCTTGCTTTTCTATGAGGTTAAGCAGTTTTTCTTTTTTATGAGATTATGCAGTTTTTCTTTTTTATGAGATTATGCAGTTTTTCTTTTTTATGAGATTATGCA
>JAKSPD010000032.1 GCA_024405115.1 Lachnospiraceae bacterium
TACTGGGCGATGGTGTTATTGATCACAGAGAACCGTTCCTCCGATACTCCCATGATTGCGGGTCTCATAAGGTTGACCCCCGCCACTTCATTGATCTCATCAAGAGAATCATATTCAACCACCGGATTCGGTACACCGCCTGCCTCCGCGGTTATTGGTTCAGTTGTTTCTGCGATGGTTGCCGCAGTGGTTTCAGGAGCCTTCTCTTCGGCTTTTTTGCCGCAGGCTGCAACGTTAAAACACAATCCAAATATGCATAAACCGATAAGTATTCTTTTCAATCTCGTCTCTCCTTTTTGTAATCTATTTAACATTCTGATCTGGCATATGCTTTTACCCGTTTATTCTTCCTGCCAGGTTTCTTTCCTGCCGTCAAAAAACAGCCGGTAAAACTGATCCTCCTGTTCAGAAGCTGTTGTATGTACCAGTACCGCATCGTCTTCCCACATAATCTCAAAGTTACCCGGAGACGCATTGCATCCGTCATCGTGTAGTTCGAACCGGTACTTTGTTATGGTTTTCTTCCCCTCTTTTAGTTCAAAACGGCAGTGGGTTGCGCCGAACGGGAAATCAGGTTCCCCGATCATATAGGCTGTGAGCTCGTAAACTCCGTTTTCCGAAGCAGCGGTCAGCACTTCAGTTCTGGCATAGCTTATCTTATATTTCAGGCTTCCGATAAGAAGAACAATCAGCCCAAGGATAGAAGCTGCCATGAGTAATATGGTTTTCTTCATAAAAGGAATTTTACCATAAGGCTCCCGGCAGTTCTTTTCTTTTCGGTTACTATTTCCATTATTATTTGTATATTTGATTAAGAAACACTGATTTTTCTGAAAATTCCGCTTGTGTCTCCATAAAAGGCTCTATCCTTTCCCATCTTGGTCTTTTCTTTGTAATATGCTAAAAATTCCGTGAAGTCACAAACTGCGGCTTCACGGAATTTTACTTTAATCCCAGTTGTTTGATAGAAATGATGGTTTTGATATGGCTAATTCTACATACACCGCGGCCATAACAACAGTTCATTGTCATTTTGGCCGCAGTTCTTTTCCAATAAAGACCAGCCTGCGTATTTCTGCAAAAGTTCATTTTCCGCATCCGCCTTTTTCACGGGCAGCGTATACTTGCAGCCCTTCTCATCCGAAAATACCACAACCTTTTTCAAGTATAGCGCACAGCGAATCTCCTGTCATTGAACCTGCGGTTTAAAGTATTACCGCACATAATAACAGCATCCCCGCCGTTAATGACGAGGATGCTTAAATCTGTTTATTCAAAAACAACGGTTACACAGAGGCGTACTACCTGATTTGTTCCGATTTGTGTGGAACTGATAAGTGTAATTCTGCGGTCAGGATGTTCACTTAAATATTTATTGATTTCTCTCTCGACTCCGCCTTCGGATCTGTCATAAAAAGTTTTTACTTCCTGCATGTTACCTTCCATCCTTTCTTTATCTTGTATAACGAATCCATCAACGGTGTTAATGGATATGGGGGCCTTTCAGTATCTTATGGATCACAGGAACTATCTCACGATAGATATTTTCCTCCGAAAGCCGGTGCTCGCCATCAAACCATGAAGCATGGTCCGGAAGAAAGATCCGGCAGAAATCGTCATAATGGGAAAACAGCGGATCGTTCTTTCCGAACATAGCCCATGTGCGGTCCGGTTCATTTACTTTCAGGCGTTCTCCCCTGCTGCTGTAGATTTTTTCCCTGATCGTTTTAAGCTCCGAGAGAAATGCCTCGTCAATGACATAGCTTTTTGCCCCATCGCTTCTTTTATTAAAAAACGGTTGCTCGCCGATCCCGATGGCATTCCGGATATCATCGTCCGCAAACATTGCCGGATTGATCAGAAGCTTATCCGTCCATCCCAGGCACATGGCATAGAATCCCCCGAGGGAAGTTCCGACCACAAGGTCAATGTCGTGAGGCATACTAAAACTATCCATCAGAAACTCATATGCTTCCTTTGGCTTTATGGGGATCTCCGGTGAGATGACCGTGTCATCAGGTAATGCCTCACGTAAAACACCCGGAGTGTGACTCATAGGGCCTGATCCAAGTCCGTGAAGATAAAGTATATTTGCCATTTCTTCTCCCCCTTTTACTTTATTTTTCTTCAAACAGTGCCACATAATCACTGAAGGATATGGACTCTTCTTCCGTTTTTGCAGCATCCACTCCGCTTTTTGTATGCGGATCAAGCTGCCATTTTGTGTGAGTACTTCCCATCATGGCAAAATACGGACGATGGAGGATCGTATAGCCGGAATCATGAAGGATCCGGAGATCTATCGTATCGGAATCTACAACAAAGTTCCTGTCATACTCCTCCGAAAGCCTCGGAAGGATACGCTTTCCAAGCATCTTCTCAAGCCATGAGCATTCTTTCTCATTTGCGATCCGGTAGTAAAGCTTCATCTGCATGCAGAGAAGATCGTCCCCGGTTTCCTGTGCCTTTACGTAGAGCGGATTCCGGTCGATGGTTTCCTCTGTGGATTGCCTGATGATCTCCGTCAGCGGGTCCTCGTGCAGTCCTTTTAAGAATGCCTGCCAGCTGATTTCTTCAATCATCTTCTCCGTATTTAAGCCGCAGAGGAGAACTGTTGTCTCCCTGTCTTCGACCCTGATTTCAAACAGAAGATCAAAAATGCCGCGGGAGACGCGTCGGTAAAATAGAGTATAAACATTCTCAATGATCACGACTCTGACAGCTTCTTTTCTCAGATCAGAAGATTTTTCCTCAAAAAGCATGGCCGCCTCCTTAGCAGTCTCCAGAGCACTCTTTCCGGGTGCCCCGGCTCCATCAGAGAGCCAGAACGTTTTACTTTCTCTTTTCAGACAGGGTTCTCCTTCGGTGTAGATATACTCATGTTCTCCCCGCTCACGGATTTTGCAGGTAAGGAGATACTTTTCGTTACTCTTTTCCTTACAGATACACTTTCGGATTGCCCGGATATACAGCCGGTCGTTTTCCCGGTATTCATTTTCGTTTTTCATATGTAAATCCTTTCTTGGAATTCTGAGAACAGTTTTATTATTTGTATTGAATTTTGTAATACTTTGCGTTATACTTCGTGTATGAATAAGAACATCTCCGGTATTGCCGTCGAGTGGGACGACAACAAAAATTCCATAAACATTGCAAAACACGGGATCAGTTTCGAGACCGCAGCGCTGGTTTTTGCCGATGAAGACCGGATAGAGTATTATGACAAGCTGCACAGTCTCAACGAAGACCGGTATGTGGTTATCGGATGTGTTCAGGGCATACTTTATGTCGTTTACACAATGCGCAATGAAGCAGCCCGGATCATTTCCGCCCGCATGGCGACTAATACAGAAAGGAAAATCTATTATGGAGAAGAATGAGACAATCATCCGTACTATTATTACGCCGGGACAAAAACCCACCGCGGCGCAGATTCTTGAAATTGAAGCTGCATCCATGATGCCGGTCAATCCGGACGATGACGCACCGGAACTCACGAAAGAACAGTATGCAGAAATGGCTGCTATAGCAAGGTCACGCAAAGCGAAAAACATTAAGCCGGTTATTGCCCTCAGGATCAATCCTGAGACCCTCGAGATTGCAAAATCCACCGGAAAAGGATACACAGGTTTTTTGAGCCGGCTTCTTGATAATGCTATCAAGGATCCTCAGATGGTCGCAAAAAGTATGTAAAAAGGGACAGCGCATTCAAAAAGGCCGCTGCTTTTTCCCGGTTTCCATTTTTTCCTGCCTGAAGCCCTTTTTCTGTCAGATCACTCATAAACCCCTCTCCTCTTTCTTTTTCTTCCCATATTATAAAAGACGGCATGTCCCATTTTCGGGGCATACCGCCTCATCTTTTTCCATCAGATCTCAATATGATAAATAACCGCATCCGCATCTTCTCCGGTCATTTCTTTGAACGCCCTTATATAAGCCTCCAGCTGTCCTTTATACTTTTCGTCAAGATCATCCGGGTCTGCATTTGTCTTGTAGTCTACGATATGCCATTTCCCGTTTTTCTTATAAACAGCATCCATAACCCCGTTCCAGACCGTATCTGAATCCTTCTCCTTATAGCAGAAAGGTATTTCGCAAAACTTTTCTTCTGCCGAAAGAAGCTCTGAAAGTATATCCTTTGTACATCCGTTTGCCTGAGCGAATCCGCCGCTTCGCATGGTTTCTGCCACTCTTCTGAGGAGATCACTGTAGTATGCATCTTCCGCACCCTCGTACTCGCCGCAGATCTCTGCGACAAGCTTTTCAGGATCCGTTTTGTTTCCGGAAATCACAAGCATCTCCATCAGCCGGTGAACGATCGTTCCAACCAATGCAGGGTTACGCTTTGTCACATGTTTCCTGACTTCATCTGCCTCCGCATCCTCAAATTCGTCCTCTGAGGACAGAACGGATTTTATTGTTATACGGCTGGGAAGCCTGATCTCATAGCTCTTTTCAGCAGGTTTCTTTTCCGAAAAGACCGAAACGCCCGCATTCCTGCAGATCTCCTCCGCATCAATGATTTCCTTTGCTTTACGGGCATTCGGATTTTTATCCTTTACCTTATCAAAGAACGCTTCATTACAGTGATTCAGGAGTTCTCCCCATGCATTATCAGCTTTTAAGGTACCGTCTTTTTTGAGCTGTCTGCTGATGATAAGTGCCCTTTTTGCCCTTGTTGCGGCAACATACAGAAGGCGTATGTTTTCTGCCGCAAGACTTTCGGATTCCTCCTCCATTTTGTCAGGATAGTCACTGCATGCAAATACAGCGGCTCTGTCCCTGTTGCTTTGCGAAATACTGAATATCCATCCCTCAGGAACGTTTCCGGTCTGTTCCACTCTGACAGACGGGGTCTGTTCCTTCCTGTTCGGTGCCGCAAGGATAACTATAGGTGCTTCCAGACCTTTTACCTTATGAAGATTCGCAACATGCACTCTGTCCGCATCGCGCCTCAGGCTTAAGCAGCGTTCAATACCCGCCTCATTTCCGAGTAATTCCGCAAGGAATGCGGACGCCTGCTCAACAGAAGATATTTCTCCTGATGCTTCTTTGGAGCGCAGAAGCTCCTGAGCATAATACACATACTCTATATTGAGCACGCCGGTCTTCATGAATATCTCAAACTCTTCCGGAATTACAGAATAAAGCGCAGCCGGTGTCATATTGACAGAGCGGAAATAAAGGTCCCTGATCTTAGAAAGGACCTTATTGATTTTCTCTGCGGACTGTCCGTTTGCCGCAGAATGGTCCGCAAAAACATCAAGAACATTTCCGCTGTTTTTATATTCCAGAACCTCTGAACCCGAAATATCTGTAATACCCGATATCAGTGCCCTGTAAAGCTTTCCGGTGTCATTTGGAGCAGAAACAGCATCGTATACCGCAGCAAGTGCCGCAAACGACGGGCATTCGGAAAACACTGTCGATCCTTCTACCCAAAACGGAATATTATTTCTGATAAATATATCTGCAAACTCCGGGATCTTTGTTTTGGAAGGTGTAATGATCATGAAATCACTGTATCGGATCATCCTGTCGCCGATAAGATACTTTGGATTTCCGACCAGTCTGTCTATTATCTCCAGCACCTGAACCGGATCTGTTTCTTCCGGTGCTGCGTCTTTCCCGCTTTTGACATCGTAATAATAAACACCGGAGAAATTTCCGGAACTCTTTGGGTTCTCATCAACAGGAATCTCCGGAAATGCGGTCTGGTTACAGGTATCTGCCGGCATAAGATTTTTAAACACCGTATTGAACCATCCGCACATCTCATTTGTGGAGCGGAAGTTGCAGCTTAAAAGCAGGGCCTCTCCGACATCCCCTGTAAAAAGCTTTTTCACTCTCTGAAACGCGCCGACATCTGCGTCACGGAAGCGGTATATAGACTGCTTGGGATCCCCCACGATAAACAGCGACCCGGGATACGGCACGCACTTTTTCCATTCAGGATCGATCTTGGCTGCTGCCAGATAAAAAAAGATCTCTGCCTGCATAGGATTCGTATCCTGAAACTCATCGATCAGAAAATAGCTGTGTCTTTCATATATATGCTTTATCAGAGTTCCTTTTCCTTCCGCATCTTTTCTGAGCATATCTCTCAGGTACAGCAGACAGTCAAAAAATGTCAGACTTCCGCTTTCCCTGAGCTTTCCCTCTATGACCGGAACACAGCTCTCTATAAGGTCCATACAGACAGCAGCCTGCATATTGCTGATCTTTTTGCTTATTACATCAGGAACCGCCAGCTCTTTTCCGCAAAAAGATTCCTTTTTAAATACATAAAATGCCGGTTTGTTCCTGCTGAATCCCTTTTCAAACAGATCCGCATAAGCTCCGAGCTGTGAAATATCCCATTCCAGAACGATCCTCATCCCCGAAATCGCCTTCAGAACATTAGAAACCCTTATCGCATCAGTTTCCCAGTCACCCTGCAGTACCCAAAGACTGTCATGAGCAGACTCCCATGCGGAGCGGCTTTGTATATTGGAATCATTCACGGCTTCGGGATGTTCGTTCAGTATCCTGAGCGCATTTACAATACTTTTCTTTTCCTCCGTAAAGATCTCATCAAGCGTTCCGTCCTGCGGTTTTTCGTAATTAAAATGCACATTTCTTCTGTCCATGACCGCTGAAAGGACATCTGCAAATTTCAGATCAGGATCCCTGAAAAAGCCGCTGAACCTTCTGCATTTGCCAAGAAGCTCCGACCCGTATTCCCCGCGCCGGATCCCCATGTATTTTCTCCGGTAAAGCTTTTTCATGGCATCTTCATCCATAATGCGGGCATTTGACGGGATCCCGGCTTCAGACGGATGCTCGCTCAGGATCATGCTGCAGAAAGAGTCTATTGTCCCCATAAAGCAGAGATCAATATCCTTTAAAGCAGCTTCGCAGACCTTATCTCCGTTCTGTGCCTGTTCCGAAAGCTTCCTTTTAAAACGATTATAGAATTCACCTGCAGCTGCTTTTGTAAATGTGATCGCGCAGATCCTGCTGATGTCTTTTCCGGCCTTTACCATGTTCACCATACGGTCAACAAGAACTGTAGTCTTTCCCGAACCTGCCCCGGCCTCCACGAAAAAACTGGTATCAAGGTCTTTTCGTATCTTTATTCTTGCAGCCTCATCCGCCTGCCTGATCTCTGATGCTGTCATGCCTTTTCCCCCTTTCCGCAGAATCCTTTGAACGTACAATATTTACAGTTATCTTCATTTTCAGTACAGGGAAAATCTCCCTTTTCCAATGCATTTTTAAATACAGTCAGTTTATCCGTAAGACATTTTTTCATATCCTCATCATATCTGCAGGGAATGATCTTCGGATTTCTGAGATACCTGTACTCACAGCCACTCACGGGTATCCCCGATTTTTCCATCATGTATGCATATACAACGACCTGAAGACAGGTATCGATATCATCCTGTTTATGTTTGAAATGTGCTCCTGTCTTAAAATCCGCAATTATATATGTACCGTTCTGAAGCTTCTCCACACGGTCCGGTATGCCCTTTATTTTCACGCCTGACTCATGTTCAACGTGCTTCTTTTCCTCTGCGGAAACCACTTCATTATCGGGGTCCTGATCATAGGCATTCCTCAGTATCTTTAAAAAGATCTGCTTATCACTCTCCGCCGCACCATAAAGTACCGGCCTTTTTTCCAGAAGAAAAGCATCAAACCGTTTTTCTCCTTCGCTGCAGAAATCCTCCCTGGAAATACGATCATCCCTGTGATCTGCCTTAAATTCCATCATGCTGTGTACCAGCGTTCCCATTTCTGCAGCATTTATAACTTCAAACGGCTTCTCTTCTTCTGCTTCCTCAATACCCAGCACACGGTTCAGCATGAATGCCTTCGGGCAGTTAAAAAAGACATCGATCGAAGACGGTGAATACTCATGATCAAGGCTGCAGGAGGAGGTTATATCCTCCTTAAGGGGCTCATGGAAACGGATCTCCTTTCCATTGTTATAAGCACGGCCGATACTGACTGACGTATCTGTATCATATGAAAAGAAGCCTGTCTTCCTTACTTCTGCCGGTTCCGTTACAACAGAAGACAGGTTTTTTTCTTTCAGGTCTGCAAGGTCATAGTCGGAATATGAAAGCCTTACGCTGATTCCAAGCTTTGCCGCAAGGCTGCGAAGATCATGGTACAGATTGATTTTTCTGCGGACGCATTCTGCAGATGTGGGGGCATCGGGTTCTTTTGCAAAAAGCTTATAGTCACAGTCCAGAAGGAGATAATTCTCTCTCGGAGATCCCGGAAAACTGTCTGCCGATAACCCGGCGATAAACAGGTTTTCCCTCATGCCCGCCATGGCACCTTTCAGTGAAGTTACATAGAGTGCACCTTCTCTGCTGTTTTCGGAACAGACTGTCTTATTAAGGATCTCATTTGTGATCTCCTCGAGGGAGCCTCTCACGGAATGCCTGAAATAAGAATCCAGTGCATCAGTTACAACACTGATCGCAGAACGGTCGATACGGCCGGGATGGCCGTCTCTTACATCGGCGTAAGCCTTTATAAATTCACTTACCGGCTTTTCCAGTTCTGCTGCCAGTTTCTTTACTGCTGCAAGTTTTTCTTTATCCGGGTTTGTTGTCTCATATCCCTCGATAGCCTTTTTATTACTGTCTTTATCAGAAGACAGCCTTAAGAAACCTGCTGTCTCCAGAATACAAACCAGGTCTTTTCCCGGCATATCCTCATTCCCGAGGGCCGCGGCAAGGGCCTTTCTGTTAAATGCTTCTCCAAGCACGATCCCTTTAAGTGCGGACACTCCGTGATATCCGTCTGTCTGCCAGTGCAGGTATGCCTTTAACAGTCTTGCCGGATTTGAGTTAAGGACAGGAACGCCGCATCCGAATGTAAGCCTGAAACCGTACTGCAGCGAATAATCATAAAACAGCTGAGCATAACGGTTCGTTTCAGTCACGGCAACCGTACATTTATCCAGCGGGATCCTGTTTGTATAGATGAATCCGAGAATGTCCTCCACTTCATTGGATGCTCCGTAACTTTCTGTCAGTACTGCTTCCGGTTCATTTTCGGCTGCATTAAAAAAATCAGCCACTGACAGTTCTTTATAAGAACCGCCTGATATATGGCTGATCATTTCTTTTTCAAGTACGGTGAGCGGATATTCTTTAAGCGTAATAAATTCTGCGTCAAAGCTCTCTGCTTCCTCTGCAGCTTTCCGGATAAGCGAAACACTGTCTATTACATCCGCCTTTTTTATCTCCTCCATGAACCTGTCATAAGCGGAAATGATGGCATTATTTTTCTCCGGAAACTCTCCCTGCAATAGTTTTGCATGAACAGTATCCGTCTCATCGGACGCAATAAGCATGCGCATGGACCGTATAGCTGCTGCCAGCTGTTCAGAATCCGCATAAGAAGCATTGCTGAAATAGCTGATTTCCCGGATAAAGGAATCAATTATCGATGCTTCTTCGATCTGCGGAAGGAATTTATCCGTTACACTGACTGCCGAACGGAGCAGAGCTGTCTTTGACAGCTCTGCTCCACTCATTATTCTGTATCCGAACGTATTGATGCCGGACTTTGCCATAGAACGAAGGAGTTCAGTTCCGTTACAGCCCGGTGCAAGTATTATTTTTTCCAGCATAGTGTATACCGTTTCCTTATTTTTCTGTTTCTACTTTACACCAAAATCCGCCTGTTTTCAATGTCCCGTATTTTTCCACTCAGTCATCGTTGCTGATTTCTCTTTTATACGACCTGAAGAGTTTTGTATCGAAATTGAAAATGTATTTTTCATCAACAAAAGCCTCTCCCTGCGGGAGCATCTCATCAAGAGGGCCGATATCGTTTCCGTCATCATCCTCCGAAAGCACACAATCACCTTCCACTTCGATTAAGCAATCCATGGAATACTCCGGCTTTTTTTCGAACATCCAGTCTATCAGGACATTGTCATTAAGTGTAACATCCATTTCCCCGACAGTTACTTTCCTGCCGACCATCCTTGAGACGGCCTCCTCTACATCCGCAATATCCATTGCCCGGTATTCTTTTGATACTGTTACCATAATTTTTCTCCTTTCACTGTTTATACCATTCGAGGTACATAGCGCCATTTTCAGGCGGCGTTCTCTGAAAGCCCCTTCCGGATCCTTTCGATATCTTTCTTAAGGAGGGTCTTTTTCTCAATAAGTTCCTTTGCAAGTGCATCAAGAAATGCCCTGTTCTCGATCAGGATCCTCTTTGTTTCCATATAGAACCTTTCCATTTCAACGGACACTGCCAGGTCTTTTCTGTCGTTCAGCCCGGCACCGGTATTGCAGTTCTGAAACATACTGAATCCGTATGTGCAGTAGTTGTCAACAAATCGCGTCACCAGATCGAAAGCTCTGTGAAGATCACTGTTTGCTCCGGTATCAGTCTTTCCAAAGACAATTTCCGATGCGGCTCTGCCGCCGAGAACAGCTTTCACCCTGTTTTCCATGAACTTCTTATCCTTATAATAATTGTCATCCTGTGAGTATGAGGTAACTCCGCCGATATCACCGCTGTAAGTGGCTACGGATATGAGATATATGGTACCTGGTTCAAGCACTTCATGCACTACCGCATGTCCGGCTTCATGGTATGCAACTTCGTCAAGATAAGCCTTTTCGCAGTTATCAGCCTCAGGCGCACTGAATATTACGCGAAGGCATGCCTTTACGATGTCCTCCATTTCTATGCTTTCCTTGCCGGCGAATCCGGCATAGATGCCGGCCTCATTGATCACAGTTTCCAGTTCAGCACAGCTTCTTCCGTTAAGGATACTTGTGATCTCCTCCACATCCACGTCGGAAACATACTTTTTCTGACTGAGGTAGTGTCTTACGATTTTGACGGCATCCTCATATCCGGGAGTTTCTATCTCAAGGATCTTATCGAATCTTCCTGCTCTGAGAAGTGAGTCCGGAAGACAGTCAAGCTCATTTGCCGTTGCAAGCACGAATACTTCGTGATCACGGCACTCATCGATGCAGGACTGGATCGTGACAAAGGCCTCTGCATTCCTGTGGTGAAAGTCTTCGTTAGCAAACTTGTCCATGTCATCAAGGAACACGATCGAAGGAGCTTCCTTTTTTGCCTCCTCAAAAATCCTTTTTATCTCATCCACAAAATTGCCGTCAGGACGGTCCTTTCTGCAGGTGAATGTTTTTCTGCCGCTGGCTTTTATAAAGCATTTAGCCATGAGAGTCTTTCCAAGGCCGGGATCGCCTTCAATGAGGATTCCTCTGGGGGTGGTCACTCCAAGCTTTCTGTACTTTTCAGGATCACGCATTATGTCACATATCCTTTCAAGCTCACTTTTTTCTTCTGTATAGCCGATTATGGAATCAAATTCTTTTATCATTTAAGCTTTCTCCTCTTCTTTTGCTGTACACATCTTATCAGATCCCATGAGGCAAAAACGGGACATTTCCTATTTTACAGATTTTTGATTATTGTGAAATGAACCGGTGGTTTAACCCGCACAACCAAATAAATCGGCATACAAATGCAATTATAGTAAAAACAAGGCGTTATCAGAAAATTTCGAAAAAACTATAAAAAGGGGAAATCATTACATTCAATGATTTCCCCTTATACGCAGCAGGAGGGATTCGAACCCCCGTACGGTTGCCCGCAAACTGATTTCGAGTCAGCCCCGTTATGACCACTTCGATACTGCTGCAAAAAAGGCGCGTGCCAAAAAGCACACGCCTTATTCTAATATAATAAGCTGATAAATTCAAGTGTTTGTTTAAGCCCCGAGATGAAGGACCTTTATGAGGAGAAGCCATGCAAGGCCATAGTATGTAATAACTCCCACAAGGTCGTTAAGGGTGGTGATGAAAGGGCCTGATGCAACAGCCGGATCGACTTTCATTTTCTTAAACACCATGGGAACAAGTGAACCGGTACAGCTTGAAATGATCATTGCCACAAAGAGCGCAAGTCCCACGCATCCTGATATTGCAAACGCATCGGCGGGAGTCCGTCCCTTTATGATAACTATATAAAGCCCAATGAAAATCACGGAAATTGCACCCAGAAGGAAGCCATTTGCAGAACCGACCCTGATTTCCTTTAACACGTGATCAGCCTTCTGCTTTCCGGTAAGGTTCTCATCCATGAGGACACGGATCGTCACGGCCAGTGACTGTGTGCCCGCGTTACCTGACATGTTGAGAATGAGGGACTGGAAGAACATCACGATGGTAAGTGCCGAGATGACTTTTTCAAAGCTTCCTATGACGGTCGATACAACCATACTGAATCCGAGAAGTACTAAAAGCCATGGAAGACGCTTTCTCAGAGAATCCTTTAAGGGCTCGTTAAGTTCCTCCTCCGCGGTAAGACCTGCAAGTCTTGCATAGTCTTCACCCATTGCCTCATCGACAACATCTACGATGCTCTGTGACGTGATAACGCCCAGCATCGTGTTCTGGTTGTCAAGGACGGGAATGAGGTCTTCTGAATAATCCTTCAGGTTTTCAATACATGAGTCTATCGATTCATGGCCGTAAACATAAGGATACGAGGTCATTATAAGGTCCTCAAGCCTGTCACCCTGACGGGCGATGATAAGTTCCTTAAGATCAAGGGCACCTACGAACGTATCGTTTCCATCAAGGACAAACAGCGTGGAAATGTTGTCATTTTCAGGCGCCTGACGGATAAGCTCACCCATGGCCTCCTTTACGGAAAGTCCCTCATGAATAGAGATGTAATTCGTGGTCATCCTTGATCCGATCTCATCCTCATCGAATGATGCCAGGAGCCTGATGTCCTTTCGTGATTCCTCATCCATGAGTTCAATCAGGATGCCTCGCTTGATTTTCTCAATTTCACGCAGGACATCGACGGCTACGTCCGGTTCCATATGGCTGATTACCGCCGCGGCCTTACGTATGTCCATCTCGTTTAAGTACTCCGCAACCTCGTCCTCTTCAGCATACTCAAGGATTGCCGAAAGGGTACCGATGTCAAGGACCCTGTACAGCTTCTGCCTTTCAGCAGTAGTGAGTTCTCCAACAACCACGGCAATATCATTGTCGTGGTAATCATCGAGTTTTTCCCTTAAAGCCTTGGGCGAAGCATTAGAGCGGATGACCTCTTTAATTTCTCCGCTGTAATCAGGTTTTGCCTGTACCTCTTCTTCAATTGTATTATCGGGTTCTTTTGATTCGAGCTCCTCGCTCAAATCTCTGATTTCTTCATTTTCCATTGCGTCCCCCTTATATCCAGATGCAGACAGGGAACAAGATAGGAAATAAAGTCAGTTATACATAAAGTAAACGGCTCTTCAAATCTTCGTATTCACCTGTCATGAAATGTCTACTTCGACCGTGACCGTCGTCCACTTATGTTCACTTCCTTTTTAATGAATTAGCATTTTTCGCTTTTTTTAATATAATAAAAAAATCCGCTCATTTCAAGCGGATTTATAAAAAAAGTTACGCAAGGTCATCAGAATCAAGAATTATCGTGAAGGGTCCGTCATTTAAAAGTTCCACCTTCATGTCTGCGCCAAATTCTCCCCTCTGCACGTCACTGACATATTTGCGGCTTTCTTCAATGATGTACTCGTAAAGCGGGGATGCCATGTCGGGTTTTCCGGCGGTTGTGAAGCCCGGACGGTTGCCGTGGCGGCAGTCCGCATAGAGCGTGAACTGGGAGATAAGAAGAAGTGATCCCCCGACGCTGTTTATGTCAAGGTTGGTCTTTCCGTTTTCGTCATCAAAAATACGGAGACCGCACATTTTTTTTACCATCTTGTCCGCTATCTGCTTTGTGTCTGTCTGTGCTATCCCGATAAGGACCATGAATCCCTTATCTATTTTTCCAAGTACGTTACCTTCTACCGTAACCGATGCGTTGGTTACCCTCTGAATTACAAATCTCATTTCACATCTCCGCCAGTCCGTCTGAAAACCCCAGAAGGACGATTCCCAAAATAACGAATATTACACACACTGCCTGTGACTTTTCAAGCTTTTCCTTCAGGAAGATCCTTGAAAGGAGCACTGATATTATACAGTACGAAGCTACCATCGGTGCCGCAAGCATGGGCTCACGTGCCATTGCAAAAACATAAAAAACCTGTCCGAACTCCTCACATACAGAAGCCGCACATTTGGGCATCTCTGATTTTGCAAACGGGTTATATGCCTTCTTCTGCTTTAAAAGCATGTAAACCCAGCAGGCCAGACCGGCCAGTAAAAATGTAAGCCCGTAAAGGACAAGCACATCTATCTCACCCAGCCCCAGGCCCACCTCCTCATCAAGGATTATCCCGTCAGCGGCTGTTCCTATGGTATCGAAAAGGCAGTACAAAAGCGGAAAGATAAGTGCAAGTGCACCTGTCCGGTATTTCTTTTCAGCCTTCTGTGTTTCATCCTTTGAAAGTTTCTGCTCAACAAAGGCCAGGCCCACGGTTCCGGCAACAATCACGGCGGTTCCTATGATGTTTAGTACGCCAAACGTCTCTGAAAAGGCATCCACGTCACCCATCGTCACGAAGTATATCAGCATGGCGATGAGGGAGAATGCACCAGAGGCATTCTGTACCGGCGAGACTATGGAAAGCTCAAGATACCTGAGTCCCGCATATCCTATCACCATTGAAATGATGTAGCTTAACGATGCCGGAAAATATGCGACGGCATTTTTAAGGATTCCCTCACCGGAAAGGCTGCTTTCTGAAAAAGGAAGCAGTATAAGTGACACAACGCCCATGGTGAGTCCCACCCAGACGGCTGTCTTTAAATGTGAATATCTGTCTGTGTCTTCAGCTCCCTTTTTATAAAAAAGGTCCGCAAATCCCCATCCAAAGACACATATCAGGGCAAATATAAACCAGCTCATCAGATTTCCATCCACTCGCCGTGTTCAGGCATGATAAACTGTGTACCCGGGCATTCAGCCTCTATGCGGTCTCCGATGGCACGAAGTTCCTCCCTGTACTCGTCATAGGGCTTGGAAAGGTCCATGTGGTGAGGAATCACGATCTTTGCACCGGATTTCTTTACAAAGTCAACGAACCCGTCAGGATCCTTGAGTTGCCTTGTCGCCTGGATGATGGCGATGTCCGGCTTAAGTTCCTTTACGATGTTCTTCTGGATGGGAGTGAACTCATTTCCCCATACTAAAAGCTTAACTCCGTCCGGGAACGTAAAGAAGAAGTTGCGGTATTCTGTTGTTCCAAGTATCTGCATGTCTCCCATTGCCTTGTCAACAAAGGGTTTTCTCCTAAGCTGCGACTGAAGCTCTGAAAAAGTCTTTCCAAAGGCTACGTGTCTTCCGAACAGCGCCTTTACCTTTACCCAGTCAAAATCAAGTTCAAGGTTTGCATCCATCGGGTACACGTCCTGAGGAATGAGGTTTCCCCATTCGATGAGCGGAAGAGCTGAGAGTGTGCCGGCAAGAAGCTGGGCCTGTGGGAACTTCTTCATGAGTACCGGAATGTCCGTGATGTGGTCCCAGTGAACATGGCTTAATGTGATAAGCTCACAGCCTTCAACGCTTTCCCATGTGCAGGGTGAATTATCATTTAATGTAATGAAAGGATCGGTAACGATGTGGTGTCCGTCCTTTTCAATTTCAAAGCTTGCTACAGAAAGCCATTTGATCCTAAATCCGTATTTTCCCATTTCTGACTCCTTTAAAAAACAAATCTGATTAAAACCATGTATAAAACCGTTGAAATCGCAATCGACGGGATTGCGTTTTTAAGCTTTCTCTGAAGGAATGCACAGAGCACGGCACACCCTATCTCCGGAATACCGTGTGATCCTGTGGTAAAAGAGGTGTTCCTTAAGCAGAAGATGATCAGCGTGACCATGACCGCACGCGGAAGCATCTTTCCCACATACTCGACGGCAGGCGGAAGCTTTCCGGAACCGAAGGCTATAAAAGGCAGTGCCCTTATAAGCATTGTGACAGAAGCACATACTGCAACAACAGCCATGCCGTACCAGAACTCATTCATGATGTGCCTCCTTTTCCTCAATGGCCGTCATCCTGCTCTTCATGATAAGAAGCACGATAAGGCTCACGATAAGTGACGGAAGAATGAAGTTGTCAGGTCCCAAAACAAGAAGGCATACGATTCCTGAAACCACCCCGATGTACATAGGTATATGATTCTTATACTCTGTCCACTGATTAACGGTAATGCACACGAACATGGCGGTAGCCGCAAAGTCTATTCCTTCAAGGCTTATCGGAAGGTTATCACCGATAAGCACTCCCAGAAGACCTCCGAAAGTCCAGGCAAAGTGACATAAAAGCGCGCTCCATAAATCGCATTTATCCGGGTCAACATCCGAGGGATGCTTATTTGAACAGAAGATTCCGTAAACCTCATCCGGGAACGCGATGATCATGTACGGATAAAGAATGCCCTGCCTCTTAAAGCGCTCCGCAAAGCCTATTCCGTAGAACATGTATCTTGAATTAATCAGAAGCGTTGCAACTGCCATTGCCGGAAGCGACGTATGGTAAACCATCATGGGTACCATGGCTATCTGCATGGAGCCGGAATAGGTGAAGAAACTGGCTATCACGGTATGAATCCACGTATATCCCGCCTCACTCATCATCGCGCCAAATGTAAATCCCACCACTATGTATGCAAACATTATGGGGGCGCTCTGCTTTAAGGCCGTGCTGAAAGTTTTTCTGTAATCGTAACCCTGCATTTCCTATCCTTTCCAAAACATGCAGACATTCAAACTGAAAAATTATATCACATATAAAAAATGATTACTATAAAAACTTATTGACTCTTCACATCCGTATAAAAAAACAGCAGTGCCTTTTTCTGACGCTGCTGTCACGGTATACTTATTAGAGTTCTACGCTTGCTTTTCTGGGTTCAAAGCAGCATGCAGGTCTTATTGCAACTACTCTTACGCCAGATGCCCTCTGCGGTCCGACCTTCATGAAGGTCTTTAAAACGGTGGTCTTTCCGCCAAGTCCCAGAGGTCCTACACCAGACTCATTAACGTGTTCAGTGATGTAGTTTTCCATGTCAGACTGCTTAGAAAAATCAGCGTCTGCAAGTGCTTCCATCATGAGTGCAGTTGCCTCAAACTGGCTTCTTCCAACACCTACTGCAAGTGCGCAGGGTGTGCATCCGAGAAGGCCTGTAGCTTCCTTTGCACGCTTAACGATTTCATCAAGAACGACATTGAGGCTGTGCTTATGGAAGATACGCTGTGTAAGTCCGCGGATTGCGGG
>JAKSPD010000033.1 GCA_024405115.1 Lachnospiraceae bacterium
AGGCTTTTCAAGGCCTGCAAAGATTTTTCTATTGTTTAACTGTCAAACTACCGAGATGGTCATGAAGAAAAGGGGAAGCGAGACGGAAACTCCGGCAATCATATATGGGTTTCCGGTACGGCCCACATAGAAGGTATCGGCGATGTTGTAGATGACGCTTATGAGCTGGCTGATTATCGTGGGAACAGAAAGCGTAAGGATGGCTTTCGTGACAGGAGTGTTTTCAAAAAGCTCTTTTTTATCGTTCATATGAGGTCAAATCGTGGTATTATTAAAAAATATAAATAAGTATAAATTAAAGTAAAAATCAGGGGTTAAAAGAGGCTTTTTTCGCATATTGACACGAAACAGCCTGATAAAAGCGACAACTCGTGATTATAGCAGAGCATGCCGAATGTTTCAATATTCCCAGGATTAAAAAAATATCTTGAAAATATGGAAAATCCGACAAAAGGACAGTCAGAAGTGTAAATGTGAAGAGTTGAAAAAGCAACTATTCATGGTCTGGAAGCCGCCCGCGAAATGTCAAAAGTGTGACTGAAAAAAGTTGAAACGTGTGACTGTGAAATGCTGAAACGCGCGACTGTGAAATACTGAAACGCGTGACTGTGAAATACTGAAACGCGTGACTGTGAAATGGTTTATGCCTGGACATGAAATGTCAGGGCAATGTCAGAGTACGATATCGTACCGGGAAAAAGTGAGTACTTCAGGTGAACTTAAAACAAAGATAATTGTAATCCTCGGAGTAGTGGGAGCTTCGCTTTCCGCCATTTTTGTGCGTCTTTCAAGCGCCCCGGCTCCGGTACTCGTGTTTTACAGGATCGGCTTTGCCGCACTCTTAATGACGGTGCCCGGGATAAAGGCCATAAACAGAGAAAGGCAGCAGTTTACAAAAAAAGACATCATATGTGCGGTAATAAGCGGAATATTCCTCGCCTTTCACTTTTATACGTATTTTACCGCGGTCAAGATGACGTGTATCGCGGCAGCAGTGGCTCTCACCGATGTCGAGGTGTTCTTTGTTTCGTTTGCCATGATTTTTTTTCTTCATGAAAAGATCTCGAAGGTGGCATGGATAGGAATTGCAGTGACATTCTTCGGAAGCATGGTAATTACTTATGGGGACGGAATAAAGGACGGGAATCTCGTGGGTGATCTCTTTGCCATCTCAAGTGCCTTCTTTGTTGCGGTCTATACCCTGATGGGGCGCATCTGCCGAAGGCACATGTCCACGGCTTCATATACGACGATAGTCTACTGGGTATGCGCACTTACGGCACTGGCGCTTCTTATCATTCAGGGGCTGTCACCCTTTGGGTACACGACTACGGACGTTCTGTGCGGACTGGGGATGACCATATTCTGTACGCTTCTGGGGCACAGTGTTTTCAGCTGGGCCTTAAAGACCTTAAACCCCGCGTACGTGTCAACGGTAAAGCTTCTGGAGCCGGTTTTTTCTTCAATCATCGGGATTTTCCTGTTCAGCGAGATTCCGGGACTGTTTGCGGTCATTGGGGCGGTATTTGTAATCGTGGGGGTTTACCTCACAGGTGAATAAAAGAACAGGCCGGCGAAAGCAGCAGTGGAAAGTCAGAAACCAGCCGGCGAAAGTAAAAGAAGGAAAGTTACCGGAAACCGGAGTTAAAGTAAAATAAAAAAGCTGAACCAGCCGGCGAAAGTAAAAGAAGGAAAGTTACCGGAAACCGGAGTTAAAGTAAAATAAAAAAGCTGAACCAGCCGGCGAAAGTGACAGCGTGAAATTGCAAAAGCCGGCAGTCAGGTAACAGTTTAGATTGGAAAATGAAGTCAGCAGAACAGATGGGGAGGATTGAAATGAAGATCACATATTACGGACATTCGTGTTTTATGTTTGATGACGGAAAATGCAGGGTGCTCACGGACCCGTACATCAGCGGGAATCCGCTGACCAGGATATCAGTAGACGATGTGAGCACGGATTACATACTTGTGAGCCATGCTCACGGTGATCATCTGGGCGATACGGTGGACATTGCCGGCTTCACCGGGGCCACGGTCATTTCCACAGTGGAACTCTGCGGGCAGCTGATACAGCCAGAGGGAATCAAAAACATGGCTGGGAATATCGGCGGGAGCCTTAAGACACCGTTTGGAAGCGTTAAATATGTGAATGCCATTCATGGAAGCGGCATCCCCGGAGGACTTGCATGCGGTTTTGTCGTGGAAATGGGAGGAAAGAAGATATACTTTGCCGGTGACACGGCACTTACGGCGGATATGGCCCTTTTAAAGGATGAGGGAATTGACATTGCGCTTCTGCCTATCGGCGATTACTACACCATGGGGCCGGCGGACGCAAAGAGGGCGGCTGAGATGATCTGCCCCGAACTTACGATTCCGATGCACTACAACACATTCCCCGTGATAAGGCAGGACCCGGATGCATTTGCGGAATCACTCCGTGAAGAGGGACTGGCATGCAGGGTGCTTGAAATTGGCGAAACATTAAATTACGGATAAACGGGTTTTCAGTATGCACAGGGTTGCTGACGGGCTGAATCCGGCAACTCCAGTTGGTTTATCGTGTGTATGACAACAGAAATCATCAAATATACAAATGGCTGAGAATCGCAACTACACATACATACTTAGGTGTTCGGACGGGACATATTATACGGGCTGGACGAACGACATAGAAAAACGCCTGAAGGCACATAACAGCGGAAAAGGCTGCAAGTATACGCGTACCCGCTGCCCCGTGGCTTTAGTTTACCTTGAGGAATCTGAGACAAAAGAGGCGGCGATGAGCCGCGAGTGGCATATTAAAAGATTAACGAGGGAAGAAAAAGAAAAGCTTATAGAAAGCTGTGGTTTGCCGGATATGACATACCTGAAAGGATCTGGCGAAACGCCTGCTTAAACCACGTGACATCTATCAGGATAAAATTGCGAAATGATAAAGGGGGAGAAATCATGAAACAGTTCATATCGTTTGACTTTGGCACGACAGGTGTTAAAAGCTGTCTTTTTAAGGTTATACCGATGTAAAACTCCTGGCCAGTGCATACAGGGGATATGAACTCTATGTGCTTCCAAACGGCGGAGCTGAGCAGGATGCCGATGAATGGTGGAATGCGATGTGCTCAGCCACAAAGGAACTTGTGGGAAAAACCGGAACTGACACAAAAACCATAGACGGAATAACCTTCTGTTCGCAGATGCAGAGGCTGGTTCTTGTGGATGAGGACGGCATCGCCGTAAGGCGCCCTATGAGCTATATGGACCAGCGTTCCGGAAAGGAAATGAAGGAGACCGAAAGCTTCGGGCTGCAGGTGTCGGGAGTCAACGTGGGCATGCTCATTAAAAGCCTCGTTCAGACAACGGCTGCGTCCACAAGCGTGAAGGACCCCTTATGGAAGTATAAATGGGTCCGGAAAAATGAGCCGGAGGTTTTCAGGAGGGTCCATAAATGGCTGGACGTGAAGGAGTACCTTATCTGCAGGTGCACCGGGGAGTTTGTAATGACGCGTGATTCCGCATATTCCACTTTCCTTTATGACTCAAGAAAAGGAAAGGGCATCTGGAGCGAGTCACTCTGTAAGATGTATGGCGTGGACATGAGGCACCTTCCTGAAATTAAAGAGTGCACGGACATCGTCGGAAGACTTACGAAAAAGGCAGCGGAGGAACTGGGCCTTTCAGAGGGGACACCGGTGTTCGGTGGAGGCGGTGATGCAACACTCATTGGCATCGGCGCAGGCTGTACGGAAATCGGGGACACACACATTTATTCCGATACTTCAGGCTGGGTGGGAACCATCATTGATAAGCAGGTGGTTGACATTGAATGCATGATAGCCGGCATCGTGGGTGCTGAAAACGGCAAATACAATTACTTTGCGGAAATGGAGACCGCCGGCAAGTGCTTTGAGTGGGTGATGGAGCACCTTGTACTTGACGAGGTGAACGCGTATCTGGAGAAAGTGTGCGTGACGGATTCGAAGGAAAGCATTTACGAATCCCTTTACGACTACATGTCAGACGTGATCTCTAAGGTTTCACCTGGCTGCGGCGGCGTGATATTTACTCCGTGGCTTCACGGAAACCGCTGTCCGTTCGAGGACCCGGCCGCTGCCGGAATGTTCTTTAACTTAAAGCTTGAGACAGGAAAGGCACAGATGATCCGTGCCGTCCTTGAGGGCATCTGTTACCACTTAAGGTGGATGCTCGAAAGCGAGGACAAAAAGATAAGGACCTCACAGACCATCCGTTTCGTGGGAGGCGGCGCGCTTTCAAAAGTGACCTGCCAGATGCTTGCGGACATCACGGGACGCCGTATAGAGACCGTTGCGGACACAAAAGACGTGGGAGCCGTGGGTGCGGCGTTATTGGCGGCAGTCGGAAGCGGTGAGGCAGCATCGTCTGACGTGGCAAAAAAGCTTATTGCAGTGGAAAACGTGTACGAACCTGACCCCGCGGCCAAAGCGACATATGACCGCAATTTCGAGGTCTTTAAAAAGCTTTACGCGTCAAATGTGAAGAACTTCAAAGCTTTAAACAGTGTGGGGTAAGGATTTACCGTCACGGCTTGCGCCGATGAATCAAATTCACTCTTTGCAAAAGCTCTGGCCATTAAAGTAAAGAGTTACCGTCACGGCTCGCACCGATGAATCCCGTTTGATCAAAACTTGTATGAAACTGGGATAAATGAGGTGCTACATACATAAAATTTGTAGGAAATCAGCATTCCATGAGGTGTTTCATATAAAATTTCCGTTTAGAATTATATGAAATGAGTGTTCATAGGGGTAAATCATATAAAATGCTTCCATGCAGACCCGGAATTTGACGGTTTTCTTGTATGAAAGCAGTTAGGAATCGCAAAAACCTACAAGATTTCATCAAGTAGGTTTTATGAAATGAAAAGAGCCTTGAGCGGAGGCGTTTATGGATCTATATAAAGCAAAGAAAGACCTTGTGGAAACAGGCCGCGAGCTTTTAAAAAGAAAGCTTACGGCAAGGACCTGGGGAAATATAAGTGAGCGTGTCGACGGGACACATTTTCTGATTACCCCGAGCGGTCTTGACTACATGAAAACCAGCGAGGAAGACATCGTTTTATATAACATTTCCGATGGTACTTATGAGGGAAACAGAAAGCCTTCAAGCGAGAAGGGCTGATGCCTGCTGCTGAAACCAAAGTGAAGCTTATACAAAAAAGCCGAATGGTGATGCCTGCTGCTGAAACCAAAGTGAAGCTTATACAAAAAAGTCGTATGCCGATGCCTGCTGCTGAAACTAAAGTAGAACTTAAGCTCGAAATAGAAGGATAAATGTCGACTGCCAAAACCGAGAAAAGTGAAGCATTTAAAATAGAAAGCCTCAGGGACTGGCATGGGAGCCATGCCTGGGAAAGGATTACGTCATGGAGAAAAAAGAAGTTATAAGAATGATTAAGTTCGGGCTGTTCTCAGCTTCGGCGGGAGTGGTTGAGACGGTATCGATGATACTCTGCGAGGAAGTCATCAAGATTCCGGGACATTACATTTGCTACACGATAGCTCTTATATTAAGTGTGCTCTGGAACTTTACCCTGAACCGCAAGTTCACCTTCAAGAGTGCCTCAAATGTGAAACGCGCAATGTTTTTAGTGTTCCTGTTCTATGTGCCTTTCGCCCCGTTCTCAATATGGCTTGAGCATTTCCTGGCCGATGCACACGGATGGAATGAGTATGTAGTCCTTGCAATCAACATGATACTCAATCTCGTGCTTGAGTACCTGTGGAATAATTTCTACGTTTATAAGGACAGTAAGGATACAAATATCAAGGAAAAAGAGATTGATGACAGGCCGGCAAAGTCAGAGGAATAGGCCGGCAACTTGAATATTAAAAGCGGTGTCAGACCGCACATAAACAGGGCGCCAGAGAGGCGCAGGAAATTAAGATAACGAAGGGGGCTTTTATGGAGAACTGTGGTATAAGCAGATGGGATGATCCAGTGAGATAAATGAGAAGTTGAAGGCACTTACAAGCCAGCCCATATGGGAAGTTTCGGATGACTATTATAATAACGAGGTGCTTAGGTACTTTGACGAGAAATGTAAGGAGTCAAAGGCCGTATTCGAGGAATCAAAGGAATACATCCCGGGCGGCGTTCAGCACAACCTTGCATTCAACAAGCCTTTCCCCATGTGTATGGCTAAGGCCAATGGCGCATATCTTTATGACAAGGACGGCAACCAGTACATCGACTTTCTACAGGCGGGCGGCCCCACAATTCTTGGAAGTAACTATGAAGTGATCCGCGACGCAGTAATAAACCTTTTAAATGAGTGCGGCCCCGTCACAGGACTTCTGCATGAGTCAGAGATGATGATTGCACGCGAGATTAATAAGCACATGCCAAACGTGGAGATGTTCCGCATGCTTGGAAGCGGAACGGAATCAGTAATGGCATCACTCCGAATCGCCAGAATCGCAACAGGGAAGAAGAGGATAATAAAGATTGGCGGTGCATACCACGGATGGTCGGACCAGATGGTCTACGGATTAAAGATTCCCGGAAGCCGCGGGCTTTTAGAGAGCCACGGCATACCCGGAAGTGATTACAGCCTTACAGATGAGGTCCGTCCTAATGACTTAAACATGCTTGAGGCAGTTTTAAGAAGAAACCGCCTTCTTGGCGGAACGGCAGCAGTGATTGTTGAGCCGGCGGGTCTCGAAAGCGGAACACGTCCCATATCACATGACTACAATAAAAACGTCCGTGCACTCTGCGACAAGTACGGCGCACTTTTCATTTTCGATGAGGTCGTTACCGGATTCCGTGTGGCGCTTTCAGGTGCACAGGGATACTTCGACGTGGTTCCGGACCTTACCATTTTCGGAAAGATCGTGGCAGGCGGCTACCCGGCGGCAGGCGGCGTGGGCGGAAAGAAAGAGTATGCGCAGCTCATGGCGGCAGGCCTTGCTACCGGAAAGCACAGGGCTTACGTGGGTGGAACGCTTTCAGCAAACCCGCTTTCATGCATCGCCGGATACACGGCCATTAAGGAAATCGAGCGCACGAACGCCTGCGAGATTGCGGGCCGCATGGGTGACCGTCTCTGCGACGGCTTAAAGCAGCTCATCGAAAAATACGGCCTTCCGTTTGTGGCATATAACCAGGGTTCAATTGTGCATCTTGAGTGCACGGGTGCAATGAGCTTCGACTTCTCGTCGATGTCGTTCCTGAAATCTGCCCTCGGAATCCTTTCAAAGAAGAAGATGATGTACGAGCGTAAGGACTCAATGGAGCGCATGGGTGCCGCATACATGGCAAACGGCATCGTGACATTGGCCGGAAGCCGCCTCTACACCTCCATGGCCGACACGCCCGAGATTATCGATGAAGCCCTTAACCGCTTCGAGGAAGTATTTAAGCACGTCCAGAAAACGGACAAGTGTATGCCCAAGTAAACGTATCCCAGATAGTGGGACAAACCGCGATTTCGCAAGATGTCCCACTACTGATAGTGGGACATTGGCTTTTTTTACTTTTGTCCCACTATCATAAAGCGGAAAAACGGTTGATTTTTAGTAAAAATAGTGGGACAAATTACAAATTTAATAATTGTCCCACTATTTTTTCGCCGTTTTGAAGCCTGAGTGACTGTTTTTATAGTGGGACGCGGGCCATTTTTTAAGAATGTCCCACTACTGTTAGTGGGAAAAGGGCCATTTTTGAAAATGTCCCACTATCTGGCTCGCGCCGATAAAAAACTGCCGTGCTCATGATGAATGCGGCAACTTTTATTATAGTATTGCGAGGTCTGGTGTTACCCGGGTATCAATACCATCTTTGATTTAATTTTCTTTTTCCGGATTAGGCTTATCGAAATTTTGGAGCCAGCAGGAAGAGGATGAATCCTTCATGAAATAAGCGTCCATCGTGAAGTAGTTATGCTTCGTGAGCTCGCTTATTTCGCTGAACTCCTCATAGTCGAACTGGTCACCGCGGTATTTCTCGCCTTCTTTAAGAGTTATAAGTTCATTTGTCCTTATGATTCCGTTTGTAATACTGTATTCGCAGTCATCGGTGAGAACCCCGTCCTTATAGATCTTTACGTTCTTCCCCTCAAATGTCACCACGAACTCATCCCCGAAGTGTTCGCCCTTCCAGGTTCCCTGGACGAACTCCTCATCCGCATCATCGTAAATCTGAAGGTTCGAGCCTTCAGTTGTAAAGTCAAGGCCGCATTTTTTCACGTAATCATGGAAAGCGTCATAAAACAGAGAAGCGGTCTGTTCATTTACGTTACGGTACTGGTTGGAATATCTGTATATCTTTTCACCGCTCTCATATTCAATGCTTATTGTGTCACCGATTCCCCACGGAAGTCCGCTCGTTTCATGCGTGTGTCCGTTATCCCTTGAGACATTTCCGGAAACGACAGCCTTCTGGAGCCTTGTCAGAAGCTCACTGACTTTTTCGGCTTCGGCAGGGTCATCAAGATCCGGCGTAAGTGCAATTGCAAAAGCGGAACCGTCACGTGCGGAAGCGTCGCCGCCCCTGCAGGAAACATATATCACGTCATCCTTTGGTCCGTAGAAAACAACATAATCTTTAGCTACATACGAAAACATGACGATGTCCTGCGACTTTATCTCCTCGCTGTATCCCGCCAGGTAATAGTCCCTTGAGGACCCGGGCATGTCATATCCACTTGATATAATGCCGCCTCCGTCACCCGGCTGTACGACCGGTCCCGGCATTACAGGCATTCCTGCCTCGCTTGTCTCCTCGGAATTCATTTCTTCCTCCGTTTTCGTTTCTTCGTCCTGCGCAGGATTTTCGTTCCCGCTTAATGATTCCCGGGCTTTCGCCGATTCTTCCGCGGCAGTGGTTTCCTCTTCTGCAGTTTCAGCAGCCGTGGTTTTTGGTGTTTCTGTTTCAGCGGGGGCAGTTGTTTCAGTAGGTGCAGTATTCTCTACGGTATCTTTAATGACAGCCTCAGGATCATTGGCTACGGTTGCGGCCCCGTTCATTCCGGGCGCTTCAGAAATTTTTGCAGCTTCCACGGAAGCCTTCCCGCATGCGGAAAAAGCTGACATTAAAGCCGGCACTAAAGCTAGTGACAGTATGACCCTAAAAACCTTATTTCTCATTCTTTTCATTCATGGCACCGGATCAGCAGAGACCTTCTTTTTCAAGAAGTTCCTTCATGTATGCTGTATAGAACTGGAGCGCATTCTCAGCGGGTCCCTTTCTTTCATCTTCCTTGCTCATTATAAGACCAACCTGTGCCGCACCAAAGAAAATATTCCTTGTGGGAAGGCTTGTGATGATCTGTCCCTTGATTCCTTCGGGGGTGTCGCATACGGAAAGGACCACCTTGTCCTCCTTATTGAAAAGTCCGCCCTTCTTACGAGGATAGGCAATGACCATGTAATTGTCTGTTGCCGGAAGCAGAATGTACTCTTCAATTGAGGCTGCGGTGGGACGTCCTTTTCTGAACTCGTTGTGTGACTCTTTGTCCCAGTTTTTCTCCATGAAGGCCAGAAGCTCGTCGAGTGTGAGCCCTTTATTTACCTTGATGACCTGTCTTCCTATCATAGCGTTCCTCCTTGTTTTATAATATATCTGTAAGATTCCGTAAAACCTTATGAATTCCCAAAAGCGGGATTTACAGTTAAAAAAGACATCCTGTACCAAAAATGTTTTTGTCTTTAATGCTTTTTCATAAGAGCTTTTGTCCTGAAGTCTTTAATCAGGGAGCTGCCGGGGCGTATTACAACCTGTTTCCGCATTTCGGGCAGTACTCAAAATCCTCGTCCGTCTCGTATCCGCAGTGGACACACCGCTTATGGGCGGTATCAACGTAACTTCCGGAAGGTACGGATACAGGTTTAAGGTCAGAGTACTGTATCTTCACGTCACCGCCATGTCGTATCTCGTTGCCCACCTCCGGGTCAAGCTCATATATGGCACCGCAGCAGCTTGTTTTTACATAGTAGCGCCGGTTCCATCTGAAAAGCGGGATGAGGAAAAGGCTCAGGACCGTGTAAGTCATGAAAACCTCAAAACGGCCATATTTCCCGCAGTTATCGCACACGATAAGCTGCGTGAAATCAAGGTCTTTTCTTCCTTCAGTTATTCCCATCATGAAAAACATAACATCTCTCCTTATACATATATTTTAAGCGTGAAAACACATATATTGCAATAGAGAAAAGTTTAAGTTAAGCAGAAGAATTGTAACCGTAGAAATCTTCTGAAAGACCGGATTGGAACTGAAGAAATTTTATTATTATAAACTGGCATGTGTGATAAAATAATGAAGGAAACCTTTCAGGAACAAAAGGGAATGCCTGGAAGACCGGGAAATAAGAAGTGTCAGTAAAGTATAAATATAGTATCACATCATTTAACAGGAGGACGCAGAATGGAATTTAAAAACTTGATAATGGAAAGAAGAAGCTGCAGGAAATATGCGGCATCGGCGGAAGCCGCACCCATAGAGGAAATCATCAGGGAGGCACAGATGGCGCCTTCATGGAAGAACACGCAGACCGCGCGATGCTATGTTTCAAAAGACCTCGCAAAGTTTCTCCCGGAATACAATCAGGGAAACACAAAGGACTGCAGCACTTTTATACTCACAACTTTTGTAAAGGGACTTTCAGGAAACGGGGTCAATGACAAATGGGGAGCATATGACCTGGGAATTCACGATGCGTATCTTATCCTTGCCGCAAAGAACCACGGCTATGACACCCTCATCATGGGCATGCGTGACGAGGAGGGAATCCGCGAATATTTCAACATTCCGGAAAGCGAGGAGATAATGTCAGTGATAGCCATCGGAAAAGCCGGCTGCGACATGATACTCCGTGAGAGGAAACCGCTTTCCGAAGTAATGAAGGAAGTCTGAAAATCAGAAATGCCAGTCAGGATAAGTGAGGGAAAAGATGAGTAATTTTACATGTGCGGACTGTCCCGTTAAGCCATGCTGCACGCATGACCTTGATAAGCTTCCGGATTTCTGTCCCACAAGGGAGACCTGTGACATAAATAATCTTCAGTATTATTCTGAAGAGGAGCTTAAAATGGCAAAAAACTCCGCGCTTACGGAAAGTGCCGGTTACTGCCATCAGACAAGGCTTGAGGAAACAATGGCATTTGCATACAGGATGGGCTATAAAAAACTGGGTGTCGGATTCTGCGGAGGTTTCAGGGCTGAAGCCGCCACCCTAGTAAAGATCCTGCGTGAAAACGGTTTTGAGGTGTGTGCGAAGGTATGCAAATGCGGAAGCCTTTCAAAATCAGCCATCGGCGTAAAGGATGAGGAACAGGTAAGGCCGGGCCAGTTTGAACCCATGTGTAATCCTGCCGCGCAGGCAGAGCACTTAAATGATGAAGGGACTGACTTCAACATCCTTTTAGGGCTCTGTGTAGGACACGATTCCCTTTTCATCAGGCATTCCAAGGCGCCGGTCACCGTCCTTGTAAGCAAGGACAGGGCGCTGGGCCACAATCCTGTTGCTGCCCTTTATCTCAGTGACGCATATTTAAACCGGGTCCACACATTCATCAAGGACGAGTTTGAAAGCTGATGGAATGAAGGTAATGCAAAAAAGCTGATATGGCATTTTATGCATTACCACTTTATTTGCGGAATAACCGTGTTATCCTTCACCTGTGCGTTACCCTGGTTTCCTCGATGACGGTATCCTCAGCCACGCTTACCTTAAGCTCTTTTACGGTGTTGCCCCATCCGCTGCTGCCTGATGTTGCAAAAAGGATAATTTTCTTTCCGGAAAAATCGTATTTCTCAAGGAACGTGTTTACAATCGTGGGAGCAACATACCACCAGATCGGGAATCCGAGATAAATGGTTTCATAATCTTCGATGTGTGCGTCATCATCCACGATTTCGGGTCTCATGGACTTATTTTTCATTTCAACTGAACTTCTTGATTTCGGGTTCATCCAGTCAAGGTCAGCCTTTGTATAAGGAACAAGAGGCTTGATTTCATAGATGTCCGCACCTTTTTCAGCTGCCAGCTTTTCTGCAGCTTCCTTCGTTACACCTGAGGCACTGAAGAATGCCACTAATGTCTTACCCATAAATACACCTTCCTTTCATAAAAAATAAAATGGATGTCCGGCAGGAAGCCGGGCATTTTAAATATACGTCCTGCGCCGATATCACTCCCTTACGACAAACACGACTCCCGGAATCTTTAAGATTTCCTGTGTGTTTGAGGCAAGGACACTTTTTGCGCTGTTAATGTTAAGAGAAATCCCTGCATGTCCCGGCATGCCGCTCTTTGACGGAAGCACGTCAAGTGAGTGTGAGTCAGGAAACTTTTCCTTTATCTCCGTAATCACGCGGTTGACCTGATAAACATCCTCGACCTCGATAAAATAGAGGTAATCCTTTTTCTGTGTTATCTCAAAACGCATCATGAACGTGAGCGTCAGGAGGACGGCCAGGGTTCCTGCAATACCCGCAATATAATATCCGGCACCGAAAGCAAGTCCCACGGTGGCCGTTGCCCACATGGCGGCAGCGGTGGTAAGTCCGGTGATACGGTTACTGCCCTTAAGAAGGATGATGCCTGCGCCGATGAAACCTATGCCTGAAACCACGCCGGAGGCAATTCTGGTGGGGTCGCCCATCCCCGCGCGCTCAGTCATGAATATTCCGACTAAGGAGCACATCGCGGCTCCCGCCGATACAAGCATGTGCGTCCTTAATCCGGCAGCCCTTCCGTGGCTTCCTCTTTCATGCCCTATTAATGCACCCGCAACAAGCGATGCGGCAAGTCTTGTAACAACTGTCAGGATTAATTCTGTGTCCATAAAACTTAAGTCTCCATATATTTACTGAAGATGCCATTATAAGGACCACCCATTATGTTGTCAACAGATTTCAGGTGGTTTGTTCTGCTTTGTTCAGCGGTAATTGATCGGTTCAGCCTCAGTGAGTTCCTTCCACAGGTCTTTGCCGGCCATGTCACCCCATGCTTTCCTTATTGAGCTTTCTGTCGCGTTCTCTTTTTCTTTTTTCAAGGTTGATTATTTCAGCCATTTTTCTTCCTTTCTTAAAAGCCTGACGGCGCATTTATGGTAAAAAGGCGGAAACCCCCCGGTCATTTTCGGCCGGGGATCTTTCTGTGTCCTTCAGAGTATACAGCATGGCCGGCGGGTTTCCATTATACCTGCAGTTTAAAACGCATAAACGCTCATTTATGGTATAATGATAAAAACAGGAGGAAATGAGTAATGCAGGAAATCAGATGTCCAAACTGCGGTTCAGTATTTCAGGTCGATGAGTCAGGCTATGCACAGCTTCTTCAGCAGGTGCGTGACAGTGAATTTGAGAAAGAGCTTGACCGTCGTGAGAAGGAAATGATCCGGCTTAAGGAAAATGACCTTAAGATGGCACGTATGGAGCAGGAGAGGCAGCATGACGCGGAAATGGCGCGTAAGGATGACAAGCTTGCTGATAAGGATAAGGAAATCGCCCAGTTAAAGGCTGAACTTGAGAAAGCGGATACAGAAAAGAAACTGGCTGTTTCTGAAGCTGTTTCGGAAAAGGAAAAGGAGCTTTCAAAAAAGGCCAATGCAATTACTGAGCTCGAGGGAAAGCTTTCCAACAAGGATGTTGAAAAGGAACTTTCCGAAAAATCCCTAAGGGAAAAGTATGAATCTGAACTTAAGCATAAGGATGAACAGATAGAGTATTATAAGGATTTCAAGGCACGGCAGTCCACAAAAATGGTGGGCGAGAGCCTTGAACAGCACTGCATGTCACAGTTCAACTCACTGCGCATGACGGCGTTCCCTTCAGCTTATTTTGAAAAGGATAATGATGCAAGGACCGGAAGCAAGGGGGATTTCATCTTCAGGGATTTTGCCGCTGACGGAACAGAAATCATCTCAATCATGTTTGAAATGAAGAATGAACTCGATGAAACGGCAACAAAGCACAAAAACGAGGATTTCTTCAAGGAACTTGACAAGGACCGTCAGGAAAAAGGATGTGAGTACGCCGTCCTGGTTTCAATGCTGGAAATGGAGAATGAGTTTTATAATAACGGAATCGTGGATGTTTCATACCGCTATGAAAAAATGTATGTCATAAGGCCGCAGTTCTTCATCCCGATAATCAGCCTTTTGAGGAATGCAACGCTTGATTCCCTGAAATACAAGCAGGAGCTGCAGATAGTAAAAAGCCAGCAGCTCGATGTTTTCCACTTTGAGGAAAACATGAATAACTTCAAGGATGGCTTCGCCAAAAACTATGAGCTTGCCACGAAGAAATTCCAGGATGCCATTGATGACATCGACAGGACCATCAAGGCACTTGAGAAGACAAAGGAAGACCTCCTGTCATCCAACAGGCAGCTCAGACTTGCAAACGACAAGGCACAGGACTTAAGCATAAAGAAACTGACAAAAAATGCACCTTCAGTAAGGGCGATGTTTGAAGGCGGCAAGGAATAGGCTCAGGCGGAGGTGGCATTTGAAAAAGGCATTTGTTTATGCTGTAAAACATTCAATACCGGTGTTTGTGGGTTTTGTGCCCGTGGCTCTCGCCTATGGCGTCCTGATGGCCAGTGCCGGATACAACTTTCTGTGGACAGGGGCAACGAGTACCGTGGTGCTCGCAGGCTCACTGCAGTATCTTATGGTATCCTTTTTCGGGGGCGGCGTGTCACTCGGGACGGTCATAGTGATGGCACTTCTTTTAAACAGCCGCCATATTTTTTACGGCATCCCGTTCATTGAGAAGTTCAGGAAATTCGGAGGATGGAAGTATTACCTTATATATACGCTTGCAGATGAGATATTTTCGCTTCACTGCTCGCATGATTTCGGACCTGATGTCGATGAAAAGAAGGCATATATCTGCACGGCGTTTGTTGTATCGCAGTTCTGGATAATAATGACCATGGTTGGTTCGCTGATCGGTTCGCTGATCACGTTTGACACGACAGGCATAGACTTTGCCATGACGGCGCTTTTCATCGTCATACTGATTGACCAGTTAAGGGAATCAGGGACAAAGCTCCCTGCGGTAATTGCCACAGTTTCATCGGCGGCCTGCCTTCTGGTCATCGGCGCAGACGGGTTCATACTTCCCTCGCTCATGATAACCGTGGGACTGCTGATTGCTTTCAGAAAAGTGATGGAGCCGAAAGCGTCCGTGGAGACTGGTGCGGGTGCACTTCCTGAAGAAAAGACCGGAGGGGAGGCAGAGCAATGAAGCCCGGAGTGACTACGACAGTAATAATCATCGCGGTATGCGGCGCATGCACATTTTTGGAAAGGGCGCTTCCATTTATCATTTTCCGTGGAAGGGAGATACCAAAGGTCATAAAATACCTCGGGAAAGTGCTTCCCATGGCCATAATGGCAACGCTCATCGCATACTGCCTGAGAGGTGCTGATTTTAAAGTGCCCGTAAACTGGATGCCGCAGATAATTGCCGCCCTGGTGACAGCAGGTCTTCATATCTGGAAGAAAAATGCCATGCTCAGCATTTTTCTTGGAACTGCCTGCTGCATGGTGCTTTCGCATCTTGTGTAAAACGCGGCATGTGCCATAAACAGGGCACTTCGCGCGTCATATTTATGGTAAGCCAAAAGAGGATGGTTTTATTAGTAAAAATATGAGGAGGGCAGGGTATGAATTACGTAATATCGGATATACACGGAAGATATGACCTTTATAAGGAAATGCTCGAGAAAATAAAATTTTCAGACAGTGACACGCTGTATGTGCTCGGTGACTGTGCGGACAGGGGCCCGGATGGAATAAAGGTATGGCTTGACATGATGGAAAGAAGGAATGTCGTACCATTCATCGGAAATCATGACGAGATGGCTTACAAAGTCCTGAGCGTGTGGATTCATCCTGAAAACATGGGCGAAGGATTCAGGGATGATGTTGAGCTATGGTTCTATAACGGCGGGAAAGTCACTTACGATGTCTTTAAGGAGCTGGATGAAGCTACCAGGGAAAAAATCTTATGGTTCATGGACAGGTTCATTTACCATACTGAAATGGAAGTGAACGGGGAGAGATATTTCCTTTCACATACGATAGGTGAGAACCCGGGCCTCCCGCTTGGAAAGTATTCCGCATATGATTATATATGGGGAAGGATCAATTACGATGAGTGTTATGATGAGAACACGATACTTGTGACCGGGCATACCCCGACAGGAATCATTGACCCTGAGTACAGCGGAAAGATATATATAAAAAATAACCACATAGCAGTGGACTGCGGGGCGGCATTCAAAAAAGGCAGACTGGGATGTATCTGCCTTGACACAATGGAAGAGTTTTACACCGTAAACAAAGTGGGATAATCCTTATAATCAAGTAGTACGAAACACAATTAGATGATGTAAGTCAGTGATCTGGAGCTGTGTATGTTTAGCATAATCAGCAAGAAGTCCCCTTCTTCTGTAAGGGGATGAATTGCAGGGAACTCC
>JAKSPD010000034.1 GCA_024405115.1 Lachnospiraceae bacterium
AGGCTCTTCGAAGCTCCCGCCTCTAAGCGTAGCGTAGGCGGTGAGTTGTTCACAAGATTACATTTCAAAGCTGTACTTGGCAGCGCCTGTTTCAGCGTCATAAGACTCCATCGTGAACTTTGCACCGATCTCGTCTGCAATAGTGCCCATGACAACTGTTGTCGAATACTCATACCACTGTGTGATAGGTGTTCCAAGAGACTTGATATGCCTGATTGCGGGGCAGTAGGAAACAGTAACGGTAAGCTTCTTTCCATCCTCAGAAAGCTCTGTCTTGACAGCATCCTCTGAATGGTCCTTGATATATGAATCAAGAACAAAATCCTCAACAGGCTTTAAGTTTCCTTCCTGCTTGCCCGCCTCAATAACTTTCCACTTAACGTCCTTTGTATACATTGTGAGATAATCAATGATATCCTGTACACTGTGGCGTGTTCCCAGATATTCGATTCCCTTGTTAAGTGAATTATGGAAGTCACGGTGGAAGTACTCGTTGTCAGCAGCCTTACGGTCCATGATTTCAGTATTCTCATCAACGATTACACGTCCGTCAAATACCTTGGGATCATAGATAAGCATGTTGCATGCTGCATGATCTACTCCGTAGAAATTGTAAATGTAATTAAGTCCGGCTGTTGCAACAAGCTCACGATAGTGGTCACAATGCAGGCAGTAATCGTGATAAGGTTCAATTCCGATTGAATCCTTAAGCTCTAAAAGGCGTCCCTTTGACGGGCAGTGATGCATGTCGTTATAGAACCAGCCGGCTTTTTCATTAAGATACATGGTGAAATCAGCTGCTTCCTCATTGAGGGTATGTCTCCAGTATGAGAAACATCCCCTTATACCTTCCTTCTGAACGAATTCAGCAAGCGGATTAATTCCCTGCGGATCGAAAAGATACTCCCAGAAACGGTTTACTTCTTCACGTCCGTATTTGTTTTCAAGGAAAGTGAAAAGCTCACTGTATGTCGGTATAAATTCTGTACATGAAATCATATCGGATTTCCTCCCATTTTAAAATGATACTATGGATAACAGCCTGTTTTGCGGACTTGATTTCCAAATACTTTGCGCTTTCACGGACCTCTCCGTTCTGCAGCCATTCCTTGTAAGCCGGAGCCTTATCCATAACAAGATAATATTACGTTTTTAAGTATGAACTGTCAATTCCACTTTATGCTGATTTTGTAAAAAATGTATTTGAATATGCTTTTTGCCATTTTTTCAAGATAAAAAACAATATATAAGGATTGAACGAAGCATAAAATGATAGTACTCTATAGTTAACTATCAGAAACAGGAGGCATACATATGATACCCTGCACAGAATTCATACCGGCATACAGCGAGCTTTTTACTTTTCTGGAAAATAAGCGAGGCCGCAAGGAAGTTGACCGCTACTGGAAGTGGCTTTTTGATCCCGAAAACGATTCCGTCCCGCTTGACGGATATCTTCAGAGAGAGGGAATAAAGGGTTTCTTTTCAAACTACGCCATCTCATTAAGTGAAGAGGCCGCAGACTTTACAAACTTCTGCAGCGAAAAAGGCGGATGGTACAAGGGTGTCATGCACTACTGTCCTTCCAAGGGCCGTCTTCTGGAGCTTCAGAAAAAAGTTCCCACATTCGTTCCCTATCATGACTACTGCCTGCACTGCGACAACTACCGCCTTTCAGCCGAAAAGGCAGGTTTCGGTTATATCTTCGATTTCGAAGGAATGGATGAGGCGCGCTGTGTTGAGTTCGCGTATGATCCGGCAAAGTTTGACGGCCGCGTGATCGTTGATGAGGACACACTCATCCTCGACCGTCGTGCATCCGATAACGAGTATTTCCACCGTCAGTTCCATGCAAGCCTTTCAAACAGCCTGAATTACCTCGGTGAGAATTACGATACCGAAGCAATAGAGGAATTCCTTACCATGTACATGAAGGACGTTTTCCCGTATGTTCTTACGGCTTGCGCCGATACCGGTCTCAAAGCCATAGCCGATTTCGAGAAGCAGATGTATGCCGAGGAAAAATCATCGGATCTTCTTACAGCAGAAATTTCAGAAGACGGAAAAAAGCTTACCGTAAAGGTATCGAAATGTCCGGCAAGAGAATACTTAAAGAGCAATAATCTTGTGATATCAGAATACTTCGGATATGCAGACACGGTGCCGCTTAAAGTGCTTGCAGAATCGGCGGGAGCCGCATTCACAGTCATCTCTTACGATGATGAGACCGGAGCCGCAGAATACGAATTCACGATCTGAAACATGTAAAATATAATTAAAAAATGACCGGATTCTCTCCCCAAAAAGCTGCGCATTGCTTGCTTTTTATGGGGCACACCCTCAGAATCCGGTCATTTTTGTTGCTTTAAATTTCTACAGATCTTAATGTCTTCCTCAGGAATACCGCACTGAATATGAGTGAAACGATCTCCGCAATGGGGAATGCCCACCATACCATGGAAAGGTTCCCTGTAAGGGAAAGCAGGAAGGCTGCCGGCAGAAGTGCCAGAAGCTGTCTGCAGATGGAAGTGATCAGACTGTATACCGGCTTTCCGAGTGCCTGGCAGGCTGATCCTGCAACGATGCAGAAGCCTGCTATTGGGAAATGCACGCCTATTATCCTAAAGGCTTTGCAGCCGACACTGAGCATTTCCTCACTTGGGGAGAATAAACCGATAAGCGTTCCCGGAATCGTTTCAAAAAGAATGGTGCCAACCGTCATGATGGCTATGGCTGAAAGAACGGTTAGCCTTAATGTCTTACGCACTCTCTGAAGCTTCCTTGCACCGTAGTTATAGGCGGCAATCGGAACAAACGCATTATTCAGTCCGAATATGGGCATGAAGATGAAGCTCTGTATCTTGTAATATGCCCCGAACGCTGCAGTTGCGGCTTCTGTGAATGAAATGAGGATACGGTTCATGAAGAAATTCATTACAGAACCGATGGCCTGCATGAGGATCGAAGGAAGTCCCACACGGTATATTTCAGTTATGTAAACCTTTTTGGGGCGTATTTTCTTTATATCAAGTGTAATTTCCTTATTCTTCCTGATATTAAGCGTGATTCCTATTATACATGCAACCGTCTGTCCGAAAAGTGTCGCAATGGCGGCACCCTTCACCTCCATCCTGGGACATCCGAAAAGTCCGAGTGTCATTATCGGGTCAAGGATCATGTTTATGACCGCCCCCGTAATCTGCGGTATCATTGCAAGGTCGGTGCGTCCCGTTGACTGCAGAAGCCTTTCAAAGCACATCTGACCGAAAAGCAGGTAACACACGCCCATACATACGGAAAGATAATCAGTACCGTATCTGATTATCATCTCATTTCCGGTCTGAAGCTCATAGTAAACCCTGGGAAGTGTCAGTCCCAGAAGTGAGAAGAACAGCGCTGAACAGAAGAACAGGAAAATTCCCGTATTGGCGACCTGATCCGCCTTATCCTTTCGTTTCTCACCAAGATACCTCGAAAGGAGCGCGTTTACTCCCACTCCGGTTCCGGTCGAAAGTGCTATCGCAAGTGACTGCACCGGAAAAGCCAGACTCACCGCATTAAGTGCGTCCTGGCTTACCATGGCAACGACCACGGAGTCGACTATGTTGTAAAAAGCCTGAAACAGCATTGACGCCATCATCGGCGCAGCCATTGTAAATAACAGTTTTCCTTCGGGCATGACGCCCATCTTGTTTTCTTCCATTGAAAAAGCCTCGCATTCCGAGGCTTTAGTTTATCTTAATCTAATTAAACTGTCGAGGGGGAAAAGAAAAAAGTATTTTACCATTCCTCCGAATCATCCGCATCGTCATCCTCCGTCTCCGGCTCCTTTGGCAACCGGTAAATGTTGCTGTAGTCCTCCGTATGAAGGTATTCGTTGAACATTTCCGCTGCGGCTCCAAGCGGCATGAGTGTCTCCATCTGACTGCTTACCGCCACCTGATAATCACGCATGATCACAAGTGTGTTGCGGCGAAGGATTGATCTGATCTCGTCAATGAAGAAATCGCCAAGTTCAGTCATAAATCCGTAAAACACGACCATTTCGGGATTCAGAAGGTTTACCGCATTGGCGACAGCTGCTCCTATCCTTCTGGCAGACTCACGTACATAATGCTCGCAGAGAATATCTCCGGCATCAAGTCCGCGGCGTACATCCTGCACCGTAAGCGGCCGGGATCCGTCATAAAAATCTATCAGTACTGAATAAGTACCGTTCTTAAGAGCTGCGCAGATATTCCTGCTGATATACGGGAAGGCAGCATCGGCCTCGACGCAGCCGGCTTTTCCGCAGTAGCACATGGAGCGGTTCTCCGCACCGAAATTTATCGTTGTATGTCCCAGTTCTCCGGCACGTCCCTGGAAGCCCATGACGACCTTACCGCCGGATATGATGGAGGATCCGATACCGTTTCCGAGCTCAACGCAGATAAAGTCCTGCTTATTCTTTGCCTGACCGAAATGCTGTTCCGCGACTGCCGGAAGATATACCGCTGAAAAATTGCTTACTGGAAGACAGGTTGCCTCCTCAAGCCTTGGCTTTAATTTAAGACGTCCCCAGTCAGTGAAGTGCTCGTAAACCTGCGGGAGGGAAGCAGCCAGATCATAGCGTGCCGGGTCATAAAGCGGATCCCCGAGGCCTATTCCCACGATCGTCCTTTCAGGATGGCCTGTAATAAGGCTTTTAACTCTGGATACCACACGGTCGGCAAGAGCATCCCCCTGAAGCTCCATAACGTCACCGTCGATACGCTCGACGATCGTGCCGTCCAGCTGAGAAAGAATGTAGACCACATGAGTGTATGAAAGGAACACACCGATCGCGCAGAGCTTCTGAATGTTTAAAGTAAGAAGCGTGCGGCGACGTCCGGAGCCTCCCGAAACAGAACCTGTCTCGATCACAAGTCCCTCATCTATCAGCTCCTTTGTAAGCTCCGTGACTGAAGCAGGTCTGTAATCAGTGAACTCAATAAGCTTTTTACGGCTTATCGGGCCCATATGGTTGATCATGTTAAGTATGATATATCTGCGATGTGAATGGTAATCAGTTTTCATTTCAACACCCTAAATCAATAATTATGTTAACCTATGGAACTTAATTGCTGAAGTATGCCCGTATTTCCTTTTCCGTGGCCTTTACAGAACCCTGGGCGAAGGAATCCCTTCCGCCGCCGCGTCCGTTTAATGCGGCATTCATTTCCTTTACAAAAGGCATGGCCTGTTCCCCGTTTGATACGACGGCGTATTTATAGTCGCTGCCTTCCCCTGCAAATACCGCCGCCCTTCCTTCACAGGCTTCGCCGATGAGGACCGCAAGCTTCCTTACTCCGTCACCGGTGAGCGGTTCAGTTACTAAAAGCACGTCCTTTTCACCGCGGTACTTTTCGGATATTTCCTTAAACCAGGCTTCCTCCATTCTAGCAAGACGCACTTTTGTTTCAGCCATTTCATCATGAAGCTTTGTGACTATCTCAGCTGTTTCCGTCTCTTTTGCATGAAGGAGGACTCCCACGGCCTTATTCTGTGTCCAGCAGTCAGAAAGATACTTTACCGCCCTCTGTCCGCAGAGAAGCTCAAGCCTTGTACCGTCATGGAACTTGGAGGCTGAAATGAACTTCACCATGCTCACTTCTGCTGAGCATCTTACATGTGTCCCGCAGCATGCACAGCAGTCCGCTCCCGGGAATGCGACTATCCTTACATCGCCCGAAAGGGCCTTCTTGCTGCGGTAGTCGATGAGTTCTCGTTCCTCCTCGGTGGGCCACGATATGTCAATCGGGTGGTTCTCACGGATGTAACGGTTAGCTTCATCCTCTATCCTTAAGGCCTCCTCAAAGGATATCTCCGCATTGTAATCGATTGTTATGGTGTCCTTTCCCATATGGAAACCCACGTTGTCACAGAAGAATCTTTTGCAGATCATTCCGCTTACTATGTGTTCTCCCGAATGCTGCTGCATATGGTCAAAGCGGCGGTCCCAATCTATTATTCCATGAGTTCTTGTGCCGACAGGAATGCTTTCAGAAAGGTAATGGCGAATCTCACCGTTCCTTTCGTGGACATCAATAACTTTAATAGCCCTGACTCCCGGGTCTCCGCCATTATGCATGGCGTGAAGGAACATGCGGTACTCCTCTGTCATGCGGCTGTACCCACGTTTATCATCATGCTCAGCCTCATTTTTCTCAGGAACCTCTTCCTTATCAACAGCTTTCCCGTTTGGGATGATGAGCACGCCCAGATCACACGGCTGGCCTCCTCCTTCCGGATAAAAAGCGGTCTGTGAAAGGACCGCGTACGGTCTGCCCTTTTCTTCACCCGCTTCCGCAACAACTGCATTAAACTCTCTGATATACGGATTTATATAAAAAAGCTTTCTCTCATCCATCTGATCACCTCTTGCCTTTTACGAATGCCTTCATTGATGCGGCGGAAATATCCGCCGTTTTTTCTGATCCGGAAGACTGTTTCTTTCTGTCCCTGTTTTTCCCGAATATTTCTCCTGCAAAGCCTGATGCCCCATCATCATATGTGAATATGCAAAGCTCGTTCCTTGCCCTTGTCATACCCACATAAAAAAGCCGCCGTTCCTCCTCGAATGTCTTTACTTCATCCGGGGATGCCTGTCCGTGGCTTTTAAGATACGTTTCAGGAAAAAGTCCGTCGATCACGTCTATGAGATACACTTTATCATACTCAAGACCTTTTGAGGAGTGGATCGTGGAAAGTGTTATCCCTTCTGCATGCTTTTTCACTTCACCGCTTATCACCGTCTTCAGTTCGGAAAGTCTTCTGACAAGTCCCATGGCGGTGTCCTCGCCTGCCGCAACTGCCTGAAGTATATCCACTTTGGAATCCGGCATGTGCGACCGGTCCAGATACTCTCCGTAACCCATGAAATTCACTATGCTGTAAACAGCACTTCCTGCCTTCTGTTCCCGCATCTTCTGAAGGTGAGTCCTCAGTGCCTTTGCATTTTTTATCACATAGATCCCCGCATCGCGTGAACCGATCAGTGTATCCAGAACATTACTTCCGCTTTTCTTTGCTCTTTTCACTGTCTCCTCTGCAAGCTGCCTCGACAGATAGAGGTTCAGCTTATAGTAGATCTGCATAAAAAGGTCAGTGTCAGAGGGATCATATGCAAAACGTATGATGTTTTCAATATCCTGCACGACCCTGTGTGAAAAGAACGCCGCATCTCCCTGGCGCATCCTGTAAGGAATACCGTTTCTGTCAAAAAGGTCTATAAGCGGTATCGCACACTCATTATCCCGGAACAGCACTGCCGTTTCCGGTCCTTCAGATGCGGCTGCCTTAAGAAGATATGTATACTGCTGCCTCCTTCCGGAAAGATGTATCTCACGTATCATTCTTTCCTTTTTGCGGGAGGAGACCATGTTTTTTTCATGCCGGTTTACGTTTTTCCGGATAAATGCATCGGCGGCAGCCACGATGTTGCCGTCTGAACGGAAGTTCTCCTCCATGAAAAGAACTTTTGCGCCCGGATATGTTTTCTCAAAATCAAGAAGTGCTTCAGGATACGCGGCACGAAAGCCGTAAATGCTCTGGTCTTCATCTCCCACCATAAAGATGTTCCCGTGGGAGCGCGAAAGAAGTTCAATTATCTTATGCTGGACCTTTGATGTGTCCTGGGCTTCATCCACACATATGTAGCGGTACCGGGACTGAAAATCCGAGAGTATTTCAGGATAAGAAAGAAGGATCCTGTAAGCCGCAGTCAGCTGGTCATCGTAATCCATCTTTTTCTCCTGCCGGAGTATCTCCTGATACCTCAGATACATGGCGGGAAAATCCTCAGGAAACTCCAGGTTCCCGCATGATTCAGGCTCCTCGTCCTTTCTGACGGTAAGAAGCATGTTTTTCACATAAGTTACTGCCGCGCCAAAGCTCTTTATGTCGCTTTCCGTCGGGAAGTCATTTTTCACATCCTTAAAAGCATCACGAAGGATACCGGCACGTTCTTTTTCATCACTTATAAGCTTAAAGGCTGTCCGCCCGGTCTTCTGTCCGAAAAGGTTGAGTACTCTCTGGGCAACACCGTTAATGGTACGGAACTCCACCCCTGAAGCCGCCGCATCCCCGAATATGGAGGCGTAGCGCTCCTTCATGTCACGGGTTGCCGCCACGGTGTAAGTCATCGTAAGAATGGAGTCAGGGTCTATACCGCAGGAGATCACCATATATCCGAGACGCGCCACCAGTACCGTGGTCTTTCCGCTTCCCGGCACGGCCAGAAGAAGTACTGCGCCGTCAACACTACCGACCGCCTCTTTCTGCTGGTCATTAAGCTTAACCGGGTATTTACTTAAAAAATCACAAAGACTCTGTGTCATTTTCTGCTTCGTTTTTTTCGATCAGCGGCTGAAACACCTTATTGATCACCATGCTCCGGAGAATCGCGATACCGGAAAATCCGAACATCAGCCAGACAAAACCCCCGGCAAGGAAATAGTAGGTGAAAAACAGTGCCGTGATAGCCGGAACAAGCATCAGGATCATGATAACAACGGTTTTTCCGGGGTGTGAAAACCCGATAATAAAGGAATTCTTTATGGTCATTTTCACAGTATTCTCAAATTTCGCCTGAAGCGGGAACACCCAGGAAAGCCCGACAAAGTAAACGAAGGTTACAAGCACATACACAGCTTTGATAATCCACGGGAACTGAGCTGAATTCAGATAGATAACCATGATCCCGTAAGCAATTACCGCACCCGCAAGGAGGAAAATAAGCCATATGACGGTAGCCTTCTTAAAGTTCTGAGCAAATGCCCTGAAAAACGGCTTGACAACTCCTCTGTCGTCTTTTGCCGCCATTCTCATTGCTACAGTATATAAGGCTGCCGCCGACGCACCTGCCGTCACTCCGGGAATGCAGCATACCAGAAAAATGATATTAAGGATCAATATGTCACCGATAAATGAAAGTGCCCGTGAAAACGGGGAATCAATACTAAAAAACTTCATAAAACCATTCTCTTACTTTTCTGTCTATAATAAAGCCTGAACACCATCATTTTCAAAAAATGCGCTGACAGCCTTTTGCCAGGGAAACGCCTTTAAACTCAGACAGTCAACTTTCTGGCGATACCCTCAACTATCCTTACGGCAGCACACATCTTTTCAATTGAAACGAATTCATGCGCACCATGGCAGTACTCCATTCCGGTTCCAAGATTAGGACACGGAAGTCCCATGAATGAAAGTGCCGCACCGTCCGTGCCGCCACGTATCGGTTCAACCTGAGGCTCAATGCCCTCTTCCTTCATGGCGGATTTTACGCAGTTTATCATATCCTCGTGTTCCGGGATTATCTTTTCAATCATGTTTCGGTAGCTGTCCTTTACAACTGCGGTAAACGTACCCTCACCGTATTGCCCGTTAAGATAGTCCGTTATGCCGCAAATTGTTTTTTTCCTCTTTTCAAGGATACTGCTGTCGTGGTCACGGAGTATGTAATGAAGCTCCGCTTTTTCTACTGTGCCCTCCATGCCGGTAAGGTGATAGAACCCCTCCCTGCCCTTTGTCCTAGCCGGGGTCTCCGAAGGATGAAGCATCGAAATAAACTCTCCGGCGAGAAGGTTTGCATTCTTCATTATTCCAAATGCTTCTCCTGGATGCACGGCGGTGCCGCGAATAAAGATATCGGCGGAAGCCGCGTTGAAATTCTCGTACTGGATTTCTGAAACCGCTGACCCGTCAAGCGTAAAACCAAAGGCGGCGTTCACCTTGTCCATGTTTATCATGTCAACTCCGCGCCCAATCTCCTCATCGGGAGTGAAAATTATCCTTATCTCCGGATGATGAAGTCCTGAAAGCTCCGGATCAGGCTCATTTTTAAGGAACCTTGCGATATATTCGCTGTTATCATTATTTATCCATTCCTCGACCGCGGTCATAAGTATCGCGATACCTGCCTTGTCATCTCCTCCCAGAAGTGTGGTGCCGTCCGTAACAATAAGGCTGTCGCCGATGTAATCACGCATCTTTGGAAGCACTTTTGGGTCTGACACGATCTTTTTTTCCTCATTAAGTACTATCACGCCGCCGTCATAATTTTCTACGATGCGCGCCTTTACGTCCGCACCTGACATCTCGCCTGCAGTATCCATATGTGCGAGGAACGCTAAAACAGGCTTATCCTCCGAACCTGCCGATGCGGGCACGGTCGCATAAACATACCCGTTTTCATCCATCTCAACCTTTTCAGCACCTAAGCTTATGAGTTCTTCCTTTAGGTATTCGCCCAGTGCCTTCTGCTTCATCGTAGAAGGGCATGTGGGGCTGTCCGGGTCCGACTGTGTATCAAATGACACATATTTTAAAAATCTCTCTACTATTTTTGTCTGCTCCATTTTTATATCTCCTGACTGTAAAAAGGTCTTGACTTAAAAGCTGACAACACTGGTTGTGTTAATATTAAATGATAACACACTTACATTTACAATGGAAGAGTTACGGGCAGGTTATATGTCCGAAGCACTCATTGCCATATGTCATTCTGTTCCCATAAAAAAAGTAATGCCCAAATGTCACAACCGACACTTTTGACATTACTTTTCATATATCCTCATTCATTCCTGAATTTTAGACAGAAACGAGGAACCCTCGGTAATTCAATTGCCGAGCAGTTCACTAATACACTGCCTCAGAAAACAATGGAAACGGAATTACCGGCATCCTGAACCTTATCTCACAACCTCAATGTTCATGAACTTGCAGAACATCTCAAGATCCTTTACATAGTCACCGTAAACGATGATGATGTGCTGTCCGGGAACGGTTTCCTGGTAGTGCTGCATGTCCATGCCGGGCTTAAGAAGGATGGACGGGAAGTCCGGATAGGGCTCGCACCAGCCTGCCTCTGTCCAGCAGGGATTCGGAAGTGCCTCTCCCTTTGAAAGGAACATCTTGTAGGTTCCGTGAGTCTCATAAAGACGTGCATATGTAACTTCACCGGTCTTCATCTTTGAGATGTTTGAAATACCGTAATTGAACTCTCCGAGGTTTGCGGAACGGATTGTAAGGTCGCCGTCGATGAAGTCCCTCGGAACGAATCCGCAGACACCCACGAGAACTGAATCATCAAATACCTCGTAATGCTCAACGAAGCCTGACTGTTTTCCCGTTACGGACTGCATGATTATTCCCGTGAGCATACCGTAAGCATCGCATTCGCAGATGACTGCTGTATCCTTGTCCGCAAGGAGTGTCTGTGCCAGGCAGGGATTGAAGCCGAGCTGCGTGACGCCGTAAACGCACTTGATTGAAACTGCGTCAAGGTGGCGGTCATCCTTCTTCTCCTTCATCATGAGGTAAAGACGCGTTACCTGGTCAAGAGTCTTATCAGGAATCTCATTGAACTGCTTTGTATTTGCAAGGATGTCCTTCTTTGTGGCCTCAACGAGCTCATCAGGGAATGACGCCATCTTCGTGGGGGTGTCAAGAGTGTTGTAATCCTCGATGTCCACGCCAAGCTTTGAATAAGCAAGGGTCTTATTGTATGCACATGAGTAAAGTCCCATGTCAGCATATCCAAACAGACCGATACGGCTATGACGTACTGCCTTTACTGCTCCTGCAACACGGATGAAGCGCTCAACATCAGCCACACGCCTTGGCTCGTCAGGCTTCTCGTTTACTAAAACATACTTGAATCCCATCTCCTTAAGTGCGGGGATGATTGCAGTCGTACCTGCGGTTGCCGCGGGTGCGAAGAGGCGTCCGTTTTCGGTATATCCGCCGATTCCCCATACAAGGATGGGCTTATCCTTATGGTCAATGAGGGTTCTCATCACGTAAGGCGTGATGTGCCATGAAACATAGTTCACGATGATTGCATCAAATACGAGGTCCTTTACATCGTTTGCAACCTGTGAAGCCGATACATCCTCCATTATCTTGCCTTCATATACAACTTCTGCAAGCGGAATGGAACGAACTGCCGCACGCACGCTGTCGATTGCCTTTCCAAGCTTATCCTGGGGATACTGGGCATCTCCCACGCTTAAAACTATAACCTTTGTTTTTTCAGTTTTCATGTTAACTCCTTTAAGTTAGTATACTGTACTGCCGCCTGATGCGGAACATCCAGGAAATGACATCCCGGTACATTAATCCCGGCAGTCTGCTGATTATGTCTGTTACCAGAAACGTTACTTTTTATATTTACTTGATGGCACCCATGCTCATGCCGTTTACGATTGACTTCTGAAGGAAGATGTAAACGATGATGGCGGGAAGTGCTGCCAATACAAGTCCCGCAAACTGGAATGGGGGATTTCCCGTAAATCTTCCTATAAGCTGGTTCAGTGCCACCATTACGGTCCTCTTATCCATACTCTTTAACATGATCATGGGAGTGAAAAGGTCATTCCATGAGTTGATGAAGAAGAAGATGATCGTAAGTGATATTGCGGGCCATCCCATTGGGATTACGACGTTACGGAGACGTCCGAAGAAGCTGCAGCCGTCAATGGTGGCTGCCTCTATTATCTCATTCGGAATTCCCTTAAACTGTGCCGTCATGAGCATGACGGTCTCGGGAAGGAACATTGCGACATTGGCGATAACCACTCCTGTCCAGTTATTGACGAGACCCACCTTTGCAAAGTTGATGTACATGGGGATCATCGTTACCTGTGCCGGGACAAAAAGTGTCACCAGGAAGCTGAGGTAAACAGCATCATGTGCCGGGAACTTGATCTTTGCAAAGGCATATGATGCAAGCGTTCCTGCAAAGATGAGCACTACTACCGTAAAGAATGAAACGATGAATGAGTTCCTCAAGAGCTTTATGATCTTGAACTGCGTGATCATTGCAGTAAAGTTGTCCCACTTTGGTGCCGCCAGGTTAAAGATTGCAAACGGGCTTATGTAATACTCCGTAAGACTCTTTAAAGAGTTATTGAACATGTAGAAAATGGGGTAAAGGAACGATACGGCAAGTATCGTAAGTATCAGTATGATTATCACACGTCCGATGATGAATCCAAAAGACTTATTCCTCATAACTCATCACCCCCACTTTTCCTCAGCCTTATTTGAGATCTTAAGCTCAATGGCTGTAATAATAAGTACGACAAGCAGTAGGATTACTGAAACAGCACACGCATATCCGAGCTGGTTTCCTCCCTCAAATGCCTTGTCATAGATGAAGTAGTCAAGTGTCATCGTCTCATAACCCGGTCCGCCGCCTGTCATTGAATAGATAAGTGCGAACATGTTGGTGAGTGTCCAGATGACTGCCATTACGATACAGTAAGAGATGACGCTTACTATCATGGGAAGGACAATCTTAAAGGTCCTGTCCCAGAAAGAAGCTCCGTCAAGTCGTGAAGCCTCAAATACCGAAGTATCTATGGATGCCATGCCGCCTAAGATAACAATGGTCTGCCATCCGATTGAGTACCATGTGATACAGAAGACCATTACGGGAAGTGCCGTCTCACGGTTTAAAAGCCAGTCACAGGCAACATTCCCGAGCCCTATATTTGTGAGCATCTGGTTGATGGGGCCCTCAAGTCCGAACATGGTCTTGAAAAGATAACCCAGGATAACCAGTGATATTATCTGCGGAACATAAAAAATTGCACGATATACCTGCCATCCGGGGATATGCTCATATAAAAGCACTGCCACAACAAGTCCTATGATGACCTGAAGCGGAACGGAAAGCAGAAGGTACATGTTATTCTTGAAAAGGTTAATAAACATTCCTGATGAGAAAAGCTGCTTATAGTTCTTTAACCCCACGAAGTCATTTTTATAAAGTCCGTCCCAATTAGTAAAACTTTTGATAAAAACCGAAACGATGGGCACGGCACGGACAAGGAGAAGGAAAAGAAGCGCGGGCAATATGCACAGGTACGCGATCTTTGCCTTTTTTATTTCATTTGGTGAATAACCTTTGAAGAGATTCATGTTACATCTCCTTTAAAAATCTCATGGGCGGTGTTTTAAACCGCCCATGAGACGAATTTCTTTTTTAAATCTTAAATTACTTAGCTGCTGCTACGTCAGCATCCAGAAGAGCACCAAACTCTTCAACTGTCATCTTTCCTGCAAGTACTGAAGGAAGAAGATCATAGAAGTCTCCCGATACTGACGGATAAAGTGAGTTATCAACCCAGTAAATGGTCTTTGCAGCCATCTCAACAAGCTTTGCGGAATTTGATCCCTCTGCATATCCGAGGTCTGCAGCCGTGATGTCCTTACGTGTGGGAACCTTTGACTGAACCTTAAGGAAGTTCAGCATCTCTTCCTTTGAATCCATGAAAGAAATGAACTTTACAGCAAGCTCGGGGTTCTTGCAGCTCTTCGAAACTACGAAGCACTGTCCGGGGCCGCCGATCGTGCCGCCTGTTGTCTTAGCTGTCGGAAGATCCGGAGGAAGAAGGAGGCCGATATTTTCAGCTCCGAGAGCAGCTTCTGCATCACCTACTACTGAAGACTCCTGAGGCATCATAGCAACCTTGCCCTGGCAGAACTTATTGAAGGAATCTGCGCATGTAAGGCAGTCGGCATTAAGGAAACCGTTGTCAAGAGTTGACTTGTAGTAATTGAATGCATTGATGAATCCGGGATCATCAGCAAACTTTGTTGTTCCTTCACAGTCAGAGATGATTCTGGGATAACCTGACTCTGATACCCACCAATAGTTACCGATATAGCATCCGAACCAGGGGAAGCCCTCATCCTGTGCAAGAGGCTGATAACCGTGATCCTTGATGATCTGCATAGCGGCATCAAACTCCTCAGTTGTCTTCGGAGGGTTGTTGTCGAAATCAAGTCCGCACTCATTGATGATAGCGCGGTTGTAAAGGAAGTAGCATACCTGATTGTCAGCTGTGGGATATCCGAGGATGGCGCCTGTTGCGGGGCTAGTTACAGCGTCCCAGCCTACAAGAGCTTCCTTATCCTCTGCGGGGATATACTTTGTGATATCAAGGATGACATCCTCAAGTGCGTAGATATTCTGTCCTGTCCAGAAGTTTCCGATGTCAGGAGCTGTACCTGCAAGTGAGTCAGCCTTGAATGCCTGATGAGCTGTTTCTCCGTCAGCCTGAACAACAAGCTCGATCTCAACTCCGGGGTTTGCTTCTTCAAAGCGCTTGATGGCCTGTGTGATATACCACTTGTCCTGTGCCATCTCATTCTCCTGAGGAGAAATGTATGAGTCTGAACCGTTGATCCAGATGGTAAGTTTTTCCTTCTTGCCTGCGCTGGCACCTGAGCATCCTGTAAGGAGACCCATTACCATGGCAACAGAAAGAACGATTGCAAAAAATTTCTTCATTGTTGTTTTTTCCTCCCTTTTTTTTCGATTGAGGTTGATACTTGTATGCAGATGTGTTAGAATAAGCTACCATGATACCAACTAACCGATATGTCGATTATGATGTGTTTCATATAAAAAATCAAGCTTTATTGGTACAATCTACAAATTGACCAAAAACCATGCAAAATATTTGTGCATAATAACGTCGAGTTGGTTTGATATGCGGGCAAACTTATATGCATACATATACGCACAAGTACAGATGTCGCCATAATTTACCACATGGTGAACATGTATTCAGGAAGAGCCTTATCCCTAAAGTCACTTTTGCATCACCCTTAGATTACTTTGTATCAAGGAATAGTCATGACATTAAAACTACTTCTTGCATCA
>JAKSPD010000035.1 GCA_024405115.1 Lachnospiraceae bacterium
TAAGCCCGCAGTTCAAGATCTATATCGTCAAAGAATTTCAGCGGCTGAAAAATGAAGAACAGAAGCTGCTCGGCTGGTCGGCAAAGCGCGAGCTTGCAAAGATCAATTACCATATCCATACGGACGCGATCAAGCAGAATTTGATCCCCGCCGAGCTAACGCCTACTCAGATTTCTTTCGTATATGCCGATGAAGCCGATGTTTTGAACGTTGCCCTTTTCGGAAAGACCGCAAAGCAGTGGCGGGAGGAAAATCCCGATTTGAAGGGAAACATCCGTGATTATGCCACGATGAACGAGCTGATCTGTCTCTCCAATCTTGAAAATATCAACGCCGTCCTTATAAACGATAACGTGCCGCAGCCGGAGCGCCTTCTGAAACTTAATCAGATCGCCATTCACCAAATCACGGTTTTGCAGGAAGTTGACAACAAAAAGTATCTGAAATGAGGCAGCCCTATGCGAAGAAAGAATGAAGAAAACAAGCACGTTATTCTTGACTATATAAACGAATATTTCAATCTGAATAAAACGATTCCCTCTGTGCGTGAGATCTCCGAAGGAACCGGAATAGCAATTTCAACGGTGCATCGGTATCTCTGCGCAATGAAGGAAAGCGGAGAGCTTGAATATAACGGTCGGCGGAACATAGGAACGCTCCGTATGGATAAGGAGGGCTATCACCCTGCTCTGCCCGTACTTGGAAGTGTCACCTGCGGCCCCGGTGATTATGAGGAAGAGAATATTATCGAATATATCCGTATGCCGGAAAGACTGGTCGGTAAAGGCAATTTCTTTGCTCTTGTCGCCAAAGGCGAGTCAATGACGGATATCGGTGTGTTTCCGGGCGACTACGTTATCATACGCAAGCAGGACACCGCCGAGATCGGAGACATTATCGTTGCGCTTTACGATGACGGGTTCAACAATCTGAAAAAATTATGCTTTGACGAAGAGAAAGAACAGTATTATCTGTATTCGTGCAATAAAGACCAAAAGAAATACGCACCTATATACGTGGATGAGTTGAGAGTGCAGGGCGTTGTCGTCTGCACGGTGCACAATATCGGTAAACTGTTATAAGAGGAAAAACAGACTACCGCCTGAAATCACAGGGCGTAAGCAATCAGGATTTGGCAAAATTCAATATAGTAGAGAATAAATTCGAGGATCAAGGCGCTTCCGAGCCCCCGGCCCTCGATTTTAAATTGAGAAAATCCCATCGGAAGATAGGTGTCCCGGATGTCATCTAAACTGATGAAGCCGGGATTTTTCATTGCCTCGGAAAACCGGTAGCCCCGCTGCCCGTTTTTGGAAGAACAGATATGATCGGGACAGGATTACCCGAGGTTTTTCCGGCTGACATTTTCATAGCATGCCTTCCATGCGGTGCATCCGAAATCGCAGCATTCATTGCATAAAAATTCAACCTTGTCCTTTTCCGTCTGCGATAGGGTACTGAGTTTTTCGAGCCGGTGATTGAGCCGGAAGTCAGGAACGACATAACGAAATTCTGCCCTGTCAAGTTCATATCGTACAAAAAAAATACAAAACATATCATATCCTTTTCACAATAATATCGTATATACCTGCATATTGCTCAGTTTTTTTGGAATACATATTGCTCAGTGTTTTCTAAAATGCACATTGCTCAGTGTTTTTTAAAAAACACCTTACTCTGTGTATTTTGAGAGAAAATACATTGCTCTGTATTTATTCGTCGAGTCGAATTTATTGTGTCATTTATACCATTTGTCACAGCCCGATCAATACTGCCGGCAGAATCGATTTTCAGTGTCTGCAGTGTCATCAATAATGGAAAATACACAAACCAGCCATCCTGTTGCTTCATTTGTGTATTGAAAAATTGCGGAATACACAAACCAGGCTTTCCCGTGACCTCTTTTGTGTATTCGACAGTATCCGTATAAATCTTGTAGTGGGACATCTTGTATTTTACTTGCATGTCCCACTATCAGTAATGGGACATCTGTCTGATTCTGCTTGCGTCCCACTACATTCGTCCTGAAAAAAGCGCTTTTCAGCGATAAAAACAGGCAAAAATAGTGGGACAAATGTCAGTATTCATAATTGTCCCACTATTTTCTCCGGGAAAAATCCGATTTTGTAGTGGGACACTATACGTTTATCCTGTATGTCCCACTATTAGTAATGGGACATGATCCGGAAAGCTCTTGTGTCCCACTACTTTGGCAGTTTTCGCAATATCCGGCAGAAGCATTCTGTGAGCTCTTTTGTGTATTCGACAGTTTTCGAAATATCCGGCAGAGGCTGATTCTTCATGATATACAAGGTTGTACATTCCACGCATGCATCTTTGCTGTAGATTCCTTCCACAGCGAAAACTGCCCGGTTTCATTCTGCATAATTGAGTTTTCACAAGTAAAAAGGCATGATCAAAGCTACATCTTCCCATTTTTTTCGACACTAAAACATTTACTGTTTTACCGACGCCCCGCCATTCGGCGGCCTCTTTTTGTTGTACTGAAATTAATACAATAATTCAAATTGACAGAAACGCTTTAGCATGCTAATATGCTATCACAACATCAAAAAGGAACACGGTTCCTAAGAAGGGGAAGGTTTTATGAAGAAACTTATATCAATGGTACTTGCAGCAGTTATGGTTTTGTCTTTATGCGCATGCGGTTCATCAGCAAAAGGCGGTTCAGACCTTAAGTATATTAAGGACAAGGGAACCCTCATCGTGGGTATCACTGATTTCGAGCCCATGGATTACAAAAATGATGCAGGCGAGTGGATCGGATTCGATGCTGACATGGCTAAGGCATTTGCCCAGAGCCTTGGAGTAAAGGCTGAATTCATCGAGATCGACTGGGACAACAAGATCCTTGAGCTCAACAATAAATCAATCGACGTTGTCTGGAACGGAATGACTCTCACAGACGAAGTTACAAAGTCAATGTCCTGCGGAGATGCATACTGCAACAACGCCCAGGTAGTAGTAGTCAAGGCTGCTGACGCTTCCAAGTATCAGACTAAGGAAAGCCTTTCAGGTCTTGCATTCGCAGTTGAGGCCGGTTCAGCAGGTGAGGATGCCGTTAAGGAACTCGGACTTCAGCCGACGGCAGTTCAGACACAGGCTGCAGCATTAATGGAAGTTCAGGCAGGCACAGCTGATGCATGCGTAATCGACCTTCTCATGGCAGGCGCAATGATCGGTGAAGGCACAAGTTATCCTGAACTTACATACACAGTTGAGCTTACAAGCGAGGAGTACGGCTGCGGATTCCGTAAGGACGGCGACATGGCTAAGGCTTACAACGACTTCTACAAGAAGGCATATGCTGACGGCACAGTAGAAAAGATCGCTAAGGAATACGGCGTTCAGGAATCAATCATTCCTGCTAAATAATCAATAATTATCTCCATAAAAATACGTTGGTTAACACTAAGCGAAGCAGAAAGGGAATACCTTCCTGCTTTGCTTATGTAAAGAAAGGGACTCATGTTTCAGACAGTAATCGCTGCCCTGAACCAGGGCTTTGTCAAATCCCTTGAGGTCTTCTACCTCACGCTTCTGGGCGCCATCCCGCTTGGCCTCATCATTTCACTGGGAGCAATGGGAAAGCTGAAGTTGTTAAAGGGAATCATAAAGGTGTTAGTATGGGTAATCCGCGGAACACCTCTCATGCTGCAGCTTCTCGTCATCTATTACGGACCGGGACTTATTTTTGGTAACAACATCTGGGGTTCGGGAAGTGACGGAAGATTCACCGCTGCAATGATTGCCTTCATCTTAAACTATGCCTGCTATTTTTCAGAGATATTCCGTGGAGGAATTGAGGGAGTACCCAAAGGACAGCAGGAGGCCGGTGAGGTGCTTGGCCTTACCAAAAGTCAGATCTTTTTCAAGATCACTCTGCTTCAGGTGATTAAGCGTATCATTCCCCCTATGGGAAATGAGATAATCACCCTTGTAAAGGATACCTCCCTTGTACGTGTTATCGCGGTATATGAAATCATGTGGGAAGGCCAGGCCTTCATCAAGTCAGACGGTATCATCTGGCCGCTGTTCTTTACCGGCGTTTTCTATCTCCTTTTCAACGGCCTCCTGACCCTGCTGTTTGGATGGCTTGAAAAGAAGCTTGATTATTTCAAAGTATAAGGAGGCGGAAAATGTCATTACTTGAAGTTAAGAACCTGAAGAAAAGCTTTGGCAGAATAGAAGTTTTAAAAGGCATTAATGTGTCGCTTAACGAAGGTGAGACTCTTTCTATCATCGGCCCCTCAGGCGGCGGCAAGACGACCTTTCTGCGCTGCTGCAATCTTCTTGAGATCCCGACAGAGGGAAAGATAACGGTGGGCGATCACCTGATCTATTATTCAAACGACGGTGAAAAGCTGAGCGATGATGAGCTTCGCGAGCGCAGACGCCATTTCGGACTTGTATTCCAGAATTTCAATCTTTTTCCGCAGTATACGGCTCTGCAGAACGTTGCTCTTGCTCCGACGCTGCAGAAGATGGGCACACCGGATGAGATCGAAGACAGATGTATCGGGATCCTTGCCCGTGTGGGACTTTCCGACAGGCTCAACAACTATCCTCATCAGCTTTCGGGAGGTCAGCAGCAGAGAGTGGCGATCGCACGTGCCCTCGCACTTTCACCGGAAATTCTTTTCTTTGACGAGCCTACCTCTGCACTTGATCCCGAGCTTACGGGTGAGGTGTTAAAGGTCATCAGACAGCTGGCGGAGGAAAAGACCACAATGGTGATCGTGACTCATGAGATGAGTTTTGCACGTCAGGTCAGCACTAAGGTATGCTTCATCGCGGACGGCGTGGTCGCAGAGGAGGGAACTCCCGAAAAGGTATTCGATCACCCTGAAAATGAAAGAATGATCGCTTTCCTCGGAAAACTCAATGCAAGATGACCTCCGTATGCGGATGCTTCAGTTATAGTTTGACAATTTTGACAATAAAATGCCGCAAGTGTGGAACTTACGGCATTTTTATTGTATACTGTAAGTTCAGCCTGAAAGGTATAGTATATTGATGAAACTGCTTATTATGAGACACGGAGAGACCTCCTGGAATAAGGAGGGGCGTCTTCAGGGACAGACAGACATTCCGCTCTGTGAAGACGGAATAATAATGACACAGTCATGCGCGGAAGGGATGAAGGATATCCCGATTGATTTCTGCTTTTCAAGTACGCTTTCAAGATCAAAGCAGACTGCGGAGATAATAGTGGGAAAGAATGAGGGCTATAAAGAACGCGCTGAAAAGCTTCTTCCAAAGATAATGGAGGAAGGAGTCTTAAGTAATAAAACGATGGAAGTCGTCTGGTATGAAGGCGGGCCGGTGATAGCTGACAGGCGCATAATCGAGGCGGGATTCGGGCCGTGGGAAGGGCTTATCTGCAAAAAGGACGGATACAATGTCCCGCTTAAGGATTTCGGGACTTACTGGCACGACCCGGACAGCAATGAACTCGCAGAGGGAGTGGAGCACCTTACCGGGCTTGCAGAACGCGTGATAAGCTTTTTAAAAGACATTGAAGGAATAGAGGCGCTTAAGGATAAGACAGTCCTTCTGGTGGTTCACGGATGTGTCATGAGAGTGGTCATGTATCTTACAAATAAGGCGAACGGGTTTACCGGAAAGGTGCCGTTTAACTGCGAGGTCATGATATGCGAGCCGGCCGGGGATGACTGCCTTAAGGAACTGGGACGGGAAATATACTACGATAAATCCATGGTGCATGACAATTACGCCGGTATGAAGCAGCAGTAAAAAATTGACAGGTTAGGTTTTAAGGAAAAATGGCAGGACTGATACTTATTACAATTGTTACAGGTGTGCTGGGTCTGGGACTCGGCGGCCTTCTGGGAATACTCATAGGGGGTATATCCAAAAAAATAAATGCGATCATCTTAAGCTTTTCGGCCGGAACGATGATTTCACTCATATGCTTTGAACTTATCCATGAGGCAATGGAGGCGGGTATACATACCCCGCTGATTGCGCTCATAGTTCTGTTAAGTTCAGGACTTGTGGTTGTCCTTGATTACGTGGCGGACTCAAGGACAGGACATTCGGATGATTTTGTGGCCTGCGAGGAGTGTGACGAGAAGGGTCTTTCACCTAATAAGGTGAATACGAAGATGCGTACCCAGAAGGTCGTGAAGCAGCGTTCAAAGCGTCTCCAGATGATGCTTGCCGGCGTCATGACAGCGGCTGCGGTTGCAATCCACAACATCCCGGAGGGAATGAGCATCGGGGCACTTTATGCCAAGGACGGAGGTCTGTCATCGGCGGTAACCGTTTTACTGATGGGCATAATAATCCACAACATTCCGGAGGGCATCGCGATATCAGTTTCACTGACAAACAGCGGAATGAACAGGTGGAAGGCGGTGGGAGTGGCCGCACTTTCAGGAGTGCCCACGATAATCGGCGCAGTGATAGGATACGCGATAGGGTGTTCTGAAGGCTCAATGGGGCCGGCAGTAGCCTTGTGCTTTGCGGCAGGAACACTGCTTTATGTAGTTTTTGGAGAGATACTTCCGCAGTCAATAAATCAGTACAGTTCGAGAAAGACGGCATATGCTGCAATCGTGGGATTTGCCGTGGGACTCATCATCATAGGTTCACATGTTCATTGATAAAGGAGAGAAGACATGATTTCAACCAGCAACCTTACATTCAGAGTTGGCAAGAAGGCATTATTTGAGGACGTCAACATTAAGTTCCTTGAGGGACAGTGCTACGGCATCATCGGTGCAAACGGTGCCGGAAAATCCACCCTTTTAAAGATTCTTTCAGGACAGCTTGAACCCACACAGGGTGATGTCATCATAACGAAGGGACAGAGGCTTTCCTTCCTTGAGCAGGACCAGAACAAGTATGATGACTATACCGTTCTTGACACGGTCATCCTGGGAAACAAGCGCCTTTACGACATCATGAAGGAAAAGGATGCCATCTACATGAAGGAGGACTTTTCTGATGAGGACGGAATCAAGGCCGCGGAACTTGAGGCGGAGTTTGCGGAGATGAACGGCTGGGATGCTGAGTCTGATGCCGCAACGCTGCTTGAGGGACTGGGAGTGGGCGTTGAATACCATTATTCATTGATGCGTGACATGACAGGCCCCATGAAGGTAAAGGTCCTTCTGGCTAAGGCACTGTTCGGTAATCCTGACATCCTGCTTCTCGATGAGCCCACAAACCACCTTGACCTTGACGCAATCAACTGGCTTGAGGAATTCCTCATTAACTTTGAGAACACGGTCATCACGGTTTCACATGACCGTTACTACCTTAATAAAGTATGTACCGCAATCGCGGACATCGACTATGGAAAGATCCAGCTTTATGCAGGTAACTTTGACTTCTGGGTAGAGGCCTCACAGCTCATGGTACGCCAGATGAAGGAGGCAAACCGCAAGAAGGAGGAGCAGATCAAGGAACTCAAGGAATTCATTGCACGTTTCTCCGCCAACGCTTCAAAGTCAAGACAGGCAACTTCAAGAAAGAAGGCACTAGAGAAGATTGAGCTTGAGGAAATCAAGCCATCAAGCCGTAAATACCCGTATATTGATTTCAAGCCGGACCGTGAGATTGGAAATGAGGTACTTACAGTCACGGACCTCTGCAAGACCATTGACGGCGTGAAGGTCCTTGATCATGTGAACTTCATCTTAAACCGTGATGACAAGGTTGCATTCGTCGGACCCAACGAGCTTGCAAAGACCACACTTTTCAAGATCTTAATGGGTGAGATGAAGCCGGATTCAGGTGACTACAAGTGGGGCGTTACAACTTCTCAGAGCTATTTTCCGAAGGATAACGGTTATGAGTTCACCTCAGAGGACACCATTTATGAGTGGCTCATGCAGTACTCACCTGAAAAGGATGTGCAGTATGTAAGAGGTTTCCTCGGACGTATGCTTTTTGCAGGTGATGACGGCGTTAAGCACGTCAACATCCTTTCCGGTGGTGAGAGGGTGCGCTGCATGCTTTCAAAGATGATGATCTCAGGCTCCAACGTCCTTATTCTTGACGAGCCCACTGACCATCTTGACATGGAGTCAATTTCAGCATTAAATAACGCCCTCATAAAGTTCCCGGGAGTAATCATCTTCAGCTCACGTGACCACCAGGTTGTTGAGACCACCGCAAACCGTATCATGGAGGTACGTAACGGAAAGCTCATTGACAAGATGACCACATATGATGAGTATCTTGCAGCCGATGATGAGGCAAGAAAGACATTCACCTTCACCCTTACCGGTGATGACGCTACTGACAACTAAATTTTTGATTTTTGGTGGAGAAGATCAGTAAAGTTCATGAGGAACGTTTAAATTAAATAAAGTTCTGGTATGTGCGCTAAAAGTGTTCTGATGTTTACACTTAAGAGCGTTCCGATGTTTACACTAAAATTTGCTCTTTATGCCGTTTCCAATTGTTTTTAACGTTTCGGGGTATAATTTTTGGGCTTTTGCCGATGAGATTATACCCCGTAGGCTTATTTTTAGGGGTAGAGGGCATAATCGGCGTGAGCCATGGCTGTTTTTTATACCCGCAAGACCTGTTTTGACAGCAAAACGGCATAAAGAGCTGTTTTGAGTCAGTTTACACATGCATGATAAATATTAAGGGGTTTATATGAAACTTGATTTTGGCTATGACAATACGATACAGACCGTGGAAGTGCCTGATGAGAATGTTTTAAAGGTGCTCATGTCAAATGAGATGGTACATGAGAGAAGGGGCGCGGAGGCAGTAAGGCATGCGCTCGAAAACCCCATCGGCGCGAGGCGGCTTAAGGATATGGTAAGACCGGGAATGAAGGTCGCAATCGTTACAAGCGACATTTCAAGGCCGCTTCCTTCATTTGATGTCCTGCCGGATGTTTTGGCTGAACTTAATAATGGCGGGGTGCCGGACAGGGACATCACCGTCGTGTTTGCACTGGGGTCACACAGAAATCACACTGAGGAAGAAAAAAGGCATCTGGCCGGAGAGGAAGTCTACTCACGTGTAAGATGCGAGGACAGTAATGAGACCGGTTTTACGCACATGGGAGACACGAAGGCCGGTACGCCCGTTGACATCTGTACGCGTGTTGCGGAGGCTGATTTTAAGATATGCCTTGGAAATGTGGAGTTTCACTACTTTGCGGGATATTCCGGAGGGTATAAGGCCATTATGCCGGGGTGCTCGACTGTTGAGGCCATCCAGAAAAACCACACAAAGATGGTAAGTGACGATGCGCATGCGGGAAAGCTTTCGGGTAACCCCGTCCGTGAGGACATTGAGGAGGCAGGATGTATCTGCGGGGTGGATTATATCGTTAATGCTGTCTTAAGTGAGCATAAGGAAATTGTTTATGCATCGGCGGGAGACGTGATAGAGGCTCACAGGGATGCCTGCGCGTATCTGGACAAGATGTACCGCTGCAAGATTCCTGCACGTGCGGACATCGTGATTGTTTCTCAGGGAGGTGCCCCGAAGGACGCTAACCTTTACCAGGTGCAGAAGGCACTTGATAACAGCAAGCATGCAGTAAAGGACGGAGGTACCATCATTCTGGTGGGATGCTGCAGGGAGGGCTTTGGATCAAAGAAGTTCGAGGACTGGTTAATGGCTGCGGATTCACCGCATTCAATGATTGAGAGGATAGGGGAGCATTTTGAACTGGGCGGCCATAAGGCAGCTGCCATAGGGATGGTACAGGAAAAGGCTGACATCTATCTTGTGTCCGAAATGCCGGAGGATACCGTAAGAAGCATCTTCATGACTCCGTTTAAGAGCGTGGAGGAGGCGTATGAGGCTGCTGTTAAAAAGTACGGCGAAGGCGCATCGGTGATAGCCATGCCGTTTGGAGGCGCAACGCTTCCGTGCATGTGAAAAAATGGGGCAAAATGGATGACGAACAGGGAACTTTACATAAGGCAGAAGGAACTGCTTGATAAATTCCTGGAGCTGGATGCGATTTCCAGGGCGCAGTATGAAAAATCACTCGGGGATCTGACCGAAAAGATGGGGATGCAGGATGTGCTCAGGGAGTTGGAAAAAGACGTAAAGAACGATACGGCAAGATAAAAAGGTGGCTGTCGCACTACTGAAATTCAGTATTGCAACAGCCACCAGGTTTTATTTATAAAGTTTTTTACTGATTATGCGAAATATCTCTTAAGAAGTCCTGCGAATGCCTTGCCGTGACGAGCCTCGTCGCGAGCCATCTCGTGAACTGTGTCATGGATAGCGTCAAGTCCGAGTTCCTTAGCCTTTTTAGCAAGCATTGTCTTACCGGCGGTAGCGCCGTTTTCTGCTTCAACTCTCATCTGAAGGTTCTTCTTTGTTGAGTCTGTAAGAACTTCTCCAAGGAGCTCTGCGAACTTAGCTGCATGCTCAGCTTCCTCAAGGGCTGCCCTTCTCCAGTACTCACCGATCTCGGGATATCCCTCACGATGTGCAACTCTTGCCATTGCAAGGTACATACCAACTTCACAGCACTCACCGTTGAAATTCTCACGGAGGCCGTCAATGATTTCCTGATCAACGCCCTGTGCAACGCCTACAACGTGCTCAGCTGCCCATACCATTTCCTCTTCCTGAGCCATGAACTTTGAAGCGGGAGCCTTACATACGGGGCACTTCTCCGGTGCCTGCTCGCCTTCTGCTACGTAACCACAAATTGTGCAAACCCATTTCTTCATAATTGATATCTCCTTATTAATTGATTTTATTTGTAAGCTCTCGCTTAATTAACTTTTGTAAGCTGTTTCATCCTGAACCTTCCTGTCAAGACAGCAGGAACAGGTTCCATGGAAGTAAAAGCCTTCCGTTTCGATGCTGCCGGGCATCTCTAAGAATGCGGTACGCACCCTGTCCGGGTTGTAGAAGACGTCATACACTTTCCCGCATTCGGTACAGAGGAAGTGTGCGTGTTCGTGCACGTTGTAATCGAACCTGTCTTTTCCGTCACCGACATCTATGCACCTTACCTCACCATTTTCCGTTAGCTGGCGGAGGTTACGGTAAACCGTTGCCAGGCTCACATCCGGCTGAAGTCCTTTTATGTGGAAGTAGATTTCATCCGCTGTGGGGTGGGAGGTGTTTCCGGTAAGAAAATCCTTTATTAATTCTCTGTGTTTTGAGTATCTTGTTTCTTTCATGTGCTAATGATAACAATTATCATTAACGTTGTCAAGCGCTTTAGTGAAGAAAATGTGAATTATTTTTGATTCGCTTGATTTGCCTCATGATTTTGAGTATGATATGGAAGTTATGGAAGGTAGCAAAAGCAGAAAACAGAAGAAAAAAAGCACTTTTGTACGGGAACTTTTGGAATGGATGGAAGTTCTCGCTGTTTCTGCTGTTATTGCGTTCTGTATTAACAGGTTCCTTATTGCGAATTCGACCATTCCAACCGGTTCGATGGAAACGACCATCATGACGGGTGACCGTGTCATCGGTTCAAGGCTCAGATATACATTTGGAGAACCGGAACGTGGTGACGTGGCCATATTCAAGTTCGGATGGAGATGCGAGCATTGCCGTAAGGCACAGGGTGAAAATCCTGCACCTGATGTATGTCCCCGCTGTGGAAAGACAATCAGTTACCCGAGGACAGTCTACTACGTAAAGCGTATCATAGGAATGCCCGGCGACACCGTGGAGATCAAGGCTGAAGGAAGCTGTAAGGCATCAGACATCGTTTCAGAGGCAAGTGCGACATTTGCCGAGGGCGAAACAAGAAGTCTTGTAACCGCCGCCGTTTACGTTAACGGTGAGAAGCTGAGCGAAAAGTATCTGCGTGAACCCATGCTTTACACAGGTGACATGACATTCGAGGTACCTGAGGGATGTTATTTCCTTATGGGAGATAACCGTAACGGTTCACTTGATGCAAGGTACTGGAACAACAGCTATATCTCAAAGGACAAAATGATAGCAAAGGTCCTTTTCCGCTACTGGCCCGGAATAAAGGCAGTGAAATAACGGTCTTATACGCAATTAGCGAATTTATAGGAATATATTAACAGGAGAGTATTAATGAAGAAGTTTTTAGCAATCGCACTTTCAGCAATCTGTGTATTTTCACTTGCAGCTTGCTCAGAAACAGCTGCTACAACCACGGCTGCAACAGAAGCAGCAACAGAAACGGTAACGACCGCTGCAACAGAAGCAGCTGCAACAGCAGCTGAAGCAGTTGGAACATTTGATATTGACGCAATCAATGACATTGTTGCAAACCTTGACATTTCAGTTCCATCAGTTTTGGGAACAGTTTCAAAGCTTGCTGATTACAAGGGACTTGAGATCACAACGGTTGAACCCACCAAGATCACTGAGGATAAAGCACTTGAGTACATCAGCCAGTACATCCTTCCGAACTTCACTGAGGAAGTTGACGTCGTCGAAAATGGTGACACCGCAAACATCGACTACGAGGGAAAGAAGGACGGCGTTGCATTCCAGGGCGGAACCGCACAGGGCTATGACCTTGAAATCGGTTCAGGTTCATTCATAGATGGTTTTGAGGAAGGACTTATTGGAACGAAAAAAGGTGAGACAGTAGACCTTAACCTTACATTCCCTGAGAACTATGGAAACACTGAGCTTGCAGGCCAGGCTGTCGTATTTACCGTGACCGTAAATTCAATCAGCCGCCAGAGGGAACTTTCAGATGATATTGCTGCAGCAATCGATGAGTCATGCAAGACAGCACAGGACGTAATCGACCTTACGATTGAAAACCTCCAGAAGGAAGCTGACCTTACGGCCAGGCAGGAACTTTATTACAATGCGGTTGAAAAGGTTCTTGAGAATTCAGAAGTTGAGGCGGCAGCAGAGGCCATCCAGTATACAACAAACAACTTTGTAAAGAATTATGCCGCATCAGCAGAACTTTACGGCATTGACCTCGGAACGCTTTTAATGTATTACGGAACTTCATATGAGGACTTCGTTGATTCATACAGCGAGTATTCAGTTGACAGCGTTAAGCAGAGAATAGTACTTCAGGAAATTGCAAAGCTTGAAAACCTCGAGATTACAGACGAGGCAAGGCTTGCCTTTGCAGAGAGTTACGGCTATGACCTTGAGACCATCAAGGAAATTGTTGATACCGAAGTCTTCGACCAACTCGTCCTTGAGGACATGGCTAACAAGTTCATCGTTGACAACGCTAAGGTTACATACCAAAAGAGTGAGGAATAATGAAGTATAAGCATAAGAACAAAGGCACCTGCTCTACAGAGGTGTCCTTTGAAATAGAAAACGGAAAAGTCCATAACGTGGTATTTACAGGCGGATGCAACGGAAACCTGAAAGCAATCGGACTGCTTTCAGAGGGACAGGACGCGACAACCCTCATCTCCCTGTTAAAGGGAAATACCTGTGGCTGGAAGGACACTTCATGTGCTGACCAGTTCGCAATCGGACTTGAAAATGCATTAAAAGAAGAGGAAAAGAAATGAAGATAGCAATTGGAAACGACCATGCGGCACCGGAACTTAAAAACGTCATAAAGGCTCATCTTGAGAGCAAGGGCATCGAAGTAATTGACTTTGGTGTGGCAGTGGGCGAAAAGGCTGATTACCCCATCCAGGCTGAAAAGGTCGCACTTGCAGTAGTAAACGGTGAAGCTGATCTCGGAATCGCCATCTGCGGTTCAGGAATCGGTATCAGCATCGCATGCAACAAGGTAAAGGGTATCCGTGCAGCATGCTGTTCTGATCCTTATTCAGCAAAGCTTTCAAGAATTCACAACAACTCAAACATCCTGTGCTTCGGCGCAAGGGTTGTGGGAGATGAAGTTGCAAAGATGATGGTAGATGAGTGGCTTAATGCAAAGTTCGAAGGCGGACGTCATCAGAGAAGAATCGACCTCATTAAGGACATCGAAGACCGCCAGTAATATATGAAGGTTGCGGTAATCATACCAAACTACAACGGACTAAGGTTTATGGATCCCTGTATGTCTGCCCTCTCAAGGCAGACGTACCGGGATTTTCGTGTTATTATCGTTGACAACGGTTCCACGGACGGCTCAAAGGGAGCCCTTAAAAAATATGAGGACGAGGGCATGGCCAGAGTCATACTGCTTCCGGCCAACACCGGGTTTTCAGGGGCCGTAAATGAGGGTATTACAGCCGCCATTTCGGAAGGCGCAGAGTACATTGTACTTTTAAATAACGATACGGAGGCTGAACCAGACTATCTGTTAAAGATGGTCCGGCTTATGGAAGAGCCCGGAAATGAGAAAGTGGGCGCAGTGTCACCCCTCATGATATCCATGAATAACCATACCCTCATTGATTCCGCAGGTGACGGATATTCTCTTTGCGGATGGGCTTTCCAGAGGGGCACCGGGAGAAAAGTAATTTTACATAAGTTCGACCACGTGACGGATGTGTTCTCTGCCTGTGCCGGTGCCGCGATGTACCGTGCCAAAGCTTTATCGGCTATCGCCAGTCAGGAAAGGCATACAAGCAGAAAAAATGGTGGAAACGGCGGCAGGGACATCGGCGAAAGCCGTTGGTTTTTTGATCCCATGCACTTTGCGTATCTTGAGGACGTGGATGTTTCCATGAGGATGCGGATAGCGGGCTATAAGATTCTTTACACTCCTGACTCCAGGGTATACCATTTCGGATCCGGTACGAGCGGTTCAAAGTACAATGACTTCAAGGTTCGCCTTGCAGCACGCAATAACGTGTGGCTCAATTATAAAAACATGCCGCTTTTAATGCTTCTGATAAACCTTCCTTTCATTTTACTGGGAGTGATCGTAAAGCAGCTTTTCTTTGTGAACCGAGGATTCGGGAAGCAGTATTTTAACGGATTCTGTGAAGGAATTAAAAAACTCCCAAAGGTACATGAACATAAAGTAAGGTTCAGGTTTAAAAATCTGGGCCATTATGTGATGATGGAACTCCACATGATTACAGACATGTTCTCTTACCTGCAGGACCTTATCTGCCGGAAGTTCGGGCCATCAATTAAAGGCCGTTAGCTTTTGGTGAAAATGACAAATCTTTAAATCTTGTAGGAAATGGGTCTGTAAACCATACTTCATACAAAAATTTTGTAGTAAAGCTGTCACTCAAGCGGCGTTTCATACAATTTTTTTGATTAAAATTGTATGAAACATATATCCCGAACCATAAAACTACAAAACGATTCCTTGAAAAGTGCATTTTTGGCCTGAAAATTGTATGAACACAGTGAGATGCATAGAAAGCCTACAAAAACTGATGAATTGAAAAAAGCAGGCCCTGAGTGACTGAAAAAATCTGGTACTAAATGACTGGAAATGATCAGGCCCTGAGTGACTGAAAAAAACAGGCCCTGAATGACTGAAAAAAGCAGGCCCTGAGTGACTGAAAAAATCTGGTACTAAATGACTGGAAATGATCAGGCCCTGAATGACTGAAAAATCAGGCTCTGAATCTAAATAATTGAAAATGATTCCAAAG
>JAKSPD010000036.1 GCA_024405115.1 Lachnospiraceae bacterium
CATAGACGGGGCAAGCCCGCCAGGGCGCGGAACCGCCATGCTGAGTCGCAAAGGTAATCACGGACATACGGTCAGCAAGTCTTTCTGCCGTCTGCGGGTCACTCCGGTGTTTCTTTTGAATTAAGTGCATAAGACACATTTAGTCCGTAAGGAAGAAACACCTTCGTTCCGGTCCTCGCCTGGCAGAAAAACTTGCCTGATCTTGGTTTTCAAAAAACCCGCTTCTTGCTTGAGAAACTCTCTGCGTATAAGCGGATAAAGTTTAAATATAATTCTTAAAGGAGAAATAATATGAAGATAGTTGATATGGTATGTGCACCCGGACGTACAGGATTTTTCTTTGATGACCAGAAGGCCATCAAGATGGGCGCAAAGTCAAATGGCGCAGCTTATGAAGGAGCTCCCGTAACTCCCGGATTCAAGAATATTCGTCAGGCAGGTGAAAGCATTTCCGTTATGCTCGTTCTTGAGGACGGACAGGTTGCATGGGGCGACTGCGCAGCAGTTCAGTATTCAGGTGCCGGCGGACGTGATCCCCTCTTCCTTGCTGAGGACTTCATCCCCGTAATCGAAAAGTACATCAAGCCCGTTATCGTTGGTAAGGAAGCAGACAACTTCCGTAAGCTTGCAAAGGAAATGGAAGACATCCTTGTTGATGGAAAGAAGCTCCATACAGCTATCCGTTACGGTGTTTCACAGGCTCTCCTTGATGCAGTTGCAAAGGCACACAAGTGCATGATCTGCGAAGAAGTTGCAGCTGAATACGGCACAACAGTAGCTACAGAAATGGTTCCGATTTTCACACAGTCAGGTGACAACCGTTACGAGAACTCCGACAAGATGATCATGAAGGGTGCCCAGATTCTTCCGCACGCACTTATCAATAACGTTGAGACAAAGCTCGGCAAGGATGGCCACATCCTTAAGGAGTACGTTGCATGGCTTCGCGACAGGATCATGGAGCTCCGTGCAGAAGATGACTACATGCCCATCATGCATATCGACGTTTACGGTACAATCGGACAGGCTTTCGGTGATGACAACTTCGTTGGAATGGCTGACTACATCGCAGAGCTCGAGGAGACTGCAAAGCCCTTCAAGCTTCGTATCGAAGGACCGATGGATGCAGGCGAGAGAGAAAAGCAGATGCTCGACCTCAAGGGACTCCGTGAGGAAATGGACAGACGTGGAATCAACGTTGAACTCGTAGCTGATGAGTGGTGCAACACCCTTGAGGACGTTATCTACTTCTGCGACAACAAGGCAGGCCACATGGCACAGATCAAGACTCCCGACCTTGGCGGAATCAACAACACAATCGAAGCAGTTCTTTACTGCAAGGAACACGGATTCGGAGCTTACCAGGGTGGTACCTGCAACGAGACCAACCGTTCAGCAGAGGTCTGCGTAGAGTGCGCTATGGCAACACAGCCTGATCAGATTCTTGCAAAGCCCGGCATGGGAGTTGACGAGGGATACATGATCGTTTATAACGAGATGAGCCGTATCCTTGCACTCAGAGCAGCAAAGGCATAATCGATAAGCCGTAATTAGCAATGACCGGTACTTACCTGCAATCCATCTTGCGGCAAGGCCGGTCATCTGCTAATTCATACGTATTCAACAAGGTTAAGATTCAGCACTATAATTTGTGTTTTATGCCGTTTGCTTCATTTTCTCTTAACTTATGGTATAATTTTTGGTCTATCGCCGATGTTTTTTTTCCCTATTTAACCGTCTTCCACGATAAATGGTATAATCGGCGTGAGACGCAAGGCAATTTTATGCCCTGATGGGCATATTTGGGGGAAGAACGGCATAAAACACTATATTCAGTGTTATAATTTGACACTGTTGCCTGGCGTTACTGTCTGACACTGCTGCCTGACACTGTTGCCTGGCGTTACTGTCTGACACTGCTGCCTGACACTGTTGCCTGGCGTTACTGTCTGGCATTACTGCCTGGTGCTGCCGCCTGACTTTGTTCCCGCAGCTAAAATAAGCACTTATACTCCGGACATAGTGGTAAACCGGAAAAAAATTTGGAGTAACAGATGGAAAAAGGTCTTGTAGAAATGTATTATGGAAACGGTAAGGGGAAGTCCACTGCTGCATTTGGCCTTGCGCTCAGGGCACTCGGCCACGGCATGAAGGTTTTCATTTATCAGTTTCTCAAAGACGGAATAAGCGGTGAAGTGAACATGCTCAAATCAATGAAGGGCGTGACGTATATGGAGAATACAGTACACTCTCCTTTCCTCTTCAACCTCACCCCTGATCAGCAGGAGTACTTTGCTGAACTTTACCAGAATGAGTTTGAAAGAGTCATTTCCGAAGTCAAAAGCGGAAACTATGACCTCTGCATCATTGACGAGGTGATTGATGCCGCAAACTTAAACCTCATAAATAAAGAAAACCTCATTAATCTAATGGACACAAAGCCGGCAAACACAGAACTTGTGATAACCGGTCATGAATATGGCGAGCCGCTTGACTGCTACAAGGCTCACGCCGATTATGTAACAAATTTCAGGAAAGAAAAGCATCCCTTTGACAATGGAGAAGGATGCAGGAAAGGTATAGAAGAATGATCATTGTAAAAAATGCAGCTGCAGGCACATTGGAATCCAGCGATGCATACGTTACAGTCTCCCCATCAGAAAAGCTTACAGTCGAGATCACTTCCCCTGTCTATGCCCAGTACGGAGAGGCAATCAAAACAGTTGTAAACGAAACCCTGAAAGAGCTTAATGTCACTGAAGGTGTCATTAAGGTAAGCGACAAGGGTGCCATTGACTGCGTCATCGCAGCCAGGGTCGAAACAGCAGTAAAAAGAGGCGGAGGTGTACGTGCATGAGAAGATCAATGCTTTTTATCCCGGGAAACACACCCAACCTTCTCATGAACGGTGACATCCTGGGTGCAGATTCCATAATCATGGACCTTGAGGATGCCGTTTCCCCTGCAGAAAAGGATTCCGCAAGAATACTTGTAAGAAACGTTTTAAAGACCATGGATTTCTCACGCTGTGAGGTCATCGTGCGCATAAATCCCGTTGACACGGATTACTGGACACATGACCTTGACGAGATAATCCCGTTAAGGCCCGGCCTCATAATGCCACCCAAGTCCTCCTGTGCGAAGGACATCGAAACTGTTTCGGCCTATATCGATAAGGTAGAGGCAGAAAACAACATCCCCCACGGAACGGTAAAGCTCATACCGCTTATCGAGACTGCCCTTGGAGTGGAAAACGCATTTGAAATCGCAAAGGCCAGTGAACGCGTCACAGCCATTTTCCTGGGTGCTGAGGACTTAAGTGCAGATCTTCACTGTAAGCGTACCAAAGAGGGCGCAGAAATCCTCTACGCGCGTCAGAGGCTCATAGTGGCGGCACGTGCGGCAGGAGTTGACGTTTATGACACGCCTTTCACCGATGTAAACGACATTGAAGGCCTTGAAAAGGACGCCGCATTTGCTAAGGCTCTCGGATTTACCGGAAAGGCCTCCATCTCACCGCGCCACGTTTCAGGCATCAATAACGCCTTCTCACCCACAAAGGCAGAAATCGATTATGCCCATGAGGTAATGGAAACAATCGAGCGCGCAAAGGCTGAGGGCAAGGGTGTTGTTTCACTTCGCGGAAAGATGATTGACGCACCCATAGTCGCAAGGGCTGCACAGGTTATTGAAATGGAAAAGGCAATATTCGGAGGTGACTGCAATGAGTAAGCTCGTTAAGGATATTTCCGAGGCCATCAGGCTTTCAGGACTTAAGGACGGGATGACTGTTTCATTCCACCATCACATGAGAAACGGTGACCACGTTTTAAACATGGTCATGGCAGAAATCGCAAACCTTGGAATTAAGGACATCACCATAAACGCAAGCTCGATCTTTGATGTTCATGAACCAGTCACCGAACTCATAAAGAAAGGTGTTGTCACCGGCATCGAGTGCAACTACATGGGTGGCAAGGTAGGAAAGGCCATCTGTGAGGGCATCCTCGAAAAACCCGTAATCTTCCGCACTCACGGCGGACGTCCCTCCGACATGGAAAAGGGAACCTCACACGTGGATGTTGCATTCATAGCGGCTCCCACATCAGACGACATGGGCAACTGCACAGGAAAGATCGGTAAATCAGCATGCGGTTCCATCGGATACGCTTTCGCCGATGCGATGAACGCCAATAAGGTCGTAATCGTTACCGATAACCTCGTCCCCTATCCGCTTTCAGACTATTCAATCTCAGAGGTTTACGCAGACTATGTTGTTAGCGTTCCGGAAATTGGAGATCCCAAGGGAATCGTGTCAGGTACCACAAAGATAACGCGTGACCCCGTGGGCCTTCGGATGGCTGAGTATGCCGCAAAGGTAATCGACGCATCCGGTCTTCTTAAGGAAGGAATGTCGCTTCAGACAGGCGCCGGCGGAGCAACGCTTGCAGCAGCAAAGTTCATCAAGGACATCATGCTTGAAAGAGGAATCGTAGGTTCCTTCGGAATGGGTGGCATCACCGGATACATGGTGGACATGCTTGAGGCAGGCTGCTTCAGGTCACTCATAGACGTTCAGTGCTTTGACCTTGACGCCGTAATGAGCCTCCGTGAGGATCCGAGGCACATGGAGGTTTCCGCAACACATTACGCAGGAGTGAGTGGAAAGAGTGCAGCCGTTGATTCACTTGACGTCGTACTTTTAGGAGCCACACAGATTGACGTGAACTTTAACGTAAACGTCCACACAGACTCGAACGGATACATCATGGGCGGTTCCGGCGGACATTCAGACACAGCCGCCGGCAGCAAGCTCTGTATCATCATAGCGCCGCTTACACGTGCACGTCTTCCGCTCGTGGTTGACCGCTGCCTTACCATATCAACTCCCGGAAAGGATGTTGACGTGGTGGTAACCCAGAGGGGAATTGCTGTCAATACCAAGTATGGTAAGAACGAGGAACTTAAAAAAGCACTCATCGCAGCACACCTTCCGGTATGCAGCATTGAAGACCTTAAGAATAAGGCTGAGGAGATTTCAGGAGTACCCGCTCCCGTTAAGACCTCCGACCGCGTGGTTGCAAAGGTCCTTTACCGCGACGGAACAGTCATTGATACCATAAAGGCAGTTGTTTAATTAATTTCCGAATACATAAAACCAGGGGTTTTTTGACCCCTGGTTTTTCTTATCCGTGGAACTGCTTACAAAAGCTGCAGTTTCAGCTTCACTTTTTTATGTCACTGACGTGGTGACCCACACTGCGGGCAGAACCTTCCGGTGATGTTTTCCATGCCGCAGGCGCTGCATTTCCAGGGTCCGGAAGAAGCGGGTGCAGGCGTGGGAGCCATTCCGTTAAATAACCATGGCTTATACCCTTCGTCTATATGAATGGGGCCAATGTCAAAATCCTTAAGCCCTGCCTGCATCACCGCAGCTTAAGGCTGTTATTTTACCGGTAGTTATCATTTTAGTTCCGTCCATGGCCGCTCCTTATCTGTCAGGAACCCTTAGGCCCGTTACCCCGGTTCCCCAGGCGTTAGCCCATGACTCAGGATAAAAGTCAGCATACCGTATTTTCTTTTTCTTACGCATCTTGTTGAAGACGGGCAGAAAAGCCCATGTAAACGATGGAAGACCAATTACTATCAGATAAAACGGCCCCAGGATTGCGGACTGCCATGTATGTCCGTATTCGTGTACCAGGACTTCCTTTTCATCCTTGTCACCCTTATGTCCCAGGAATATAAACATGCCCATTCCCATGGAACCATGCCCTTTTTCCAATTCCGTGACCTGCGCACCAAAGAACTTAAAGCTTGCCTTATCCCTGTTCCTGTTCTTAATAAGGAGGTAGCATCTCATTCCGAGGCCTGCCAGATTTTGGAGAATTCCCCAGGTTCACTGGAGAAAATAATAAATAAAAAGCTTGAACCCTTTCATCTTCCTTTACCTTCCTCTCCAGCTGATTATACGCCTTATGAGCCGTTTTGTATTCAATTATTTTTCTGCTTCAGAAGCTTCTGCTCTTTCTTATACTTCTTCCTGTCTGTATGGGCATCAGTTATAAGCAGATTCATGACAATTGTGATGACTATGGTGGCAACGGCAAAAATATTGAAGATCATCTTATATGATCCAAAACGGTCAAACCATGCATTTGTGAATATAGAACCGAAGCACATGCCAAGCTGAACGACACCCACTATGATTCCCATTATCTTTGCATATGACCTGACACCAAACATGTCCCTTGTCAGAAGCGGCATCATGATAGTTTCAATTGGAAGCCCGAAAGCTGAAACCACGGCATATAGGTACGGCAGTTTTACGGAGTCAGGGCCTACAGCATACAGAATTGAAACAGCCCCTACTACACATAAGGATGAAAAGATAAGGACCGTTCTTAAGCCAAACCTGTCAAAAAGGAAGCCCGTACTAGTTTTTGCAATAAAGAGGAAAATGCTGTGAAGACTCAGAATGTTGGCAATAAGCTTGGCATCAAGTCCCACGTCCCTGAAATGTGCGCTGGAGCAGCCTGAATATGACTGAATGATAAGGCCGTACATGAGACAGCATAAAAGTGTCATCCAGAACTGTGGCTTTTTCCTTATTTCGGAAAATTCACGTCCCATCCAGTCGTTGAGATCTGATTCCTTTACCTTCCCGTTCTGTCCGAGCGGCTCAAGCTTCATGTCCTCAGGTTTGTTCCTTAGAAGAAGGCATACCAGAACACCCACACATACGACGATGATTCCGGACGTCCTGTAACCGGTCCTCCAGCCGTGAACACCTGATTCGATGATGGGGCTTAATATCTGTGCTGCTACCGCTGACCCAAGTCCGTTTGCGGCAAGAATGATGCCCATTATTGTTCCCTTGGATTTTGTGAACCATTTTTCGACAAAGTATCCTACTATCGTTGTTGTCGTAAACGCCATGCCACACCCAAGCAGAACGCCGCCTAAGCAGAAACCAAGGACGGTTGACGAAAGTGAGTATGTCGTCATTGAGGCACCAAGGAAAATGAATCCGGCTACGACAAGCTTTCTCGGGCCAAACTTCTCAACAAGCTTGCCAAAGCTCATGTTTAGGAAAGCAACTGTAACATACCTGCAGCAGTCACCAAGTGAAAACATGCTTCTCGGAAGTCCGGTGTCAGCTGTGGCAGGTGCAAGGAACAGTCCTTTTGTCGAACTGCAGAAGCCGAGGGTACAGAACACCATCAAAAAACACGTTCCAAATATGATCCAGCCGTAATGTAATTTTGCTTTCTTTATCTTTTCCATTAATTGGTAATATCTCCCAAAAAAATCCACACAATTTTGTATTATATCACCAAACAAGAACGATTTGTGCATCTTTATGTTCTATTTTTTGTATTTTTCACCTGAAAATATTTATCTTCACAAGTAAAAAAGACGGTGCCCGTGGACACCGTCTTTTCTGACTTCATGTCAGCTTTCATTGTTCTTTTTTTAACGCCATGACCAGTATCGGTATCAGGACTATCTGCAGGATAATTCCGGGTACTGCATTAAGGAATGCACCTGAAACAAAAGCTTTCCATCCGAACTCAGACTTTCCCAGTCCATACAGAATAACCCTCACCACGCCCCAGACAATACGCCCCAGAAGCATGGCACTTATCAGTGAAACATACACATACGGTTTTTTCTTTGGAAGCAGTTTATACAGAAAACCTGAAACAAATCCATAAGTGGCCAGTTCAAAACTCATTGCAATCCCTATCGGAATTACCGGGGGCATTCCGAAAAGCAGAAAACGCAGGAGCGGTGCAATAAACCCCACGGCCATTCCGTACCATGGACCGCAGAAAAATCCGCATATCAGAACCGGTATGTGCATTGGACACAGCATGTTTCCTGTCTGTTGCATCTGTCCTGTAATAAATGGCAGGACAAGTGCCAATGCCAGAAGCATTGCAGAAAGAACCATACGGTTAATACTTTTCTTGGATGACATCATAAATACCTCTTTTTCGTAATGATATCATCGTCTTGAACGACACTGGTGCCTTCATGACACCGTTAGCATACTATTTTAACCGGAAAACATCTTGGATTATCCCCGTCATTATATGATTATATCAGCATTCTCCCTTATTTTGAAGGTATTAAAATACATTTCTTCAAGGGGGATCCATGTCGAAAAGAATCTCCCGGCCATTTCAGGTGAGTTCCTCTTTTCTATTCTTGACTTCTGTTCTTCCTCTGAAATATCAATAAAGACCGTAAGGTCATAATAACTGATTAGGTCAGGATGAAGGCTGTACACTCCCTCCACGAAATTCAGACGTCTGTCAATAACTGTTTCGGGTTCCAGAAGACATTTCCCGTGACAGTCATATCTTTGAAAAGTCACTTCCTTGCCTTCTGACAAAGGAAGCAGTACCTCACTTAAAAAACGTTCGTGGTCAACGTTCCCGCCCGGCGCATTAAGGCGTTCCTCTGTCCGTTGCTTTGGACGCAGAAAGAAGTCATCCATATGAAACACATTACAGTCGTATTTTTCGTTTAAGAGCCGTGCCAGGGTTGTCTTCCCCGAAGCACATCTTCCATCAACTGCAACTATTATTCTGTCTTTTTCTGTCAGAAGCATCCTGTCAACTTCAGAAAAAAGGCGGCTCCATTTATCGTCCATCTGAGTCTTCATTCCTCTTTTATCAGACTTTTCAACCTGTTCGCGGTCTCAGCCACCATTTCATTCATGGATAGCTGCCTCACGCCGATTACCTGGTTGTTGCAGTGGCTTACCGGAAGCAGAAGCTTTAATGCCCTGCTCTGTCCGATTGCCACAGCCATCTTAGGTGTGATTTCCCCCAAAAGGGAATCTGCGGAAACAATTCCGATAGGTCCGATTATCACATCGGCATCTCTGCACGCGACAATTACCGGGTTTTCCCCGGTCGCTCCCTGCATGGCGCCGCCCTTTAGCATTGCACTTGTAGCAATACTGTTCGTGCCTACCGCAAGCAGGTCACATTTTATTTTTTCCCTTGATATTGCCTCGCACAGAAGCTGACCCAGGCGGCCGCCCTGGCCGTCAATGACAACTACTTTCATGCATCACCCCACGTAATCAGACATAACAAAAATACAGGGTCATTATATCATCTGATTCCAAAACTTTCCATAACAGTCCTCATTTTTGCTTCAAAGGCTTCCGCCGGGAAAAGCGCTATTCCCATCTCGTCGCTTCCCACAATGAGCCTCTGGCCTCCTGAAAGACCGAACTTATCGCGTGCCGCCTTTGGGATGACTATCTGACCGCGCTCATTTATTATGACGGAGCCCCATATGTTTTTTCCTGCAGGAGCAGGCGAAATGGTTCCCACGCCCTCAAGTAATTCCGTCTTAATAAGGCTGTCAATCGTAACACCGTATTCCTTGGCGAGGCGGCTGCACTTTTCAATGTCGGGAATCGTGGCACCGCTCTCCCATTTAGCATAGGCCTGTCTGGATATGCCTATCTTTTCAGCCACTTCTTCCTGGGTAAAGCCATTTATGCTTCTCAGCATGACAAGGTTTTCCTTTAGCATCGCCCCTCCTTTATAAATCTATTTTTTCAAAGCTTCTGCACGCTTTTTTATATGAGACAAAAGTCATTAATGCATATGCCGTGCCTCCCATAAAAAGAAGCACCATCTGCAGCCCGATGTTATCAAATCCGAAGGAATTCAAAGCTGAAAGCCCCGGAAAATGGTGAATGGCCTCTGAAAAGCCTATCAGAAGAAATGCGGATATGCAATACCATATAAACGGCTTTCCGAATTTATATGCCGTTTTAAAGAACCCTCCCACAAAAATCACGTTAAATGCCCCAAACACGGCTAAGGCCATCGAAAGTGCAAACAGGTTAGCGTTCATAAGGGCATTGCTTCTATATGTGGGCGAATCGCTAAAAACAGTCATTCTTAATACTGTCACCATGGCCATGACGGCAAATGCGCAAAGCTCGATCATGCATGAAAAGAGGTATTTTCCTTTCACCACGTCCTTTTTGGCTATCGGTAGAAGGGCGGAAAACACGATGTCATTTGCCGCAACAGCGTTCTGAAAGCTCTGAAAAATCCCAAGCGTCACAAAGAAAGCACCACACAGTACCGGATAGCCGGGAAGGAAAAACATAAGCCCGAAAGCGATAAAGAAATATGAAAGTGCAGAAGCTGAAAGCTTCATTTCCTTCCTCAGTACGTCAGCCATTATATTTTCCCCCTTCCAGCCTTAAAAAAACCTGCTCAAGCGTTTCCCCTTCTTCTGAATACTTTTCCATGAAAGCGGCCTTTTCCATTTCCGCTACTATCTTTCCGCCTGATATATAGATGATGTCATCCGCGCACTTTTCAATGTCCGAAATTATGTGTGTGGAGAAAAAGACGGCAACCCCATGCCCCTTAAGCTCCATGAAAAGTTCAAGAAGCTCGTTCCTTGAAAACGGGTCAAGTCCGCTTGTCGGTTCGTCAAGAATGACAAGTTCCGCCCCATGGGACAGTGCCAGCAGCAGATTAAGCTTAACCTTCATTCCCTCGGAAAGTTCCAGTGGTGTCTTTTCCTCAGAAAGGTCAAACATCTCGAGATACCTATTGTATGCCTCTTCATCCCAGGTATCATAAAACCTTTTCTCAACATCCACGATATCCCTGATTCTTTTTCTCGGATACCAGTTCACCGTTCCGGTGGAGTAGCCTATTCTTCCCTTTATTTCAGCCTCATTACCGATAAGCGGCATTCTAAAGTAAAAGATGCTTCCCGCGTCTGGATGAACAAGGTTCAGCATTGATTTAATGGTAGTTGTCTTCCCGGCGCCGTTCCTTCCTATGAAGCCCGCTATCCTGCCCTCCTTAAGGCAGAAAGAAACTCCGTCAAGCTTAAAAGACGGATATTCCTTAGTAAGCCCCTTAATCGTTACAATACTCATCATTGCCTCCAATTTGATTTATATGAATATTGTAAACGCCGGTTGCGCAGATTACAACCAACCACGCTTTACATATTATTATATTTTTTGTTATGTCCGGTTGCAAAAGGCAGGGGTGCGCACATCCCTGCCTGTAAAACATGTCTTATTCTTTTTACTCTACCGGCAGCTGTACCTCTGTGAGCCACTCTGACGAGTCATCCTTGTTCCAGATTCCGTCGATGTAGCACTCACGGGAGAGACCCGCAACCTTGTAGCCGTTTAGCTCCGCGTATTTCATGATGTATGCATACGCTTCACCAATGCTGTCATAACCTCCCTTGTGGAAGACGGATATCACCTTTGCTGACGGCAGAACCCTGAACTTTATGTGCTCATTTTCATTGCCCATTGAGGTGACCGCCTCGTTATGACGCACCCTTATGTTGCAGTCCTTATGCTCACCGTCAAGGTACTCGCAGAACTCATACGGCGGATCCGCGCACTTTATGCCGGGGTTAAGCTTAAGGCATTCCTCACCCACTGACGGAACCCACTGCATAAGGTCAGAATACCTGTCAATAAGCGTTTCAGATGAATACACGATCATCTCCGGTATTACTTTTTCAGTAACCTGATATTTCAACTCTCTTTCCTCCAGAATGTGTTTTATTATGGAGAGGCGTTCATCAATGCTACTCTTATCTTCTTCCAGCTGCTTTGCTTTTTCTTTAAGGATAACCTTTACATCCGCACCTGAAAGTATCTTCTTTATTTCAGGTATCGACAGATCCAGCTGCCTGTAAGCCTTAATTTTTGCCGCAGTCGCAAGCTGCGCCGTCTCATAAAGGCGGTATCCCGTCCACTCGTCAGTGGAAGCCGGCGTGAGGATACCCTCCTTTTCATAAAAGCGGAGCGCCTTAACAGTCAGGTGTGACAGTTTTGAAAAATCTCCTATCTTAAGCATTTTTTTGAACCTCCTTTCCACATTTTCACATTCTGCCCCATACCCTTAGGGGAGAGTCAAGAGGAAAATAAAAATTCTTACATGGTTTTGTGAATATACAGCCTTGACGGCTTCTCCTCGCCGTCACCCTGCGCCATACAGTAAAATTCCCATCCGTATCGCTCATAAAAGCCATTGTGATCGGTAAGCAGATAAAGCGTGTCGATTCCATTCTCCGCCATGTCATCACACACGTAATTAAGAAGCCTTCCTGCTATTCCCTGGTTCCGGTACTCCTCCTCTGTGTATACGGCACACACGTTGGGCGCAAGGTCCTTACGATCATGGAAGTCGTTTTCAATAACTCCCATTCCCGCGATAATCTTCCCGCAGTCAAGGCAAAGATACCACCTGGGAACAGAAGACGTAAAAGAATCCTCAATGCTTTCAAGATATGCTTCCTTTGGGACGCTCCATTTTCCGGAAAACCATTCTGCCGCCTCTTCCTTAAGTTCCCTATGTTCACAGAGCTTCACTATCTCAAAGCTGCTAAACCAGTCTTCCCTTGTAAGGCGTGTGACATGTTCTGTCCTGAAATCATCCATCATCTTCCAGTAGATGTTGAAGTTTGTATGATGGAATGTAAAGCCGCACTTTTCCATGCACCTTTTTGACTTCAGGTTTCCTTCAAAATACCCGCACCACAGTCTGGAAAGTCCCAAATCCAGAAAGGCATGCCTTATGACCGCCCTTAGCCCTTCCGGAATAAGCCCCCTCCCCCAGAAGGGGACGCCTATCCAGTACCCGAGCTCGCCTTCATTATCGGGAACTGAAAGATTGCTCTTCTCCCCGATCATGAGGCTTATGCAGCCGATTGCCTTATTGTCTTCCTTAAGGCACACTGCATAGGTTTCATCGCCTTTGAGCACATTTCTTATTACCTCAAGGCTCTGTTCAACGCTTTCATGCGGAGGCCACCCTGTGATAGGCCCTATTAGCGGATCCTTTGCGTATTTATAAAGGTTTTCCGCATCCGTTTCCTCCCATGGGCGGAGGATGAGCCTTGTGGTCTGTATAACTTTATTTTCTGACATGTAAGTTACCTCAAAATAAAAAGTGACCTTTCGGTCACTTTTTATTGTAATTACCATTCGGTCAATTGTCAATCAGAAGTTTATAAGCGGCACCCTCATGCAGCCCATCAAATACTCCCTGTCATCAGGATACCAGGTTTCTGCTCCCTCTGAATAAGTGTAGGAAGCCTCAAAATCATAGTCCTTTTTGGGCAGGCTGGGATCCTTTGCGTACTCTATAAGGAGTTCTCCCATCTTCTTATAGACTTCATCCTCAGTAACCTTTGACATGTCTGAGCCTTCAAAGGCCTTCTGTGACCTTACGTCAAGTTCCTTATACATCTCGATGAAGTCAGGGCCGGTCACAACGCACTGTGCCGTGGCGGCAGTATCGCTGTCGAAGAGTATGTCAAATACCTTGACGCTGAACTGGGAAGAATAGGCCTCCGCCGCCTCCTCTACATCTATTCCGGACTTTTCCACGATATCCATGAAGTCAGGACTTGCCGTAAGGAATTCCATGAAGTATTCCTTTCCTGTCGCCTCTTTAAACGTACGGTGGATGTCATTAGTAATGATACTTTCGTCATCAGAATCATCGTATCCAAAGATGATTGCCTCCGTTCTCAGGTTAAGGCAGTATCTGTCACCGTTTTCAAATTCCACATATACCCATGTCGGTTCCTTTATTTCCTCTTCCACCATTGCATCGTGAAATTCTTTGTCGACATCTATTATGAAACTTACCAGTGACATTTCATCCTTATTAACGTCTTTAAACTGGCTGTTCCTTGTATTCTCATAACCCCATGAGTCTATCTGCCCCGGATTACTCTGGAATGAAACGCCTTCAAATACCTTGTTTTTTCCTCCCTCATCAAAAACAATCTTTGCCTTTACAGTGTCTCCAAATATCACCGGCTTCTCATTCAGGTTTTCGCATTCAAAAACCATAGCCACGGAAGTAAAGTATCCGTCCTTTGGATACCATGTGACTATTTCGGCTCCGTCTTCAAGAGAATCTATATAGTAATACTCCCATCCCCTGTCGACGGCCCTGTCCGTCATGAGCTCGACAATTGTTCCCTTGATCCTGTAGTCATCCTCTTTTTCAACGACGGTTTCATAGTGAAGTACCGTTGCCCCGTTATGGGATTTAAGATTAAGGCCTGTTTCAGCATCCTTAATATCAGAAATTTCCTCCCCCTCTTCCTCCTCGGGTATCACCGGCCTCGAAGCCCTTGTTGTTTCCGGTTCAGAAACAGAAGCTTTTTCCGTTTCTGCTTCAGAAGACTCATCAGCTTCCGTTGTTTCAAAAAGGTTTTTGATTGCTTCTGCAGCTACGACAGCTGCCTTGGTTCCTTCGGGACTTTCTTCCTTTGTTGCCTCAGCTGCCTTTTCAGTGGCCTCTTCAGTAACTGTCTCTTTTGTTTCAGCCGGTTTTTCACCGCACCCGTAAAGTGCAATGACCATAACGGTCGCCATGATGGCAGCAAAAAGTCTTTTCCTCATAATGGTTTCCTTTCCAATTACTACGAACTATCCCTGATTACTCTTCACTTTTTCTTTTAAATATCCAAGTACTTCCTCAAAATCTTCTTTAAAAACATAGACCTTTCTTTTGAAAGTGCGCGTCTTAAGGGTAATCTCACACCTTCTCTTTCTGGTCTTTATTCTCCTTATGTCCTTAAAAGACGTTTGAATCCTCGCATCACCCTTCACCCGGGCTATTCCTTCCCCGTCCATTTCATAGGAGAGATATTTCCTGCCACCGCATACCAGAGCTATCAGGTAGTAAATGACGGTCATCACGAATGCGCTTGAGGCATAAAGCAGCAGGCACATAAGCAGTGTCTCCTCCGGGGGTGTGGGCTCAATGTCACAGGTCTGGGCATTGGTGAACAACTCACCGCCTACGCTACGCTTAGAGGCGGGAGCTTCGAAGA
>JAKSPD010000037.1 GCA_024405115.1 Lachnospiraceae bacterium
ATGAAATATCGCGAAACCACAAATCAGTATTCATTTCATACGGAAAGAGCCATTGCGCTTTTACGAAAGATGGGGACAGAATCATGACAAAACAGGAACAGTTGATAGAATATGTCACGCAGGATCTCATTGAGCTGATCGTTATGAACCAGAAGGTTGAATATGATGAGGCTATGAATCTGCTCTATAATTCTGAAACCTTTGATAAACTGAGTGATGTCGAAACAGGATTATACAGCGAAAGCCCAGCTTATGTTTATGGTATCTTTCAGGGGGAACAAAACTTCGGGAAGATTGTTCAGGCTGAATTGTAAGCAGGAGTTCTGCAGTAGTTGCATGTCCAATTTTTGTCCAACAAACAACATGATAAACGTGACAGGCGGGATAATGAGGATAAATACGAAATGACAGGTTTTCAAAAACATAAAGCGGTTATCTGTGAATTTTCAGGCTCCGCATTTGTCGGGTTCTTCGGTCTCGGACTGATCCTTGTATCCGCCGTTACGGATATCCTGAGCACGCCCATTCTGCTTCCAATCCTGTTTGGGCTGATATTTGCCGCTTCATTTATGATCTTTTATCCTTTCGGCGGTGTCCATATGACCCCGAATATTACGTTGGCACAGGTGTTTTTCAAAGGCTTTGATAAAAAGAGGCTTCTCCCGTACACGGTCTGTCAGATCCTTGGATGGGGGAGCGGAACGGGGCTTTTGTTTCTCATCTTCGACCGGCAGCATACAGCGCTTGCCGCCGCCGGAATTAACCCTGCGCTATTGTATACCTGCGTTTACCCTTCCGGCCACTGGCTGGGCGCGGGTATTCTGGAATCTGTGATGGCATTCTTCCTTACCTTCGTTGTGCTTTTCCTTCCGGATTGCAGACTGGCGGGAAAAAGACCCCGGCTGATTATTCCGGCTGCCCTGGGAACTGTGATAATCCTCGATATCATTCTTGGAGGCGCTTATACAGGAGCCTGCATGAACTGGGCCCGCGATATCGGACCCCGGATCGCAGGGACAATCTACGGAGCCATCAAGGGATATGACACTTCGACGCTTTGGAGAAGCGGTCAGTGGATGGTCTATTTCTTTGCGGATTATCTGGGTTCAGTAGCCGCAGGAATCGTATATCGTAAGATTGAGCAGCCATTGAGTACAAATTAATCAGAAAAGCTCCGGAAACCGGAGCTTTTTTCATGTCATCTTATTATCTGTTCGGTATTGCGTTAAGGAAGATTCTTTCAGAATTCCGCCTGTAATAAATGCTTATCAGGATGGTGGCAACCACCCAGGCGGCCCCTATTCCTACCATCACGATAACTTCTGTGTTTGCCACAAAGTTAGTCATGAGATACAGGTAAATCTGCCTGAATGCAACATATGAGGAGAGCATGATGATCATCACGTTCCTTGAGTCACCGGCTCCCTTCAGGGTGCCGGCAAGCATGCAGCTTAAGATGTGTACCATGAAGAACGGTATGATGAGCCTTATCATCATTGTACTGTATTCGACGGAAACAGGGTCACTATTAAAGAATGCGCTGATATAAGGCGTTGTAAACCATAGTGTGGCACTGATGACCGCCGAAATCATAATACTCATCACGTAACCGGCACGTGCGCCCTTTCTCACCCTCTCCAGGTTTCCTGCGCCGATGTTCTGTCCCACAAATGTGGTTACTGAAAGCTGCATTGACTGCAGGGGAAGCTGCAGGAATTTTTCAATCTTAAGGTATGAGGCATATCCGCTCATCATTCCGATTCCGAAATAGTTCACATATGAATGGACGAAGATGTTTGAGAAGCTCGTAATGGCCATCTGTATTCCGGCGGGAACTCCTATCCCGGCAATCCTCTTCATTACTGAAAAGTCAGGACTTAAAAGCTTTCCGGGAATGAACTTAATGGCACTTTTCTCGCGCATCATGGTAATGACCACAAGGACCATGGAAACAAATTCAGCAATTACCGTAGCCCAGGCAACGCCTTCCACTCCCATTCCAAATTTGAGCACGAAAAGGAGGTCGAGAATTATGTTAACCACGGCCGTCACGATGAGAAAGGTCATCGGACGCTTTGTGTCACCCACGGCACGCAGGATTGCGGCGCACAGGTTATAAACAGTGAGGCTTATGAGGCCCACACAGTATATCTTAAGGTATTTGTCCGCATCGGCGAAAGCCTCCGCAGGTGTCTTCATGAAATTAAGAAGTGCGGGTGAAATTGCAATACCGAACACGGTCATGAAAATGCCCAGTGCAATTATCATGAAGAATCCGGCATGCACGGCCGTTGAAACCTTATCTTCCCTCTTTGCCCCGAAGTACTGGCTCACGACAACACCGCATCCGGTTCCAAGCCCCGTGAAAAAGCTTACAAAAAGGTTTACTATGGGATTAATGGTACCAACTGCGGAATAAGCCTCGTTTGAAACGAAGTTACCCACGACCCAGGAATCGACAGTGTTGTATAACTGCTGGAAAAGATTTCCAAAGAGAAGCGGCAGGGCAAATCTTACCAGATGCCTTGCTATGTTTCCGCTTGTCATGTCTACTGTCTTTTTTTTACCCATAGATATCCCTTAAAACATTGAAAAGCCCGGCAGTAAGTCTGCCGGGCAGATTTACCTGAAACTTAAATTACTTTGCGTGTCTCTCATCCCACGCCTTACGGCATGCTCCGATCATCTCGTCAACCATTGCTGCACGGTCTGCTGCCTTTGCAACGCCTGATGATGAACCTGTTGCGTCAGCACCTGCGATGATGGTGTTGTAAACGTCTGTTCCGTTAGCAATTCCTGCTGCCGTAAGAACCATGATCTCAGGATCTACATCCTTAACTGCATGCATTGCTGCCTCAACATACTCTCCGCCTACTGAAACACCGGTTCCGATAAGCTCTGAGGGCTCGCATACGATGATGTTGGGACGAAGCTTTGCAATCATTGAAGCCTCAGCCATTGAGTCTGCACATACGATTGTGGCAAGACCAACTTCATCAGCTCTCTCGATGGTAGCCTTTAATGCTGAAACAGTAACCTGCTTCTCAACGTGGTTGAGCATTACGCCCTCTGCGCCTGCTGCCACAAGTGACTCCGGAAGGATGTCTGCAAGTCCGCGTCCGGGGCGAAGGGGATCCATGTGGGGTGCAAATACGTGGATGCGCTTTGTTGCTGCCTTTACACGTGCGATCTCAACGATGGGTGTGGTGAAGATGATGTCAACATCATACTTCTCTGAAGCCTTGTCAGCTGCGATTGCAAGGTCAATTACGTCCTGACCGTAAAGGTATGACTTGGGTCCGATCTCGAAGAACGGTGCTTTAATTGTGCAGTTGTTTGTCATTTATTTCTCTCCTAAATAATTAATTAAAGCTTTGCTGCCTCAAGCTCTGCATCATAGAGCAGGTTGAAACGCTTAAAGTTTCTCTCATAATCCGGATTAAAGTGCGGCTCGAACCTGCGATCCATTGAAACGATCTTCGAAGCTGCCTCTTCAAATCCCCTGAACTCGCCTTCAACCACGGCACCTATAATGGCCGCACCGAGGCATGCCGCCTCAAGCTCTGAAGGTCTTACAACGGGAAGCCCCGTGATGTCGGCCTGCATCTGGCACCAGCAGTTGCTCTTTGCGCCGCCGCCTGTTGCGATGATGTGGTCGATTGAAGCTCCCTTTGCATTCATCGTGTCGCAGTTCTTTCTTAATACGAAGGCCACGCCCTCCATTACGGCTGCGGCCGCATCAAATGCATCGTTCTCCTGACGCATTCCGTAAAGCATTCCTGAAGCCTCAGTATCGAATTCAGGCGCATTCGTTCCGACGATATAAGGAAGGAAGATGACATCCGTGGGATGCTTTCTCTCATCAAGGACCTCATTGAGCTTCTTATAATCAACCTCCGGCATAAAGGTGCGTCTGAACCATTCAAGGGAAACACCGCCTGATTCCGCTACCGGAAGCATTACGTGCGTATCCGGAAGGAAGCCGTAGTGCATTGCCACTCCGCAGTTTTTATCCACTACGGGCTCATTTGCCATTGTTGCAAGTGCCATTACGGTACCTGTTGAAAGGCTTACGCCGCCCGCCTTTACGTTTCCGGTTCCGATCATTCCCGTGAAGTGGTCGAGTGTTCCGTTATTTACCTTTACATTAGTGGTAAGTCCGCTCTTTTCCGCTATTTCCGGAAGAAGAGTTCCGGCTACCGTGCAGGGCTCTGCAAGCGGGGGAAGCTTATCCTGGCTCACGCCGATGGCGTCAAGCATCTCCTGCCAGTACTTCTTCTCATAAATGTCAAAATAGAATGAGAAGGTTGCAATGGACATGTCCGCATTCTTAACGCCGGTAAGCTTATAAACAACATAATCCTTTAAAAGCATGAAGGTCTCCGCACCTTCATAAACTTCAGGCATGTTGTGCTTTAACCAGAGAATTTTTGTTGCGGGCCATGTGGGAAGGACTGCCTGCTGGCCTGTAGTTGCCTCGATGGTCTTTCCATCAAAGATGGCTGCAAGCTGCTCACATTCCTCGACACTTCTCTCGTCCATCCATGAGATGGCGGGAATCATTGCCTTTCCGTCTTTTCCGACAACCACAAGGGTCTCAGCCTGCCCCGTGAACGAAATCTGTGCAAGGGCCTCCTTTTTGAAGCCTTCTGTTTCTGAAAGCTGCTTAAAAAGTCCGATGAGGTTCTCCACGTACTCTTCAGCATCAAACTCAACCTTTCCGTTTGAACGGTCGTAAACCACCGGTACGGAAAGACGGTTAAGAAGCTTAAAGTCCTCATCGTATGCAGCTGCCTTAATGTTAGTTGAACCTAAGTCAACACCGATATACTGCATTCGTTTCTCCTTAAAATGAAACTATAGTATAGATACAGGCTGAGGGCTTACAGGCCCAAAAGCCGATTTGTTTTAGATTACTTCGATTCCAAGGATCTGTGCGAAGTCCTCGAAGAGTTCCTTATTGTCACCGTAAGTTACGATAACGTGCTGGCATCCAACCTTCTGTGCGAACTCCTCAACGGGTGTTGTGAGCTTAACCCTTAATGAGCAGAGCTGCGGAGCCGGATCATCCCAGCCGTACTCGTTCCAGTTCTCGGGAGCAACCGCGTCGCCCTGGTACATGTGGAGCTTATACTTTCCGTCCGTGTAGATGAGACGTACGTTTGTAACGAATCCGGTCTTAACCTTTGATACGTTAACGAGTGATGTTGAAAGAAGTCCGAATGCTGCGGGATGGATCTGTACGCCGCCGTCTGTCACGCACTCAGGAACATAGTCGGGATCGCCGATAAGTACTGTGTCCTTACCGAACTCATAGTACTCCATGTAGTGTGCGATCTGTCCTGTAAGGAGCTTTGCGATAACCTGTGTTGCATTGCCCATGACATCGTTCTCGGGAGTTGTGGGAATGCCGTACTTTGCCATGAGGATGACAAAGATGGGTGCCGGGGGGAATCCGCAGAGCTTCTTGAAGCCGTCAACGTCGTTTAATGTAACTGCTTCCCAGCCTCTTTCTTCAATCTTCTTGCCGATTGCAAGTGCATAACGTGCTGCTGCGTACATGGGTTCATCATCACACGGATAATTGAACTTCCAGTTCTCCTTCATGTACTTTACAACTTCCTCGATGTCAGCCTTCTTGACCTTCTTTGCATACTGGGTCATTTCAAGCATCTCGAATGTCTCAACCTCAAGACCGATGTCCCTTCTCATTGAGAAGCCTTCGAACATTGTTCCATAAAGAAGCATGTCACGGTATCCCATGGTTCCCATGTGGATGTGACGGAGTTCCTTAGCTGCATGTGCTGCAGTGATGTACTTATGAATTCCCTCAAGAGGCATTTCCTCGCCGATTACGTTGTAGAAATACTTGAAGGTGTAATGCATTTCCTGGAATGTGGGACGGATTGCTGTTGTTCCGGCCTGCTCTGCAGTCGTGATCATCTTTCCGTTCTCAATCCATCCGCAGAGACCCCAAAGGATCATGGGAGTGTGTCTGTATTCATCAGTAACCCTGATGACTGCGTGTGTGGGAATCCATCCGCATACGCAGAGAAGGAGTACGTCAAACTCCTGCTTCTTTAACTTCTTGATTGCCGCATCTGCATACTTGTACTTCGGGTCATCGATAACAAGACCTGCATCATAAACTTCGCAGTCATCAAATCCCTTTATTGCGGCAAGTGCCATGTCATGCTTTTCCCAGAGCTTCTCTATGGGTGTATTAATTTCGCCCAGTGCAACGAAACCGACTTTCTTAGTAAAATCCATCCTGATTCCTCCATCTGATCATTTTGGGAAAACCCCATTTGTTCTAATTATCACATATTCTGCGATATTAAACAAGCCTTTAGCTTGTTTCATTCTTGTATATTATGTCCTTTACCGCCTCTGACGCCAGTAAAAGTCCTGCGGCCGCCGGCACGAATGCGGTGCTTCCCGGGGTCTGTCCGCATTTTACGGGAAGTTCAGAAGAGCACACGCATTTTACGTGGTTAATTCCCCTCTGCCTCAAGGCTTTTCTCACATCGCGTGCAAGCGGGTCATCCTTTGTCTTCTGTATATCTGTGACAAAAAGCTTTGACGGATCCAGGCGGTTTCCAGTGCCCATGCTGCATATGATGGGCGTACCCGCCGCCATTGCCCTTTCCACAAGGCATATCTTTGCGGTAACGGTATCAACGGCATCTATCACGTAGTCAAAAACTGAAAGGTCTATCTCATCCGCATTCTCCGGAAGATAGAACATGTCGTGTACCGTGACGGTGCATTCAGGGTTAATGTCAAGGATACGTTCCTTAAAGACCTCCGTCTTTCTTTTCCCGAGGGTGCTTCTCAATGCGCCCAGCTGGCGGTTCAGGTTTGTCTCCTCAAATATGTCCTTATCGACAATGTCTATCGCACCCACTCCGCTTCTTGCGAGAGCCTCCACGGCATGGCCGCCCACACCGCCAAGTCCGAATACCGCTACACGGGAAGAAGCGAGGCGTTTTGCCGCCCCGCTTCCCATAATCATTTCCGTTCTCTGTAACCACGAACTATTCATAGTAAATATATCGATAAAACTAAAGAGCCTATCTAATAAAACTCAGAAAGCCTGAAACTTTTTTATGAGAGTGCGGCAAGGCGTTCCTTAACCTTTGCCATCATTTCCTCATAGCCTGCAAGTTTTGCCTTCTCTTCCTCAATCTTTGCAGCCGGTGCCTTTGAAACGAACTTCTCGTTTGAAAGCATTCCGCGTGAACGCTTAAGTTCTCCCTCAAGACGTGCGATTTCCTTATTGAGGCGCTCGATTTCCTTATCGATGTCGATGAGGTCTCCAAGAGGCATGTAGAAGGATGCATCGGCGGTAACCGCTGAAACTGCGGCTGCATCGATTCCGGTCTTATCAGCCTGCACGGTAACTGAGCTTGCACCCATGAGACGTGCAAATACGGCCTTAACTGCCTCAAATGTCCCGCGTACCTTCTCTGAAGGAGATACAACGTAAACGAGGGCCTTTCTTGACGGCGGAACGTTCATATCAGTACGAACCGTACGGATGGCACGAACTGCATCCTTTATGCTCTCAACCTCTTCCTCTTCCGCTGCAAAGTCGAGTGCCGCATCATAATCAGGATACTCCGCGATCATGATTGACTCCTCACCTGTGAGGATGTCATAAATCTCCTCAGTGATGAACGGCATGAAGGGATGAAGGAGACGGAGTGAACCGGTGAGCACGTACTTAAGTGTCCAGAGGGCTGCTGCCTTTGTCCCGTCGGCGTCATCATAAAGACGCTGCTTAACCATCTCAATGTACCAGTCACAGAACTCGCTCCATACAAAGTCCGTGATGTTGTCAAGCGCTATTCCGAGCTCGAACGTATCCATGTTGCGGCATACGTTTCCGGAAAGGGTATTGAACTTGCTGATGATCCACTTGTCCTCAACATTTAATGCGGGCATCTCTGCAGGAACCTCCGCCTTGTCAAGGTTCATGAGGATGAAACGGCTCGCATTCCAGATCTTGTTTGCAAAGTTACGTGCATTTTCAACCTTGTCATATGAGAAACGCATGTCGTTTCCGGGTGCGTTTCCTGTAAGAAGTGCCGCACGTAAGGCATCTGCGCCGTACTTATCGATAACCTCGAGGGGATCGATTCCGTTTCCAAGTGACTTACTCATCTTCCTTCCAAGTGAGTCCCTTACGAGACCGTGGATGAGTACCTTGTCAAACGGGCTCTTTTCGGTCTGCTCCATTCCGGAGAATACCATCCTGATAACCCAGAAGAAAATGATGTCGTAACCTGTTACAAGTACCGTTGTGGGATAGAACTTCTTTAATTCATCTGTCTCGTTGGGCCAGCCGAGCGTTGAGAACGGCCAGAGTGCCGATGAGAACCAGGTGTCAAGCGTGTCCTCGTCCTGTGTCATGTGCGCCCCGCACTTCGGGCACTTCCTGGGTGCCTCCTCGCCAACGTACATCTCGCCGCACTCATCGCAGTACCATGCCGGAATCCTGTGACCCCACCAGATCTGACGTGAGATGCACCAGTCACGGAGGTTTTCAACCCAGTGAAGGTATGTCTTTGAATAGTTTTCGGGAACGAATGCAAGGCTTCCGTCATTGAGCACCTTCCGGCAGTCCTCGGATGCCTTCTTCATCTTCATGAACCACTGTGCCTTTACCATGGGCTCGATGGTCGTGCCGCAGCGGTCATGCGTGCCAACTGCATGCTCGTGGGGAACTACCTTTACTAAAAGTCCCTCATCCTCAAGGTCCTTTACCATTGCGTCCCTTGCCTCGTAGCGGTCCATTCCGTCATACTTTGATCCGGGGCAGTCAATTGTTGCGTCATCATGCATTATGCAGATTTCGGGAAGGTTGTGTCTCTTACCCACCTCGAAATCGTTGGGGTCGTGTGCGGGAGTGATCTTAACACAGCCCGTACCAAAGTCGATGTCAACGTATTCATCGGCGATAACCGGAATCTCACGGTCAGTGAGCGGAAGCTTTAATGTCTTTCCGATGATGTCCTTATAGCGCTCATCCTTTGGGTTTACTGCAACGGCGGTATCGCCGAGCATTGTCTCGGGACGTGTGGTTGCAATCTCAACGAAGCGTCCGGGCTCTCCCACAACGGGGTAGTTTATGTGCCAGAATGCGCCCTGCTGGTCCTCATGCTGTACCTCCGCGTCTGAAAGTGACGTGCAGCACTTGGGGCACCAGTTGATGATCCTGCTTCCCTTGTAGATGAGTCCCTTTTTATAGTTGTCAACGAAAACCTTCCTTACGGCCGCACTGCATCCGTCATCCATCGTGAAGCGGAGACGGTCCCAGTCAGCTGAAACGCCCATCTTGTACATCTGGTTGATGATGCGGCTCTCGTATTCTTCCTTCCATGCCCAGGCTTCCTTAAGGAATCCCTCACGTCCGAGCTCGTGCTTGTCAATTCCCTGATCCTTAAGCTTATTGGTAACCTTTACTTCAGTTGCAATTGCGGCATGATCCGTTCCGGGCTGCCATAATACCTCGTAGCCCCTCATTCTCTTATAACGTGAAAGGGTATCCTGCAGGGTGTTGTCAAGCGCATGTCCCATGTGAAGCTGTCCCGTTACGTTTGGGGGAGGCATTGCGATGCAGAATGCGGGTTTTACTGACTTAGGGTCTGCATGGAAATATCCCTGTGAAAGCCATTTCTGGTACGTCTTCTGTTCCATGTCCTGCGGAACATAATTCTTCTCTAATTCTCTCATGTTAACTTGTCCTTCTGTATTCTTTCTTCCACTCTTTGATGATGTCTCCCGCTTTAATGAGGAACTCCTCATCAGGAAGAGAGGAAAGTTCTTTTATCCTTGTACATTCTTCTCCGGAAAGCGCGCTGATTTTCAGGTCCCTGCGCTCATTGAGAAGCTTTTCCTTTTCCTCGTCCGGAAGATTCGCTTTTCCAGTTATCAGAAAACGCTGTCTTTCAGCCCTCGTAAAACGCCCCGTCTGTTCTGCCATGTCAAGGAGCCTTAAAGCCCCCTCTGCGTCGAAACGGAGCATGCGGACGGCAACCATGTCACAGAGCACGTCCAGTTTTTTGAGTCCGAGACGTTTTTTCTCATCCTCATCCTTTGTGACCCGCACAAGGGCCGTAATGCTCTTTACCGCTTTCTCAAGATTTGAGTATGCATCCGCCTCACGTCCCGCCCTGTAATAGGTCTTAGCCGTTTCCAGGATGAGTTCATGCTCCGGAAGCTTCCTGTAAGACACGAGAGTGTTCCGAAATTCCCTTACCTCCTCAATACGGCAGTAATCAAGGTTCTGCAGTATTGAAAGGAGAAGGTTCTCACACGACTCGCCGTCCTTTTTGTCATGGTAAAGGCTCCCGGCGAGGTCCACCTCGTGAAGCCCGGTCCCTATCCACTCAATAAGCCCGTCCGTTACAAAATCGTCCATGGCTATTAGCGGATACTTAAGTATCACGTAACAGAGCTCCTCCCCGGAAAAAAGCCTCATATTCAGTTTTTCAGAGCAGAACGGCTTTCCGGCCATCCTTGAAAGAAGCTTAAGTGACATTATACCTCAATTTCCTCACATAACACGGCACCCGACGGTGGGAATATGTCCCCGAATCCCATGTCGCTTATCGTTATCTTAACGGCTTTCGCCGATACTGTCCCTATCTCCACACAAAGCCGCAGCGTCCTGTCCTCACGCTCCGGGAAACCCGTAAGCATGGCACGCCTTCTCTGCTTTTCAGCATTAAGGCCGTGCGGCGTAACAATGAAATCAATATAATCCTGACCGCAGGGCATTACCTCAGCCATAAGTCTTAAGTTGTGCCAGCGCTCTCCCTCGGGTATGAGCAGAAGCTCCGTGTCCCGTCCCTTTATCTCAACCATCATGGAAAGTTCTGACGATATCCTCGTGTCACAGGAAAGTATGTAATCGGCAATTTTTTCATCCGCCGCAAGGCTCGCGCCGATTGCAAAAATGCCCTCTTCAAGCATGAGCTTTCTTCTGTGGCATGTGTATGAAACAAACTCCCCGGCCCACTCGGTTTTTGAAAAACCGCTTCCCGTAAGGAACACGGTGGAGAAGACTTTCCCTTCCATATGGCGTTTTGCCGTTTCAGTCATTATCCTGTCGCCCAGGTTCTTTCCGGTGTCAGTACGGAGGATTTCAGTCCTGAAGCCTTCCTCCCCGGTGCACGTGCACTTTACGTGCTGCCTTCCGGTTCCCCTCTGGATTGAGAACTCATAAAATGATAAGACGCCATCCCCAAGGTCAAAGAGCGCCACATTTCCCACATAGAAGGACCTGTCCTGTGAAAGTACAAAATACATGAAGGCTTCCGAATGACTTATGACAGTGACTTCATCCTCACCGTATCCCATTTTCATAAGGCATGCGGCTACACGGTCGAACAGTTCCTTATCCGCGGTATGAAGGGCGGCAGTAACATGTGTTGCTTCACATGCATTTTCATCTTTCAGGGCTTTCTCTATGAGCATGGAAAGAAGCCTTGAAAGAAGCTCCATGGCAGTATACTGCTCCCCGCCCAGCTCCTTTACGCCGTCCTTTCCAAGCAGTGTGAGAAGGCCGTCAGTAATCACCCCGGTGCCGTTTAAGGCAGCCCTGTAAGCGTCCTCCCCCACATACCAGGCACTTCCGTCTTTCTCACAGCCGATTACGGCAGGCTTAATAAGAACAGTCTCACTCTGTTCCACATGTACCGCGATGTAATCATCTGTGATGTCAAGACCTATGGATGCCATCAGTTCTCCCAGCTGTTAAGCGTGAACATCGAACGGTTCACCTCCGTGTCCACAGCGTATTTAAGCATGTCCTTTAAAAGTTCCCCCGTATCTCCCTCCGAAAGTGACTTTGTCATGCGGTTCAGTAATGCATAACGGTCATCGTCCTTTCCGTGAAGCTTCGTCACCTCGATGACCCCGTCTTCCCTGACTTCACCGTGGTCCACGATACGGTACTCCATTACGTCATTAAAGAAAATGACTGCGGAGGCCACGAAAATGTTCTTATATACCCTTTCCGTGTTAAGCTCCGAAAACTCATCCTCACCGGAGAACCTTACATATGTCGAGGGAACTGAATCATTCCCGCCATGGTACTCAATGAAGAACTTCTCACATATCCCGCCCGGGATACTTATCTTCTTTCGAAGCGTCTTTGTATATCTGAATACAAGTCCCCTTCCGATAAGGATGTCCGCGGCCTTCTGGCAGAGTTCCGTTTCATCTGCCGTAAGGCTTTCCTTTTCGGAAAAATACTTAGTCACTGCAAGAAGGAAAATGACTGGAAGCCCTTCATGGTACCGGTTGATCCTGAGATAATCCCTTAATGCGTCGAATGAATAATCCGGAACTGATGAGTCGCCGTTTTCAAAGTAATCGGACATCCTTATCATGAAGTATGCCTTGATCACGGTCTCCTTCTGGACCCCCCTCTCAAGATAAAGCCTGAAGGCTTCGTCCATGTGCTCCCTCTGCTCAGTGTAAAGTGCGGTCATGAGCGTTTTTTCAGGCAGCTCATATGTGGGAGCATCAAGTTCCGCGGCCCTTTTCAGTATCCTGAACATGTCTTCACCGGAGCCTTCATATTCAGCACACAGGAATGAAATCACGCCTGCGGATGCGACGCTGCCGTCAAAAACCTTCTTGCACATGCAAAGGAAAAACCGGTCAGTCTCCACACCGTTGGCGACGGGCTTTTCGCCCCTTGAAAGGAGTGCCGTTGTGAGCCGTGAAAGATCACTTATGTCAACCTGTTCCATGCCTGTCATCCTGACATACAGATATGCATCCCTGTAACGGCCCGCATCGAGATACGCCTTCAGTGCATATCCGGTTGCCTCAGAGGAAAGCTCTGTGGGAGAGCAGGAATCCATCCAGGAAGTGTCCCCCCCGTACTCACAGAGCGCCCTGATCATACGTCCCCTGAATGACTCCTCGGGGTCAAGCTCACGCATCACACGGACAAGGATTTCCTTTTCCCGGTCTTCCTTCACACCGTTTATAAGGATCTGCTTTGCGGCGGAGAAAAGAAGCATTGGATGTGACGGAACAAGCTGGAAGCATCTCTTCAGTATGTCGGGACGGTCCAGCATTTCCTCATCCCTGTATGGAATGTCGCTTAATTCCTTTCCTGAAGCATCCACAAAAGTGATTGCCGCATTTTTGAAATATACCGGTATATATGCCTTTCCGTCCCTTATGGGTTCACTCTTTATGCCCTTAAGTTCAGGATACTTTACATGTACGTTTTTAGCCGTGACATCATCGACGGTTATCTTATGTGACTTGAAAAGATCCGGGAGTGCCTGTGCCGCCCTCAGGTCTATCATGTCAGGATATATCATCCTGTCATATATGATCTTCAGTGAAGAGTTCATCCTTCTGTCAAAAACACTCTTCATTGCGAAGTCACGCATCATCGGCTCAAAATACAGGTAGAGCTCGGAATCAGACGGCTCGTATCTGATGATGTTCCTGTAAAGCTTATCGGCGACAGACGTATTAATGCTGCGCTCGTATGAATAATATAAAAGGACCTCCCTCTCGATGGGTTCGTCGGAATCCTCAGGGTATGCCTGCATGTAGCTCTCGTAAAGACGGGTTACCTTCAGTTCCCTTCTCACCGCTTCCCTGTAATATGCAAAGGCAAGGCTTCCGGTGGCCGAAATCTTTATGAGTTCCCCGACAAGCTTTTCAAGAAGCTCCGTGTCATCAGGAATGTTGTGCTTTAAAAAAGTCGCATAACGGTCTTCCTCCTCCGACGGACGGAACATTGAGAAAACAGGCTTATTTCCTGTATCTGCCGTTTCCGGAATTTCTTCCTTCTTCTCACCTTCTCCTACCGTGAATTCATACGGAACGAGGAATTCCCCCGCATTTGAGGTAAGCTTAACAGTCCCGCTCAGAATGTAACCTTTAGGAAGGCCGGAAGCGTTAACGGTAAACACGTTCCTTGACATCCTTCCAAGGAATGAGGCGGCCTGGAATTCCACCCTTGCCTCATCACAATAACAGACGCCCTTTAGGCTGCGCCCGTTTGCTGTTTCACATTCTATGACGAAACTGTTAATTTTGTCCGGATAAACGATTCCGCTGAAAGCCTCAGGCTTTATTAATAAGAGCGGTCTCTCGTCTTCGGATATTCCCTTTGCAAGACGGTTGATCTTATCCTTCATAACGCGTATTGTAACACGAAATAATGAAGTTTAGCAACAACGGCCGTCAAAAGCCACACGAA
>JAKSPD010000038.1 GCA_024405115.1 Lachnospiraceae bacterium
ATACCTGAAGGTCTGACTGATATTTTTCGAATATATCAAGTGAGCGGTATAGATCCTCGAGAGAAAAGTCACATTTATCAAAGAACTGATCAATTGTATAAAAAAATAGCTTTTGCCTTATACAGCAAAGCTTTCAGAGAGTGGCCTTAAAAAACAGGTGTTAAACTAGGGTTGCCTGCCTGCCGCCGTATTAGTCAGTTACCAATATACTGAATTTGACTTTCAGGTCACTATCTTAGATTTACTTCTCACAAAAAATGTTATGTGAACTTTTTAAAATACATCATTGACATACGCGCTTTAAAGTGCTAAACTGTCCGCAAAATATGAAAGGAGACCAAAGGCAGTGATCAAAAACGTATACTTTTATTATTATATGACCGGCTGCCGGAAAGTGTCTTTTTCATAAATAAGTGAAAGAGTTATTTTTGACAGCCCTGTTTGGAATACATGCAGGGCTGTTTTTTATTGAAAGGATGGCATTATGGTTATAACGGATTTTTTGGAGAGAAACGCACGATTTTACGGATCAGACACGGCCATTGTTGAACTGAATCCTTCAGAGGAAAGAGATTCAGCCGTTAACTGGAGGGAGGCAAGCCTCGTTGAGGAAGCTGCTGAAGGCACGCCCTACAGACGTGACATGAACTGGGCAACCTTTGAGAGAAGGGCAAACAGGACTGCAAACCTGCTGCTCTCGAGGGGAGTGAAAAAAGGCACGAAAGTCGGAATCCTTATGACAAACTGCATTGAGTGGCTCCCAATCTACTTTGGGGTTCTTAAGGCCGGATGCATCGTTGTTCCGATGAATTACCGTTATACGGCTGATGAAATCAGGTACTGCCTTGACCTTGCGGATGTTGAAGTGTTCGTGTTCGGGCCTGAGTTTGTTGAAAGAATGAACCAGATCAAGAATGACATTCCGAAAGTAAAGATGCTTTTCTATGTTGGAAAAACTTCCATACCGGACTTTGCAGAAGATTTCTTAAAGCTTGTTTACTTCTGTGCAATTACTGCTCCTCCGGTGTCACTTACCGAAGATGACTACGCTGCCATTTACTTTTCTTCAGGAACAACAGGTTTCCCGAAGGCCATCCTTCATAAACACAGATCGCTTCTCCATGCGTGCATAACAGAGCAGGCACACCACGGACAGCAGAAGGACGATGTATTCCTCTGCATCCCTCCGCTTTACCATACGGGAGCAAAAATGCACTGGTTCGGTTCGCTCATGTCGGGAAGCAAGGCCGTAATCCTACGTGGCGTTAAGCCTCAGTGGATCATCCGTGCCATATCAGAGGAAAGATGTACCATCGTATGGCTTCTGGTTCCGTGGGCACAGGACATCCTTGATGAAATCGATGCAGGGCATATCGATCCCAACCACTACATGCTTGACCAGCTAAGGCTCATGCATATCGGGGCACAGCCGGTACCGCAGTCACTTGTTGACAGATGGCTTAAGCAGTTCCCGCATCACCAGTACGATACCAACTACGGCCTTTCAGAATCCATAGGACCCGGCTGCGTTCATCTTGGAGTCGAGAATACCAGTAAGGTAGGCGCAATCGGAGTTCCGGGCTTTGGATGGGAGGCAAAGGTAATTGACGGAAACGGCAGCGAGGTTCCGCAGGGCGAGGTCGGAGAGCTTGCAGTAAAGGGTCCCGGAGTAATGGAATGCTATTACAAGAATCCTGAGGCTACGGCTGAAGTGCTTCATGACAGGTGGCTCTGGACAGGAGACATGGCAATGATAGACGAAGACGGCTTTATATGGCTTGTCGACAGAAAGAAAGATGTCATCATCTCAGGCGGTGAAAACATTTATCCCGTGGAGGTTGAAAATTACCTGAGAAAGAATGACAAAATTAAGGACTGCGCTGTAATCGGTATTCCCGATCCGCGACTCGGCGAAATCTCACTGGCGGTTATTGAATTAAAGGAAGGGGTAACCGCCGATGAGGCTGAAATCAACGAATTCTGCAAGGAACTTTCACGTTACAAGAGACCGAGGAAGATTGTTTTTGCGGATGTTCCGAGAAATCCTACAGGAAAGATCGAAAAACCGGTTTTGAGAAAACGTTATTGTGGAGAAAGGCTGGTTGAGGCTCAGACACACAGGTAATTGCATCACGAGGAGCCTCTTTAAGCCGGTGTCGAAACTCTCTGTCATTTTTAATGACAGGGAGTTTCAGGCGGTCTTGGCTTTTGAGAGTTTTTTTGCTGGCGTGAATGACAAGAAGCTGCAAAAGGTTTATAATAGCTATAACTTATTCTTTTAGGAGACATACATATGAAAAAACTCATGTTGGGAAATGAAGCTGTTGCAAGGGGCCTTTATGAGGCCGGCTGCGGTTTCGTATCCAGTTATCCGGGCACACCCAGTACGGAAATTACTGAAAGTGCCGCCAAATATGATGAGATATATGCGGAATGGGCGCCAAATGAAAAGGTGGCCATGGAGAGTGCATTCGGCGCAAGCCTTGCAGGCGTGAGGAGCATGTGCGGTATGAAGCACGTGGGAATGAACGTGGCAGCGGATCCTTTGTTTACGCTGTCTTATACAGGCGTTAATGCCGGAATGATAGTGGCTGTTGCTGATGACGCCGGAATGCATTCATCACAGAATGAACAGGACTCACGCCACTACGCAAAGGCCGCAAAGCTTCCCATGCTTGAGCCTTCGGATGCTTCCGAAAGCCTTAATTTCACGAAGCTTGCGTACGAAATATCAGAAAAGTTTGATACCCCGGTCATCATGAAGATGTGCACAAGGGTATCACATTCACAGAGCATTGTGGAACTTTCCGACCGCACGGAACTGCCCAGAAAGGCTTACGAAAAGAATGGTCCCAAGTATATCATGATGCCGGGATTTGCAAAGAAACGTCATCCTGTAGTTGAAGAGAGAACGGCACTTTTAACCGAGTTTGCGGAGAACACGGATATTAACCGCCTTGATGAGGGAGAGGACAGCAGCAGGGGTTTCATTGCATCTTCCACTTCATACATGTATGTGAAGGAAGTATTCGGTGATAAGTATCCTGTTCTTAAGCTGGGTATGATTAATCCTCTTCCCGTAAGGAAGATCCTTGATTTTGCAGCTTCAGTGGATGAAGTGATCGTGGTAGAGGAACTTGACGGCTTCATAGAGGAGCACTGCAGAAACATAGGCGTGAGCCGTGTGAAGGGAAAAGAAATATTCGGATGCATAGATGAGCTGTCACCTAATAAGATCCGTAAGGCGATGGGACTGGAGGTGCCCGTAAAGGCATCGTTCCCTGAAGGGATTCCCGCCCGTCCTCCTGTAATGTGTGCCGGATGCCCGCACAGGGGACTTTACTACGTGCTTAAAAAACTTGGTGTTACTGTTTTCGGAGACATCGGATGCTACACACTCGGTGCAGTGGCACCGCTTCAGGCAATCGACACTACGATCTGCATGGGAGCGTCGATCTCCGGGATACACGGCTTCAATAAGGCAAACACTTTCTATGGGGAAAAGACAAATAATAAGAGTGTCTGCGTAATTGGAGATTCCACTTTCATGCATTCAGGAATGACCGGACTTGCCAACGTTGCCTACAATGAATCAAATTCGACAGTCATCATACTTGATAACTCTATTACCGGAATGACAGGCCATCAGGATAATCCCACAACGGGAAAGAATCTTAAAGGAGAGGCCTGCACGAAGATAAATCTTGAGGCACTCTGCCATGCGCTGGGAATTGAAAGGGTAAGGGTGGTTGACCCGTATAACCTTAAGGAATGTGAGGAAGCCGTAAAAGAGGAACTTGCAGCAGATGCCTCATCAGTAATCATTTCAAGGAGGCCGTGTGCACTTCTTAAGTATGTAAAGCACGCAGGTGCAATCAGCGTCAAGGCGGAAAAGTGCGTGGGATGCAGATCATGCATGAAGGTCGGCTGTCCGGCAATCTCGATAAAGGACAGGAAAGCGGTTATAGATGGTACGCTCTGCACGGGCTGCAGGGTATGCTCGCAGCTTTGCAGAACAGGTGCCATCTGAGGAGGTAGTATATGGACTCACTTAAAATAATGATAGTAGGAGTCGGTGGACAGGGAACGCTCCTTGCCTCTAAGCTCCTTGGAAAAATACTCTTAAATAAAGGTTATGACGTAAAGGTGTCTGAGGTTCATGGAATGAGCCAGCGCGGAGGTTCCGTGGTTACTTACATCTGTTGCGGTGACAGGGCTTATTCACCTGTCATAGATGAAGGAGAGGCAGACTATATCGTTAGCTTCGAAGCCCTTGAAGCTGCCCGCTGGGTAAGCTATCTTAAAAAAGGCGGCATCATAGTCACGAATACACAGGAAATCAATCCCATGCCTGTCATAACGGGCGCTGCGCAGTATCCTGAAAAGATCATTGGGAAGATAAAGGACCTGGGCGTCAATATTGATGCCTTTGATGCACTGACTCCTGCCGTAAAAGTCGGAAGTGTAAAAGCTGTCAACATTGTGCTTCTGGGAAGACTCTCAAAGTACTTTGATTTCACAGAGGAGGAGTGGCTTACAGCCATCCGTGAAAGTGTACCCGACCGATTTATCAAGCTTAACGAGGAGGCGTTTTTACTTGGCAAGCAGGCATGAATCGGGAGGCTTTACATGAAATACTATCAGGAAACGGCAGAGTGCATGCCGCGTGAAGAATTAAAGAAGTTACAGGACGAAAAACTAGTTAAACAGATAAAGCATGTGTGGGAACATGTGCCGTATTACAGAAAAAAGATGGAAGAGGCCGGAGTCACCCCCGATGACATAAAGGGAACGGACGACCTTTACAGGCTTCCATTCACATCAAAGGCTGACCTTCGTGATTCATATCCGGACGGCCTCCTGGCAGTTCCGAAGTCTGAATGCGTAAGGCTTCATTCAACATCAGGAACAACGGGTAAGAGGGTACTTGTATATTATACGAGGAATGACATTGACCTGTGGGAGGACTGCTGTGCGAGAGCCCTGACAGCTGCAGGAGCAGATGAAAATGATGTGTGCCAGGTTGCATACGGCTACGGGCTGTTCACAGGAGGATTCGGTCTTCACGGAGGAAGCCAGAAACTGGGATGTCTGACAATACCCATGTCATCAGGAAATACTGACAGACAGCTTCAGTTCATGGCAGACCTTGGAACAACAATACTTTGCTGTACTCCCTCATATGCCCAGTATCTTGCTGAATCAATGGAGGAAAAGGGTGCCGGCGGGGACATTCACCTTAAGGCAGGAGTATTCGGTGCTGAGGCCTGGTCAGAAGAGATGAGGAAAGATCTTGAAAAGAGGCTGGGAATAAAGGCATTCGACATCTACGGACTCACAGAACTTTCAGGCCCCGGAGTGGCTTATGAATGTGAGATGCAGCAGGGAATGCACATCAATGAGGACCATTTCTATGCTGAGACCATTGATCCAAACACCCTGGAGCCCCTTCCTGTGGGAAGGGAGGGAGAGCTTGTATTCACTTCCCTTGACAAGGAGGCCTTCCCCATCATAAGATACAGGACGAGGGACATATGTGAGCTTTCGGCGGAGCCGTGTGCCTGCGGAAGGACATTTTTAAAGATGTGCCGTCCAAGGGGAAGGAGCGATGACATGCTCATCATCCGTGGCGTGAACGTGTTCCCGTCACAGGTGGAGACCGTGCTCCTCGATGCGGGATATACCTCGAACTACCAGATTGTGGTTGACCGTGTCAACAATACGGATACCTTCGAGGTTCTCGTTGAAATGACTCCTGAGATGTTCTCAGACTCTTTGGGACGCATAACCGAGATGGAAAAGGACCTTGTTGTACGTTTAAAGGACATGCTGGGAATCCAGGCAAAGGTGCGTATGGTAACTCCCAAGTCCATCGTACGAAGCGAAGGCAAGGCAGTGCGCGTAATTGATAAACGTAAGTATTAACCGGACAAAACGCTTTGAATTAGTTTTTCATGGAGGAACAAAATGATCAATCAGATATCGGTTTTTCTTGAAAACCGTGCCGGACAGCTTGCCGACATTACCGGCACGCTTGCTGAAAACGGTATTGATATCAGGGCACTTAACATTGCGGAAACCTCTGATTACGGTGTCATGAGAATCATCACGAATGATTCTGAAAAGACTATGGAGATACTTAACGGGGCAGGGTTCATTGCTTCGGAGACGAAGGCTGCAGCCGTTGCCGTGCCTGACCATCCCGGGGCACTGGCGGAAGTCCTTAAATACCTGGCAGAGGCTTCCATGGATGTGGAGTATATGTATTCGATTTTCTCCCAGCTTGAAGGCCGTGCCTTTATGGTCATTAAGGTAAAGGATGCAGCCGCAGCTGAAAAGCTGCTTTCTGAAAAAGGTATTTATATTGCAAAGCAGGAAGATTTGGACGTGAGGTAAAAGTAATGCAGGAAATGAGCAGAAAGAATGCGCTTTTTACGGATTCCGTAATCAGACGCATGACAAGGATAGCAATCAAGAATAATGCCATAAACCTTTCACAGGGATTTCCGGATTTTGATCCCCCGAAGGAGATAATGGACCGCCTTGCACAGGTTGCATATGAGGGACCGCACCAGTACCCGATTACAATGGGTGCCCAGAACTTCCGCCGTGCGCTCTGCAGAAAATGCGGCCATTTCATGGGACGTGAACTGGATCCCGAGACCGAGGTGGTTGTTACAATCGGTTCAACAGAGGCAATGGTGGATACGATTTTCGCCCTTACAAACCCCGGTGACCGAATTATCATGTTCAGTCCTTATTTTGAAAACTACCGTGCACAGGCCATATTTGCAGACTGTGAACCGGTATTTGTCCCGCTTATTCCTCCAAGATTCCGTTTTGATCCTGAGGTTCTTGAGGATGCATTCCGCGGTGGCGCCAAGGCCATCCTTATCTGTAATCCGTCAAATCCTTCAGGACGTGTTTTCACAAGGGAAGAGCTTCTTCTCATTGCGGATCTCTGCATAAAGTATGACGTTTATGCAATCATGGATGAAGTTTACGAGCACATCCTTTATGACGGTAACGTGATGACATATATGAATTCGCTTCCCGGAATGTGGGAGAGGACAGTGTCATGCTCAAGCCTTTCAAAGACATACTCAATTACCGGATGGAGACTCGGATATGCCATCGCCCCGGAACCCATCATGAGGAGAATCAAACAGTATCATGACTTTAATGCGGTAGGTGCAGCATCTCCCCTTATGGAGGCAGCTGTTGCGGGACTTGAGATGCCGTGGAGCTATTATGAAGAGTTCAATGCTCATTACGCTCACATGAAGAAGATCTTTACGGATGGTCTTAAGGATATAGGAATACCGTTTACAAATCCCGAGGGCGCATATTTTGTGCTTGCAGACATTGCACCTTACCTTAAGAAAGGTCAGAGTGATGTGGACTTCTGCGAGAAACTTACGGAAAAGGTAGGTGTGGCAGCAGTACCCGGAAGTTCATTCTTCTGTGAGGATATCAACAACATCATCAGGCTTCATTTTGCAAAGAAGGATGAGACTCTTTACGAGGCACTTGACAGACTTTCAAAAATAAAGGAAAAAATGCAGTAACCGTGGTAAAGGGTGAAGAAACAGTAAAAGGAATCGTTATAAGCTGCTTCCCGCAGGGAGAATACGGGAAGCGGCTTTTGTTACTTACGGATAAATACGGAAAAATAACAGTGTTTGCCACAGGTGCCGCCAGGCAGGGCTCAAAGATAATCGGCGCATGCCGGCCTTTTACATGCGGGGAGTTTACCCTATGTGAAGGAAAAGGTGCAAAGAACCTCCATGGAATAAAGGTGATAGAATCTTTTGAGGGAATACCGCTCAACCCTGATACGGCGTTTTACGGAAGCTATCTTCTTGAGGTGGCGGACCATTTTGCAAGAGAGGGAATGACTGAGCAGGACGCGAAAAACATGCTCAACCTCATATATGTCGCCCTTGACGCCCTTTCGGAACATTTACTTCCTCCCATGCTCATAAGGCGCATTTACGAACTGCGCATTCTGGTGCAGGAAGGAACATATACCCTCGGGCCTGAAGATGAAGACAACGAAAGTTCATTACAGTGGCAGTATGTGATCAGAAGCCCGCTTTCAAGGCTTTTTTCGCAGGAAGTCTGGAAAGAGGCTGATGCAGGAAGTTTCATCGTTAACGTGGCACATCTTTTCAACAGGGAGGTTCCGCAAAAGTTTAATTCGGCGGAGTATTTATAGATTAGGAGGCAGTGATGATCTGGCCGTTTAAGAAAAAGGAGAAGCTACCGGAAGAGGTATATGACGGGCTCTTTAAAAAGAATGATCTTGTTTATTTTCAGCACCGCGGCGACAGGACCTACGGACACATAAGAAGGGCATACCGTGCAGAAGACGGCGGGGTTCTTTATGATGTCCAGGTGGGAGGACAGTGCCCGTATATACTTTACGGGAAAAAGGAAGAGGACCTGCATCTTAAGAACTACTGATGAATACGGAACATATATTCAAAATTTTAGAAGCAAAAGAAAAAAGGGCTGAAAAACAGAAGGAATTCCTTAAAGACGGAGGAACACTCATCTGCTTCACGCTTAATATACCGGGACCTGTAAAGCTTTCGGAGCTTTACAGGCTTCTGTTTGTGATGGGAAAAAGAAGAATCCGGGAAGTGCTTCTGGAAAACGGCCTGGTTCCCGAAAAAGAAGATTCGGAGGAGACATATGCCGGATATGAGTATTACGCCTTTATAAGTGAAAAGGAAGCTGATGCCAGAAAAGTAAAGTCACTTATGGTGGGCGTTGAAAACGGATCAAAAGAGGGAAGGCTTTTTGACATTGACGTACTTTTTAAGGGTGAAGACGGTTATCCTGAAAAGATAAGCAGAAAGGGACTTTCTGAACCGGAGCGGACCTGTCTCATATGCGGTATGCCTGCCTTTACATGCCTTAGGGCAGCACGTCATAAGGTACCGGAAGTGCTTAAAAGAGTGGTTGACATAATTCTTGACTCTGAAGAGATCAGGAATGAAATTTTAAAGAATAGTGCCATAGGAAGCCGTGATGAAGCTATAGCTTTTGCCGGTTTAACTGCAATAAAGGTATTAAGGTCACTCCTTTATGAGGTGATGACAACTCCGAAGCCGGGCCTTGTGGATGCAGAAAATAACGGTGCCCATAAGGACATGGACATAACGACGTTTTTTGATTCGGCTGTCGCGATAACTCCTTATTTCAGGGACTGTGTGCTAAAAGGCATCGAGCTTTCGGATTCTCCTGCTGAAATCGTTCTTCCTGCCCTCAGACCGCTTGGGTTAAAGGCTGAAGAAAAGATGTATTCAGCTACAGACGGCGTCAATACACATAAAGGTGCGATATTCAGTTTTGGTGTAATTTGTGCTTCATGCGGAATGCTTTATAAGGAAAATCCAGCGTTTCCGGATGACCCGGAAAAGGTACTGGAACTTTCCGGGATGATATGTTCACAAATGGAAAATGGTTCTGAGGGCATACGCCGTGAGGTAATGAATGGTTATCCCTCGGTAAGAAATGCATGTGAAAAGCTTATTAGATTCAGAAACATGAATGGAATAGCGGAGGACCTCAACACTGAAGGGGTAAGGCTTTTATGCGATATAATGTCGCAGACCCTGGATTCAAACATCGTAAGGCGCGTGGGAAAGGAGCGGGCGGAAGCCGTAAGAGCTGAGGCATCGGCGATTGAGCCGTTTAAAGCTTCACGAGATGACGTTCTTTCGGAAATGACGCGTCTTGACAGGCAGTACATGGAGGAAAACATCAGTCCGGGTGGTGCGGCAGATCTTCTGGCAATGTCATATTTCTTCACAGCCTGCTAAAATATAATTAAAATCGCTTGAAAAACCACTTAAAAACAGTAGCTGCGATTTTGTGTTTCAGAGAAATTCTGATTGAATTTACCTTGTGTTTAATGTATACTTCACTTTTAGATATTAATTAAAGAAAGAGGGCTATCATGGACAGATCAAAAATTAAGCTTGATGACATAGTTGCATTGTGCAAGAACAGGGGATTCATTTATCCCGGTTCAGAAATTTACGGCGGCCTTGCTAATACATGGGATTACGGCAACCTGGGTGTTGAACTTAAGAATAACGTAAAGCGCGCCTGGTGGCAGAAATTTGTCCAGGGTTCAAAATATAACGTTGGTGTTGACTGTGCCATCCTTATGAATCCCCAGACATGGGTTGCTTCAGGACACCTTGCAGGATTCTCTGATCCCCTTATGGACTGCAAAAAGTGCCACGAGCGTTTCCGTGCAGACAAGCTCATCGAAGACTGGTGTGCAGAAAAGGGCGTTGAGATTCCCGGCGGTTCAGCTGATGCCATGACCCAGGAACAGATGAAGCAGTTCATCGAAGACAATAACATTCCCTGCCCCACATGCGGAGAGCATGACTGGACAGACATCCGTTCATTCAACCTCATGTTCAAGACATTCCAGGGCGTAACCGAGGATGCAAAGAACACTGTATATCTCCGTCCCGAGACGGCACAGGGTATCTTCGTAAACTTCAAGAACGTACAGCGTACTTCGAGAAAGAAACTCCCCTTCGGTATCGGCCAGATCGGTAAGTCATTCCGTAACGAGATCACTCCCGGAAACTTCACTTTCCGTACACGTGAGTTTGAGCAGATGGAGCTTGAGTTCTTCTGCAAGCCCGGAACAGACCTTGAGTGGTTCACCTACTGGAGACAGTACTGCATCAACTGGCTTCTTTCACTTGGTATCAAGGAAGAGGACCTCCGTGCACGTGACCACAGCCCTGAGGAGCTCTGCTTCTACTCAAAGGCTACCACAGACCTTGAGTTCATGTTCCCCTTCGGATGGGGTGAGCTTTGGGGAATCGCAGACCGTACTGATTACGACCTGACCCAGCACATGAACCTTTCAAAGGAAGACCTTACATACAATGATGACGAGACCGGTGAGAAGTATGTTCCTTACGTTGTTGAGCCGTCACTTGGAGCTGACCGTGTTGTTCTTGCATTCCTCTGCGCAGCTTATGACGAAGAGGAACTTCCCGGCGGCGACAAGAGAACCGTCATGAGATTCCATCCCGCACTTGCTCCTGTAAAGGTAGCCGTGCTTCCGCTTTCAAAGAAGCTCAACGAGGGCGCAGAGAAGATCTTTGATCATCTTACAAACAAGTACTACTGTGAATTCGATGACCGCGGATCAATCGGTAAGAGATACCGTCGTCAGGATGAGATCGGAACACCGTTCTGCATCACATACGACTTTGACTCAGAGACAGATGGTTCAGTAACTATCCGTAACCGTGACACAATGCAGCAGGAGAGGGTGAAGATCGAAGACCTTGACACATACTTCGCTGACAAGTTCGATTTCTAAGACAAAACAATCAATGACCCCGGTTTTTCCGGGGTCAGTTTTATCATGAGGCGGACAGCCGGATTTTGTCAATTATTGGAATAACAAGATGAAACTGTTTACCCAGATAGTATTAATATTTGTAATAGCGGTACTCGTTCCACTGGTGCTGATGCGTATGGTAATGACGGGAATCACCACTTTCGGTCAGAACTTCATTATAATGCTTGGACTGGCGGGAGTTGTTTTCCTGTGGGCTTATGAGACCATGATCAGGCCTTTGAATGAACTTAAAAAAGGAACCAGGAAAATAAAGGACGGCGATCTGGATTTCACACTTGAGTCCGAATCATCATCAGAGCTCGGGGAACTTGTAAGAAGCTTTGAGGAAATGAGGATAAGGTTAAAGGAATCGCAGAACCAGAAAATCACCATGGACAATGAATCCAGGGAACTGATAAGAAACATTGCCCATGACCTGAAAACCCCCATAACGACAATCCGTGGCTATTCTGAGGGTATCCTGGACGGCGTTGCCGATACACCTGAAAAGCAGGAGAAATACCTGAAGACCATTCATGCAAAAGCAGAAGAAATGACACGTCTCATCGACGAGCTGTCATTTTATTCGAAGGTTGATACCAATAAGATCCCGTATGCTTTCAGAAAGCTTCCCGTTAAAGGATTCTTTGATGACTGTGCTGACGAGATAAGGATGGACCTTGAAAGCAAAGGATTTGATTTTTCTTATTCTGCTTCAGTGCGTGACGACGTGAAGGTCATCGCAGACCCGGAGCAGCTGAAAAAGGTTATCAACAACATAATAAGCAATTCCGTGAAATATATGGACAAGGATGACGGAAAGATTTCCATAACCCTTTCTGACACAGGTGATTTTGTTCAGTGTGACATGGCGGACAACGGACGTGGGGTTGATAAACAGGACCTTTTAAAGATATATGACAGGTTCTACCGCACGGATGCAAGCCGCGGGACTGCCGAGGGCGGAAGTGGTATCGGGCTTTCAATAGCCAAAAAGATTATTGAAGATCATGGCGGAAACATATGGGCATCCGGCGGACTTGGTGAAGGACTTTCACAGCATTTTATCTTGAGGAAAATTGAGTGATGGCAAAAAAGATACTGATAATTGAAGATGATTTAAGCATTGCGGAACTGGAAAGAGACTATCTTGAGGTTTCGGATTACGATGTGGATATTGCGGGTGACGGATTTGAGGGTCTGAAAAAGGTTTCGGAAAATGGGTATGACCTTATAATCCTTGACGTCATGCTGCCGGAAATGGACGGGTTCGAGGTTTTAAAGCAGCTTCGCGGAGAATGCAACATTCCCATTCTTATGGTCACGGCCAGAAAGGATGACGTCGACAAGATACTTGGGCTTGGACTTGGGGCTGATGATTATATCACAAAACCGTTCTCTCCTTCTGAACTGGTTGCCAGGGTGAAGGCACATCTTACACGTTATGAAAGGCTGATGAGTGCGGCAAAGCCCGCACATGATGTCATCGAGATACACGGGCTGAAGATTGACAAACAGGCAAGGCGCGTATTCGTGGACGGTGAGGAAAAGATACTTACGGGAAAAGAATACGATCTGCTTCTGTTCCTTGCTGAAAACCCCAACCGTGTGTTCACAAAGGATGAGCTGTTCCGGGAGGTATGGGAGGCGGAGTCGATGGGCGAGACATCCTCCGTTACGGTTTATGTAAAAAAGCTTCGTGAAAAAATCGAGATGAATCCGTCAAAGCCGCAGTTCATTGATACCATCTGGGGTGTGGGATACAGGTTCAAGGTGTAAAAACACATAAGTTTTTTAAAAAAAACAACATATTCCTTGCACAAACTGCAGGGATTGTTTAAAATAATACAGAGTGCGCGGAAACACGCATCTATATTTGTTGTGTAAACATTGTAATCAAACATAAAGGAGAAAATTTATGGCAAAAAAATGGGTCTATTTATTTACTGAGGGTAATGCAAACATGCGTGAGCTCCTTGGCGGTAAGGGAGCAAACCTTGCAGAAATGACCAAGATCGGTCTTCCTGTTCCTCAGGGTTTCACAGTTACTACTGAAGCCTGCACACAGTACTATGAGGACGGACGCAAGATCAATGAGGAAATCATGGGTCAGGTAATGGAATTTGTTGCCAAGATCGAGGAGATCAACGGCAAGAAGTTCGGAGATCTTGAGAACCCGCTTCTTGTTTCAGTGCGTTCAGGTGCCCGTGCTTCAATGCCCGGAATGATGGATACCATCCTTAACCTTGGACTTAATGATGATGTTGTCAAGGCCATGATCGCCGGCAACCCCGATCCTAAGTTCGAGCGTTTCGTATATGATTCATATCGCCGTTTCATCCAGATGTTCTCGGATGTTGTAATGGGCGTAGGCAAAGAGTACTTCATGGCTCTTATCGATGAGATGAAGGCCAAGAAGGGTGTTGAGTTCGACGTTGAGCTTACGGCAGCTGACCTTAAGGACCTTGCTGAGGAGTTCAAGGCTGAGTATAAGAAGCAGCTTGGTGAAGACTTCCCCACAGATCCCGTTGTTCAGTTAAAGGAAGCCATCGAAGCAGTATTCCGTTCATGGGATAACCCCAGAGCTAACGTATACCGTCGTGACAACGACATCCCCTACAGCTGGGGAACAGCAGTATCCGTAATGCCCATGGTATTTGGCAACCTCAACAATAATTCCGGTACCGGTGTTGCCTTCACACGTGACCCCGCTACAGGAGAAAAGAAGCTCATGGGTGAGTTCTTAAAGAACGCACAGGGCGAGGACGTTGTAGCAGGCGTTCGTACTCCCATGCCCATCAAGCAGATGGAAGAGGAGTTCCCCGAGGCATATG
>JAKSPD010000039.1 GCA_024405115.1 Lachnospiraceae bacterium
TCTTTTACTACCATAAGTTCACAGACCTCCTTATCGTAGCCTATATTACCACCCGCGTTTATTTGTAACAATTATTAAATAAGTTTTGAAGATTAACTTGAAAGTTATGCTCGATAACATAATTGAATATTTATGTAAAAAACACTTTCCCGAAATTTTTTATCATAACTTGATAAGCAATAAACACTTTCCCGCGGATGCGAAGCGAGCTTAATCTTGTGCACAACGCAGACTTCTGAGAGTGTTTAATTTCGCCTTCAGATTATTTCTTTTTAGTGCAAATAAGAATCAGTAAAAGTGTTTTGAGGATGTGCCCCATAAAAAGTCACGTAGTGACTTTTTGGGGAGAAAAAAACACTTTTACTGATTTATTTATTTAAGCAAAAAAAGTCCCGGCCAAAAGGCCGGGACCCATAATTTACACAATATTCAAAAGAGATTATCTCTTGATATCATATGTGTATACATATGCGCTGAGGTCGATGTCTCCATCTTCCTTAAGCTCTGCATATGCTGCGTTGTAACGCTCAACGAGGTCAGCAACTACATCTTCGAATGCCTGTCCAGGAGTATGGCACCAGTTCTGGAAGCATATGTTAGCCTTGTCTCCCTCAAGCGGAATAAGTGAATCCGGGAAGAGTGACATTGATGTGTAGTTGGTGATATCTCCGAAGAGTGCCCACTGCGGACCAAGGTCAGCGTTGGGAGTAGCTGCTGCGATAACGTCAGCCTTGTAGGGGATCATTCCGCCTGACTCATAGATCTTACCATTGAGGTAATCTGAGTTAAGGAAGATGAATGCATCAACGATAGCTGCCTTCTTAACGTCGTCAGCTGCCTCGTAAGCAACCTGGTCGATAGAGCATCCGGTTCTGTCAAGGTAAACTCCCTTATAAGGAGCTTCGCCTTCTTCGATGGTGGGCATATCGATAACTGTCCAGTTGCACTTTGCGGGGAACTGTGATGTGTAAACAGCGTAGTCATATGACGGAGCAGGGAACATACCTACAACGCCCTCTGCGAACTGAGCACGGATGGGGTCGATAGCGAGGTCGTCCATACCAAGTGTATAGCCGTCTTCGAACATCTTCTTAACTGTCTCTGCGGGTACCTTGAACTGTGACCAGTCATATGTCTCAGTGTTGGGATCCCACCAAGCCTTACCGGTTGAGCTCATAGAAGCCTTGAAGGTAAGACGTGACCAAAGTGATCCCCAAGTGGTAGCACCGTAACCGAACTCTGTTCCGTTACCATTCTCGGTGATGACCTTAGCGCACTCATAAACGTCAGCCCAGGTCTTGGGAAGCTCAAGACCGTTCTTCTCGAAGAGGTCTGTGTTAACAGCCATCTTGATCGGAACAACTTCGAGCGGAAGAGCATGGAGATGATCAGCCTGGATGTTGATTCCCTTCTGGATGTAGGGCTCATAAGACTTGATGAGGTCCTGAAGCTCAGCATCGTCGATGGTACGAAGATCCATTACCCAACCCTTCTCGATCCAGTCCTGATGAGAGGTATTTACGTCGATAAGATCATAGTGTGTACCTGCCTCAAGAAGAGCCTGAAGGTCTGTTGAGTAAGTGTTGATGTTGGAGATGAGGTTAAGGTAAACACCCTTGTCTTTTCCTTCACCGGCATTCCACTTGTCGATCTCTTCCTGAAGAGTGAAGAGATAAGCACCAACTGAGCAGTAGTAAACTACTTCTGTGATGGTAGCGGGAGCAGCTTCTGTAGCTGCCTCTGTAGCTGCTGCTGTTGTAGCTGCTGCTGTTGTAGCTGCTGCTGTTGTTGCTGCCTGTGTTGCTGCTGTTGTAGCTGCCTCTGTTGCGGGAGCCTGTGTAGCTGCGGGCTGTGATGCACATGCAACGAGTCCGAGTACCATAGCTGTAGCGAGAAGCATAGCAAGTAACTTCTTCATTTTGTTTCCTCCTGAAAAATTTGTTTGAGAGCATTTTCTGCTCATAACACGGCGAGTATATCACCATTGTTAACAGTTCGTCAAGAATTATGAACAAACTTTGAACGATTTAAGCAATCTGCTCAATTTATTCATAAATTCTTATTAAATATGCACAACCAATGTTAAATATTTGCCAGCATATCCTTAACCACATCCATGCAGTCAGCTACTATTTTAACGTGTGCGGCGGTAAAGATCGGTGCGTCAGGATCAGTATTGACTGCTATGATCTTTTTTGCATTTGAAATACCTGCAAGGTGCTGGATGGCACCCGATACTCCAAGAGTAATGAGGAGATCAGGAGCAACGGTACACCCCGTCTGGCCCACCTGATGCGGATACTCACACATACCGGTATCCACAAGGGGTCTTGAACATCCGTAAGCGGCTCCGAGCTTCTCGCAGAGTTCCTTAACCATCTTAAGATTCTTCTTTGATCCGATTCCCCTTCCACAGTCGATGATGATTTTTGCATCCTTTATGGATTCTGTCTTTGCAGCCTTAACAGCCTCGAGGATTTCAATTCCTGCAACTGATGAGGCCTCAGTATTTTCAATTACGACTTCTCCCTTACGTGTCTCATCTTTCTGAGATGCAATCATGATTCCGGGACGTACGGTAGCCATCTGGGGACGGTTCTTCGGGCAGATGATCGTAGCCATGAGGTTTCCGCCGAATGCAGGTCTTGTCTGCTGTAAAAGGCCTGTTTCCTTATCTATGTTGAGAACTGTACAGTCCGCGGTAAGTCCGGTCTTTAAGTTGGCTGCCACCCTCGGTGCAAGTGAACGCCCGAACATCGTTGCTCCGGTAAGAAGGATTTCAGGCTTTTCTCTTTCAACAATGGCACAGATTCTTTCAGCAAATGACTCCTCAAGCTTTACTGCCTTTTCATTTTCCTTAACAGCAAAAACCGTATCAGCACCCGCCTTGATAAGCGCTGCTGCCTCTTTATTTATTTCCTCGTCGGTTGTCTTTGCGGTAAAGTATGTGGCCATAAGCTTAACGTTAAGGTCATCACTGAGTTCGCGGCCCTTTCCTAAAAGTTCAAAGGCAACGGGAAGGAATTCACCCTCTGTCTGCTCCGCAAACACCATCACTCCATGATAATCGGTAACTGCAGCCTTTTCGGTCTCCATCTTAATTGCATCAAACTTACAGCCTGAAACACATGAAGAACATAAGGTGCAGAGTCCGGCATCTATAACGGCGATACGGTGAAGCCTGTTCTTTGCCTCGTCGCTTTCATTCATTGAAAGTGCACCTGCGGTACAGGTCCTTACACATGCGCCGCAGCCCATGCACTTTGCAGGATCAATTACTATTCTTCCCATATCAGCGCACCTCCTTTATGGCATTAAGAATAAACTCCGCGGCATCAGAAGCTGCCACGGGCACTGCTTCCGTACGTCCTTCGGGAGTAAAGGTCTTAACAACGTTTGTGGGTGAACCCGCAAATCCGGTACGTGCCGTATCTGCTGAAGCCTCAGCTGCGGTAAATACGGTAAACGGTGCATCCATGCTCTTTCTTACACCTGCAATTGAGGGAAGTCCGGGCTGCACGATGTCTTTTACAACAGTAATTACGGCAGGGAAGGAAACCTTTAAGGTAACGGTTCCAGCCTCTGTAAGCTTTTTTACCGTGATGTCTTTTTCAGTGATGTCAAGAACCTCACATACGTCTGTCACGTGGTGAATCCCCAAAGTCTCTGCAAGCTCAGGTCCGATCTGTGCTGTATCGCCGTCAACGGCCATCTTTCCGCAGAGAATGAGGTCAGCTCCTCCCACGGCCTTTACGCCAAGTGAAATTGCATATGACGTTGCAAGTGTATCAGACCCTGCAAATGCGCGGTCTGTAAGAAGCACGGCATCATCCGCGCCACGGCTTACCGCCTCACGGAGAAGTCTTTCAGTTGCAGGAATACCCATTGAAAGTGCGGTAAGTGTTCCGCCTGTCTTTTCCTTTAAACGCTTTGCAAGCTCAACGGCATAAAGGTCAAAAGGATTGATTACGGACTGTCTTCCGTCACGGATTATGGCATGTGTCTCAGGATCAAGACGCACTTCATTTGTACTCGGTACCTGCTTAATGCAAACGATATATTTCATCAGAAAGCACCTCCTTTAACGATAGGAGTAAAGAGATTTCCTGTTCCAATTGTTCCCTTCGGGTCAAATGCAGCCTTAAGTTCTGCCATTTCCTTAATGTGGTCCTCACCGTACATGATCATGAGGAAATCAGCCTTAAGCTTTCCTACGCCGTGCTCAGCTGATACCGCTCCGCCCATTTCAGTTACCTTTGCAGCCCACTTCTTAAAGAGTTCCTTGCCGCGCTTATACTCCTCTCCGCTTCTCGGAAGGATGTTAACATGAAGGTGGTTATTACCGATGTGGCCGAACTTGACTGCCTCAAGTCCCTCTTCCTCAATGGTCTTATTGTACATGTCAATTACTTCCGCAAGATACTTATCCGGAACGGACATGTCTGAACCAAGCTTAGTGATGATCGGGTCAATCTTCTTTCTGCGGTCGATTGTCATATTTACTGACTCAGGTGTTGCGTGACGGAAGAAATAGAGGATATCTCTCTCGGAAGCATTTCTTGCCACCCAGGTATTTTCCTCGGAACCGCCGCAGCGCTCCATTGCCTCACCTATTGCAAAGAGTCTTTCCTTTGCCTCATCATCAGTGTCGCACTGGATTTCAGTATATACTGCACTGTCATATGACGGATCAATTACGGGAAGCTGTGCAAAAGCGGTACTTTCAGCCTTCTGCTTTCTTAAGAGTGCAAGGGCCTTACCGTCAAAGAACTCAAGTGATGCAAGCCTTGTGATGTTGTTTCTTACTTCATCAACAAACTTTACAGCTTCTGTCTCCTTTGTGAAGAAGCAGGTGACGCCCCAGATGGTTGCGGGCATGGGAAGAAGCTCAAGCTCAACCTGTGTGATTACGCCCAGTGTTCCGTCTGAACCGATGAAAAGATCGATGGCATCCATGTCATCGTCAACATAGTAGCCTGAAGCATTCTTTGTCTTCGGAAGCTGGTAAGTCGGAAGCTGTACATTAATGGTCCTTCCGCCTTCAGTGGTAAGTGTGAGCTCACGTCCCTTAGCGAAGGTCTCTCCACGCTTAACATCGATGACATCCCCGTCAGTAAGAACGATGCGGAGTGCTGTCACCCTGCCTCTTGTGGGTCCGTAAAGATAGCTTCTGGCGCCTGATGCATTGCATGCAACAAGACCTCCGATTGCGGCTGATGACTCAGTCGGGTCCGGGGTAAGAAGCTGCTCGGGAGCCTGCGCAAATCTGATGAAGGTCTTCTTTGCATCATCGCTCCAGTCCGTTGTATTAAACTTTCTTGACTCAATTGACTTCTTAAGCTGTGAAAGGATGGTGCCGGGTTCAACTGTAACGTAGAACTTTCCGTTTTCATCCTCTCTCATTGAAAGGGTCTTATTAAGCTTCATGAGGTTCATGATGTGTCCGCCGTGCGGTACGGCTGCAGCTGCAAGGCCTGTGCGTGCACCCTGGATGGTGATCTTCTCACCCTTTGCATAAACCTCTTTCATGATGGCGCGAACCTCTTCCTCGCTCTGCGGGAAGGAAATAGATTCAGCCTCTCCCACGCTTCTGGATTCGTCCTTTAAATACTCGGCATAGTCCTCAATCATGGGATGGATCAATTTTTCTGTCATCATAGTACGTTTCTCCTAAGTTAAGCCGTCAGGGAATGGCAACTGTAAAGAATGAGCTCAAGCGGGAGTGCTTACAGCTGCCTTCCCAAACGGCGTATATTATGAAATTACTCTTTGATCTCCTGCAGACCGCGGTAGATGATGTCGCGGTGCCAGTCAGGATGCTTGCCCCATACTGTCATGATGCAGTCGGTAAGTTCGTTGAGTGACTTGTCGTCGGTCCTCATGCCGATCTCCTTAAGGGTCTTCGGCTGTCCGATTGCATCGAGGAAACGGCAGAGGTTCTTGGTCTCAAATTCGCTGCGGTCATAAACGACCATCTCAGCCCTTAATCCGAGTCCCACGATTTCACCGTGAAGATATCCCCAGCACTCTTCTGTGTACATCTTTCTTGCCGCATAGTAAAGGCCGTGTGCGAATGAACATCCGTTAACAGCTCCGGATGCCTTAGCTGAACCTAAAAGTGCATTCTTATTTGCGTAGTTAGCCGCTGCCGCGATAGCTGTGGTTGCAACAACTGCGAATACGCAGTCCTCAAACTCCTGTGAGGGGGTCTTTGCGATACAGTCACGGTAAGCCTTCTCACCCTTGTTCATGCAGATATCGTTTGTTGCCTGTGCCATGATCTTACTTGTGTACATGTCAGCGGGCATTGTATTTACGTTCTTTGTCTCAAGCATGAAGCCTGTCTCGATGTACTTTGCGAGGCAGTCAGCCATACCTGAAGCAAAGTTCTTAACGGGCTCCTCAGCAAGAAGCTGTGTGTCAAGGATGACGCAGTCGTTCTCCCTTTCATGCCAGATACGGTCAAGGGGCTTATGCTCAGGTGTGTACATAACGCTCATTGCACTCCAGCAGTTGAAGGTTCCGAGAGATGAGGGCATGCAGATGATCGGGATGCCGCACTTATTGGCAACAGCCTTAGCCATGTCCATGGCTTTTCCGCCACCTGTTGCAATTACGATGTCAGCCTTTTCTGCGGGCACGATTCTCTCTGAAATGTCAGCAAGTGTGTCGTAGGTAACGTCAGTCTTAAGAGGTGCAAAAGCGTAGGGAATGTTTGCTTCCTTTAATGACTCGTCAATTCTTGAACCTGCAGCGTCAAATCCCTTCTGACCTGCAATTACGATGGCCTTTGTTCCCTTTAAAAACTCAACTTCCCTTGCAAGGCACTTATATGCATCGGGCTCCTGGATGTAACGTCCGCATCCGAACTTTTTCGGTTTAAAATCACTCATCTTTCTTCTCCTTATATAAATATTTTACATTGATTTTAGAGTATTAAGTTTTGAATTCATCAGATTGTGTAGTCTTTCATGTCAGTGTATGCTTTTCATACAATTTTTTCATAAAAAACAGTCATTTTCAAAGAATTAATTGTAGTTCCTGAGTCACTCCGGTATGTTTCATACAATTTCCCGGGCAAAATTTGTAGGAAACACCCACTGCCGGCCACATTTCATACAATTTTCTTGTAGGAAACCATGTCTGTAAGCCCATTTCATACAAGATCTGATGATTTAGCTTTTATTACGCCAGTTTATTTATCAGGCCGCCTATCGGCAGATCCTCTGCAGCCGTAAGTGTGATGTCACTGATCGTGCTGATTCTTTCCTCAGGTATTCCGCCGCAGAGTGCAAGGTCCCTTGCCTTTCTTCTTATGTCCTCGTCGGTAAGCGGATACTCAGGTTCTCCCTTTGGATACTTGACGGACTTTGTCTCACTTGTACCGTCAGCAAAGTCAATTGTCACTATCTGCTCCCTTATCCCGGGTGCCTGGGCAGTAAGTGCATCATCGCATATGACTTCCGAAGCCTTACATATCCTCTGGATTTCACTGTTAAATATGTTCTCCTCGGTGAAATCCGAGAATCCCACGCTGTCACGGACTATTGCCATTGCCACGGCAAATGGCACGCTCATCTTTCCGGACACGGGGCTTGCGACCTCAGTATGGTCATGTCCCTTGATGCCCTGTTCGTACATCCTTATGCTTACGTGCCGTACGTCCTTTGCGTCATGTCCCTTCATGATTTCCCTGGCTGCATCAACTGCGCCGTGGGTATGGCGGCATGAGGCATGGATCTTATGGTAGCTTCCGAGAACGGTAAGCCCATCAGGAAGATTTTCCGTCGTGAGGAAATCAGTATTGTAGTTATCAGCGTAAGCCGAGATGAAACCGAACTTTCCGCATAAGGGATCAACGGGTCCCAGAAAGCCGGCATCAGCCATCATGGCCGCGGTCACCCCGTCATGGGCCGCACGGCCGATGTTCATGGGCTTTAGAAGTGAAACGTTTTCCTGCATCTCGAGAAGGCCTGCCGCCGATGTACATGCAGCTGAAAGCGTCGTCTTCATTTTTTCACGGTCATAAGAAAGGGCTGCCGCAACGCCAAGCGCCGCGCCGATTGTTCCACAGGTTCCTGAAGCGTGAAAGCCTCTCTTCCTGTGATGTGGCTGTATGCACTTACCCATGCGGTTTGCAGCCTCGTATCCGACTATGATTCCGCGAAGCACATCTCCTACTGTGAGCCCGCGCCATTCAGCTACTGAAAGTATCGCTGAAATGATGGGTGCCCCGAGGTGGATGGAAGTAAGACGGTTTCCATCATCGATGTCGAAGACATGTGCGCTCATTCCGTTTAAAAGAGCGGCATTCTGAAGTGAAGCCTTTCTTCCGAGGTTGATCACCGTTGCGCCTTCACACGGAGGCTGCAGCGAAAGGAACGCATCTTCCTTCTCCCTTAATACTGATGCACCGCCCAGTGCGGCCCCCGCGAAGTCGAGAAGGCACTTTCTTGCCTCAGCCTTCTTTTCATCACTGTTTTCTGCAGCCGCCTCCATAAGGCGGTCAATGTATTGGTCTGAGATATTCATAATTATCCCTCCACAGTCTAATCCGCGTAAATCATACAACCTAAAAGTACTTACCACAATTATATTTCTTGTTCATAAGCATAACTTGAAAGTTAATGTGGAATGTGATAACCTTAAGTCGGAGGTGACGATATGGAACTACTGCAGCTTAAATATTTCAGGGAAGTGGCACAGTGCGGTAAAATCTCCACTGCTGCCAAAAAGCTTTACATTTCCGCCCCGGGTCTTTCCGCCACTATAGGAAGGCTTGAAAAGGAACTGGGTACGAAGCTGTTCACGCGTACGGGAAACTCGATTACATTAAGTCCCGAGGGCGAGATATTTCTTCGTTATGTAAACCAGGCGCTCACAAGCCTTGATGCCGGAAAGGCGGAGCTTTTAAGCCTTTCGGAAAAAGGCCGCCATCATGTCCGCGTGGCCGCCACCACCTCAAACCTGTGGGTGGGACTCTTAAGTGCCTTCTCATTTGAATACCCGCACATCACCATATCGAACACAAGCGTAAAATTAAAGGAAATCCCCGAGGAATCCATCTTCCCGCGTTTCAATTTCCTTTTAGCTGAAAAGGATGACCTCCCGAGGCACTCCTCAAATGTCTTTAATTCCTCAATACTCATAAAAAAAGACCGGCCCGTCCTGATGGTCCCGAATGACCACAGGCTGGCCGGCTGCGAAGAAATTGACCTCCGCGAAATATCTGATGAAAACTTTCTTCTTCCGGTTGCTGACATGTCCCTGCACCGTACTGCCACTGAACTTCTGGACGCTGCAGGCGTATCAAAAGGCAACCTTTATGAATGCTCCTACATGCTCCGCCGCCAGATGGTTTTAGAGCACCGTGGCATAGCGTTCAGTACAGAATACACAAGCCGCTCGGAAGATTCCTCAATGCGTTATGTACCGGTAAGTTATCCGGAATCCACGCTTTCGCACTATATCTTCTGGGACGCTGGTCACGTCCTCACTGAGGATGAAAACACCTTCCTCAACTTTGCGAAGGAATTCTTTAACACTTAATACATTCCCGCAACGATATAATCAGCATTCTTGGAAAGTGAAACCTCTCTCTCACCCTTCTTCCACAGAAGGGTGTTTTCCTGTTCACCAGGAACGGATTCACCATAGGTCCTGTCAAATTCCGCCTTTACTTTTTCAAAGTTGTTTTCAGCATCATCATAAATATAGTAGGCAAATGCATATGTGTTCTCCCCGTCAAGGAAGAACTGAAGCTTTGTCTCAAGTCCTCCGGGAAGGGCCTCGATAAGTCTTAAGTTCCTGTAGACCATCCTGTCCTGCGCGGTCGTTATCTCATAGTTGCTGCCAAACGTCTTTATGATGGTATCCTTTGCCATTACGGCGTCAAGATCCGAAAATCTTGTCTTTGATGAGCATCCCGTGAGCATCATACTCATGATGCAAAATACAAATAATACTGCTAAAACTCTTTTTTTCATAAACTAATCTTATTCCTTACCCATTCAATCTGTTTTTTTACGGAATCAGGTCCTGTGCCGCCTTCCGAGATACGCTTCACCACGCAGATGTAAAGATCTATGAACCCGTACACGTCATCATCAATGTGTGCGTCAAGCTCCTTATAGTCTGAAAGCGGAAGCGACTCAAGGGTAAGAGCCTTTTCTATGCAGAGTGCCACCGCGCGTCCTGATACCTTGTATGCATCCCTGAAGGGAACTCCCTTGCCCACAAGGTAATCCGCAAGGTCGGTTGCATTTATGAAGCCGCCCTTTGCAGCCTCCATCATCCTGTCCTCATGGACCTTTATGGTTGCAAGCATTGGCGTGAATACAAGCAGGCAGTTCTTCACCGTGTCAACGGCGTCAAATACGGGTTCCTTATCCTCCTGCATGTCCTTATTATATGCAAGCGGAAGTCCCTTAAGTACTGTCAGCAGTGCTATGAGGTCTCCATAGACACGTCCCGTCTTTCCACGGCATAATTCCGCCATGTCGGGGTTCTTTTTCTGGGGCATTATGGATGAGCCGGTCGTGAATGCGTCATCTATGGTGATGAACCCGAACTCACAGCTTGACCAGAGCACCAGTTCCTCTGAAAAGCGTGACAGGTGCATCATGATGGTTGCTGCCGCATTCAGGTATTCCACGCAGAAGTCCCTGTCCGAAACTCCGTCAATCGAGTTTTGTGCAATGTCGTCAAATGAAAGCTTTTCCGCCTCAAAGCGCCTGTCAGTATCATAGGTGGTTCCTGCAAGTGCACATGAACCGATGGGTGATACATTCATCCTCTTACGGCAGTCGGAAAGCCTCCCGATGTCACGGAGAAACATCTGCGCATAAGCTAAAAGCTGATGTGCAAAAAGAATGGGCTGTGCCCTCTGGAGATGAGTGTAACCGGGCATTACCGCCTTTTCATACTCCTCCGCCTTATCCGTGATGACCGCACAGAGTTCCTTTAAAAGTTCAATGTCCTCGTCACAGACATTACGGAGGTACATCCTTATGTCAAGGGCAACCTGGTCATTGCGGCTTCTCGCGGTATGAAGCTTCTTTCCGTATGCTCCCGTCCTCTCAGTGAGTATCCTCTCCACGAACATGTGGATGTCCTCATCCTCGGTGCCGATGATAAGGGCACCGCTGTCCAGGTCACTTAAGATTCCTGAAAGTCCGTCAATTATGACATCCGCCTCCTCTTTCGTGAGGATGCCCTGTTTTGCAAGCATGGCCGCATGTGCCATGCTGCCCGTGATGTCCTCACGGTACATCCTTTTGTCAACGCTTATGGAGGCATTGAAATCATCCGCTATCTGATTTGTTTCGCCGGAAGTCCTTCCGGCCCACATTTTTGCCATGATTTTTTCCTTACTATAACCACCTGGGAAACCGGCCATCAGAAATCAGCTGACCGGTTTCGGAAATTTATTACTTATAATCAAATTCGCTTTCGGTATAAAGTGTCTTTTCCATAAGCTCCGGATTTTTGAACAGGTACTTCACAAGCTTTAAGCTTCTTGCAAAATAGAAACCGTCAGCAATCCTTTCATCAACGATGGCGCCGATGTCCATGACATCCCTGATTTCCTTTGTGCCGTCCTCATTGATACGCTCCTGCTTTCTCATTACGCCCATTGTCACAAAAAAGCTGTTTGTGCCATAATTAGAAAGGTGATGATAAACCGCATCGCATCCCACTGAACCTAAGTTACTTAAAAAGCAGCTTGAGTAGTTCGGATCCCCGTCCGTAAGCACCTTCGGATTTTTCCCCCAGAAGTCAAGACTTCTTATAATCCCAAAGATGGGAATCAGCAGGAATCTCGGTATGGCGGCAAATTTGTTGAGAAGGTCATCGATACCGCCAGTAGCCACCTCACTCTTTCTTGTCTCATGTACTTCGCCCGCTATCTTATAGCTTAAGGTGTCAAGCGTGTCCTCTTCCTTTGGGGTAAAGAACATGAGGGCTTCTTCCGAATGATCGACGAATCTACGCCTGCATACAAATGCAAGAGAGATTTCATTTCTCTCATAAATACGGTGCCCCTGGAGGAAGTAATTCATCTTGGGACGCTCATGAATCATCTTTGCGATGGCAAATATAAGGCAGTGGAAAACCGTTGTCTTATAATCCGGATGCTCCGCATTCTTTTCATCAAGAAACCTCTTAAGCTCCGTGATGTCGATGGTTTCCTTTAAATATGCCTCGTTATCCGTCCTGTCCGGACAGATGTATGCCATTATCGACTGCATGGCAGGTGCCTCACGCACCCACCTTGCGTCACGACGGTCTCCAAATCTTCTTTTTGCCATCTTATTCTGCCTTCTTATCCTGTCCTGCAAGAAGGTCACGGATTTCTGTTAAAAGTTCCTCGCTTGTGGGAGCCTTGGGCTCTTCCGGTGCAGGTGCCTCCTCCTCGGGAGCCTCTTCCTCTTTCTTATGCATCTTGTTTATTCCCTTAAGCATAAGGAAAATGCAGAATGCAATGATGATGAAGTCAAGGATGACTGAAATCAGGTTGCCGAAATTAACTGCAACTTCTGCCACATATCCTGCTTCGCCCTCTGTTCCCTGGGCTGCCTTTAAAATCCATTTCCACGTAGTAAAGTCTATTCCACCGATAAGCATTGAAACAAGGGGCATGATGACATCATTTACGAGTGATGTCGTAATCTTTCCGAATGCGCCGCCGATAACAACGCCTACTGCCATGTCGAGAACGTTGCCACGCATAGCAAATTCCTTAAACTCATTGAAAAACTTCTTCATATTCTTTCCTCCTAAAGTGTAAAAAAACAAAGTTTGTTCTATTCTACTAAAAGAATGCGGATTTATCAATGAAAAAATCTATGAGGCATGTTAAGATAGGAACATGAAACAGAAAACCTTTGACATGGAAATGAAGGAGACTTTCGGGGGAAAGGTGTACCGCCTTGCCCTCTCTACCGGGTGCACCTGTCCAAACCGTGACGGCACCGTGGGTCACGGGGGATGCATCTTCTGTTCCGAAGGCGGGAGCGGGGATTTTGCCACGGATTTTTCAATGACTGTTTCAGAACAGATTGAATCCGCAAAGCTTCTTGTCAGTAAAAAGCTTTCAAAAAGCTTTGCAGGCTACATGGCGTACTTCCAGTCCTTTACGAACACATACGGTCCCATAGAGCGCCTAAAAGCCATATTTACGGAAGCCATTTCACGTGATGACATAGTGGCTCTTGACATCGGCACAAGGCCGGACTGCCTTCCGGATGAAATGGTAAAAATGCTTTCTTCTCTAAATAAGATAAAGCCGGTCTATGTGGAACTGGGTCTTCAGACGATGCATGAGGATACCGCCAGATACATAAACCGCTGCTATCCGCTTTCCGTATTTGAGGATGCCGTAAAAAGGCTTCGTTCGGAAGGGATAAAGGTAGTGGTCCACATGATAGTGGGGCTTCCCGGAGAAGACGAAAAAATGATTCTTGAGACCGCGCAGTATCTTTCTGATTTTTCACATTCGGTTCCAGATGTCACGCTCATAAACGGCATAAAGATTCAGATACTCCAGGTGCTGAAAAACACAAGGCTTGCAGGGGCGGTAAGTGACGACCCGTCACTTATCAGGGAGTACACCCTCGAAGAATACACAGAGCTTTTAAAGAAGATACTTTACATTCTTCCTTCGGGCATGACGGTACACCGCCTCACGGGCGATCCTCCTAAAAAGCTTCTCATATCACCCTTATGGACGGCTGACAAAAGGCATGTCCTCAATTACATAAAAAAGGAGCTGGAGCTTCCATGAGGATGATAAAAGTGCCGGAGCTTGCCAGGTGACGTAGTGGTATACAGAAGGGGCAACTCAAGGGGACATGCGATAATATATGTCGGTGACGGATATTTCCTTCACAGCACGGGAAGCTCGATAGACAAAAAGGCAACCCCTGAAACAGTCATGTCCTACACCACCCTTTAAAGTGACAATGCTTCCGAAAACGCAGACACTCCCGTAACCGACGAGATGGCAAACGGAACGATATATAAGACACACTTCACATACTTCTTTGAAAAAGAAATACTCGTACGTGATGACGGAAACCCGGGAATCAATAACAAGTACCTTCTTTATAACGGGGCAATGTTCGGGGACGACCGCGACGTACCGGGAAACCGCGTCATGGAAATCGGAGTAATGAGGCCCTTCATGATGGAAA